>DDSP01000014.1 GCA_002343445.1 Chthonomonas sp. UBA2387
GCTTATTCCACCCCGGTGGCTGTCCAAACAACCGGAACCACCGCAGATGGGCTTGGCGATCTCGCGCGCCAGGAACGCCGGGATGTACTCCTCCGGCTTGCCGTCGGCATCGAAGGGAATGTACTCGTCGTCCTGCACATAGTGCCGGTGCGTCCATTCGACGGCGAGGGTCTCGTCCGCGCCGGCCAGGGTTTCCTTGAACTTTCTGGCGGCATTGTCGTTGGCTGTGATGGTGAACTCGACGGTCTTCTCCTCGCCCTTCGCCTTTACTCGCAAGCGAAAGCTCAGGTCGCTCTCGTGGAAGTCCTGTTCCTTCTTCACGTTGGCGGCGGTGAACGCCTTCACGTAAGGCTCGGTGACGATGGCGGGTTGGTCGTGCTCGTCGGTCTGCCAGAAGACGACGCTGACCTTGTGGTAGGCGAAGTCCTCGCGCGGGAAGATCTTGATCTGCTCATCGGCGTAGCCCGCGGCCCAGCCGTCGCGGTAGCGCTCCTCGATCCAGGAGCGATGGGCGTCCGTGATGCGGTGGCGTTTGTTGCCGAACGACTTCGGCTCCTTCTCGAACTGCTGGCGGGCGTCGATAAGCATCACGCGGCCCTGGTGGTCGGCGGGCTTGTCGTTGCGCAGCAGCCAGACGTAGGTGAAGATGCCGGTGTTGTAGAAAAGCTGGTCGGGCAGCATGACAATCGCGTCGAGCCAGTCGTTCTCCAGAATCCAGCGGCGGATGTTGCTCTCACCCTGCCCGGCGTCCCCGGTGAAGAGGGCGCTTCCGTTGTGAACCTCGGCGATACGGCTGCCGAGCGGTGTGTTCTGCTTCATCTTGGCAAGCTTGTTCACGAGGAACATGAGCTGGCCGTCGCTGCTGCGGGTGATGAGTGACATGTCCTCGCCTTTGTGCGAGATGGCGAAGCGCGGGTCGCGCATGTCGCCCTTGCCGCCCATCTTGTCGAGGTCGTTCTTCCAGCTCTTGCCGTAGGGCGGGTTGGAGAGCATGAAGTCAAACTCCCGCGCCGGAAATCCATCGGCGGAAAGGGTTGAGCCGTAAGTGAAGTTCTCGGCCTCCTCGCCCTCACCCTTTAGAAGCAAGTCAGCCTTGGTGATGGCGTAGGTCTCGGGTTGGACTTCCTGACCGAAGAGGTGAACGGAGACTTGCTTGCCGTGCTCCTTGGCGAGGTCTCGGAGCCGATCTTCAGCTACGGTGAGCATGCCCCCGGTTCCACAGGCGGCATCATAGACAGTGTAGGTTCCGTCGCGGATGTCATCGGCAATGGGTCGGAAGATAAGCTCGGCCATCAGGTTGACCACGTCTCGCGGGGTGAAGTGCTCTCCGGCTTCCTCGTTATTCTCTTCGTTGAAGCGTCGGATCAGCTCCTCGAAGATGGTGCCCATGGCGTGGTTATCAAGCGCGGGCAGGCGTTCTTTGCCGTCGTTGTCTAGGATGGGCTGGGGCGCGAGATTGACCCGGGGATCGAGGAATTTCTCGATGAGCGCCCCGAGGATATCGGCATCCACGAGGGTCTGGATTTGGTTGCGGAACTTGAACTTCTCCAGGATTTCCTGGACGTTGGCTGAGAATCCGTCCAGATAGGCTTCGAAGTCGGATTTGAGCTGACTGACCTTGGTTCTGGACCGCAGGTCGCGGAGGGTGTAAGGGGAAACGTTGTAAAAGGCTTGGCCGGCTGCCTGCCGGAGCGCAGCAGCTTGGTTTGCCACTCCTGCTCGATCGAGGTTGGCCTTCATGCTCAAGACCTCCTCCTTGGTCGGCTCAAGCACGGCATCGAGCCGCCGAATGACGAGCATGGGAAGGATGACATCCCGATACTTTCCTCTGACGTAGACGTCACGGAGAACATCGTCCGCTATCCCCCAGATGAAGTTCGTTATCCAGCTTAAGTTACTCGATTGCATTGCACGCTTCCCTGGAGTGTCCGGCCTCCGAGTCCCTCTGAACTGGTCGCCAAAAGTTTCCACTTTCTTTGGAGGATATCACGACCTTGAGGGGACCACGCGACGTGTGGGTTCCGAACCAAAACCCTTGGGGGTCTCTTGGGCTGGTTCCAGACGATAGAGAGTGGGGAGGTGTGTGCTGATACCCACAATGATCCATCCCGCCTCGCCACTCTTCGTAGCGAGACGGGATGGATGGGGGATCGTGGCTCAGAACCGGAGTCGCGACTCTGGTAGCGACTTCACCTCTTCTCGGCGGCCGACCCGGTCCGTAGCGATAGAGTAGAACTCGTACGTCTTACCTCGCTGGCCGGTGAACACCGCCCGAGTCGTGGATACGCCTTTTTGCCACCGCTCCCAGAGCCCGCCGACTTCTCGAACGTACACGTCGTAGGTCGCGACACCAGAACCGGGGCCGTCACTTCCGGACCATTCGATCACGGCGCGCGTCGGCGAAATGCGAATACCGGTATGGGGCCGAACCCGGCTCACCGGGGGCCTCATATCTAGGCGGTTCGACCAGATGTTGGTGTCGATCGGCGCGTTCGTGTCGAAGACGATGCGGGCTTGATTGTTGATCGTGACCCCCTCTGCGTTTGCAGACCGTGGCTTGATGACAAACCGCACGTAGCCCTCGCCTTCCCTGGCCGCGTTGTTCGGTGGCAGCAGGCCGCGGTCCACCTCGGGTGGCAGGTCGTTCGTCAGCGGGTCAAGGGAGCGCAACTCCCAGCGGAGGGTCCGCGTGCCGATGTTGAACGTCGCCCGCACCTCCGCCACGAGGCCTGTATCCTTGAACGGCGCCCGGAAGATGCCTTCCTGGAACCCGGTCAGGTTGGTGTAGGTTTCTCCACTGATGTTGACTTCGCGAAGTTCGAGCGTCGCAAGGTCGAGCTTCGAGTCGAGAACGTCCGTAATGAACACCTCTTGGGCGTGGGCTCTCGCGGTCGGTAGGTTTTCGAAGTAGACCGTGTAGACGAACTCCTCGTCTGGCTTCACCCACCGCTCAGGTCCGGCCCCGACCGCCCCCGCCTTCTCGTTCGGGTCCCAGGAGTTGAGGAACTCCATGTCGTGGTCGTCGAGCGGCCCGCCGTTGCCCGGATCACCGCCGTCGGGATCTTGTTGCTCGCGCAAGTAGTCCAACAGCTGTTGGAGACGATGCTCTTCAACATACTGTCGGAATCGCTGGGCCCAGTCCTGGCAATTCCAACCGACAAACGAATACGCATCGAAGCTCAGTGCCCACATTGATTGCGACATGGGAGCGAGCCTCCTTACGGCATAGAGCGTTTCCTCAGCAGTGTAAGGGCCACCCGTCACTGACAAGATGTTCATTTGATCAGGTGGTTTGAGGAAGAGCCCATTGTTGCCAAACCCTATGTTCGCGCCTATTGACCCGTCTGGTCCGAAGCACACGACATGCTCATGAGCAAGTTGTGTGTTAGCTCGGTCATCTACAGTGCCTGGCTGTGGGATGTAGCCTCCCGGAGTTAGCCACATTTCTGTCGTTACCGTAGCGCAAACCGGTGTCGTCCCCGTCGGATCCACGTACGCCAACGGGCTGTTCGCCGCGTAGCGGTACAGGTTCAACGAGTCGCTGTTCAGACGGATCGGGTCAAGCTGCTGGAACCGGCCCAAGAGCGGGTCGTAGACCCGGCTACCCATGAGGACGCCGCCGCCTGGCAGCGTCCGTTGCCCCAGCCGCCCGCAGAACAAGAACTCCGAATCGAGCTGCCCCTGCGTCTGCAAGACCTGGCCGAACGGGTCATACGAGGCTTGCCCCACCAAGCTGCCGTTGGCCGACGTCACCAGCCGGGTATGCCCCGTCATGTCGTAGCCGAAGAACTGGGCCTGGTCGGAGGTCTGCTGACCCAAGAGGCCGTTGGCATACCAATACCTTCGCAACAGCTGGTTGTCCGACCCGAACTCGGCGATCGGCCGATTGCCGTCTAGGAGGAACCGCCGGGTCACACCATTCTCAGTCATCCCGGTTAGGTTCCCCAGTGCGTCGTACTCGAAAGTTGCGATCCCGGATGAGGTCTGGCGGCGCACGAGCCGCCCGAGCGCGTCGTACTCATTCACCACCGGCTGGTGATCCGCGGTGAAGGTTCCAGTCAGATTCCCGTCGAGGTCGTAGCCCAATTGGCGCCCGCCGACGCTGAAGTATCGGTTCTGGTTGTCGGTACCGTATTCCGTCGCAACGCCGTTGACCCTAACCCGGATACGATTCCCTTCCGCATCGTAGTCAATGTCCACGACGTCCCCGTTCGGCCGAATGAACTTGACGAGTTGGTGCTCGGCATCGTAGGTGTAGCGCCAGAGTCCTTCAGGGGTCTGAGCCGTCAGCGGGAGCCCCGCCTCGTCATGCGTGTACACATACTCCGCTTGGAGCGTGGCACCGGCGAGGTGCCGGATCCGCGTCACGAAACCGGCCGGGTTGTACTGATATTCGGTGCGAGTATCGTTGCTTCGCACCTCCTGCAAAACTCGGCCCGCCGCGTCGTACGTGTACTCCACGAGCAACTGCCCCACGCCATCACCAGTCCGCACTTGTTTAAGCGAGCCGGTGGCGTCGTATGTGTACTGGAGCACCTGCCCATCGCTGGACTCCATGCGCGTTCGCTTGCCTGCATCGTCATATTCATAACGAACCCATCGTCCGCCCTGATAGTCCACCCGAGTGAGGAAGTCTCGATTGTCGTACGTGTTCTGAATCCAACCCGTCCGAGTGCAGTCCGCGCGCACCAAGCGTTGCCGCGTGTCGTAACTGAACACGATCGTCCGGTCGCCAGGAATCGTCACGTTTGTGATCTGTCCCGCCGTGTTGTAGGCGTATCGCACGTTTTGGGCGCGGCGGTTGATTCGCTCGGTCACTTGGCCTAGGCTGTCGTAGCTGAACTGCTCGTAGGATCCGTCGGGATAGACAAACTGAGTCGGTAACCCTTGCGTGCTCAGGACCTGGCGGTGGGTGTTTTTGCGGCCATCCCGCGCCCACTGGAGGGTGTTGAAGTTCTCGCTGAAGGCGGCCCCTCGAGCAACCCCGCGACGGTCGCGGCTTTCGAGCAGGTTTCCTCTGGCGTCGTAAGTTCCAGACCAATTTCCGCGCGCTGTAACCAAGCCCGTAAGGTCGCCCAAGGCGTTGTACGACATCCGCGAGGAGCCCGCTCCAAGAGTTTCGCTTGAGAGGGGCACCGATCCTCGACCCACCGCCATGGACCGGCGTCCCCCAGCCGCGTTGCTCGCTTGCACATTGCCAAAGCCTCCCTCATAGGAGAATGTCACCGGTCGGGCTCCCGCAGTCAGGCTGAGCCGCTTGATCTGGCCGCCCTCATATTCAAAGAGCCGCTGGGTGCCATCCGGCATGCCGATGCGGCTCAACCCGTGCGAGGCAGCTCCGTTCCCGGCTGGGATGTACTCCATTTGGTAGGCACGCCCACCGGGCACAGTGACGCCCGCTAGGTAAGCATCAGCATTCACAAGATCGTAGCGGTAGCTGACCGAACGGCCTGTGGTGTCGGTTGCGCCCACCAGGCGGCCAGAAATGAAGTCGTATTGGAAATCGATCGATGCCCCGTTCGAGTGGCTCACACGGTCGATCCGCCCTTGGCTCCGTTCCACGGTGACGGTGGAGCCAAAACGGCCTTCCGACTTCCAGAGACGGCCGCTGAGGAAGCGATGCTTGACCCCGTCCACTTCGAACAACGTCATCGTGCCGTTCAGATCTTCGAGTCGGGCGGCCCCTCCGCCCACTTCCTGCCACACGTTTGCCCTTAGCGGCACGAATCCGCGCAAGGTCCCGTTCGGCAAAACCAGCGTCTTGGCGCCGTTCGACGAATCCTCAAGTTTCCAGTCGTACTCCAGCGCCCATCCCCTTCCCAATGGCCCACGCTTGGCCCGTCCCTCGACCGAGGCGGAGGCGTACCGGGTCAGACTAAGGTCGAACTCGGGTGCCTGCACCCGTAGGTCGGTAGAGGCTGCGAGCAGCGGAATCGGTGAGACCCGGCCCCGCGCCTGCCGCAGGGCGACGCCAAGAACATCGCCGAGCTCCCGCGATGGAGCGCCCCGCGCCTCCAGCCACTCGGCGGAGGTTCGGAGGTTGTTGAGAAACTCCTCCGAGTTCGAGCCCAAGCGGGCGGCGAAACCTGGCCACATCTGGTCCCAGGCGTCGGGCTCGATCCATGCCGGCCGCGTGGCCGCCTTGGCCCCCGCCCACCCGTCGGCGAAGAGGTTGGCATTGAAGGCCGGCACCGCGCTCAGCTTCAATTTAGCGCTGACGTCGCGGTTGGGTGATTTCATTTGGAGATCGTAGGAGAAATTCTCACCGCCGCTAAGCTGGCCTGCCGCTCCAGCCTTGCCGCCCACCAAGAACAGACTTCGCGTCCACGGCTTACCTGGATCGGTACGGAAGAGGACATCCGGCTGGTCACTCTCCAACAGGAGCAGCGGCGACGGCTTTGGCCCTCCCCGCTGAACGACGAAGTCTCGGTTGACTCGAAGCTGGATATTCGCTGTGCGACCCGTCCGCATTCGTCGCGGCGCGATGATCTCACCTCGCAACGTGGTCGCGTTCGGGTCGATGACCTCAACCGCGCCTGGGAGCCGACGCTCCTCCGTGCCTTGGATCGCGACTGCGGTGTAGACCCCAAGCGGAAAGTCGGTGAGGTCGAACGTCCCCGTCGCCACGAACGGGCTAACCCGCGTCACGGATAGACCTTCGACCGCTCGGCCCTGCCCCTCAAGGCGCAACCGAATTCCCGGTTCAAATCCGGAGCCAACGAAGCGGAGATCCACCCCATCTCGTGGTGCGACGAGGCGCGGTAAGGCCGACCGGAGGTGAAGACCAAGTTCGCTCAAGAAAGGGTTGCGGGCGACGCCGGAGACGACGCCGCCGATGCCGAGGAGCGTGCCGTCGGGCGAGAACGCGACGCTGTACATCGCGCCAATCTCCGCATCGTAGCGACGGAGTTCTGCCCCGGCCTGGGCGTCCCAGAGCCGAATGGTAGAGTCCACCGACCCCGAGGCGAGGGCGCGCCCGTCCGGCGAGAACGCCACCGACACGACCGAACTCGTGTGCCCAGTGAGGGTGCGCAGGAGCGCCCCAGTCTGCGCGTCCCAGAGCCGAATGGTAGAGTCCCCCGACCCCGAGGCGAGGGTGCGCCCGTCCGGCGAGAACGCCACCGACACGACCGAACTCGTGTGCCCGGTGAGGGTGCGCAGGAGCGCCCCACTCTGGGCGTCCCAGAGCCGAATGGTAGAATCCCCCGACCCCGAGGCGAGGGTGCGCCCGTCCGGCGAGAACGCCA
>DDSP01000059.1 GCA_002343445.1 Chthonomonas sp. UBA2387
CCGAGTACGCGATTTCCAGTCGCGCTCCTTCGACCACTCGGACACCACTCCGCGACAGGCAACCATTATGGCCGAATCGCTGCGGTCCTCGCAGGGCCGAACCCGCCGCACTCGCCCTTGGCGAATGCGTACGGCCTACAGGCCCTCTCCCACGAAGACTCGAATCGGGGCGGCAAGCTCGGGGTCTTGGCGCGATTCCAGGCTCGCGCAGAAGTCTTCCAAGTTCGCGTTCGGCATGGAGAGGAGCGACTTCCCTCCCGGTGCGACGACTTCGATGGGACGGGACAAATCCACGCGATTTGGTTGAAGCCACAGGGTCAGTTCCGCTTGCTTCTCGGCCTTCGAGATCGTCACCTTGTTGCCTGCGATCTCGGCCACGATGAGGCCATCTTCCACGGGCCGGCCGGATTCCAGCCAGTAGTGGTGCCGCACCACGCTATCGGATTGCGACCACACCAGCTTCCCGGGGGAAGCATTGCGGCGGAACTTGATCAGCTCGGCCACCTTGTCCCGATCGGGCACCGAGTGGCCGACTCCGGGGAGCCACTCCATGCCGCCATCGAATCCGCCGTATTGGGCCTTCCACACTTCCCACTGCTTGGCGAACGCCTGACAGCGGTCGGCACGCTCGTAGGCTGTGTCCCGTTCGCCGATCATCCACGTGAACCGGACGTTGCGCAGGTTCTCGCCCCGCGTCTCGCCCGGCGTTTGGGCTGAAGCGGACGCATGGACCGCAGCGAAGCGGTGCGGGACCTTGGGGCCGATGACGAACGCCCCGTAGCCCCCGTGCGATGCGCCGAGGATGCCGACCTTTGCGGGGTTGACGTCGGCACATACGGCGAACTGGAGGATCAAACGCTCGACGAGGGGCGCGATCGCGTCGTCGTAGAAGCCGTTCCATTCGTCGTTGGGGGCGCGGAGGGCCAGATAAATGTAGCCGCCGGGCTCGGGATGGTCGCGGTAGTACCGCTCGAACATGCCGACCCAACTGCGGTCGTTGACGTCTTTGGGCACTCCGCCGCCGCCGTGCATGGCGATGATCAAGCCCCAGCCATCGGCTGGCTTCTCGCCCACACGACGCCAGAGGTAAGGGGCCGAGCGATCGGCGGTCGAAACGCGCTTCTCTTCAAACTCCTTGCGCAGGGCATCGTGCTGCGGTGAAGCCTTGAAGGCTTCCCAAGCCGTCTGGCGCAACGCCTCGTCGAACGGGGCTTCGGCCAAGAGCTTGCTGGCGCGGGTCCGTTTGGCCTCGTCGCCCGAGAAGCGGTCGGCGAGCAGCGGCTTGAGGCGTTCGACGTCCATAGCAGGCTCGTCGAGGTTGAGGCGAACGACCGTATCCGCTTCGACCTTGGCCCAGGCCGAGGACGCTTTGGCCCCGTATCGGGCCACCACGAACGCCTCCTTGCCCGCCTCGACGTGCGCCTGCAGGTGCAGGTTGATGTCTGCGGTCGGGCCGAGGCTGGTGCCCTCCAAGAGCGTCTCGCCCGTGGCGGCATCGAGCGCGACCACCTTGGCTTCCACGCGGGTGCCACCTTGCTTCGTTTCCACCATCAATCGGGGCCGACTGTCGGCGATGGGACGGGTGTAGCGGTCGGTGACGTTCTCGCCGTTCAGTTTCGCTCGGGGGTTCCAGGCCAGCGGGAAGTGCTCGCCCGTGGCTCGATAGGTCACGGCCCAGATCGCGTTCCTTGGCTCGCCCTTGATAGCCTTCGCCGCATCGCCTGTGAACCACGCGTGGTTCAGGCCCTTCTCGTCGGGCTCGGCGGCGCCCACATAGTGCCACGCACCGTTGTCCCAAATCTCGACCCACGTGTGGTTTCCGCCGCGAACGGGCCAAGAATGGATCCCGGCCACTCGGGCGGGCACTCCGACGGCTCGGCACGCTTCGACGAGCATGACGCTGAGCCCGGTGCACGTGGCCATGCCTTGCGCGATGGTCTCCTTGCTGTTTTGGTCCGTGCGAAGCCGCCTCGTGTTGTAGGTGACCCCGAAATCCTTGAACAGGACCTCGTTGATCTTGAGACCGGCCGCGCCGGGCGTGGGCAGGTCCTTGACAAGCGGAAGGTACTTGTCCTTGAACTCGCGCCGCATCGGGTCGCGCTTCTCGGTGACGCTGCAATGGGGCAGCACGGCATCGAGATAGACGTCCTCGGGGAGGGCTCTTCCCCACTTGACGGCGGCGCGTGCTTCTCGGGCCAGTCGGGCGTTTTCGATGAGCGAGTCTGGCTCGAGGTCGGCCAGGTCCGGATCCGGGAGGAACTCGACCAGATAGGCGAGTTCTGGACGCAGGTTCACCGGTGCGGCTTCGAGCGCCTTGACCCACTCGGCTTTGCGAGCGGGCTGCCGGTCGAGCGACGCCTCCACGCGCCCATCCCACCACCGCTCCATGGGGGCTGCCACCGTAGCGCACCAGACAAGGCTCAGCGCGAACACCATGCAACGAGTATAGCCACGCGGGGTATCCTATCGCCTCGGGTCAAACCCCACACTCAACTCCAGTGGCCCGTTCCCTTCTGCTCAGCGATGGTTCCGTGTACCAGGGCGCCGCTCTAGGCGCCGACACCGATGCCGTGGGCGAGGTCGTTTTCAACACCGGCATGACCGGCTACCAGGAGGTCCTGACCGACCCCAGCTACGCCGGCCAGATCGTTCTGTTCACCTACCCGCTCATCGGGAACTACGGCATCAACGACGACGACTTCGAGTCCGCCTCGGTCAAGCCCGTGGGGATCGTGGTGAAGGAGGCTTGCGTCACGCCTTCCAACTGGCGCTCGAAGTGGTCGCTCGACGCCTTCATGAAGGAGCGGCGTGTGCCCGGCATCCAAGGCGTGGATACACGGGCGATCACCAAGCACATCCGCTCGGGCGGCGTGGCCATGGGCATGATCACGGACCGCGACCCCGAAGAAGCGATGCGCGACCTGCTGGCCGCCCGAACCTACGACGAGACCGATTTTGTGGAGCAGGTGAGCACGCGCGCGCCGTATGCGTGGAGCTATGCCGGCATGGAGCGCATCGACGAGCCGGGCGGCGAACACCGTCTGCGGTTGGCCGTGCTGGACTGCGGCGTGAAGTACAACATCCTGCGTCGATTCGCCGCACTCGGGTGCCGATCGATCGTCTTGCCGCACACCACCACGGCCGACGAAGTACTCGCCTGGGAGCCCGACGGCGTGCTGTTCTCACCGGGCCCCGGGGACCCCGCAAGGCTGCCCCATGTGGTCGAGACGGCGCGCGGCCTTTTCGGCAAGTTGCCCATCTTCGGCATCTGCCTGGGCAACCAGATCCTGTGTCAGGCGCTGGGCGGCTCGACGTTCAAGCTCAAGTTCGGCCACCGAGGCGCGAACCATCCGGTGCAGGATCTGGAGAGTGGGAAGGTGACGATCACCTCCCAGAACCACGGCTACGCGGTCGATCCTTCCTCTTTGGATGGTGCGAATGCGGCGATCACGCAGTTGAACGTGAACGACGGCACGGTGGAGGGGATTCGGGCGCTGGACTTCGAGGCGCGTTCGATCCAGTACCACCCCGAGGCTGCGCCCGGACCCTGGGATTCGCGGCCTTACTTCGTGGAGTTTGTCGCGAAGATGGAGGCGATGAAGCGGTGAAGATCCTGGTCATCGGCTCGGGTCCCATCGTGATCGGCCAGGCCGCCGAGTTCGACTACGCGGGCACGCAGGCCTGCAAGTCGCTCAAGGAAGAGGGGCACGAGGTGGTGTTGATCAACAGCAACCCCGCGACCATCATGACCGATTGGGACGTGGCGGACGCGCTTTACATCGAACCGCTTACGCCCGAGTTCTGCGAGCGAGTCATCGCACGGGAAAGACCTGACGCGGTTCTTCCCACCCTCGGCGGCCAAACGGGCCTGAACCTTGCCACCCAACTGGCCGAGCGCGGCGTCTTGGAGAAGTACTCTGTTCGGTTACTCGGCACCCAACTCGACGCTATCCGCAAGGCCGAGGACCGTGAACTGTTCCGATCCCTGATGCGCGAGATCAAGGAACCCGTGCCCGAGAGCTGGATCGTCGAGACTCCCGAGCAACTGGAAGCATTGTTGGATGAAGCCCCCTACCCATGCATCATCCGGCCGGCGTACACGTTGGGCGGTACGGGGGGCGGTGTGGCCTACAATCGCGACGAACTGTGGGAGATCGGCTCGAAGGGCCTCAAACTTTCCATGCGCAGCCAGTTGATGATCGAGCGGTCGCTGCTGGGTTGGAAGGAAGTCGAGTACGAAGTCATGCGGGATTCGGCCGGGAACTGCATCACGGTGTGCAACATGGAGAACCTCGACCCCATGGGCGTGCATACCGGCGACTCCATCGTGGTTGCACCCAGCCAAACGTTGAGCGACATCGAGTATCACATGCTGCGCACGGCTTCGCTCAAGATCATCCAAGCCCTGAAGATCGAAGGCGGGTGCAACGTCCAGCTCTCGGTGAACCCCGACAGCTTCGACTACTACATCATCGAGGTGAACCCGCGTGTGTCGCGTTCCTCGGCCTTGGCCTCCAAAGCAACCGGCTATCCCATCGCCCGAGTCGCTGCCAAGATCGCGGTTGGCAAGACGCTCGACCAGATCGACAATCAGGTGACCGGAACCACGAAAGCGTGTTTCGAGCCCGCCTTGGACTACTGTGTGGTGAAGATTCCCCGGTGGCCGTTCGACAAGTTTCCTCAAGGCGATCGTCACCTATCCACTCAGATGAAGGCGACCGGCGAGGTGATGGCGATTGACCGGACCTTCGAATCGGCTTTGATGAAAGCCATTCGGGGCTTGGAGGTCAAGCAGAAGGACCTGCGCCACCCCAAGATGGCGGCCTTGGACGATACTTCGCTGAGAGGCGCTTGCGCCAAACCCACGGACGAGCGCCTTTGGGCTCTTGCCGAGGCCTTGCGCCGAGGCTGGGGTGTGGATGAAGTCAACCGGATCAGTCGCGTGGACAAATGGTTCTTGCGCAAGATTCAGAACCTCCTCGATGTGGAGCGGGATCTGTTGGACCTCGTCGAGAGCACGGCGACCCAAGGTGACGACGCAGAGCATATTCGTGGGCTGATCCAGCGAGCCTTTCACATCGGCTTTCCCTCGGCGACCATCCGCTCTCTGCTGGGAATCTCACGGGAGGCTGAGAGCGAGGCCGGGCATGAGCAGGACCCGGTGACTCGGGTTCGAGCGATCGCTGCGGGATTCATCAAGGCGATGCAGGGAGAGCCCGTGTTCAAGATGGTGGACACCTGTGCCGGCGAATTCGAATCCGCAACACCATACTACTACGGGACGTTCGAGACCGAGGACGACGCCGCGCTCAACATTTGAGCGTTACGCCACCCACTTGCGTCCGCCCTTTTTGCCGCGCTTTTTCGTCGAGCGTTGTCCTGCGGTACGATAGACGAAGGCAAGGACTTCTGCGACGGCTTGGAACAGGTCGCGCGGAATAGGGTCTCCCACCTCGCATTGCTTGTAGAGCGACCTGGCCAAAGGAGGACTGGGCATGATGGGAATGTCTTCCTCTTTGGCGATCTCTCGAATGCGCAACGCGAGCCAGTCTTGCCCCTTCGCGACTACGATGGGTGCCGCCATCTCGCCATGTTCGTACTGGATGGCCACGGAGTAGTGGGTCGGGTTGGTGACGATGACGTCGGCCTTGGCCACGTTGTCGGCGAGTCGCCCTTTCAGCAGCTTGCGTCGGCGCTCGGCGATTTTGGCGCGCAGTTCGGGAGACGTCTCCATCTCCTTCATCTCCTGTCGCACCTCCTGCTTGGTCATCCGAAGCTGCTTTTCGGTCTGCTTGCGCTGGAAAAAGTAGTCGAGTGCCGCCAGGGCCAACCAAAGGCCCGCGATCTTGAGAAGCAGCCCATGGACCATTCCCCCTACCACACCCAGCGCCGCAGGCGCCTGCAACTTGGATAATCCCACCAATTGAGGCCAACTGGACTCGATCGAGGTCCAGACGATCCATGAGAATACGCCCGTCTTGATCACGGCTTTGGCGCCCTCCACAAACGTTCGGGCCGAGAAGAGGCGCTGGAAACCTTTGAACGGATCGATCTTCTCAAGCTTGGGAGCCATAGCCTCGAAGCTCGGCACGAAGCCCACCTGAGCAAAGTTGGTGGCCACACCGACCGCCATGATGGTGAGGACCAGGATCGCAAAGCCTGGCACAACCGGGCGAATGGTCAAGATCAGGTGGTTGCGAAGCGTCTCGAAGGACAGATCGCTCGTGGCCGACCCGATACCAAGGGTCATGCTCTCGAACAATCCGGTGCCGATCGCCTTGAGGGCAAAGGGCGCGGCCAACAGCATGGCGAACAGCGTTGCAGCCCCGACCAAGTCATGCGACTTGGCGACCGTTCCCTTCTTCCGAGCTTCTTGCCTACGCCTGGGGGTAGCGTCTTCTGTCTTCTCTTGGCCCTGTTCCGCCACTTACTTCACCCCCGCAAAGACTTCTTCGAGCGCCCCGAAGAGCATGGACGTTCCCGTTTGAGTGTAGGCGACCATCATCGGCAGCCCAATGGCCAGAGCGGTCAGGCCAAGGATGACCTTGGCTGGAACGCCCATCAGCATGACTTGCATCGTCGGCACGGCTTTGTTCATCACGCCGAAGGCGGCATCCACAATGATGGTGACGGCGAGTACCGGCAGTGCGACTTGGATCGCCAACAAGCTCACCTGGCCAAGGAGCATCAACACGCCTTGGAGAGCGCTGCCGAAGGTAAACCCGCTTGCGTCCGCAGTGACCGAGTAGCTTGCCATGAAGGCGTGCAGCATCGTGTGATGCCCATTGGCCAAGAAGAAGAGGACCAAGCAAAGGAAGTACTTGAACTGAGCGATGACCGAAACCGGCACGCCCGTCACTGGATTCATGGCTTGGCTGATGCCGAGGCCCATCTGCAAGTCCACGATGGAGCCCGCCATCATCACGCCCTGAAAGACCAGTTGAACCAACCCACCGATCAGTAGGCCGAAGCCAACCTCTCGAAAGACGGCCAGGAGGAGTTCGGGCACATTCGTGGGCAGTTCGCCGATATGACCGTTCAGATGGGCCGTCATCGCGGCAGAGAGGGTCAAGCAAACGAGAACGCGGATGTGCACCGGTGTGCTCTGACCGCCCAACACCGGCGACGTCAAGAGCAGCGCCGAACAGCGGCAGAAAACCAGAAGGAACGTCAGCAAGAGGGCGGCATCGAGCGTCATCGCACCACTTCTGAAGCATGCCTCATGCAAAACTCGAAAAAGACGACGAGGCGCGTCAGCATCCAGTTGCCGAGAGCGGCCATCACCACGCCCACCATCAGGAGTTTGGGGACGAACGTGAGCGTCGCTTCCTGCACCTGAGTCATCGCTTGGAAGACGCTGACAGCCAAGCCGACGAAAAGCGTGACGGCCAGGATCGGCAACACCACCATCGTTCCGGTCAGGAACCCCTGGCGAGCGATTTCGAGTGCGACCGAGTGGTTCATCTTAGCGGTATCCAGTGACGATGGCGTTGACCAGCGTCGCCCATCCGTTGGCCAGCACGAAGACTAGGAGCTTGGCAGGCAAGGAGACGACGACGGGCGGCAGCATCATCATGCCCATGCTCATCAGCGCGCTGGCGACGATCAGATCAATAATGAGGAACGGCACGAAGATGTAGAAGCCGATGATGAAGGCGGTTTTCAGCTCGCTGATCACGAAGGCCGGGACGACCGTCCAGATCGAGACCTCGTCGCGGGAGGTCGGTCGTTCGTCGCCCATGTTGACGAACAGAGCCAGATCGCTCTCGTAGGTGTTGTTGAGCATGAAGTTCTTGATGGGCGGCTCGGCTCGCTGCAGCGCCTCCTCGAACTTGATCTCTTTGGCCATGTAGGGTTCCAAAGCCTGACTCTTAACCGTATCGAGCGTGGGACCCATCACGTAAAGCGTGAGGAACAGGCTCAAGCCGATGAGGACTTGGTTGGGCGGCACGTTGGGGGTTCCCAGCGCGCTGCGAACGAAGCCCAAGACGATGACGATACGTGTGAACGCGGTCATCAGAATCAGGATGGCTGGGGCCAAGCTGAGAATGGTGAGCAGGGCGAGGATCTGCAGGGCCGTGCTCATGTCGCCGTCGCCCTGGCCGCCGAAATTCACACTGATGCCGGGGACGCCCACACTGGCCGGCGCTTGGGCGAAGGCCAACGTGCCTGCCAGAAGGAGCAGAAGGACGCCGAAACCCTTCACGAACCGCCCCCAAGGCGCGCCAACCTCTGGAGCAACTCGCTGGGCGGGGTCTCGTCGGCGGGCTCGGGCACTTCGCGCAGCAACTCACCGAACGTCGGCTCCTCGATCATCTCCTTGGCGGGGACCTCGGTGAGAAAGGTCACGCTCTGTCCATTGACTGAAAGCAGCATGTTCTTGCCGCGGACGCTCACCAGATAGAGGGCGCCGCCCGCGAAAGCCGCCGACTCCTCGATGGCGATCTCGCTCCCCAGAGAGGGCGACAGCCTGCGGTTCAGGCGACCCGCGAACTTGGGCAAGAGATAACGGATTCCGGCGTAGACGACGGCCAGAGCGATGAGCGTCTGGACCAACAACATGAGCCCGTTGCCGCCGTCCGGGGCGGCGGCGCCAGCGCCGGAGACCAAGTCGCGCTTGGTTCCCATCAGCGTGCCGAGCGAGGAAAAGGCTCCCATGGCGGTACTCGTCAAGCGGCCTCGTTCAGGCGCTGGAACCGCTCGAATGGGGACAGGACTTCGGTGATGCGGACGCCAAAGTTGTCTTCGATCACGACGACTTCGCCGTGAGCGACCAGTCGGCCGTTGACCATGACGTCGATCGGTTCGCCAGCGATCTTGTTCAGTTCGACGATGGAGCCTGTGCCCAGATCGAGCACGTCTTTGACCATCATCTTGGATCGCCCGAGTTCCACGCTGATTTCCAGCGGGATGTCCATCAGGATGTCGAGGCCAGGCACGCCATCCGGAAGCATGGGGTGGCCCCCTGCCTCGAACGCGGCGGCCTTCTTGTTGTGGTCGGAGTCATCGTCTCGGTCGCTGTGGGCGACTCCGGCGATGGCCGAGCCACACTCGGCGTCGAACAGCCACACGACTTCCCCATCCACGCCGGGTCCCTTGGCCGAAGCGCGGCAGCGGAACAGGTCCTCGGACTTCTGGAAGTTCCGGGGGAACGTGAGGTTCTGGAACCGGATCATCAAGCCGGTGGCGACAGCAGGCTCGCTGTGCATCGTGCCCATCGCCATGCAGATGCCCTGGACAATGGCCTCGAAGATCGGTCGGAGGTCGGACACCATGTCCTCGTCCACCTCGGTGACCTCCTCGTCGCGGGCAAGGGAGGCCAGTTGCGCCACCGTATCGCCGCCGATGATCACGATCTGCTTGCTCTCGGGCGTGTGCGAGAAGGCGAACTGGATGAACGCGAGCGCATCGGTGGCTTCGCCGTACAGGTCCGTTGTCTTGGCGATGCGGACTTCCTGATCGCCGAACGTGAACGAATGTCCGGCGGCTTCGCTCACCGTGGTGGACACGGTCTGCCAAATCTGGTGCTGCGCGTTCTCCAGCTTGGGAACAAGGTCGAGAGGCTTGTAGGACATGGGTTACTCTTGAACGATGGGGCGGGTGACGGTAAAAACGACGCGGTTGCCGTCTCGGGCCGCAACGCCCCGATACTTCGGAACGTCGCCCACGAGAAAGGCGAGGTCTTGGTTGGTGCGCTGGTTGAGGACGATCGTGTCGCCCGCGCTCAGGGCCAAAAAGTCGCGGAAAGAGATGTTTCGCTTGCCGAGTTCGACGCGGCAATCCACCGTGGCTCGGCTGATTTGCGCGGCCAACTGCTTCTTGATCGTCGCGTTGACGCGGCGGTTGTTGGCCGCGAACCACTTCTGCGCGCTCAGCTTGGCCGTGATCGGTTTGAGGATCAGGTAGGGGATGCACAGGCTCATCGCGCCGCGGAGGTTGCCGATCTTGACCTCGAAGAGGATGCTCACCACGATGTCGTTCGGCGGTGCGATCTGCACGAACTGCGAGCTGGTCTCGATGCTCTCGATGCTGGGCTTGACGACCACGACGCCCTCCCAGGCGGTTTGCAGGGCCGTCAGCATCCGCTCCAGGGTCTGCAGAATCAGCGGACGCTCGATATCGGTGAGCACGGTTCGGTTGATCGCCCGCCCCGGCCCTCCGAGCAGTCGGTCCACGACCGCGAAGATCAGGGCAAACTCGATCTCCAAAACGGCGTTGCCGTTGAGGGGCAGGAGCGAAAGCTTGGTGAAGACCGACTTGTTCAGGCTGCGGAGGTACTCCTCGAACGGGACCTGTTCCAGCGCGACGAGCTCGATGCTGATGGGGCTGCGCAGATATGCCGACAATCCCGATGTGGCGTGCCTCGCGAACGTCTCGTGCAACATCTGGAGCGTGCGAAGCTGATCCTTGCTGAACTTGTCGGGCCTTCGGAAGTCGTAGACCTCGTAAGCGACCGTGTGCTTGGAATTGCGGCCTCGGGTGGTGTGGCCGACCGGTCCGGCCGCTTTGCCTTGCCCGGTTTTGGGTTCGGCGGCGGGCTCACGAACGGCGGCGGCACCCTCAGGCTCATCCGAGAGGGATTGCAGCAGGGCCTCGATTTCGGCTTGCGAGAGGATGTCCGACACGGTGTTTGCTACCCGAGACCCTATGTGGGTCGTCAGTAGGTGTATCGGCAATCCTCCCGGTTTCTACAGACCGTGCCCGCGCATTCTTTGACAGTTTCCTTTAGGTTTTGCGCTTGGGGAGTCCCAGGTTCAAGGTCGCCCGGTGCGTTGGATCTTCAACACCAACAACCGGTAGGTCATCGGGTCGGAGGTTCCTTGCGCGGGCTTCAGGCCGGGCATGGCAACGTCGGCCCGCATGAGCCCGGTGCGACGTGTCTCGCCAGGCTTTGCCCCGATCAGGCTCTCGGTGAGGGCCGTGGGCGTTCCCGCCGCGCCGAGGCGCACCGTGTAGGGCATGCCTCGCCGCTCGGAGTTGGCGACCTCTCGGCCCTTGGTCGTCGTAGCGACGAAGTGGAAGGTGACCAAGTCGCCGGGAGCGGCCTCCTCGACCTGAGTCGTCGGAGAGGCTATGGGGGCCGATTCGGCAGGCTTGGGCGCGACGACCGAAGTCCCCGAGCCCAGCAGGCCCAAACCCATCGTGACAGCGGCGATCCAGTCGCTCACATCTTGTAGGACGATACCGAATGTTCCAAAGCCGCGCGTCGGGAATACTCGAGAAGTGAACTCAGCTCGCGTACTCGTCGTCGGCAGCGCCAACATGGACTTGGTCGCCCGAGTGCCACGGTTCCCTCAACCCGGCGAGACCCTGTTCGGCACGACGTTCGCGACGTTTCCCGGGGGCAAGGGAGCGAACCAGGCGGTCGCCGTCGGACGTTTGGGCGGTTCGATCTCGTTCGTCGGATGCGTCGGGGACGACGACTTCGGGCGCTCGTTGCTGGAGAGCCTGCGCGAGTCGGGGGCGGATTGCTCGCTGGTCGAGACCGTGACGACGAGTACTGGAACGGCGATCATTCTGGTGGACGACGACGCCGAGAACCAGATCGTGGTGATTTCGGGTGCCAACGCTTGTTTGAGCCCCGAGGCCGTCTCGTCGGCGGTGGACTCTGTCGGGCCGGCCGTCGCCCTTTTCCAGTTGGAGGTGCCTCTTGCGGCTGTCGCGGCTGGACTTCGTCGTGCCAAGGCTCTAGGCGCGACCACGATTCTGAATCCCGCCCCCGCCCAGCCACTCGACGATGCGATCCTCGCCCATGTGGACGTGCTTACGCCCAATCAGACCGAAGCCGCACTCCTCGTGGGACGGGCCGACGCCCCTGAAGCGCTGTGCGACGCTCTGTTGGCCCGAGGCGTGGGAACGATCGCGATGACGCTTGGCGCGTCCGGCAGCCTGGTCGCCACCCCATCGGGCAAGGTCCACGTCCCCTCGATTCGCGTGGACGCCGTGGACACGACGGCGGCGGGCGACGCGTTCAACGGCGCGCTGGCTCTGTTCTTGGCCCAGGGCGAGCCGCTCGAACACGCTGTGGCGATGGCCAACCGGGCCGGAGCCCTCGCAGCGACTCGACCCGGGGCGCAGGCGTCTCTCCCTTCGATGGCCGAACTGGCCGTGACACTCGGGCCTTGCTAGAATGAGGCTAGACCCCTTTTGGGTAGGTCTATGGCAACCTCTTCAGCCCTCGACCCTTCCGCAACTGCGGAGCGCGATGCCTTTCCGGCCGTCGGCTCCACGCGATGGGCGCTGAACATTCTGCTCATCGCAGCCGCCGCCGTCTTGGCGACGGCCGTTGGCTATTCGTCGCGTCCGCCTGACTCGACCGTTGCGAGCTTCTGGCCGGTCACTGGAATCGCACTGGCGGCCATGGTACGGCTGGGACGGCGCATTTGGCCGGGCCTTCTCCTCGGTGCCACGCTGGGCGCCATGTTGGGTGGCGCTCGGTTCGCCCTGGCGCTCGGCGGCGCGGCGGGAACGACCTTGGCGATTCTGGCCGCAGCCACCGCCCTTGAGCACCTCCAGTTCCGAGCCGAGCTCAAGCGGACGCAGGACATCGTGGCGTTGATCGGATGCGCGATGCTGGTGGAAGCGCTGATCGCCGCTTTTGTCGGAACGAGCCTGCTGGCTTTGGTCGGGGTGGCCAACGCCTCCAACTGGCTTTCGGTGGCAAGCACATGGTGGATTGGAGACGTGCTTGGCATCCTGCTGGTCGCGCCCCTCGCTCTGCACCTGACGCAGCCACGCGCTCGGTGGAAGGGCGTGTGGACAGAACTGCTGACCACCAAAGTCGCCACCATTCTTGTCTGCATACTGGTCTTCCGCACCGGCGCCGGCGACCTCTACCCGGTGAAGTTCCTCCTCTTTCCAGTGGCGTTGTGGGCTGCGCTGCGTTCTGGAGTCGTCGGGGTATCGGCGACCAACCTGGTGGTGGGTTGGTTCATCTTCGCTTGGGCCGCCCCGGGCCCCGGCACGCCGGCCGCCCTGATGTCCCCTGCGATGGTGATGGGTTCTTTCCTGCTGGTTCTATCGGGCTCCGGCTTGACTCTGGCGTGTGCCGTCGCCGAAGCCAAAGAGGCCGACCGAGCCATGAGGCAATCGGAAGCACGGCACCGGAACACCCTCGAACGCCGTGTCGTCGAGCGAACCGCCGAACTGCGAACCCTGAACGCTGAGCTTGAATCGTTCAGCTACTCGGTCGCCCACGACCTGCGCGGGCCTCTTCGGACCATTGGAGGATTCGCGCAGATCGTGCTCGACGAAGAGGGGTCAAGGTTGCGCGAGGAAAGCCAAGACCTGCTCCACCGAGTCCATGCCGCAGCCGTCAGAATGGGACGGTTGGTGGATTCGCTGCTCAGCCTGAGCCGCATCAACCGAAGCGATCTGCAGAGGACGCGATTCGACATCAGTGCCGTAGCCCGGGAGGTGGCCACCGAAATCAACGAAGGGTCGGAGGTGGCAATGGAGTGGAGAATCCAGCCCGAGTTGACCGCGTTTGGCGACTCCAGGCTCGTCCGGCTCGTCATCGCCAACCTCTTCGAGAATGCCGTCAAATTCTCGTCGCCCTCGTCCACAAGGATCGTCGAGTTCGGAGAAGTCGAGTTGCAGGGCGAATCGGCCTTCTACGTCCGGGACCACGGCGTCGGGTTTGATCCCGCATTCGCAGGCAAGCTGTTCCTTCCCTTCCATCGTCTCCACTCGCGGAGCGAATTCGAGGGAGAGGGCATTGGGCTCGCCACTGCGGAACGCATCATTCGGCGGCACGGTGGCCGCATTTGGGCCGAGGGCGAACCGGGAGTCGGAGCAACCTTCTATTTCACGGTTTCGGTCCTCTGTCCCACCTCCGAGCCAGACCAACCCAGCGGGTAACTTGCCGTGATGCGCACGATGCGGTTCGGAGTGATCGGTGGCGGCCTGATGGGTCGCGAGTTCGCCAGTGCGGCGGCCCGGTGGCTGCACCTTTTGGAGCCGATCTCCAAGCCCGAGATCGTCGCCATCGCCGACCCTTCGGCGGAGGCGCGGGCCTGGTTCGAGGGTCACCACGCTCTGCGGCTCTCCACCCCCGACTTTCGCGAAGTCGTCTCGCACCCGGAGGTGGATGCCCTCTACATCGCGGTGCCGCACGACCTCCACGAGGAGGTCCTGTGCCATGCGATCCCCTCTGGCAAGGCGATACTCGCCGAGAAGCCCTTCGGCATCGATCTGGCCGCCAACCAAGCGATCATGGACTGCTTGGCCGCGCACCCCGAGACGTTCGTGCGGTGCTCCTCCGAGTTTCCCTTCTATCCCGGCGCGCAGCGCATCGTGCGTCTCGCCCATGAGGGGGCGTTCGGAAAGATCATCCAGGTGCATGCCGGGTTCCGCCACAGTTCCGACCTCGACCCGCTCAAGCCCATCAACTGGAAGCGGCAGCGTGCTCGGAACGGCGAATACGGTTGCATGGGCGACCTGGGTCTCCACGTCGTCCACCTGCCCTTCCGGCTCGGCTGGCTGCCTTTGGACGTCCGGGCGGTACTGAGCAACATCGTCCCCGAGCGACCGGACGGCAAAGGAGGGACCGCCCCGTGCGACACGTGGGACAACGCCCTGCTGGTCTGCGACGGGACGGACGGGCAACAGAACTTCCCGATGATCCTGGAAACCAAACGGATCGCGCCCGGGGAGACGAACACTTGGTTCATCGAGGTGCAAGGTACGCGCGCTTCGGTTCGCTATTCGACGAAACGCCCCAAGACGCTGGAGACGCTCCGCTACGAGCCCGGCACGCCGCAGGAGTGGCGAACCGAGGACCTTGGCTACGCCTCCGCGCACAAGACCATCTCGGGCGGCATCTTCGAGTTCGGGTTCTCCGATGCGCTGCTCCAGATGTGGGCGGCCTTCATGGTGGAAGCTTCGGGTTCACAACCACCGTTTGGGTGCGCCAAGCCGGAAGAGGCGCGGATGAGCCACCGGCTGTTCACCGCGGCCCTTGAATCACACGTAGACAAGTCCGTTGTTAGGGTGTGATTTGGGCCCGGCGGTGAAGCCGGGCCGTTGTGGGGTGGTGCGCAAACGAGGACCGCACTGTCCGACTATCCACCACCATCGTCAAAAAACCGTCAAAGACTGGACTCAACGCGCAACAGGAAACACTTTTGGCGCTGTGGTGAGCGAGAACTCGATCCCGGCCACCTTGAACGCCAGTTCCCCGAACGCGGCTTGGTTCTTGCGACCCGCGGGCAACGAGATCGAGGTGCGCCGCATTCCTTTCTGAGCGCCGATCGCGTGCCACGTCGAGCCGCGAAAGTCCAAGGTGTCGCTCTCGGCCACCCACATGCGGGCCGACTCTACGTGTTGCCGCAATCCATCCATCGTCAGCGTGCGATCCGACCAAGTCCAACGAACGGTTGGGAATCCACCGTCGGTCGCGAGTGCGTGGCCAAACGCGGCGAGCGTGGGAACCCACTGATCCTGGCTGCCCAGGTCGTGCCCCGCATTGGGGACGACGCGAGCCGACTTCCGCCCGCCGAGGGCGTCCCAGTAGATCGTCATGGCGTCCACGGGCCAATAGGGATCGTTCGAACCGGTGAGAATGAGCTTCGGGACCTCCAAGGCGCGCCGGTAGGCGAAGGGATCCACATGGGCGATGAGTTCCTGTCCTTTGGGGGACGCGATCTTCTCCAACAGGCCTGCTCGTGCGTAGTCGGAGATCTGTTCGCTGTGCCCACCCGCAAACGTCTCGGCCTGACGCAGCATCTGGGCGACCAGGTTCAGGTTGTCGTACACCATGGGCGCGAGGCCCACAACGCGTCGGTCGCCGACGGCGCCCGCCAGCCACGTGGTCCAGCCTCGCTTGCTCGCCCCGTTCAGGATGAAGCGCCGCGTCTTGGTGTGGGCGACCACGGCATCCATCGCTCGGACCGTGGACTTGACCATCGGATAAAGGAGCGGCCAGTCCCCGTCGCCGTCCTCGATGTACTGAAGGAACGTATAGGCGATCAACGCGTCCTCCTTCAGGCCGTTGAACAGCGGCTGGTTGGGTATGTCGAAGAGGATGTGCACCGGGAGCCCCGAGAGGTTGGCGATGCGCCGAGCCAGAGCCAGATCGGCCGCGTTGGGGTCGCCCCCCGTGATGTGCAGGTAGCCCAAGTCGCTGGCGGGCTCGATGGGTTTTTCGGGCTCGACGACCACGATGCGGTGCTTCCAAGGGATGCCGCGCCACGTGTGCGATGTCATTTGAATCTGGGTGCAGCCATCGTAGGGCTCCCCGATGCGAGCCTCGTAAGTGTCGTCGGATTGGTTCACGTAGGCGAGCAAGCCTCCCGATTGAGTCGTTGCTGGCGGCGTTTGCGCCAGGGCGATTCCAGCGATGAGCAGGGCCAACATGGTTCAAAGGCTACCCTTCGACGACGTTTTCCACACAAACTTCAGTGAAATCGAGTGGATTCCGGCCAAGAATGGTGTAAAACAGAGCGAAGTCCGCAGAGCGGATCGTTTGCCGACGAATGGATGGAGCGGTATAGACGAATGAAGACACTCAGCAGAATGTGCTTGCTCGCGGGGATGGCGATGGCGACGTCCTCAGCGTTCGCGGTGGCCAACGACGCCGTGATTCGAATCAGCCGGGCGCTCAACAGCCCCACGATCACCGTGAAGTACGACGGTGCCGCAGCCGCGATGATCGAACTTCGCGTCAACGGCAAGTCGGTCGCCACGCGCGACGCCAACCCGGAGATCAAGGCCGGCGAGTCGAACTTCACGATCGACCTCAGCACCCTGGCTGCGGGCGATAACCGCGTCGAGGTCATCCTCTACGACGAGGCCGGCAAGATGCTCGGTTCGCAATCGTCGGTGATCACCATCGAGGACCACACCCAAACGGCGGTCTATCTCAAGGCGCCGGCCGTCGGGCAGACCGTTCAGGGCCTGGTCAAGATTGACGTGGGCTTTGGGCGGACGTTCAAGTCGCCCTACATCAGCTTCTTCGTCAACGAGCAGTGGAAGTTCACGACGAACTTCCCGCCGTACACCTACACGTGGGACACCACCCGCGAGAAGAACGGCTGGCACGATGTCGAGGCTTGGATCGTTGACGAGACGAGCAACACGTTCAAGACGCGCAAGACCCGCGTGTTCGTGAACAACCCCGGCGGACGGACCGATCGCGTGATTCCGATCCAGCTCAAGCCGACCGATCCTCCGACGACGACGCCGCCCACCAACGACCAAACGAACACGACGGTCAAGAACTCGGGAGCCGGCAACACGGAAGCCGTGGTTCGACCGCCGCAGGGCACTCCGCCCACCACGCGGCCCACGACGGCAGCCAACGATGTCAACGCCCAGGGCAACGACACCCTGAGCGGCGTGAAGCCGAGCACTATCGGTAACACGACCGCGGCGGGCGCGCAGAACATGACTCCCACGGGTCAGCGCACGGTGGCGATTCCCACCACCATCAATGTCGCCAGCCCGGTTGCGGTGACAACGAACACCCTCGCGCGGGTCGGAATCACCAAGGGCACGCGTCTGGCCGATGGCCCCATCACGATCTTGCTGGATTCGAGCATCGTCAAGTTCGACGTCGAGCCCCGCATCGAGGAAGGCATTCCGCTCACGCCGTTCCGCCACCTCGTCGAGCACTCGGGCGGCAACGTCCAGTGGCACCACGACGCCAAGGTCGTTACGGCTGAAGCCCACGGCAAGCGCATCTGGCTCAAGATCGGCGAGAAGACGGCCATGATCGACGGACTCTCCTTCGATCTGGAGCGCGGCAGCTTCCTCGATCGGAACCGCACGATCGTCCCGCTCTCGTTCATGCGAGACGTGCTCGATGTGGACATCGAGTTCGATCCGGGCACGGGCCACGTGTTGATCACCAGCCTCGCCAAGTCGAAGAAGTAAGCGATCCATCCAACGCGACGGGGCGCGGCCATTCGGTCGCGCCCCGATTGCTTTACTCGACCACGTTGTCGTCCTTTCCTTCGCTGAACAGTTGCGTCTTGTTGAACGCGATGCGCTCCTGCGCGGTGTCTTTGGCGTGCTCCATGCCGGCGAGGAACACGGAGTTCTTCCCAAACTTGTGGTTGAGCTTGTCCACCGCTCGGCTCAGGTCGGCCCGTTCGACCGTCGAGTCGAAGAGGCTCGGCGTCACCTCGGCCGAGGGCTTGAGGTCGTAGAAGGTCACGCCGACTTGGATCGGCGCGGCGAACGTTCGCTGTGGCCAGGCCTTCAGGACGTGTTCCTGCATCGTGTGCGTGTCCTGAGTCGGCGGCATGCGCGTCTTGAACGACCAGTTCTGCCGGATGCCGCGCACGCTGACGGCCATCCCCTCGGCCCACAGACCCTCGGATCGCAGGCGAGCAGCGGCCTTGTGAAGGAGCCTGAGCAGGACTTCCCGGGTTCCCTCCTCGGTCCTCAAGCGGGGCGGCAGCACGTGGGAATGCCCGAGCGTCCGCCGCTGAGTGGGCTCCTCGACCAGTTCGTAGCCACGGAGCAGATACCACCACCGCTCGCCGATCACCGAACCGAACGCGCGATGGAGGAGGTCCTGACTCGCGCGGCACAGGTCGGCACCCGTGAAGATGCCCTGGGCTTGGAGCCGAATCTCCATGCGTCGGTTGATTCCCGTGAAGTCCGTCAGGCGAAGGCATGCGAGCCGATCGGGCAGTGCGTGCCCTTCGATCAGAACCAGGCCATCGGGCTTTTGCATCTCCGTGCCCAGCTTGGCCACAAACGTGTTCGGAGCGATGCCGATCGAGCACCGCAGACACTCGCCCACACGCTCGCGGATGATCGTCTTGAGCGCCTTGGCGAGTTCGATGGCACGCGCGGGCTCGGCCTCCTCGCCGATCAGCCGGAAGGACATTTCGTCCACGCTCCGCACCTTCTCTACGGGCAACACGTCTTCGACGGCCTTGAGGATCGCGTTGTGGTAGGCCGCGTACGTCTTGTGGTTGCCGTGGACCAACACGATTTCTGGGCACAGTTGGCGCGCCTCGCCCACCTTGGTTCCGGTCCGGACGCCAAACGCTTTGGCTTCATAGGAGGCCGCGATGATCGTGCCGCTCTCGGCTTCGACGGCACCGACGCCGACCGGGCGGCCGCGCAACTCGGGGTGTTCCTGTTGCTCGACCGAGGCGAAGTACGAGTTCAAATCGAGGAACAGGCTGCGGAGCGGACGTCGGTCCCGCTCCAGCATGGGTAGATGTCCGTCTACCATCGAACTTCATTATACAGGGCCGCATCCGAATGAGCGTGCGAAGGACATAATCCGCACGATGCTCGAGGTTCGCAACCGCCGCCTGCTGGTCGATGGAAAGCCCACGCTGCTGCTCTGCGGCGAGGTCCACTACTTCCGACTCGACCGCAACGACTGGGAGGACCGGATCGTGAAGGCCAAGGAATGCGGCTGCACGGTGATCGCCAGCTATATCCCCTGGATCGTGCACGAGCCCTTCGAGGGTCGGTTCGACCTCGACGGACGCACTCGTCCAGAGAACGATCTGGGCGCGTTCATCGACCTCTGCACCGCCCACGGTCTCGTGTTCGTCGCTCGTCCCGGGCCCTTCATCATGGCCGAGATGAAGAACGAGGGCATCCCCTATTGGGTGTACTCCAAGCACCCCGACGCCGTGCCCATCACGTGGGATGGAGAGCGGGCGCGATCGAAGACGCTCGACTACCTCCACTCGGGCTACTTGGAGTGCTGTCGGCGATGGTACGCGGCGGTCATGCCGGTGCTGGCCGAACGATTGCATCCGAAGGGGCCCGTCATCGCCGTCCAACTGGACAACGAAATCGGCATGCTCTCCTGGGTGAACAACCAACCCGACCTCACGGAGGATTTGCTCTGCGATTTCTCCGCGTGGCTGGCCAACCGATACAGTGCGCGGGAGTTGCAGGAGCGCTACCCATTCGATCTGGCCGACCCGGTCGCTCGAGCCAGGGCCATGCGGTCACCCGCCGACGCCTTTGCCCTGGCGTTCCACCGCGACTACGGCGCGTACTCCCGATCGCGGATCGCCCGGTACGTCGCAGGGTTGCGTTCCTTTGCCGAGGAGGCGGGTGTCCGCGACGTGCCCTTCCTGGTCAACATCCACGGCACTGGGGGAGGCAACGGACGGACGTTCCCGATCGGCATCGATCAGTTGCGCGAGGCGTACACGCAAGCGCCAGGCTATCTCTCCGGGTCCGACCACTACTTTGGCGAACTGCTGCGTGACAACTTCCAGGACCTCTACACGATCAACGCGTTCATGGAGTCTGTACACCTGCCCGACCAACCCCAAACGACGCTGGAGTTTGAGGTGGGCACCGGCGACTACGGCGAGACGGGAGCGGTGCGTCAATCCGGGGCGTCGGCGGACCTCAAAGTGAAGCTGAGCGCTGTTCAAGGCCATCGCCTACTGAACTACTACCTGCTGGCCGGAGGGGTCAACCCCCTGTTGCCCGAACCCGTCGGCGACGGCAACGACCGCATCGCGTTCACGGGCGAGCGGCACGGATTCGCGGCTCCCCTTTCTCCCGAAGGGGTCTGCACCGAACGCTACCACGACCTTGCCCTCACCAACCGAACCGTGGCGACGCTGGGCCCGTGGCTGGCCGACATGGACGAGGAGCGGGATGGACTCAGCATTGGGTTTGTCTCAAGCTACTACCGAACCGACTTCCACCGCGACGGGCCGATGCGGGAGCTGGTGCAGAGCCTTGAGTGGATCCGCGAGCCACTTCAAACGCTGACCCGCGCCATGTTGTTCGCCGGCTACCGTTTTGGCGCGTGCGACTTGGAGTATGCGGACTTGGACCACCGAAAGACGCCCGCGCTTGCCGTGGTTCTCGCCCGCTACGCCGACGCAACGCTCCAGGTAAAGCTGGCGGCGTACGTACGGGCCGGCGGCCGCCTGCTCGTCTATGGCGACTTCCCTACGATGGACATGGAGGGCAGGCCTTGCCGCGTGCTGGCCGATGCGTTGGGCGTCGAGCCGGTCGGCCCGCTGTTCGCCACCAGCGACTATCACGTTTCCGTTCAGTCGTCCGGTTGGGCAAAGGGTCCGGAGGTCCGGGTCTGGCGGGCCTTCGAGTTTGCCGACCACCCCGGCGTTTTCGCTCGATACGTGGGGCGGCCCACCGTTTGCGGCATCGAGACCGACGTTGGGAGCGGCAAGGCCGTTCTGCTGACGTGCAACCATCCGTGCCACATGCGCTTGTTCCGGCCGGATGTTGGCGCGGGTCGCCGGAGTTCCGGCTTGGCAGGCGGGCGCACCCAACGAAGGGGTGATCGTCACGTCTGCGGCCAACGTTGCCGGCGAGCGGGTGTTGCTCTTGGGCAACCTCGACCACGAACTGAAGCCCCTCGCCCTCAGCCACGTGGGTCGTCCGGTACTGGAAGGCACAACGTTGCCCGCGCGCCGTACGGTTGTTCTGCCCTTCGGCATGCAGATCGGGGGCATACGCGTTTTGGAATCGCCCCGAGAACTCCTTGAAGCAGGCAGGGACCGGATCGAGTTCGGGACAGGGCTCCTCGGAGGAGCGATCCGGCTCGACTCGGACGCTCCGCTCCACGTCCAAGGCGCCACCGCCCATCGAGACGGGAACGTCTGGACGCTCCGCGCGCACGCCGATGGCCAGCCCGTTGTGGTCCGGAAGGCCTAAGCCCTCAGCCATGCCCTACGCCTCCCCTTGCGAACCCAACGCCCCAGGCTCGGGTTGAATCAGCCATGAACTCGCATTCCATTCACCACGTCACCGCCGTCACCGCCAAGATCCGGAACAACCGGGACTTTTACACGGGCGTCTTGGGGCTCCGCCTCGTCAAGAGGAGCGTCAACCAAGACGACGTCAAGGCCTACCACCTGTTCTACGCGGACAAGGCGGGCAGCCCCGGAACGGACATGACGTTCTTCGATTGGCCGCTGATCAGTGCGAACCGACCCGGACTTGGGTTCGCCACGCTGACCACGTTCGGCATCCCCGACGGCTCCGCAGAGTACTGGCGCGAGCGGCTGACCTCCCACGGCGTCGAGCTGTTTCCGAGCGAGGGCTCCATCCTGTTCATGGACCCCGAAGGCCAGCGCTTGGAGCTTGAAGAGGTCGCAGGACGCGAGGTCCAGTCGCAGCCTTGGACGCAGGTCGCCCCTCCGGAAGCCGCGATCGTCGGCATCCTTGGAGTGGATCTGGCCAGCCTGAGACCCACCTCGACCGCAGGCGTCTTGCAGGAAGTGCTCGGCTACCAAGCCAAGGACGACTCGACGCTGGAGGCGCTGAACGGGACGTACGGCCGGGTTCGCCTGGTCTCGGAGGAGTTCGAGATGACGGGTCGGCTTGGTGCGGGCGGGGTGCACCACGTGGCGTTCCGGGTCGCGGATACGGCCGAACTGCTGGCCAAGCAAAGCGTCCTTGAAGGGATGGGCTTTCGCACGTCGGGCCTGATCGATCGCTACTACTTCCAGAGCCTGTACTTCCGGGAGCCGGGGGGGACTCTGTTCGAGTTGGCGACGGACGGACCCGGGTTCGCGTCGGACGAAGACCCCGAGCACCTCGGCGAGCGGCTGGCGCTGCCTCCGTTCCTCGAGCCCAGGCGAGCGGAGATCGAGGCCGGGCTGAAGCCGCTGGATTGATCGCCGACCGGGCACGAATCCCTCGCTTGCGAACGTAAGAATCCAGACGCGATCGCTCCATCTTGCGGGCACCGATGCACAACGTGTTGCCGAGGTGCGAAAATGGGGCCTCGCGTCTGGAGGATCCGCATTGATTCGACGAGCACAACCCATCTTCACCCTGGCCCTCGCTGTGGGGCTTGCCTTTGCCGCCGCCCCGGGCTGGGCCCAACAGGACCCGCCCAAGCAGGAGCCCCCCAAACAGGAGCAGAAGCCCCAAGAGCCGCCGAAGCTGCAGCGCAAACCGGGCGACCCCAAGCCGTACGAGGAGGTGGTCACCAAAGACGCCAAGACTCAGGCCGGCGTGTTCAAGGTCCACGAGGTTGAGAACAAGTGGTACTGGGAGATTCCCAAGAACCTGCTTGGCCGGGACTTCTTCTGGTCCACCGAGATCGCCGAAGTGCCGACCAACCGAGGCTACGGCGGCACATTCGTGGGCGACCGCGTGGTGCGCTTCTCGCGAAGGCTGAACAAGATCTACCTGCACGTGATCGACTATTCGGTGAGGTCATCGGGCGACGCCGGGCCTGCGCTGACCAAGGCAGTCGAGGCCGCCACGCGCCCCCCGATCATCATGACGTTCAACGTCGAAGCCGAGGGCAAGGAGGGTGAGGCCGTGGTGGACGTCAGCAGCCTGTTCACCAGCGACCCGCCCGACTTTTCGGCACGAGCCCAGGTCGGCGGTGCGGGCGTGGACCCGAGCCGCAGCTGGGTCGAATCCATGCGCGCCTTTCCGACCAATGTCGAGACGCGTTCGACCCTCACGTTCATGGTGGCGAACCGGGGTCAGTCGAACCCGCTTGCCGCCCTGCTCGGGCTCGGCAGTTCCGATGCTTCGGCCGCCACGTGCCTGGTGCACTACAGCTTGATTCTGCTGCCCGAAACGCCGATGCGCGGGCGGCTGGCCGACTCTCGTGTGGGTTACTTCACGCGTGGCTTCACCGTCTACGGTGCGCCCAAGAACCGCGTGGACGAGCAGGCGTTCATCAACCGGCACCGACTGGAGAAGAAGGACCCGACCGCCGAGGTCAGCGAGCCGGTCAAGCCCATCGTGTACTACATCAGCCGCGAGGTTCCCGAGCAATGGCGGTCGTACATCAAGAAGGGCGTGGAGGACTGGCAGCCCGCGTTCGAGCAGGCCGGGTTCAAGAACGCCATCCAAGCTAAGAACGCGCCGACCCTTGAAGAGGACCCGAATTGGCACCCTGAAGACGCGCGGTACAACGTCATCCGCTGGGCGCCGCAACCCGTCGCCAACGCGATGGGCCCGAACGTTCACGACCCGCGAAGCGGCGAGATCATTTCGGCCCACATCATCTTCTGGCACGACATCCTCAAGCTGCTTGAGGCGTGGTACTTCGTCCAAGTCGGGCACATGGACCCCAAAGCGAAGACGCTTCCCTTGCCGGAGGACGTGATGGGCGAGTTGGTTCGTTATGTCGCCGCGCACGAGGTAGGCCACACGTTGGGCCTCCAGCACAACTTCAAGGCCAGCTCGAGCTTCACCGTGGCGCAACTTCGCGACGGCGCGTTCACGCGAGCCAACGGCCTTTCGGCCAGCATCATGGACTACGCGAGGTTCAACTACGTCGCCCAACCGGGAGACGACACCGCGCTGATGTCCATCGTTTCGCACTACGACAAGTTCGCCATCGAGTGGGGCTACAAGCCCATTGACGCGCGATCTTCCGAAGGCGAGCGGTTCCAGCTCGACCTGATCGCTTCGCGGCAGGTCAACGACCCGCGCCTGCGGTTCGGCAACTTCCCCGGGCTCGACCCCATGGCCCAGACCGAGGACATCGGCAGCGACCCGATGGCCGCGACGGGGCTGGGACTGGCCAACATCGAGCGCATCATGAAGATGCTGATCCCAGCGACCACCAAGTTCGGCGAGGACTACTCCTATCTGGCCACCATGTACGGCGAACTGCTGGGGCAGCGCTCGACGGAACTCGCCCACGTGGCGGGCTATGTGGGCGGCATCGTCGAGACCGACTACCACGCCGGTCGCGGAGGCGCCGTGTTCACCCCGATCCCCAAGGCCAAGCAGAAGGAAGCCGTCGCTTTCTTGGCCCAACATGCGTTCCAGTCGCCGGCGTGGCTCGCGCCCAACGAGATTCTGCAGCGCATCGAACCGATGGGGGCCCAGAACCGGTTGCTCTCGCTGCCACGCTCGCTCATGTCGAGCCTGCTCAGCGAGGGGCGGTTCACACGGCTCTACGACCTGCAGGCGCAGCATGGAGCGGCGAACGTCTACACGGCGCCCGAGGTGATCGCGGACGTGCAGGCCGCCATTTGGAGCGAACTGAACGCGCCCGCGCCGACCGTCTCGCTGTTCCGCCGCAACCTTCAACGGGCCTATCTGGACACCGTGGAGGGCCGACTGAACGGCAGCGGACGCACGCGAACGGATGCCGCCGGATACTGGCGATCCAAGTTGACGGACCTGCAGAAGGCGTCCGAGTCGGCGTCGAAGCGGGCGACGGATGCGGCGTCGCGGTTGCACTTCGCCGAGAGCGCGCGGCGGATCGAAGACATCCTCAACCCGAAGGTGGCGGCACCCGCTGCGGCGAGTTCGCCTCAGGCGTTCCCGTTCTTCATCCACACGGCGCACAACCACGGTCCCGATTGCTTCCACGGAGCGGCTGACCGCGAGGCTGTCGTGGATCGAATCCTGGCCGCACAGGAGAGCCGTCTGCCGAACGGTGCCACGGGCCGCTAGGTTCATCGTGCGCGGCCACGTGCAGGGCGTGGGCTTTCGAGCCCATGTCCTGCGCGAGGCCACGTTGCGCGGCCTGGCCGGCGAAGTCTGGAACCGCCGCGATGGAGCCGTCGAAGGCTTCGCCCAGTGCGAGTCCTCCGACCTGTTGGAGGACTTCTTCGCGGCCCTGCGGCGGGGTCCCGGCCGCGTGGACGAAGTCGCCCGTTACGACGAGCCAGACGAGCCCACGCTGACCACGTTCCGCATCGGACTCACGCGCTAACCGGTACCATCGGCGCGTGCGCTTTGGCTTCGTCACCCTGTTCCCGGACCTCGTTCGCGCGTGCTTCGGCACGAGCGTGCTGGGGCGGGCCGTGGAGCGGGGCCTCATCTCGGTCGAAGTGGCCGACCCTCGCGACTTTGCCTACGACCGGCACCGCACCGTGGATGACACGCCGTATGGCGGCGGGCCGGGGATGCTGATGAAGGTCGAGCCCCTCGCGTTGGCCCTCGCCAGCCTCGAACCCACCGAAGGATCTGCGGTCGTCGCTACCGATCCCGCCGGCCATCCGTTCACGCAGGAAGTCGCCTGCGAACTCAGCCGATTCGAACACGTCGTGTTCGCCTGCGGGCGTTACGAGGGCTTCGACGAGCGGTTCGTCCGGCGGCACGCCACGCACCGCCTCAGCATCGGGGATTACATCCTGACCGGCGGCGAGTTGCCGGCCTTGGTCATGGCGGATGCCGTGGGCCGTCTGGTGCCGGGGGTTCTCGGCGACCCGGGCAGTCTGGAGCAGGACAGCCACTCGGGCGATGGGCTGCTCGGCCCGCCCAACTACACGCGCCCGCCCGAGTACGAGGGGTTGGCGGTGCCGGAGGTGCTCCTTTCAGGCGACCACAAGGCCATCGCCGAGTGGCGGCGGCAGGAGAGCCTCAAGTCCACGCGCACGAGACGTCCCGACCTTTTGACCCGGGTCCGACTGGAAAAGGGCGACTCGAATCGGCTATCATCTTAGGTCGCGACCAGAGCGTCGCCCGCCAAGCCGTGCCGGTCCCGCACCGACCTCGGCCTCTGGCCCAGGAATACACATGTCGAAGGCAGCCATCCTCGAGTCCGTGGTCAAGGACCTGATCAAGACCGATCTCCCCGCGTTCCGCCCGGGCGACACGGTCATCGTCCACGTGAAAGTCCGCGAAGGCGGCAAAGAGCGCATTCAGAAGTTCGAAGGCACGATCATCGCCATCAAGCACGGCGGCATCGCGGAGACCATCACGGTCCGCAAGATCGCCAGCGGCGTCGGCGTCGAGCGCACGTTCCCCGTCCACTCGCCGAACGTGGCGAAGTTCGAGATCACGCGGCATTCCAAGGTTCGCCGCGCCAAGCTCTACTTCCTCCGCGACAAGGTCGGCAAGAAGGCCCGCCTCAAGGAACTCCGCCGCTAGCGCGGGGGTTAGGCGAAACAGGTGATCTCGTTCCTCGCGCAAACGGCTGCCCCACCTGCGGGCAGCGACATGGTGGACAAGCTCGCGCGCACCCCCCTGAGCCAAGTGCTCATGGTCGTTGCCGTGTGTACGGTGTTGCGCATCGCGCTCTTCCCCATCTTGAGGAACACGCCCGCGCACAAGCGGACCGGTCTGTTCGCCTTTGCGCGCATTTTCAACGAAGTCTTCGACGCGATCGTCTATGCGGGCGTGTTCGTGTTCATGCTCATCCGGCCGTTCGGCATCCAAACGTTCAAGATTCCGAGCGGCTCGATGCTCAACACGCTGCAGTTGCAGGATTACATCGTCGCCAACAAGGCCGTGTACCGCTACTCGGACCCGAAGGTCGGCGACATCGTCGTGTTCCGCCCGCCCGACTACGCCCTGTACGACTACCAGAAGGGCCTTGAAATCGACTTCATCAAGCGTTGCGTGGGCGTCGAAGGCGACCTGATCGAAATCCGGGACGACGTGCTCTACCGGAACGGACAACGCGTGGACGAGTCGTTCGTGTCGTACCTGAACGCCGACGGCTCGCCGCAGACCGAGAGCGAGCAGTCGTTCCGCATCAAGCGCAACTTCAAACTGGTCGAACGCAACGGCGAGTTCTGGCCCGTGGTCTACTTCGGGGACGTCGCCAACGCTCACGGCATGGTCGCCGAGCGGTATCAGGCCACCACACCCGAGATGGCGACCGAATTGCTGGAGAGCCCTGCGGCCAAGATTCCGAAAGGCCACCTGCTGTTCATGGGCGACAACCGGGATTACAGCTCGGATGGGCGGGTTTGGGGCCTTGCCAAGCGCGAGAACGTCATCGGAAAGTCCGAGTTCATCTGGTTCCCCGTGAACCGCTGGCGCCCGACGCACTAGCTCGGGATGTCGCGCAACCGCCTTCGTTGGGCCAGCAATCGCAACTTCTTGATCGCCTGAAGTTCGATTTGGCGGAGGCGTTCCCGCGAGAGGCTCAGGTCCTTCGAAAGGTCCTTGTCCAGGTCATCCGGCGAATCGAGATGGAACCGCTGGCGCATGATTCGCCTCTCGCGTTCGCTGAGCTGGTCGATGATCTCGCGCAACTCATCGGCGGCTTCTTGCGAAATCGCCGCCGCTTCCGGGTCGTCGGTCGCTTCGTCGCGGATCATGCCACCAAGGGTCGTGTTGCCGCTCTCGCCCACGGCCATGTCCAAACTCAGCACCTCTTGAGACGTCTGCATCAAAGCTTGAACCCGGGCGGCCGAGATGCCCAGACCCGTCGCGATCTGCTCGAGGGTCGGTTCCTGTCCCGTCTCGCGGGTCAATCGTGCGCGTTCGCGCTCGATTTTGCGCAGGCTTTGCGAAATGTGCGTGGGCAAGCGAATCGCCTTGGACTTGTTGTCGATCGCGCGGCTGATGGCTTGGCGAATCCAGTGGGTCGCATAGGTCGAAAAACGGTATCCGCGCTCGGGGTCGAAGCGCTCGGTCGCGTGCATCAGGCCGATCGCGCCCTCTTGGATCAGGTCCTCCAACGGAATCGAGCGGCTTCGATAGGACTTCGCCACGTTGATCACGAGCCGCATGTTGCACTCGATGAGGCGCTGCCGCGCCTCCATGTCGCCGCCGCGAGCGGCGACGGTGAGCACTTTCTCCTCTTCGGCGTCCAGCAAGGGAGCCTGAGTGAGCTTGCCAAAGTAGCTTGGGATGCCGTTGTCTTGATCCATGCGCCTCGCCTCTGGCCCGATGGACGGCCGAGTGGCTAGCAGTAGTCCGATGAGTCTCGCGTCTCAGCATCCGAGCGCGGACCCTCTTCTTAGACGACCTGGGGACCGATCCGGTTTGCTGTGGTATTCCTTCCATACGTTCGGTCGGCTCCCGAGGATTCACCACGTTGACCGTCCCGATGGCACAAGCCGGTAATTCCTGCGGGATGAATGCTCCGACGGCCCTCCAACATTTAGGATGACGCAATTGCCGGGCAGGGACTCGTTCCCGTTGGCGACGGCGCACGAAGGCACCGAGACCGTATGACCCACAGCCACGCCGAACTGATGGAGCAGCCGCTCACCGTGCTGGTCGTCGACGACGATCCGGCGGCGAGGGACGTGCTCGTCGCGGAGCTCGAGGGAACGGGTTGTCGTTGGGAAACCGCCGACTCGGGCGAATCGGCGCTCAAGCTGCTCCGCGACCGCTACTATCCCGTGGTCATCTCCGACTGGATCATGCCGAAGCTCGATGGCATCCAGTTGTGCAAGGCCGTTCGTGCGCTCGGCGGGCCCTACACCTACTTCATGGTGGCCGCGATGCGCAACAACCAAACCCACCGGTTGCTGGCGCTCGATGCGGGTGTCGACGACGTTCTGCCCAAGCCGATCGACAAGGACGACCTCGCGTCGCGGATCAACCACGCCCGCCGGGTGATCGCGTTGGAAGCCAGCGTCGCCGCGGCGCACCGAATCGCGTCGGAAACGCAGACGCGTCTGAGCGACGCCCAGAAGCTCTTGATGACCGCGACGCAGCGGTTCGAGGAACTCTTCGACGGGTTGCCGATCGCGTGCTTCACGTTCGACCACGAGTTCCGCATCCGCGAGTGGAACCGCGAGTCCGAAGACCTGTTCCAGACCCAGCCCTTCATGGCCGTGGATCGGCAAGTGTGGGACGTGTTTCGCTCCAAGTCGAAGAAGCCTTGGGCGCGCAACCATCTGGAAGGTGTCTTGCGCGGCGAGGTGCTGCAAGGGGTCGAATGGGCCATGAAGCGGCCCGATGGGCACACCTGCCACATGGTGGTCAACATCTTCCCGCTTCGCGGTCTCGACGGCGCGGTGCGTGGCGCCATCTGCGCCAATGTGGACATCACGCTGCGCAAAGAAGCCATGCAGCAATCCGAGGCCAGCATGCGGCGGCTCAACGAGATCGCCATGGAGCTGGAACGCGAGCGACTGAAGCTTCAGGACGCCAACAAGCAGCTCGAGCACCTGGCTGTGACCGACGCTCTGACGGGTCTCCGCAACCGCCGCGCGTTCCAAGCCCTCTTTGAAGAAGAGTTCGCCAAGCACTTGCGGACCGAGAACCCGCTTTCTCTGATCATCCTGGACGTAGACCGGTTCAAGAACCTGAACGACAAATACGGCCACACCGCAGGCGACCACGTGCTGCGTATCCTGGCCGAAGTGCTCCAGCGGAGTTCGAACGTCGGCGAATACCCCGCTCGCTACGGCGGCGAGGAGTTCGTCATCGTGCTGCCGAACGTCGGCGCCGAGCTTGCGTTCGAGCGGGCCGAGGTCTATCGTCTCGCGCTCGAATCGGAGGATTTCAAGTACTCGGCCGTCACGGCATCCTTCGGCGTGGCCACGGCCAGCGGGCGGTTGACCGACGCCAAGAAGCTGATCGACCAGGCCGACGAGGCCCTCTACGAGGCCAAACGACAGGGTCGCAACCGCTCCATCCACTACCGCCAGATGATCGCCGAGAGGCTCAGCCTGAACACCCGCGCGGCCTAGCGAGGCCTCTCGAATCGGTGCACAATAGCGGGATGCTGCCGATCGTCACGCTCTTCTGGCCGGCCGAGACTCCGGTCCAGACAACGTTGCCATTGGTTTGCCCCGTGATGGGCAACGCCGTCGCCGCACCAGCCGACCTCGTTGTCCGCTACAACGGAATCGAGTTTCATTTGTGTTGCGACGGCTGCGACGACCGGTTCATCGCCGCTCCCGAACAGTTCATCGAAGCGGCCTCAGCCGGCAATGCTGCGATCGGGGTGTTCATGTTCGACCCGATCACCGGTAACCGCGTCGCAGCCGCAGACGCCAAGGCCACCCGCCTGCACAAGGGCATCCTCTACGCGTTCGAATCGGCGGAATCGGCCACGCGATTCGATGCCGCACCGACCGATCTGGCCCGCAACGCCCAGCGGGAGGGCACCTCTTGTCCGGTCATGAAGACGCCGATCAAGAATCCCGCACTGGCTTCGGGCTTCGCCGATCACGCAGGCGTGCGTTTCTACTTCTGCTGCGCGGGCTGTGAGACCGACTTTGCCAAAGATCCGGCCGGATTCTCAGCTTCCGTGGAAGCTGCGCCAAGCATCGCCAAACTCGTTGCGTCGGTCTCGGTGGATGCGAAGGGCGGCAAGAAGAGGCTGATGCCGACCTGCGCGGGGTGCGCGGGCGAGGCTCGATTGCTTGCCGATGGGCAGTTGCCCTCGCTTTGGACCTCTTCGGTGCGCTTCGTGTCGGTCCCCGAACGCGCAGCCCGGTTCCGAGCGACCTTGGACTACCGCGTGACGCCCCGCCTGAGCCTAGGCATCGAGCGCAACGGCGGCCAGGAGGGCCCCTCCGATTGGCCGAAGATCAACCAAGACCTCGGCGGCTTCTTCAGCAAGAGCGATGGCGATACGCCGATCTTGCCTCGGGGAACGTGGTTCATCACGCCGGAAAGGGACGCCTTTCCGAGCGTGGTGCTGGGCATCACGGCCGATCGGTTGAGCACGCCCAAGGGTCAGGCCGTGTTCTTGACGATGGCCAAGGACGTGCAGAACGCGCCGATCACCCCCTTTCTGAGCGCCAAGTTCTCGACCCACACGCGGCGGGTCGCCTTCCCCTTCGGGGCGAACGTGATGGTGGGCGACTCGTTCACCTTTCAGGCGATCAACGATGGCGACTACACGCACCTGCTGTTCACGCACCTGGGCCCGAAGTTCTCGACGAGCCTAATCCTCGCGCGAACCAAGTACGTGGGACTGGGGGTCTCGTTTGGCCTTTAGCTTGACCCTGATCGCGGCGGCAGCCCTCGCGATGCCGCCCCAACAAGCCAAGACGCCGCCGCTTCCCCGGCCCATGCCCCTGCTGAACCTCCGGGACGGTTCGGGCAAGATGTGGAACCGCCCGGCGTTTACGGACAAGGTCGTCCTCATCGAGTTCTGGGCGACCTGGTGCGCCTCGTGCAAGAAGATGCGGCCGACGCTGAACGAGCTGCGCAAGACGTATGCCGACCGGGGCTTCGAGACGCTCTTTGTGAGCATTGATCAGGACAAGAAGGCTCTCGACCGATACCTCGCGGGCAAGCCGTTCGATGGCCCCGTGGTGCACGCCACGGACGGGCGCTGGTCCGAGTGGGACGTCACGTCCGTTCCCGCCATGTTCCTCGTGCGCGATGGTCAGATCGTGGCGCAATGGACCGGCGAGACGCCCAAGGCGAAGTTGGACGAGGCGATCCTCAAGGCGCTGGCGCCACGTTAGCATTCTGTAAGGAAGGTTTGGCGGACGCTCTCATGCGGTAACTTGGAGGAGCATGAAGCTCTCTCGCCGCCAACTTCTCGGACTCGGCGCGGCCGGCGCCGTTGGTTTGGTCTCCCCGCTCGCCATCGCACAGGCAAGGGGCCAGCAGATTCGCTTTCCGAGGGGTAGGCGACCGAAGAACGTCATCTTCTTCGTCTTCGACGGCATGGCCATGAGCGTGCCGACCATGGTGGACCACTTCCGCCAGATGACCGACGGCAAGCACAGCCTGTGGGCCGAGGTCTTGAAGGACCCGCGCTACGCAGTAGGACTCCAGGACACGCGGTCGCTGAGTTCCGTGGTCACCGACTCTTCCGCCGCCGCCTCGACCTGGGGCTCCGGTCGGCTGATCTGGAACGGCCAGCTGAACATCTATCCCGACGGCACCGAACTCAAACCGCTCACCAAGATCATGAGCGAAGCGGGCGTCAAATGCGGCCTTGTCACGACGACGACGATGACCCACGCCACGCCGGCAGGCTTTGCCGTCTCGTGCGTCAGCAGAGACCTTCAGCCCCTGATCGCCGAGAAGTACCTCGACAGCGGGGTGGATGTGTTCTTTGGGGGCGGGGACCGCTTCTTCAACCCCCAGCGGAGGACGGACAAGAAGGACATTTATGCCGAGTTCGCCAAACGTGGGTTCAAGGTCGTCAAGACTCGCGACGAGATCGCAGGATTGCGCGGGGACAAGCTGCTGGGCATCTTCAGCGACAGCCACGTCCCGTTCACCGTGGACCGCAACAACGACCCCGAACTTCGGCGGACCGTGCCGACGCTCGCCGAGATGACGGCTTGCGCACTGGACAACCTGAAGGGCGCCCGAAACGGGTTTCTGCTCCAGGTCGAGGCGGGCAAGGTGGACCACGCCGCGCACGGGAACGACCTCGCGGGGATGTTCTGGGATCAGGTGGCGGGAGAGGATGCGCTGCGCGTGTGCTTCGACTTCGCCCAGGAGCATGGCGACACGCTGGTCATCGCGACGGCCGACCACGCATGCGGCGGGCCCTCGCTCAATGGCGCGGGCGACGAGTACTTCGATTCCACCGCAGGACTGAAGTCGGCGTCGAACTTCCGGGCGTCCTACGACGTGCTCATTCCGTTGCTTCGCGAGAACAAGACGCGCGGCCACGTTCAGGACGTGATCGAGGACCGCTTGGCGTTCAAGCTGAGCGCGAAGGAAGCCGACGCCATCGTTTCGATGCTCGACGGCAAGTCGCCGTTCGGCGACTCGTCGTTCTTCGGCGGTCTGTCGTCCGTGCTCGGCATGATCTTGGGCAACCACAACAAGGTCACATGGACGAGCGGCAACCACACCGCCGACCACGTCTTGGTCACCGGGTTCGGGCCCGGCTCGGAACTCGTGGCCGGACTGACGCAGAACACCCAGTTCTTCGACCTGATCCTGGCGACGAAGGGCCTCCGACACGAGAATCCGCGCATGTCGTTCGAGGACGCGAAGCGCGCGCATGAGAAGGCCGGAGGAATTCTCGAAGAATTGTCCGCCTACCTATCGCCAGACGACGATTGCATGTGCCATAGTTGATCTTGGTTGGTTGGCGACGATCGCTCCCGTTTGAGGAGCGGCGGCCAACTTGGAGGATCAAGTGAAAAGACTGGTTGGTGCCCTTGCGGCGACATGTGCAGCGTTTAGCGCTTCGGCCCAGATTGTTGCGGGTCAACTCGACGATTTTCAGGACGGCACGGTCATGAATTGGACCGGTGGCACGGGCCCCACGAACGTGCCCGACGGCGGCCCCATGGGGGCGGGCGACCGATTCTTGCGGCTGACGAGCGCGGGCGCATCCGGACCCGGCTCACGCCTCGGCGCGTTCAACGCGTCTCAATGGGCAGGCGATTATGCTTCGGCAGGGGTTACGGCCGTCTCCGTGGACTTGCGGAACCCCACGGACAAAGACCTTGAAGTGCGCGCCGTACTTTTCTCGACCGAAGGAGCCCGTTGGACTTCGACGACGAGTTTCGCCCTTCCAGCGCTGACCGACTGGACTCGGACCACGTTTTCGCTCTTGGAGTCGGATCTGACTCTCGCATTGGGGACCACCACCTATGCGGCCCTGATGTCCAACGTCCAATCGTTCATGCTTCGACACGATGCGGGCGCCCCGGATGCAACCGGTGAGCCGATCGAAGCCGAAATGGGCGTCGACAACATCGAGGCGGTGCCCGAGCCGGTTTCCTTTGCCGCGTTGGCCGTGGGCCTCGGTGCGTTGGTCCGCCGACGCGTCAGTCGCTCCAGACGCTGATCTCCATCCTCGAAACGCTCCACAGCGGGGTGCCGGGAGGCGGGTCTATCGCAAGCGCGATGGGCCCGCGATGCTTTGGGGGCACTCGCGCCGCGAACCAACCCACTGCCCATCGTCGCTCGCGGTCCTGAACCGGCTCGTACCAAACGCCCAGTTCCTCGCCGCCGACGAGCACCCGAGCCCGTTGGCGTCCGTGAAACCGATCGTAGGTCTTGACCAGGACCAACCCCGCCGCGTCGGTCAGGTCGAGCGGCACGACCATCCGGTTCAAGTGCGACGCGACGACGGCCGAGGCGGGTCTTCCCTCCTCGTCCAGGCTTTCCAGGAGACTCGGTTCGCTGAGGTTCTGCACGGTGGTGCCGCTCGCCGCTAGGTCGCCGACTTCCACGGTGGCCAAGCGTGTCAAACCGTCCTGGCCGTCCGATGGACGCCAACCTTCGGCGAAGGCGACCAACTTCTCGGTGCTCGTCTGCCATTCGAGTGCGACGGAGCCTTCTTGTTCGGCGAGAACGCTGAATCCGGGCTTCGCGGCAACGGCTTCGCTGGCCAGGGGTCGTTCGCCGTCGCAGTATGCAAGCAACAGGGGCACGGTGGACGACGCCACGCGCACAACGCCATCGGTCTCCGCGTCGGCCAGCACGCGCCGGCCACGCACATCGCGATAGATCGCCTCGCCTGCGGCAAACTCGCCCCGCCAGTTGCGGACCAACCACCTTGGGGTCAACCCAGGCGGACCTCGGCCTCGAGTTCATCGCCGGGGGCGAGCACCTTGGCATCGAAAGCGAACACCGCCGCGCCGTGTTCGATCCGGCTCTTGGCTTCGATCCGCGCACCATTCAGCGTGACCTCTACCGGCTTCGCCCCCGGCGGGCAACCGATGTGCAACTCGGTCACCCGAAGGCGGCCGCGCGAAAGCGTCACCGTCGCCAACTGAGTCGAGGCAGCCCTTCGCTGACGGTAAACGCCCCATCCTGCTGGTCCGGTGAAGACGCTTCGGAAGTCCTCAGGGGTGAGCTTGGGATCAAACGCGAAGACGCCTCTTGGTCCATCGCAATGGAATCCCGCCAAGGCCGTGAGAACCGACCAACTGGCCAGCGCACGGGCATAGTGGTCGCCGCACTCGATCTCGTTCCACGGGTTGCGCTTCGAGGCGTCGTACCGCTCGTGAATGGCTCGGCAGATCGCCAATCCTTCCTCAACCAGGCCCTCGCGAATCATGTGGGCGGCCACCTGATACTCGATGCCGGTCCAAATCTCGTCGCGGTAGCGGGTGGACTTCTCGCCCAAGTGCTTCGATTTGGGCCAAGTGCACGTGAAGAGTCCCGCTTCGCCGGGGTGGGCGAACCAACGCTCGGGCTTGTGCGCGGCGTTCTGTGCGGCGATGTCGGGTGCCCAGTTGTACTTCCAGACCGAGCACATCGCCGTCTTCACAGCGTCCTCGGGATAGAGGTGCCCCAATCCGACCTCGTGCGCCCACATCTGCCCGAACAACTGGTCGGCCAGGCACCCGTCGCCGTACTGCCAGTCGGGGTGCTGCTTCAAGTCCACGTCTTGGATGAAGTACTCGCCGTTGAACAGGCGCTTCATCGTGGCATCGCGGCCCTGCTCGAAGAGGGTCCGGCATTCGCTGGCGAAGGCGTTGTCGCCCATGAGTGTTGCCATCGCCTCGGCGGCGCGCAACGCTCCCAGATACAACGAGCCGACAAACGTGTTGGCCCCGAAGTAGTCCTGATCGTACGTCTGGTGTTGCCGCCCTTCGATGATGCCGTCGCCGTTCGCGTCCTGCTCGATGAGGAAGCGGGTCGCCCGCTTGACCCGGGGCCAAACGTCGCGTAGGAACTTGTCGTCCTCGCTGATCAGGTGCTCTCGGTACGCCTTGAGGATGTAGCCGCCCTGACTGTCGCCGGCCCACAGACTCCATCCCTCGCCTCGAAAACCGATGGCCCCGTTCTCCTGGAGACCGACGCCCTCGGCGAAGTCTTGCATCGAGCGAACGGAGCGCTCCAGTTCGGGGAACAGTCGCGCCATGGCTTGGGCGTAGTTCCAAACGTGGCCGCAAGTGCCGTGGCAACAGCCCACGCCTTCCCAGCCCCAGAATCGCCCGTTCTTCCACCACTGGCACGTGTTGGTGGCGAGGATGCTGACGGTCGAGCCGACCCGATCGAGCAGCCAGCGCGGCAGGGTGGAATCGTAGAAGGCCTGCACCCAGGCCTCGCCCGCTCCGATCCGGCTAGGGTTGCGGAGCAGCGAGGTCGCGAACTCGGCGCTCGACGCGGAGTTCGACTCGTAGACTCGCCCCACACGCTGGTCGTCTCGGTAGAGGTTCGGGTAGCGCCATGCCGCGGCAAAACGCACTTCCGCGCTGGATTCCGGCTCCACCGCGACCATCACGGCATTCGGGTCCGACTCATCGCCATCGGTGGCGAGCGTGAAATCGCCCACCTCGGGACGCAACGCCGGTGGCACGCTGGGCTCGGGGCGAGGCCTCTCGCGGAACTCGATCTGGTCCACGTTGATGTGTCCCCAGCCACCCGAGTTCGCGTCGTAGATCTCGATCCGCGCCTTCGACCCCTTGTGCGCCGCGACATCCCAGTTCACGACTTCTAGGCGTTCCAGGTTCTTGCCCGCCGCGTGGGCGACTTCCTTGTCGGCAACCATCAGGCGCACGCCGACCCGCTCCGAGCCACCCCCGACCAGCAGGCTGATCCACGGCTTCTCGATCGTGAACTCGCGCGAGAGCATCCGCCCCTGGAGCCGATCGTCGCCTCCCAGAAACGAGTTGACCAGACGGTCGCCATCGAAGCCGCTGACACGTTGCTGGTTGGGCAGGGTGCCCCGCGCCGGCCCCTTGCCAAACGCCTCGCCCTCCACCGTCCATCCGGGGTATCCATCGGCTTCGAAGTCGGCGAAGACCACGGGAACGTCCACGGGCTGCGCCTCCGGAGTGGGAAGCGGTTCGAGTCCGACTGTCAGGCAAGACACCCCGTCTCGGCTCGTCCGACGTCGGAAGGCCTCGGTGCCCGGTGCCCTTGGAAACCGCGACGTGTCGGCGACGATGCCGACCACGGCTTCAAGCCGCTCGGTCCCAGTGTTCCCCACCCGGACCGTGACCATGCAACCGGGCACAGCGGACGCCGAGGCGTCGAGTGGCACGAACGGCGCGCGAAACACGGCTTCGATCGTCATGCCCTGGGGAGCTTTGTAGCGCACCCAAGCGCGGGGGTACTCGCCCAAGAAGCCCTCTGCCACGAGCGGCTCGCCGTTCAGGGTCAGGCTGACCAACGGCGGCTGAAGCGGCGTCTGACCGACCACCACCAAGTCGAGCGCCTTGCGCCGCTTGGGGTAGTTCGCCCCGCCATAGCCCGTGTTGTACTCCTTGTTCCAGATGTCCCACAGAGCGATTTGGCCCGTGCCGAGCAGGTACGCCTGCCCGACCGCGATGCCGCCGATCGGCATGCCGATGGTCTCCAGATCGGCACCCGTGTGCCACGTCGCCTTGCCCAGAGCATAGAGCCCGGCGACCCACTCCGGCGAAAGCTTCTTGTCGGCGGGAACGAAGTGGTCCGAAGCAGACTGCTTGAAGAACGGTCCTGCGACTACCCCGCCCCACAGGGGTGCCGTCGCTCCCGCGCCCATCCACTTGACGACATCTCGCCGTCGAGGTCCTTCGTTCGTAGACATCGGAACAACGTTCGCCGCGCGCGCGGCTTTCCCTTCGCGAAGGATTGCACCGGGCTGTGGCGAATCGAAAGACCATGACCGCATGGCTGGCCCTCGCCCTCCTGGCACCATCGCCCACGCAGACCGTGTCGCAGCAGAAGTTCAAACAGGCCGTCGTGGTATCGGACAGCCAAATCGCCTCGGAAGTCGGGGCGGCGATCCTGAAGCAGGGCGGGAATGCCGTGGATGCCGCCATCGCGACACACTTCGCCCTTGCCGTCACCTTCCCCACCGCCGGCAACCTCGGGGGCGGCGGGTTCATGGTCGTGCGGATGGCCGACGGTCAGACCTCGGCGATCGACTACCGCGAGACCGCGCCCGCAGCCGCGACGCGAGACATGTATCTCGGGCCGGATGGCCAAGCCGACCCGGCGCTCAGCCTAGAAGGTTGGAAGGCCGTCGCAGTGCCAGGCTCGGTCGCAGGCATGGCCGAAGCCCACCGAATGTACGGCACGTTGCCTTGGAAGGCCTTGGTCGAGCCCGCCTTTGCGATGGCCGACAAGGGCTTCGTCGTCTCCGACTCGCTGGCGAATCAGTTGCGCGCCAAAATGTCGCTCTTCCGGCGTTTCCCCGGCGCTTACGAGGCGTTCAACCGGAGCGGCAAGCCGTACGAGTGGGGCGAGACGCTCGTCCAGCCATCGCTCGCCAAAGTCCTGAGGCGTATCGCCGACCAGGGTCCGCGCGAGTTCTACGAAGGCGAAACCGCTCAACGTCTCGCCTCGGAGATGAAGCGCAACGGCGGGCTGATCACGGTCGAGGACCTCGCTAGCTACCGGGCCGTGGTCCGCAAGCCGATCGAGTTCGACTACAGGGGTCACCGAGTGCTGACGATGCCGCCCCCTAGTTCGGGCGGCGTTGCCGTGGGCCAGATGTTGCGGATGCTGGAGCCGTTCGACCTGCGCGAGATGGGCTTCCACTCGGCGCAACGCACCCACCTGCTCATCGAGGTCATGAAACGCGCGTTCGCCGACCGAGCCGAGTTCATGGGCGACCCCGACCACGTCCGCGTCCCGGTCGCCGAGATGATGGCCGACGAGCGACTCACCGAGATGCGCAAGTCCATCCGCCCCGACGGGGCGACCCCGGCGAGCGAGATCAATCCGCGAGGCTCCGTCCCTCCTCGCGAAGGCGACCACACCACGCACTTCACCGTCGTGGACGCCAAGGGCAATGCCGTGTCGAACACCACCACCATCAACACGGGTTACGGCTCGGGCGTGGCCGTCGAGGGGCTGGGTTTCCTGCTGAACAACGAGATGGACGACTTCACCGCCAAGGTCGGCGTGCCCAACCTGTACGGCCTGGTGCAGGGTGAAGCCAACGCCATCGCCCCGGGCAAGCGGCCGCTGTCATCGATGAGCCCGACCATCGTCACCAAGGACGGCAAGACGGTGATGGTGGTGGGCACGCCCGGCGGCAGCCGCATCATCACCGCGGTGCTGAACACCATGGTCAACATGATCGACTACGGCATGAACGTGCAGGAGGCGGTGGACGCGCCGCGCTTCCACCAGCAGTGGCTGCCCGATGCAACCAACCTCGAGGTCTTCACGCTCAGCCCCGATACGCAGAAGATCCTCGAAGGCATGGGCCACAAGTTCGCCGGCCCGCAGCCGGCCAACCACCTGGCGGTGATCGTTGTCGGCGCGCCCTCGCTGGAGGGCAAGCCGGTGGGCAACAACCGCTACTACGGCGCCAACGACCCGCGGCGCAACACCGGGCTGGCGCTGGGCTACTGAACGCGCAGGGCCGGCGCGCGGGCACACCCGCCGCCGGGCCCTTGGCGGTCGGCGGCGTCACATCGCCTCGAGCGCCTGCCCCAGGTCGGCGATGATGTCCTGCGCGTCTTCGATGCCCACCGACAGCCGCACGCAGCCGGGCATGATGCCCAGCGCGCGGCGGCCGTCCTCGCCGTAGACCGCGTGCGAGGTGTTGCACGGCAGACTGCACAGCGACTCCACGCCGCCCAGGCTGGTCGCCTGACGCACCAGCCTCAGCCCGTCGAGCAGCCGCAGCGCCTTCGCGTCGTCGCCGACCTCGAAGGCCAGCATGCCGCCGGTATTGCGCATCAGCGCCGCGGCCAGCGCATGGTCGGGGTGCGAAGGCAGCCCGGGATAGCGCACCTTCGCCACTTTGGGATGAGCTTGCAGGAATTGCGCCACCGCCAGAGCTGACGCGGCGTGCGCCTGCATGCGGATCGCCAAGGTCTTCAGGCCGCGCTCGAGCAGGTAGCAGCCGTGCGGGTCCAGGCTGCCGCCGTAGGCGAGCAGCCGCGGCCAGATCGCGTCCAGCAGCGCCTTCGAGCCGGCGGCGGCCCCCGCCACCAGATCGCTGTGGCCATTGAGGTACTTGGTGCACGAGTGCACGACCACGTCGACGCCGTGCTGCAGCGGGCGCATCGCCATCGGCGTGCTGAAGGTCGCATCGACGACGAACTTCGCGCCGGCCCGGGCGGCGATCGCCGCCACCCGCGGCACGTCGAGCACGCGCAGCAGCGGGTTGGTCAGCGTCTCGAAGTACAGCAACGCGGTGTCGGGCTCGACCGCCGCGGCGATCGCGCCGAGGTCGCCGGGGTCCACGTAGCTCACCCGCACGCCGCGGCCGGCCACCTCGGTCTGCAAGAACGCGTAGCTGCCGCCGTACAGCTCGCTGGAGGCCACGATGTGGCCGCCGGGCTGGCAGAAGGTCAGCACGGTCGCCGCGATCGCGGCCATGCCGCTGGAAAAGACGAGCGCCGACTCGGCATGCTCGAGCGCAGCGATCTTCTCCTGCACCGCCCATTGGCTCGGGTTGCCGTAGCGGGTGTAGATGAACGCGTCGCGCGCCGTGCCGCCGGCCACCGCCGCGTACTGCTTGGCGCCCAGGTTGAAGGTGCTGGTCTGGTAGATCGGCGTGCCCACCGCGCCGGTTCCCGGGTCATCGTGGGTTCCCGCATGCACTGCGCACGTGGAGTCGAGCCAGCTCTCGACGCTGCGTTTGCGGTGCGAGATCTGCTGTGAAGGCGCATAGCCGTGCTTCGGTGTGGATTCGCTCATGGGTCGCTCCGGGGGTCGTTGTCGGGGNNCTGAACAACGAGATGGACGACTTCGCCGCGCAGCCCGGCAAGCCCAACGGCTACGGACTGGTGCAGGGCGAAGCCAACGCCGTCGGCCCGCGGAAGCGCCCCCTAAGCTCGATGACGCCCACTCTGGTGCTGCTCGATGGAAAGCTCGTTCTGGCTTTGGGTTCGCCCGGCGGCCCCACGATCATCAACACCGTTTTGCAGACGATCCTGAACGTCCTCGACCACCGGATGAACATCCAGCAGGCCGTCTCGGCGCCGCGCCTCCACCACCAATGGCTGCCGGACGAGATTCGGACCGAGCCGTTCGGAGTGTCCAACGAAACCCGCGCGGCGCTGGAGAAACTCGGCCACAAGTTCGGAGCGCCGAGCACGATGGGCTCGTGCCATGCCGTGTTCGTCGAGCCGAGCGGCGCCCGCGTCGCGGGAGTGGACCCCCGGATCGCGGGTGCCGGCGCAGCAGGTTACTGAGCGAGGGCGAGCGCAGGCGTCGAAATCTCGCGCCAATCCGGGTTGGCGTGGCGGATGAACCCGCGCAGGTCGCGTTCGCTCAGTTGGTTCAACTCGGTGGCGCGGCGCAACGCCTCGGACAGCGAACGGTGGCTCTCGACGTAGACGAGTTCGCCATGCGTGTCGAATCCCGGCAACCTCATCGAGCCCGAACGGTGTCGGCTCATGGTCGCTTCGAGGTCGCGCGCAACGCCCACGAAGAGCGCTTGCGCCGAGTTGGAAGCGATGTAAACGAAGGTGTTGCCGGGGTTCGCCATGTAATCCACTATCGCAAGGAAGAACGTGGACGTTCCCACAATGTTTGTGGCTAGGGCGAAAAGACCCAACCGGCCCTCACCAGCGCGGTTCGCGGCCGTCGCCGCGTCGGCCCCGGCCAGGTCGCCCGCCCGAGCGGCCGCCGCGATCGTAGCCGCCTCGATCCGAACCGCCGCGCTCGAAACCGCCTCCGTCGTGCCAGGTTCGGCCCGAATCGCGGTCGCCGTGGTCGCCGCCGCCCGGCCCTCTTCCGTAACCCCCTCCGCCTTGGGGTGGACCTCCGGGCCCACGGAACCCGCCTCCGTCCCGGGGTCGGGGTTCGCGAGGACGAGCTTCGCTCACGTTGAGCCGTCGGCCCATCATCTCCGAGCCGTTCATCTGCTCGATGGCAGCCTCCAGTTTCTCGAGGGGAATATCCACGAACGCGAATCCGCGGCCCTCGACGATGCGCACGTTGTCGGGTTCGAACGCGGCGAAATGCGAGACGATGTGCTCTTCGTTGGCACTGTACGGCAGGTTTCCGATGTATAGGGATGCTTTGGCCAAGGGGCCTCTCCGGGACTCGTTCGATTCCGCCCGGCTAGGCTCGGGTCGGTTGGCGCGTATTGTACCAACCGAAGGCACGCCGTGCAAGCCCAACCCAGCGGCGGATTGATTCATACTGGAAGAAGGCCACGAAGGAGTGAGCCGAAGGCTATGCGCGCTAGTTTCGTCCGAGCCGATTTCGACGCCCTCGCCGAGTTGTGGTGCCGCTTCATGCCCCCACGCTACGCCGTCGACGCAGCGTTGTTGCGAAGCCACACGGTCGAATCGCCTTTGTTTGACTGGGGAGCGTCCGCCATCGAACTCGAGGACGGACGTCCGGTTGGGTTTGTCGTCGTGAAGAAGTCGGCGAATCCCGTCCTCTTCAAAGGACCCGATCCCGACGCCGCCCACTTGAACTCCATGGCGTTCGACCGGCCCGAGATTGCCGTGGACCTGTTGGCCTACGCCAAGGGCACGCTGCGCAATCGAGGAGTGTGCCGTTTGGTGTTTGGCCAGGACTCGCGCCACTTCTTTCCCGGGTGCCCCGCGGACTGTCCGCAGTTGAGCAGTTTCCTGATGGTCGAGGGGTTCGAGTGCTCGCCGGTCGAGCAGTTCGACGTCGAGCGCGACTTGAGGGGCTTCGAGCCCGACGAGGCCTCGATGACGCCTCTTGGTGGCCTCGACACCGTTCGACGCCAACTCCAGGAAGGCGGGGACGGAGACGCTCCTCACGTGGCATGGGTCGGCCAGGCGAACCTTCGGCCGATCGCCGACTTCCTCGAGCGCGAATTCCCCGGACGGTGGCATCACGACGTGCTCGACAAGATCGGCACCGAAGGGCACGGCAAGGTGCTGGGTCTGTTCGAACAGGGTGTTTGCCACGGGTTCGCCCTGACCCAGCAGGCGGATGACCGTCTGCCCATTGGCGGCGCGGTCTGGTGCAACGATTTGGGACCGGATTGGGGCAGCCTGGGCCCGATCGGCGTCTCGAAGGCCGTCCGTGGTCGGGGACTTGGCAAGGCCCTGTTGGGTGCTGGGCTTTGGGGCTTGAGTCTGCGGGGTGCCAAACGCACGATCATCGACTGGACCACCCTGGTGGACTTCTACGGCGCTTACGGATTCGAGGTGTCCAGGACCTACCGGAGCCTTTCGCTCCGTCTGGAACCCTGAACGCTCCGGCCGACGTTGCTGGGTTCATGAAGCGGCTGACGCGCCGTCAAGCCTTGCGTCTGGGTTTCTACGGCTCTCTGGCGGGCTTGGGATTGGACTCGTTCGTCATCGAACCGCGGTGGCTGCAGTTCGAACGGCACGAAATCCCGATCAGGGGCCTAGGCAAAGACCTCGACGGCTACCGCATCGCCTTGCTCTCGGACGTCCACTATCCGTACTGGATCCGCAAAGACCAAATGGACCGCGCCGCCAAGCTCGCGATGGACTTCAAGCCTGACGCCATCGCGATGCCGGGCGACTTCATCGACTCCAAAGCGGCTGACCATTGTCCCGACATGGGTCCTGTGTTCAGCGGGCTGCGCGCACCCGACGGCGTGCTGGCGACCATGGGCAACCACGACCACTGGTGCGACCCAGACGGATTGAACGACGAGTTCGCCAAGCACGGCGTGGTCAACATCGAAAACCGTCCGCTGGTGGTGAGCCGAGGGTCTGCCAGGCTTGCCCTGACCGGGGTCGGCGACAAGTGGGAGGGAGAGATCGACTGGGAGAAGGCGCTCGACGTGCCGGAGAACGTGCCGCGCATCGTGCTTTCCCACAACCCTGACGTCGCGGAGTTCACGCCCGAGGGGGCGCGAGTGGACTTGATGCTCAGCGGTCACACGCATGGCGGGCAGGTGCGTGTTCCCTTCCGGGGCGCGATCCGTCTCCCCAGCGAGTTCGGCAACAAGTACGAGATGGGCTTGGTCGAAGGGCCTCGGCACCGGGTCTATGTCACGCGCGGCGTGGGGTGCCTTCGGCCCGTTCGCTTCCTCTGCCGCCCCGAGGTCACCGGCCTGGTCTTGCGCGCGGTCTAGAGGTACATTCGGGATGTGGCAACGAAGCTTCCCAAGCATTACGAGCGCTTCTTGGAACGGTATCCGGAGATGGCCTCGGCCTATCACCGCCTGGGCGAAGCGGCCTCGGAGGCGGGTCCGTTGGACGCCAAAGCGAGGGCGTTGGCGAAATTGGCCCTTTCGGTGGGTGCTCGGATGGAGGGCGCCGTACGCAGCCACACGCGCAAGTGTCTGCAAGCCGGGGCCAACGCGGAGGAGATTCGCCACGTGGTCCTGCTGAGCACGACGACGATCGGCTTCCCGAACATGATGGCGGCGCTGGCGTGGGTGGACGGCGTCCTCGAACCGGCTTCGGAATAGTTCGGGAGCGTTTGTGAAGTTCCGGGACTTGGGTGATTGGGATTTGTCTTAGACCACCCCGCCCTTCGGGCACCCCTCCGAAGGAGGGCAATCGACTTCCGTCAGTCGCCGAGGATCTCGAGGAGGCGACCTAGGTTCTGGATGGTCAAGCTGCGGTACTGGGCCTTGAGCACTCCCTGCTTCGTCCAGCGGCTGGTGATGCGGATCGTGGTTTCGACGGTCGTCCCGGCCAGTTCGGCCAGATCCTGTCGGCTCAGCGGAACCTCCAGCCTCATCGAACCGTCAGGCTCCTCGATCCCGTAGGACTCGGCCAGTTGGATGAGCACGGCAGCGATTCGATGCTCGACACGGCCGCTCGCCATGCGGGACATCATGTCGATCGCTCCGCGCAAACGCAGGGTCGTGCGGCGGATCAAGTGGTCGCGAAGCGGCACGTTCTGGCCATACACCTCGAGAAAGTCCGCCTTGGAGACCCGCAAGTACCAGAGGTTCGACACTGCTCGCGCCGAGAGGGGGCAACCCGTGCCCTCGACGGCACCAAGCAAGCCGAACGATTGGCCGGGTCCCATGATCTCCGCCGTCAGCTCCTGCCCGCCCGCACTGGTCCGGACCATCTTGACGAAACCCGTCCCCACGACGCCAAAGTACGGGATTTCAGAACCGTCCATCCAGATGACTTCGCCCCGGGCTGCGTGCGCCATCCGCGAGCGCACAAGCAGGCGGTCCATCTGTTCGGGGCTCAGCGAGCCCAACAGCGTGCTGGAGGCCAAGACCATTCTTGCGGTCGGGACTTCGACTTCGACGTTCACAAGGGAATTCTAGCCGCCTTCCAGGCACAATCGTGAACGGGTGAGTATGACCACGGTCATGGTCGTCCGATTGTCAGTCATCTAGACTGAACGCGAAAGCCCGTCATGCGAGGTCTCTCATGTGGTTCGATCTGCCCATCCAAGTTCAAGACGTCACGTTCAAGCCGCTGCTTGAAACCCGCTACCGCTTCGAGCGACGACTCGATCGCGACTTCGACGGCGACAAAGCCGACAACCGGAACGAGTCCTTCCTTCGGCTGAGGCCCGGCTTCACGTTCGAAACCAAGTCTGGGCTGAGCGGGCGAGTCGTGTTCCAGTTCTTGGACAATCGCGTGTCCCTCGACAACGGGGCTGCCGGAACCTCGTCCAACCCCAAGGACTTGGTGGAGGCGTTTGTGACCTCGGCCACTCCCGTCGGCAAGGTCACGCTCGGGCGGCAACGGTTCGGCATCGGAAATCAACGCTTGATCGGGGCGCTCGATTGGGCCAACTCCGGCAGGTCGTGGGATGCCATCCGCCTGCAACGTGGGTCTGTGGACGCGTTCGTTGGGCGACTGACCGTCAACCCGGTGATGAACCAGGAGGTGACGCTCGGTGCCGTGGCATACACGGGCCAGCACGGGAACACGTCCCTGATTTACAAAGCCGACAAACGCCCCGACCCGGCCGCCACCAACTGGACGCTCGCGCACCAGTGGTCCAAGGCACAGGGCAAGAATCAATGGGCGGCCCATGCCGCCCTTCAGCGGGGCAGCGTAAGTGGCAAGCGGTTGGAAGCCCATGCGCTCGGCGTCAGCGTCACGATGCCGGCAGACGCGCAGACCACCTTGTCCTTTGAAGCCAACCTCGCCTCTGGGGGCTCGGCCGCGAATGCCACGGCGCGCACGTTCGATCAGCTCTATCCCACGGGACACCTGTTCTACGGTGCGATGGACCTGCAGGGGCTTCGCAACATGGTGCAACTGGGCGCATCCGCCACGAGGAAGGTCGGCGCGGACACGACGATCAAACTGGAACTGCACAAGTTCTGGCTGGCCGATGCCAAGGACGGTTGGTATGGCGCAGGGGGCGGGCAGAATGGCGCGTTCCGAGACGCCACGGGCAAGAGCGGCAAGGACGTGGGCTGGGAAGCCGACCTGACGGGCACCAAGGCTCTCGGCAAAGACCGGACGCTGGGTGCGGGGATCGGCGTGTTCGTTCCGGGTTCGTTCGTGCGATCGCTGGCCGTCGGCAGGGACAAGACCCAGGTTTGGGGCTACGTGATGGTGTCCTCCAAGTTCTGAGCGCACCATAATCGGGCCGTGCGCGTTCACCTGTGGTACGGCAAGGATGGGCTGGATGTCGAGTTGCCCGACGCCAACGTGCGCGGGGTGCTGACCCATCGCCCCGCCCCGCGCCTCGAAGACCCGGTTTCGGCGATCGAGCAGGCCCTGCGGGAACCCATCGGCACGCCCCCGCTAGAACAACTCGCGCATGGACGCAAAGACGCCTGCATCGTCATCTGCGACCTGACGCGCCCCGTTCCCAACCGCCTTACGCTGCCGCCCCTGCTGGATGCCCTCAACCGTGCAGGGATCAGCGACGAAGCGGTCACGGTCCTCATCGCCACCGGCACCCATCGGCCGAACGTGGGCCACGAAGTCCGCGAGCTGGTGGGCGAGGAGGTCGAGTCTCGCGTCCGCATCGAGAACCACTATTGCGAGCAGAGCCGCTGCCGCGATTACGGCGTGACGCCTCGCGGAACGCCCGTGCTGCTCAACCGGATCTACACCGATGCCGACGTCAAGATCACGGCAGGGATGATCGAGCCCCACTTCATGGCGGGCTACGCCGGGGGACGCAAGATGGTCATGCCCGGCGTCGCCGGCTTGGCATCGGTGCTGCATTGGCACGGGCCCGAGTTCCTGGAACACCCGTTGGCGACGAACGGCGAATTGGTCGGCAACCCCGTCCACGAGGAGGCCCTGTTCATCGCGCGGATGGCGCGACCCGACTTCATCCTCGACGTCACCCTGGACGGCTCGAAGCAGATCAACGGCGTGTTTGCGGGGGACATGGAAGCCGCTTGGGAGGCCGGGGTGGCCTTCTCGGCCCAGCAAACGACGGCCACCATCGCCGAACCAGTGGACATCGTCCTCACCACCTCGGGCGGCTACCCGCTGGACCTGACCTACTACCAAGTCGTCAAGGGCATGGTCGGCGCTTTGCCGATCGTCAAGCCCGGCGGCACGATCGTGTTGGCGGCGGCTTGCGCCGAGGGCGTGGGCAATGCGGTCTTCCGCGAGAACCTGCTCCGCTGGAAGCGGCTCGAGGACTTCATGGATTCGATCACGCGCCCGGGTGCGGTCTTCGCTGCCGACCAATGGCAGATCGAGGAGTTGGCGCGATGCGTTCGGCACAACGAGGTCGTCCACGTGTGCGAAGGCATTGATCGCGGGACGCACGAGCGGCTGTTCGTGCGGCCCGCGGATTCGGTCGAGGAGGCGATGGACTACGCTCTCCGCAAGCACGGTGCAAACGCCACCATCGCCGCCATTCCCGCCGGACCCTATGTCACGGCCAAACTCGCGGGCTAACCGCCGATCTCGGCCAACACCAGCCCGACCGAGGCGTGTCGGAACACGTTCTGCGGGTCCACCTGGTTCTTGACGCGCACCAGCCGCGACCAGTCCTCGTCGGCGTAGACGTTCCGGTAGCGGTCGGCGGGGGTGTCGTTCTCGCCGACCCAGTTGAGCGGTCCGCGTCGGGCTAGGTTGTCGCCCAGACCCGCCATGAACGCGGCTTCGTGCGCCTTCGCAGGCTCGATCAAGTCCGGGAGGGCGAGCCCGAGCATGTACACCACACCGCCCGCTTGACGAAGCGGCGACATGGGGCCCGTGTCGTTGCGCGACGCAGCGCCACCGAGGGCACGAATCTGAAGCATCAGGTGCGGCGACGCTTGCGGCTCGCCGAAGGCTTCCAACACCTGAGCCAGCGACGTGGCGTCAACTCGGTGCAGCAGTGCGCCACCACCCCGGAACGGCAGGGGATCCACCGGGTCGCTGTGAACCGAGCCCGACTCGGTATACGGCATCGGGCGGAACGAGTCGAACTCGTGTCCCGGCCAACCTCGCAATTCTTGGACCAAGCTCTCGGCGCGATCGCCGGCGCCGACGATCGCCGCCGTGATGTAGACCATGGACCGGCCTCGCAACGGCTCCGGGATGAACGGCACCGGTGGGAAGTTCATCACATGCAGGCTCGTCGTCGCCTCCTCGGGCAATGCCGCCGACCAGGCGGCATACCGCTCGAACACCTGCGGCGCGTGCGCGACATCCCAGAACGCCGCGCCGCCATAGAAGTCGCCGACGGGCACAAGTTCGATCTCCATTTCGGTGACCACGCCGAAAGCGCCGCCGCCGCCCATCAACGCCCAGAACAGGTCGGCGTCCTGCGTTCGCGAGGCTTCGACCACCGAGCCATCGGCCAGCACCACGCGCGCGCTTCGCACCATGTCCACCGCGAGGCCGTGCTTGCGCAACATGAGGCCCACACCGCCGCCCAACGTGTAACCCACCATCCCCACGTGCGGCGCCGAGCCCGACATGGCCCCCAGACCATAGGGTGCGGCGGCCTGCAACACATCGGCCCATTGGCAACCCGCGCCAACGCGGGCGGTTCGCTTTTCGGGATCCACGACGACGCTCTTCAGGGACCGGGTGCGGACCAGCATGCCCGCGCACGTCCGATGCTGTCCGTGGCCCGTCGCCTGCGTCGAAACGCTCATCCCACGTTGGGACGCCCAAGCGACGGATCGCTGAACGTCTTGTTCGTTCGCGGCGTCTACGACGACTTCCGCCGGGTGGTTCGTGCTCACGTTCCAAGCAAAGATGCTCTCGGCATAGGAGGAGTCTTGTGCCGTCCAAGCAGCACCGTCGAGGGTTGATCGCAGGGTTTCCATGAGTTGCTCCTAAGGATGCCTCATCCAAGGCACGGTTGAGATACGTTGCAGCAGGGGAAAGTCAGGGACCAACGCCTTACCCGACCGCCGACTTCGAGGCGTTCCACAGATCGTCCCACTCTTGGGGACCGAGTTCGGCGAGGGGCCGACCGGCCAGGGACTCCATGTGCTGGAATCGGCGCGTGAAACGGTCCAGCATGGCCCGCAGGGCGTCCTCGGGGTCCACTTTGCACCATCTCGCCACGTTGACCAAAGTGAACAACAAATCGCCCAACTCGGCGGCGATGCGGCCTTGCTCGCCGGATGCGATGGCTTCGGCGAGTTCGGCGCGTTCCTCGTCCACCTTCTCCAAAACAGATTCCAGGTTGGGCCATTCGAACCCGACGCGGGCGGCCCGCTTGCTCACCTGCAACGCGCGGAGCAGTGCCGGAAGCGATCGCGGGACGCCGGCCAGAATGGACTTCTCTTCCCCACCTTCGGACTTCTTGATCCGATCCCAGTTCCGCAACACCGTTTCGGCGTCGTTCGCGTCCACGTCCCCGAACACGTGGGGATGCCGCCGAACCAGCTTGGCGATCAACGCGTCGGCCACATCCCGAGTGTCGAATCCGCCGTTCCTGGCCGCGATCTGGGCATGCAGCACGGGCTGGAGCAGGACGTCTCCCAACTCTTCGCAGAGCTTGTCCCGATCGCCGAGGTCGATCGCGTCCAGCAGTTCGTAGCTTTCTTCGATCAGGTGGGGCTTGAGCGATTCGTGCGTCTGGGCCTGATCCCACGGACACCCGCCCGGACCAAGGAGGCGATCCACGAGCCGCACGACGCCTTCCAGCCCGACGAAGGTCTCGTGACCGAATACGTGGGCTGGGCCGGGGACCAGGGTAAGGGTGGACTCTGCCAGGGATTCGAGCAGGCCGCGATGCTGCATGGGGTGGCCCTCGACCACCACGAAGTCCGAATCCGGAACCACTGAAGCACCGATTCCTTCCAGCGCAAGCAGCGTGGCTTTGCCGACCTCGTAGGCCCGCACCTCACGGCCCCGGATCAGGGCCAAGGAAGACTCCGGGCAGTTGACCAGTCCCGGAGCACCGAGCCCCACGATGGTGACGTTCATTCGCCCCGCATGGCCCGAGCCAACGCATCGGCGACGGCTCGCTGCTGGTCCTCGGTGATCTGCGGCCAGATGGGCAGGCTCAGCACCTGTCGGCTCAGCGTCTCGTTGCGCTCGAACGTGGGGTACTGGCCCGCGTAGACCGGCAGCCGATCTTGCGGCACGGGATAGTAGAGCATCGTGGTGACGCCGAGTTCCTTCATGCGCGCCTGAACGGCATCGCGATCCCGCCCGAGCACACGAATCGTGTACTGGTGGAAGACGTGCCCAGGGACGACTTCGGGGGCGACCACACCTTCGATGGGCGCGAGCAGGTCCCAATAGCGTTGGGCGACCGCGCGACGTGCTTCGTTGTAGCTCGCCACATGGGGCAGCTTGACGCGCAGGACAGCGGCCTGCAAGGCGTCGAGCCGCGAGTTGTAGCCCAGGATTTCGTTGCGGTAGCGCTCGATCGAACCGTGGTTCCGCAGCTTGCGGGCGAGCTCGGCGAGTGCATCGTCGTCCGTGCTCAGCATCCCGCCATCGCCATAGCAGCCGAGGTTCTTGGTGGGAAAGAAGGAATAGCACCCCACCTTGCCCAGCGTGCCCGTCATGCGCCCGTTGTACGGCGCGCCGAACGACTGCGCGCAGTCCTCGATCACTTCGAGCCCATGCTTGGCCGCGATGCCCATGATGCGGTCCATGTTGCACGGCCGACCGAACAGGTGGACCGGCATGATCGCCTTGGTGCGCTCGGTCAGGGCCGGCTCGATCAGGTCGGAGTCCATGTTCATCGAATCCAACTCGACGTCCACGAACACGGGCTTCGCGCCCACGATGCTGATGGACTCGGCGGAGGCGAAGAACGAAAACGGCGTGGTGACCACCTCGTCGCCGGGGCCGATGCCCATGGCGCGCAAACCGATGACCAACGCATCGGTCCCGGAGTTCACCGCGACGGCATGCTTAGCGCCAAGGAATTCGGCCGCTTCGCGCTCGAACGCCGCCGTCTCGGGGCCGAACACGAACTGGCCGCTCTTCAGCACGCGTTCGATCGCCGCGGTCAGTTCGGGCCAGAGGGCGGCGATTTCAGGGGAGAGGTCGAAAATCGAGATGGACTGAGGCGCAGAGGCCATAAACACACCGTCGGACACGGAGTTTACCAAGGGACTCTGCCCGATGCCGGGATGCGATTGCCGTCTCCAGACGTCTATCATCAGTAATCGTGATTCAGGTCCTGATCCTCCCGCTGCTCCTGCTCCAGACCCCTGGATACACCGTCGAACGAGACGTGGTGTTCGCCACGGTGGCCGGCGAGCCCCTCAAGATGGACGTGTTTCGTCCCGAGAAGCCGGTCCGCCAGCCGGTGCCTGCCGTCGTCGCCCTTCATGGCGGCGCCTGGGTCGGCGGCAAGCGCTCGGATATGGACGCGATCTCGATCGAGTTGGTGAAGCAGGGCGTATTGGTCGTGGCCTCGCAGTACCGTCTCGCGCCCCGCTTCAAGTACCCCGCGCAATTGGACGACGCCCAGACCGCCGTCCGCTACCTCCGCGCCGAATCCAAGAAGCTCGGCATCGACGGCAACCGCATCGGGGCGGTCGGGGTCAGCGCAGGCGCGCACCTGGCGCTGTTTCTGGGCGCGACCGACGACCGCAAGGACCCCTTCAAGGACCAATCGTCGCGGGTGAAGGCCGTCGTCACGTTCGCCGCGCCGACCGATCTCTCGAAGGAGTACCCGGCGGCCCTGGACCCCATCTACCAGATGGTCCTCGGCAAAAAGAAGGACGAGGCGCACGAGGAGGTTCGCAAGGGTAGCCCTGTGAACTTCGTGGACCGACGCTCGGCCCCTGCGTTCTTCCTTCACGGCACTGCGGATCAGGTGGTTCCCTTCGCTCAACTCGGGCTGATCGTTGACCGCTACAAGGAGCACAAGATTCGGCACGAGGCCGTCGCCATCGAGGGAGCGAGCCATGCCGTCATCGACAAGCCCGAGGGTGTTCGAGCGGCTCAGCGCGCGTTGACTTGGCTGGTCGAAGAACTCAAGCGCTAGCCGCCCCGGGCGAAGTCCGAAGGACGCATGCCCCGCTTGAACCCGCCAAAACCGAACGGCGTGGCCTCGAAACGCCCGACGAGCGCCACGTCGGCATCGGCCCGGATGGAAGACTCCAAGCCCACACACCAGTACGTCGCGTTCACCAACAGACGCCGGAAGCCTTCGCTCAGCAGGTCCGTCGCCGAACCCATCGTCGTGGTGAAGACCCGGTTCTTGCGCTCGAGCGTCCAGGCCACGGGCATCATGGGGTCGTTGAGGTCTTGCTCGCCCCCGCTTGCGGTTCGCTTGCGGCCCGTTGCGGGTGGGTCGCTTGGGTTCATCCCCGCCACCACTTGGCCCCAGAGCAAGACTTTGGCGTCCGAAGGCGGCGCGGCTTCGTACACGTCGGTCGGGCCGAACACATCGCCGACGCCGCGCAAGATGGGATGGCCCGCTTGGGTCGCCTCGGGAACGCCCCGCGTGGCTTGTTTACCGTGGTCGCCCCAATGGCTGACCCAATTCTCGCCCAGCACTTGCTTGCCGAAGCCGCCCGGCCACTCGCTGCTGCGCCACCCGTATCGGCGGTAGGCGTTCGTCGAGTCGCCCGGGTAATCGAACGCGTGCGTGCTCGTGCGCAGCGCGAGGATGGGCTTGCCGGATTCGAAGTACTCGACGAAGTGCCTCATCTGCGCCTCGGGCCAGCGCCGAAAGCGGAGCATCACGATGCAGAGGTCGGCCGTCTTGAGCGACTCGAGCCCGGGTTGGTGGTCGCTGCGCTCGGGGTCGATCTCGCCCTGGTCGTTCATCGAGAACAGCACGGTGCAACGGAATCCGTGCCCCTCCGCGAGGATGCGCGCGAGTTGCGGCATGGCCTCCTCCGAGCGGTATTCCTCGTCGCCGGCCAACAGCACCACGTGCTTCCCCTTACCCGGACCTTCTCGTCCTTCAAAGGTCAGGAGCGGTTGCGGCTGGCTCATCGTCATCGCCAAGAGAATCGGCCACATGTCAAGGCTCGCACACCACGCGGAAGCCCGCGAACGGGCCATCGGAGAGCCACCACCGGCTTTTGGGCATCTGTGGGTCGGAGTCCTGCCATTCGGGCGACCAGTAGCGTCGCGTGAAAGGCGACACCAGGCCCAGCTCGTCCTGAAAGGTCCCGCCGCAAAGGACGGGTTTGCCTTGCAGGTCTTTGGCCCATTCGCCCGCGTTGCCCAGCATGTCGTGGATGCCCCACGCGTTGGCGGCCTTCTTGCCGACGGGGTGAGTGGTCTCCTTGCTGTTGGGCTTGTACCAAGCCGCCTGATCGGCCTCGGCCTTGGTCGGCTTCCAGTTCGCGGGCTTGTCCGCCCGGCAAGCCATCTCCCACTCGGCCTCGGTGGGAAGGCGGTACTTCTTCTTGGTCACGCTGCTCAGCCAACGGCAGAACATCTCGGCGTTCTCGGCGGAGACGTTGATGACGGGATACCCGTTGTGCCCCCACCCGAGGTCCGGGAGCAGATAGCTGCGGCTCGGTCGGGCGATGGCATCGGGCCCAAAAACCGTGCGGTCGTAGGGCGGCGACGGCTCGCCGCTGCCCTGGAACGCGTCGAACGCTTCCCACGGGGTCTCGGTCTTGGCGATATAGAATGGAGCCACCGTGACCGACTTCCCTCCGATCGTCACCTGGCCCCCCGAGACGGGGACCATGTCCAGCTTGGCCGTGGACTTCGGCAGCGACTCCCGGTACGGGGCCATCCGCTGCTGCGCGAAGGGAGTCGAGCGACCGGACAGGCCGACCGCCAAGGCGAGGGCGACCAACAGGCTGGCGCGGAGCATGGCTTGGGTGGGGTTGTTCATCGCGGGTTGGATCGCCGCACCGAGCGCACGCGCCGACGACGATCTCCAACGTTTTACCTATTCCGAGGTCCACATGGGCATGGAGGCCCGCATCACGCTGTACGCCACCAGCCAAGCCAAGGCCGAAGAGGCGTGCATCGCGGCTTTCAAGCGCATCGGCGAACTGGACGCCATCATGAGCGATTACCGCCGCGACAGCGAACTCAACCTGCTGTGCGCCAAGGCGGGCGGCGAACCCGTACCCGTTTCGGCCGACCTCTTCGGCGTCCTTGAGCGCGCCCAGCAGATCGCGGATCGGACGAACGGCGCATTCGATGTGACGGCCAGCCCGATCATCCGCGTATGGCGCGCCGCACGGCGCGAGCAACGCATGCCCGACGCAACGGCCTTGGAGCAAGCCCGCAAGTTGGTGGGCTGGAAGATGATGCGGCTCGACCGGCGCAAGCGAACGGTTCGCTTGGAGCGTGCGGGCATGCTCCTCGACTTGGGCGGCATTGCCAAGGGCTACGCGTGCGACGAGGCGCAGAAGGTGCTGAAGCGGCACGGCGTGACTCGGGCGATGGTCGAAATGGGCGGCGACATCGCGGTGACCGCGCCGCCACCGGGCACGAAGGGCTGGACCATTCGCGTGCCCAACGCCGGAGACGACAGCGGCCCGAAGGACCTCCTGTTCGCCCACCAGGCCATCTCGACCTCGGGCGACACCGAGCAGTTCGTCGTGCTGAACGGCGTGAGGTACTCGCACATCGTGGACCCACGCACCGGCTGGGCGACCAAGGATCGGATTCAGGTCACGGTGGTGGCGAAGGAGGGGTTGCTCACCGACCCGCTCGCCACGGTGTTGACGATCCTGCCGGAATCCGAACGCAACGCCTTGTTGCGCCGGTACAGCGGCGTGAAGGTCTACCTTCGCACGGCCAAGGACTAATCAGCTTACTTCAGCCTTCGCGTCCGCTTCGACACCTTGGGCGACTGCGTCGCCCAAGGGCTCAGCGTGACGTACGCCAAACCTCAGCGCCACACCAGCCGACCCATCCGCTTCGACACCTTGGGCGACTGCGTCGCCCAAGGGCTCAGCGTGACGCACGCCGAACCTTACCCAACACGAAGTCAAAACTCCGTCTTCGGGTTCCAGCCCGGGCGCGGCACGGGATAGCGGCCCGAGGCGTCGGGCATGAGCGGCGCATCGGATTCGTACGTCAGCTTGTCCACGTCGGGGGCGAACTCGTGCTCGCAGTTGAGCATCGCGTCGTGGGTGATCAGTTGGCCCGTGTGAGCGGCCATTCGGCCCATGCTGCTGACCAAGCTGGCTTCGACGCCCCGCTCGACCTCGTTGTAGGGCTTGTTGCGCCGAATCGCGTCCATCAGCACCTCCCACTCTTCCTGATAGGGGTTCGTGCGGTCGGTGGACTGCCAGATCATGTTCTCGGCGATGGGCTTCTGGCCGCGATAGGTGGACGACGGACCGTTGCAGTCGCCCGAGCGTGCCGCGATGGCCATACCCTTCGAGCCGTGCAGATAGCTCGAATAGATGCCGTGCGCACCGTCGATGCAGCGGCCCTCGAAGATGAACTTGGTCCCATCGTCGAACGTGTACTCGACGGCGTAGGAGTCGAGGTTCTGGTCCACGAGCGGCTCGCCGTTCGGCGTGGTGCGGTAATGCCGACCGCCCACGGCTTGCGCCGAAACCGGCCACGCGTTCTTCATCCAGCAAAGGTGGTCCACATGGTGGATGTAGAAGTCGTTGTAGCAGCCGCCGCTGCACCACAGGAAGCTGTGGAACCGGCGGATCTGGTACTCGAGGTGGCTGATGTTGTCGGGCTTGGGCTTGCTTTCGAACGAGGCCGTCGGACCGTGCATGCGGTAGCCGCGCATGAACAGCACGTCGCCGATCTCGCCATCTTGAACTCGCGCGTGGAGTTCTTGAAGCCACTTGGCGTGCCGGGACATCAGACCGACCCCAACCTTGAGTCCCGCCGCGCTGGCCTCTTCGCCCAGCTTGAGCATCCGCTTGCTCGTTGGGCCGTCCACGGTCACAGGCTTTTCCATGAACACGTTGAGCTTCTTGGCGATCGCGTACTGGAAGTGCGGCCACCGGAAGGCGGGGGGCGTCGTCAGGATGACCACATCGCCCGGGCGAAGGGCGTTCATGGCCTTCTTGTAGCCGTCGAAGCCGAGGAATCGCCGGTCGGCGGGCACGTCCACCTGCTCCTTGAGCGAGCTGCCCGCGAGCTGGTCGTAGCTGCCCGACAGCCGGTCCTGAAACACGTCGGCCATCGCGACGAGTTTGGTCGGGCCGTGCTTCGTCGAGAGCGCGTTGAACGCCGCGCTGGTTCCGCGTCCGCCGCATCCCACCAGAGCCACTTGAATCGTCTCGTCCCCGCTCGGGTGAACGTTCGGCAAGCGGAAACCGGGCATGCTGGCCGCGACGGCAAGGCCGCCCGTGGTGCGGAGAAAGTCGCGTCGCGTGGTCGTCTTGGGCTGTTCGCTCATGCCCCCGATGCTACCGCACGCGATTCGAAAAAGTCCGAAGATCAAACTCTGCCTGAACGACGTCTAAATGGACGACCATGCTTGTCGCTGCCGGGCTGCTTTTCATCGGCCAACACCTTCGGACCCTCGACCCCCTCAACGTCGTGCCGCCGCCCGACTACCAATCCGTCTCGTCCATGCACCGTTACTACGGCGCGGTCGAGAACCTGTATCGGCTGCAGGGCTTTGATGAGGACCCGACCGTAGATCCCGCCAAGCGCGGCGAGATGCCGGGTCTGGACTACCTGCAGGCTTACCGGGCGTACATCGAGGAGCGGGCGTTTCCCCGAGATTCGGTGGATTGGGACGCCTGGCAGCGAGGGGCGATCCACCGCGAGAAGATGCCCGCCGCCACCACGGCCTCGGGCCGAGACCGCCACGGTCCTCGGGGCACCTGGTCGTTCGTCGGGCCGAGGAACTTGGATATCCCTTACCGCATCTACTACGGCCAGCCGCCCTTGACGGGCCGCATCAACGCCATCGCCGTGGACCCCTCGAACGATCAAGCCATCTACGTCGGCGCTGCGTCGGGTGGTCTCTGGAAGACCGTGGACGGGGGGACGAGTTGGACGCCCCTCTCCGACAAATGGCCGTTCCTCCACGTCTCCTGCATCGCCATCCACCCGGACCAGCCCAACACCGTGTATGTCGGGACGGGCGACTTCGATGGGAGCGTCGGCTACACCAACGGCATCATGAAGTCCACCGACGGAGGCGCCACCTGGAGCCAGATCGCCGTCTCGGCCATGAACGGCAGGGCTTGCCGCGAAGTCGTCATCGACCCGGAGAATCCGCAGATCGTGACGGCGTTCTTCGGGCGCGGCTCGGCTTACTTCGGCCGGATCTTCCGTTCAACGAACGCTGGGGGCTCGTGGACCAACGTCACGCCTGGGACGAGCAACGTGTTCAACGATGCCGCCATCGGAGCCTCCGACGGTGGAACGCGGATCATGTGGACGACGGACAACAACTTCCGCCGACTCTACAAGAGCGTGGACCGGGGCGCGACGTGGACCGAGATCACCAACGTGGGCTTTCAAGGCTCCGGCGGACAGGTTCGCATTGCCGCCAGCCCGGTTCACCCCGAAACGGCCTACATCCTGGAAGCGACGGCTTCGCCCGGGCGCATCCTCAAAACCGAGGACGCCGGCGCGACTTGGACGGTCGTCAACAACAACTTCGTCAACGGCAACGGCGACAACTACAACTGGAGCCAGAGGGGTTACAACGCCTACATCGAGTGCTCGGCCCGTCAAGTCGGCGGCGAGTGGCAAGACGTCCTCTACGTGGGCATGATCGATCTCGTCCAGTCGCTCGATGGCGGCCAAAACTGGCGAAGCGTCGGCGGTCCGGCCTATGTGTGGGACTCGGTGCTCCACAACGACCAGCATTGCGTGGCGGTCAACCCCAGCAACTGGAACGAGATCTACACGGGCCTCGACGGCGGCATCAACCGGTTCAACTTGGATCCCACGACGGGAGACTTCACGTGGCAGTACCTGAGCGCCGAACTCGGCGTGACCCAGTTCTACCGCTCGGCCTACCATCCCACGGACACGACGCGCATGCTCGGCGGGACCCAAGACAATGCAACGCCCGTCGCGGCCGGCGACCTTGCCTCGTGGCAGAACCACGGCGGCGGCGACGGAGGATGGTGCGCCGTCAACCCCATCGACCCCGATCAACAATACGCCACCGCTCAGAATCTGGCCATCTACCGAACGACCACGGGCTGGACGACCGGCAGCTACATCAGCCCCAACTGGGGAGGCGACCGCCGGGCGTTCATCGCGCCGATCGTTCTGGCCCCGTCCAGCCCTCACCTGCTGTATGCGGGCACCAACTACCTCTGGCGCTACGACGCCTCCTCCAACTCATGGACGCCCAGGTTGGGAGGTCAAGAACTCTCTTCGACCGGCGATGTCATGTGCATCGCCGTCGCTCCCTCCAACGCGGCCCGGCTCTACACGGGCTCGGACGATGGGCAGGTGTGGACGTCCCCCGACGAGGGAGCGACTTGGACGCGGCTCGACAACTCGCCCAACCCGCTGCCCGCAGCCACCATCAAGTTCATCAGCGTCCATCCCTCGAACCCCACGGACGTGGTGGTCACCCTCTCGGGGACGGGTCACGACCACGTCTGGCGTTGCGCGAACACCGCCGCCGCCTCACCCGTCTGGGTTTCGGTAAGCGGTTCGGGAGCGGGTTCCCTGCCCGACGTGCCCGCCAACGCCATCGCCCGCGATCCGTTCAACGCCTCCACGTGGTACGTGGGCACCGATCTCGGCGTGTTCATGACGCGCGACGGCGGTTCGACCTGGGAGAATGCGACGGCCCCGCTCGGACTCCCCAACGTGCAGGTGAACGACGTCCAAGTCGTACCGGGCACCGGACACCTCTATGCGGCCACCTGGGGACGTGGCATTTGGCGTCTGCCGATCGGCGACACGCGAAGGCTCACCGGAACGGTGACGCTCAACCAATACACCGGCGACCGCACCCGCCGATCGATCACCATCCAGATCCGCAACACGGGCAGCACGACGGCCCTCGAGACCACGACGGTCCCCCTCGACGCCGCCGGCGGCTTCGTGGTGTTCACCGGAGTCCAAGGGACCTACGACATCGCGATTCAAGGCTCGCACTTCCTGCGCAAGAAGCTGAGCGGGGTCACCATCCCTGCAGGCGGACTGACCGGATTGGCCGCCACGCTCGATAACGGCGACGTGAACGGGGACAATGCCGTGAGCATCTCCGACTTTCTCGTACTGAGGTCGGTCTATGGCACTACGCGCACCTCGCCCAACTGGAACGAGAACGCCGACCTGAACGGCGACGGCTCGGTCGGCATCGCCGACTTTCTCATCCTGCGGGCCCGGTTCGGCTCGTCCGGCGACCAGTAAGGGCCGCTCAGGGCCGACGCAAGTCTTTGAGGGGTCCGAGCGGCACGCCCGGGCCCTGCCACTTCACGTCGAGCCCCATGCCGCCCCCGGCGTTGAAGTACTCGACCTTGATCGGGTGCCATCCCGCCGCGAGCGCCGCTTCGCCGGTCTTGTTCTCCATGCCGTGCAGGCCGTCGTTGTCGATGATCATCGTGTCGCCCACGTACAACCGTCCGCCGTCGTCGCTGGCCAAGTGGAACGTGTACACCCCGTTGGCGGGTGCCAAGACCCATCCGCTGAACCGGAATCCGAAGTGCTCGTTGCGCTTGCGCTGGCCGATGTCGAAGCCTTGCGCGTACCCTGTGGACGTCACCTGCGCGTCCTTCATCTGGTCGAGCGTCTGCCAGCCGCGTTCGATGTACTCATAGAACACGCCCGCTTCGGTCCCCGGTGCGCGCCCGGCAGGGCGGAGATCATCGCCGGTGTAGCGGGTGAACGCACGCGCCGCAGGCTCGAACGACGTGCGGCCCGCGTGCTCGGCCGTCGCCCTGAGCGTGCACGTCTGGGTCAGCGTGATGGGCTCGCCCCGGTAGAGGGTCCCGTGCTTCGGGTCCGTTCCATCGAGCGTGTAGCGGATCGTCGCCCCAGGGAAGTCGGTTTGCAGGCTGACCTCGGTGCGGTCCAAGAACGACGACCCTTCGGCGGAGATCGTCACCTCCGGAAGCCCCGCGTACACCTCGAGCATCCGAAGCGTGGGGCACGCCCGCGCGTCAAGAATGCGGATTTGAACCCGGCGCGCCTCGACCGGCTGGAACTTCACGATCCGGCGGAAGCCGACGGTTGTCCCCTTGGCCACCTTCTGGCCGTCGGCCAGCACCTCGAACGCCTTGATCCGTTGGCCAAGCGAAATCATCTCGCCCAGCACCACGTGGTCGAACACCTTCGCCGAGCCAAGGTCGACTTCGACGCTCCCAGACAGTTCGCCGTCGTCCGTCGCCCAGTAGGTTTTGGGGTCGCCGTCGATGGCTTTGGCCGGGGAGAATCGGGCGTCGCCGCCACGGTGGATGCCCGTCGCCATGGCACCCTGGGCCAGATTGTGGGCGAACGTCGCCTCGCGCCAACCCCGGAACGCCTTCAAGGCCGCGATGTCGTTGTCGTGGACGAGTCCGCGATCGTCCGGTGGGACGTTAAGCAGCAGGTTGCCACCGTGACCGATGGAGCGGTAGAAGATCTCCTTCAACTGGGTCAGGCTCTTCACCCTCGAATCTTCGCTGGCGCGCCAGAACCAACCAGGACGGATGGACGTGTTGACCTCGCTGGGCGCGAAGTAAGTCCCGTTCGGGTCGCCTTGATAGAGCACGTTCTTGTCGCCTCCATAGCCAGGGCCGATGCCTTGGGGCAGGAACGCCCAGTTGGTGTCGCCCACATAGCCGGACTCGTTGCCCACCCACCGCACATCGCCGCCGTCGTGGAAGATCACGGCGTTCGGGGCGTACTTGCGCACCGTGGACACGAAGAGGGGCCAATCGTAAACCTGGCGCTTTCCGTTCGGGCCCTCGCCGTTGGCACCGTCGAACCACACTTCCTTCACCTCGCCATAGCGGGTGAGCGTCTCCTTGAGCGTCTCGACGAACACCTGGTTGTATTCGGGCGTGCCATAGGTCGGGTGGTTGCGGTCCCACGGCGACAGGTAGACCCCGAGCCAGAGTCCGGCCTCGCGGCAGGCCTCGGCGAGTTCGCGCAGGACGTCGCCCTTGCCGTTCCTCCAGGGGCTGGCTTCCACCGAGTGGCGGGTGAACTTGCTGGGGAACAGGGCAAAGCCGTCGTGGTGCTTGGCCGTCAGGATCACCCCGCTCATGCCTGCGTCCTTGAACGCCCGGACCCACTGGCGACAATCGAGCCTCGTGGGGTTGAAGATTCTGGGGTCCTCGTCCCCGTGGCCCCACTCCTGGCCCGTGAACGTGTTGGGGCCGAAGTGGACGAACGCGTAGTAGTACCGCTCGTACCAGGCCAATTGGTTGGCGCTCGGAAGCGGGCCGATGGGGGCGGGAGGAGCGACTTGGTCGAGGATCATGGCGGCAAGTGCCCAAGCGAGCATGCCTGAGTATAGAATGATCCCATGAAGTGGGTCGCACCGCTCTTGGCCGCCGCACTCTGTCTGCCGACGGCCCCACCGGAACCGCCGATGAAGCAATCCGCCGCCGCATTCCTCGATTCGCTCGGCAAAGACCTCCGCGCCAAAGCGGTGCTTCCCTTTGCCTCGGACGAAAAGGAACGGTGGGCCTACACGCCCGGCCCACGCCCCGGTGTGAGTTGGGCCGACCTGAACGCCGCGCAGAAAGAGGCGGCGAAGCGGCTCCTCGTGGCCGCCCTCGGCGAGCCGGGAGCCGAGAAAGTCGAAGCCATCCGACAACTGGAGCCGATCCTGCGCGAGATGGAGCGAGGCAATCCGGGGCGCGACCCCGAGCGCTATTGGTTCGTCTTCTTCGGCGAGCCGTCCGGCGACCGGTGGGCGTGGCGTTACGAAGGGCACCACGTCTCGCTCTCGTTCACCGTCCTCGGCAACTCGGTGGTCTCCAGCACGCCGCAGTTCCTCGGAACGAACCCGGCAGAGGGCCGGGACCTGCGCCAGCCCGCAACGAGTTCGAAGGGACGCCGCGTGCTCGACAAAGAGCAAGACCTCGCGTTCGCCTTTGCCGACATGCTGACCCCCTCCCAATGGGCCAAGGCTCGCCTGGCCGCGACCGCGCCGGGCGACATCGTGACCACCAACTCGCGCAAAGCCTCCATCGAGGATCGCCGGGGCTTGCCCTGGGCCGATCTCACGTCTTCCCAGCGAGAGGGTCTCAAGCGGCTGGTCGAGGCGCACACCTTCGTTCAATCCCCTGCGGAGCGAATCAAGCGGCTGGAGGACATCGGACGCGAGGGCTGGGACAAGCTGGTCTTTGCGTGGATGGGGCCGAAGGAGCGCCGCGCGCGCCACTACTACCGCATCTTGGGCGAGGGGTTCGTTATCGAGTTCGACTGCACCCAAGACGACGGCAACCACATTCACACGGTCTGGCGTCGGCTCGACGGCGACTTCCCCTCCGACCCCTTGGCCGACCCCTTGGCCGCCCACTATCGCGAACACCACTGACAGAATCCCACTCCTCTACCGAACCCCAGCCTAACCTCGAAGGGCGCGACCCAAGTCCACTGGTCCACGTCTGAGTCCTCCGTAGGCCGAAGCGCCTCGCCGGTGGGAGAGGGGCTAGGGGTGAAGGGCCGGGACTTTGGTCGCCAAACTCAAGCCGAACCGAACCGCGCCTCCACGGCCTGACGCCGTCCATCGGCAACACACCCCCGCGTCAGCCTGAGGTTCGGCCCGCGCAATCCACACGTTTCGGTGCGCCGGCGACCTCGGGCCGAAGTCTCGAAGGCGAACGCGCGGGACCAATCGGCCCGCAACCCCTCGACCCGGGGTGCCACGGTCTGACCGGGCCCGACAACCACCCGCACACCAACAACGCCCCTGCCCGGCAGACCGTGCCCGTTCCGCCGGAGGGACTAACTGGCGTCCCGGGAGTCCCCCTCGCCCACCGTCTGAGCCTTCCGGAGGACGAACCGCCTCGCCGGTGGGAGAGGGGCTAGGGGTGAGGGCCGGGACTTTGGTCGCCAAACTCAAGCCGAACCGAACCGCGCCTCCACGGCCTGACGCCGTCCATCGGCAGCACACCCCGCGTCACCGTGCGGTTCGGCCCGCGCACTCAACCCACGTACCAACTGCCGAAACCCTGGGCCGAAGTCTCGAAGGGGACACGGTGGATGAAACTTCTAGCCGAACCCCTTCTCCAGTCCACATGTACGCACATAGAGTCATTGATTCGCCGCAAAAAATATCTTCTTCATCGCTTCAAATTGTCAAGAATGGCCGTTAGCTTGTCCGATGCTACAATTGTTGATACTTTGCACGACTTGGGGTCAATAGACACGATCTCCCTTAGTGTCCGTTTGTCGTTGTGCCTCAGCGCGATAACGACTGCATTTGCGATGCCGATTGACCCGTCAAAATAACCTCTCGATGTAGCGCAAACCACGGCATCATCTCCAACTATCTGCAACTTGTATTCAAAATCCTTGCGCAAGACGGTGACTGCAAATCGCTCGACCCGCAAGAAGGAATTCTCTGCCGACTCCATAGAACCTGTGAAGGGGATGAGTCTGCCCGAGTCAGGGCTGAATCGATAAGCCGCAACGGGCTCTTCGTACTCCGGGCCAAGAAGTCGATTCGGACTCCTGAACGATACGGCCCTACCGATGGTTATAACATCCGGCTCGCCCCACCCAATCACAAAGCTCGAGGCCCCAGCGTCTAGATGTCGGATTCTCCGGCTCTCCAAATCGTACAGTGCTATAGTAGAGCGGCTGCCCTTGACCCAGGTCAGCGCTATATGTCTACCGTCCGGGGACCAGGCTGTCTGGCGGATCTCAATTCCGTCAGCTGGATCTGCCAGCCTACAGAAGTCGAAATCTGTCTTGGGAAGTGCAGCGATCGCAATGGAGCCTGTATTCGCCGTCATGCAAATAGATCCACTGGAGTGTACCGACATTCGCAGTCGTCGTAACTCTGATTTCTGCGGGCTGAAGAAAAATGTGCTCCCAATCAAGAGCACCGCAGCAACTACCACTGCTCTGAGGACTAAGCTGGATCTTTTCTTCATTGTGACCTAGAGATGTATCGGGCCTCCCGCTCGGCCCGTATCCGACGGTGAAGAGCATCGGGTCGGAGTAGGTGAAGGTTGTGGTGTCCGCCGCTGACGGGCGGCGCGCGTCGACCACCCAACTCCGGCGCGTCTGCGGGAGCGGGCGTTGGCCCGCCGGTTCCTCCTGTTCGTCGCGGCTGTCATGCACTCAGTATAAGCGAACCATCCCAAGAGTCGGGAAAAGCGAAGGGGGGTGTCCTGGTTGGACGTGGACGGTCTGCGGGGATTGCCGTCGGTGCGAGTCCGTGTGGGTCCGAGCCCCGCGACCGGTCAGCCGCCGACCCAGCAGCCTAGTTTCAGGCCGCGCGTTTCGAAGTCGAACGCCGCTGCTTGGGAGCATCGTCCGCCACCAAACACCAGCCGAACCCAGCCGAGCAACCGGTTGACAAACCCGCCCCGCGCGGCTTCAACGGTGAAGGCGACCCAGGTGTCCCGACCTCCGACCTCCTTCATCCAAATCCGGGGGATGTGAATCGTGAATCGTGAACGAATGGGCAGGGCCGACGGTCAGCGTGCGGATTCGCGGACGGCCGAGGGGTTCACGTTGAAGCGCTGCGAGAAGGCCCGGCTGAAGTGCGCCAGACCCGCGAAGCCGACGGTGGAAGCGGCATCGGAGACCGAAAGCCCGTGGTCCACGAGCAACTCGCGGGCACGCTCCAACCGCAGGCCGACCAGGTACTTGTGGAACGGTTTGCCCGTCGCCTTTTTGAACAGGTACCGGAAGTGCGAGGTCGAAATGCCGAGTTGCTCGGCCACACTCTCATCGCTCAGCGGCTTGGCATAGTTGCGCTCGACGATGGCGAGCGCCCGCTCGATCAAGCGGTCGGCTCGGGTGTCCACTTCGAGGATCAGCGAAGCCACCTCCTCGACCCAGCCGCGCACGCGCGCGACCATCTCGCGGGCGTCGCTTGTCTCGTCGAGCGTTCGGGCGGCGTCGAGAAGGAACCGATGTTGGGCCCGCCCACCGCCCGCCTCAAGGGTTCCCGCCAGCGCCATGGCGAGAAACGTCAGGCACTGCCCCCGCGCCTCGTCGAGGTCTTCGGCATGGGAAACCCCGGCTTCGAGTTGCTGGACGGCCGCCAGCACGCGAGACCGATCGCCCACGCGGATGGCGGCGGCCAGATCGGCGAGCGAGACGCGGTCGCCCAGCCCGCGAAACGGACAAACCGCGGCCTGAACCGCATGCGTGACCACCCGGAACACGCAAAACGACGCCGGGCTGCCGAGGTCCCGAAAGCGGATGGCGGCAGGGCCAATGGGATCGTCGATCTCGACCGACAAACGGTCGAGACGGTGCTCCGTGCCTTCGATGGTCACGCGGCCGATCGGCTCGTGGACGCACCCGTCGCCCAGCGACTTCGAGGTTCGGTCGAACTCTTGCGAATCGGCGTAATGGCGACCGTTGACCAAGTCCCAGCGACGCGTGCCGTGGGAGCCGACGACTTCCAGGCTCGCGCCCAGAGTCGCCGGCGCTTCATACTCGCGCCCGGCCCACAAGCCGAACACGCCGATCAGGTCCACTCGGCGGATGTCGCTGCTGTGCCCGGCCAGTGGCACCTCGAGCGAAAACGGCATGGAGCGCCATGGGTGGGCGCGGCCCGGGCCGCCGTTGCTTCGCCAGCCCTGCACCTCCTCGTCGCCGACCGCCCCGGTTACGGGCCGGTCGAGCACCGGGAGTGGGCACTCGATTTCGGCCAGACGTTTCGAAGCGGGCGCTTTCTTGCGGGGCAAACTAGGGCTTCAGTTCGACGGCGACGTGGGGCAGGTGCCCGAACAACGAGACGCGCAGACCCTTCACCTTGGGCTGGATCAGCTCGATGTCCCGCTGGAAGTAGATCGGGATCCAGGGGCCCTCGTTCAGCACGATGTCCTCGGCTTGCGCGTAGAGCGCCAGGCGCTTGGCTTCGTTCTGCTCCACATCGGCCTCCTTGACCAGAGCGTCGAACTGCGGGTTGCTGTAACCCATCTTGTTCTCCGGCCCGTACGGGTGGGTTGCAAGCATGAAGCTGAGGAAGTTCTCGGGGTCGAGGTAGTCCGCCCCCCACCTCATGTGGAAGAACTGCAGGTCGAACGAGTCCTGACGCTCGAGATACGCGCGCCACTCCATGGTGCGCTGGGTGATCTTGACGCCCAAGTTCTTCTGCAATTGAGTCGCAACCGCTTCGGCGACGACGCGAACGTCGGGGCGATCCTCTCGGTAGGTCAACTCAAGCGGGGGCATGCCCTGCCCTCCGGGATAGCCTGCGGCGGCGAGCAACTCGGCGGCCTTCTTGGGATCGTACGGCAACGGCTTCGCATCAGGCCGGTAGCCGAGCACGCCCTTGGGGACAATCGAGTTGGCGAGCGTGTTCACTCCCCCCAACACCTCGTTGACGATCTGCTCGCGATCGATCGCCATGTGGAACGCCTGCCGCACGCGAACATCCTTGAACGGCTCGTACTTGATCGGGGCCAAGCCAACGTACCACGTGGCCGCACGGTCGAAGTAGTGGACGTGGTCCTTGATCTTGGGATCGGCCAACACCGCAGCTAGGTCTTGACGCTCGAGCATGACCAAGTCCACCTCGCCGCTCTTGTACTTGTTGAACCGGGTTGCAGGGTCTTTGATGACGGGCCGCTCGATCTTGTCCACCTTGGGCGCGCCGCCATGATAGTCCTTGTTGGCCGTCATCACGAACAGCTGTTCGGGCACGAACGACTCGGCCTTGAACGGCCCCGTGCCCACCATGTCCTTGACATCGCGAATCTCGACCGGGCCGACCGAGTCCTTCGGCAGCACGAAGAACGCGGCGTAGGTCATCTTGCCCAGGATGTAGGGCCGGGGCTTGTCGATCTGCACGGTCAGCGTGTGGTCGTCCACCACTTGGACGCCGCTGATCGAATCCGCCTTGCCGTCCACGTACTCCTTCGAGCCCACGATCTCCGCCATGTACTGACCGGCCGTCGGGGAGCCCAACTCGGGGTGACAGGCACGCTCCCAACTCCACTTCACATCGTGGGCCGTGAACGGCGCCCCGTTGTGGAACTTGACGCCCTTTCGAAGGAAGAACGTGAACGTCATGCCGTCGTCGGAGACTTCCCACCGCTCGGCCAATTGGCCGACGACGCGGTTGTCCGTTCCCCAGGCCACCAGCCCTTCGAACATCTGTTGGAGGAGGTCGATCGTGTCGCCGTCTCGGACCATGCCGGGATCGAGCGTGGTTGGGTTCGTGACGATGGGGTAGCGGAACGTGTTTTCCTTGCCCGCGCTCGCGCGCTCGGAGAACCCGCCCTGACATCCGGCCAAGAGTCCCAAGGCGACAGCGGCCAGAGTCGGCAAGAGGAGGCGACGCAACATGGCTTCAGTATAGACTTTGCAGGTCGCACGATTCGCCGAACCCAAGATCCCCGATGACTTGCCGCATCCGCCCGCCTGGTTGCGCGGCGACGGCCCGGACCGTGACGTCGTCTTGAGTTCGCGGGTGCGCGTCATGCGCAATTTGGCGGGTCACCGGTTCCCACACAAGATGGACGAGCCCGAACGTGTGGCCGTTTGCGAGCAGATCGGGCATGCGTTGAGCGATCGTTGCCCCGTCGCCTTGGCGGATGCCGATTTCGATGCGAACGTCGCCTGGCGGCTGATACCCGCTCACTTCAGGGAAACGACCACCGGGCGAGGCGTGCTGGCAGACGAAGTGCGTACGTTGGTCTGCCTCCTCAACGAGGAGGACCACCTGCGCGTGCAAGCCATCGAGCCCGGGCTGCGACTTGATGAGGCCTCGTTGCGTGCCTCGGAAGCGATCGAATCGCTCGGAGCCGCTTTGACGTGGGCCTGGTCTCCCGAACTCGGGTATCTGGGGGCGAGCCCGTTCAATTGCGGCACGGGTCGGCGTCGCGGCGTGCTGCTGCACCTTTTGGGTTTGCAGGCGTGCCGCAAGTTGGGAGCGCTGGTGCAAGCGGTGGCGGCCCAGGGGTTCGTGGCGCGTGGGGCGTTCGGCGAGGCCAGCAAGGTGGTGGGTGCGCTGTTGCAGGTGAGCGACGTGCGCGAGCGGCCCGAGGAGTTCGATGCGCTGGTGCGCTCCATTGTCGGCCGCGAACGGGTCGCGCGAGTTCAGGCGGCGCAACGGCTAGAAGACCTCGCCGCAAAAGCGCTTGAATCGCTGAGGAGCCACCATATGCTCTCTTTGCCCGACGCCCTGGCCGTTTTGAGCTTGACGCGTTGGCAAGCTTCCGCCCACGGGTACGAGCCGCTGTGTGCGGTTGACCTGCTGCTGGGAGGCTGCGAGCCGACCGCGAACGCCCAAGACCGCGCCGCCGCTCGGCGACGGTGTCAGTTCTTGCGGGCGGCCTTGCTGTAGCGGCTACTTGAGCGGCCCGAAGATCGGCGCGGCCAACACCCGGGCGAAGAGGGCCACCTGGCTCCTCCGCTCTTGCCGCAGCCCGGATGCCAGGGCGATCAGAGTCCAAACCACCAACCTTAGCAGGGCCCCCAGGCGATCGAGGACCAGACACAAAGCCCAAGCCGCCCAACCGTGGTGCAACCGGAAGTAGAGTTCTTTGCCGTGGTTGTAACGGGCCACGGCCCGCCAACGGTTCTGCGAACTGGACGACCCAAGGTCGTGCACGACCGACAGGCTCGGAACGTAGAGGATGCGGCCACGCTTCCTAAGCCGCCGGCAAAGATCGGTGTCCTCGCAGTAAAGGAAGAACCGCTCGTCGAATCGTTCGCCGGGCCGCATCATCAGGCATGCGCCCATCACCTGGTCGACATCAAGCGTGTCATCGCCCGAGGGCCGAATCCAATAGGGCGAGAACAGCCGCGACTCCGGCAGGAGTTTCTCCAAGTACGTCTGCTCGCAGAAGACGGCCCAGAGGCGGAGTTCCCGCGCCGCCGACCATTGCAGGCTGCCATCGGGGTTGACCAGCCGCGGCCCCGCAGCCACCACGTTCGGGTCGGCAAACCCCTCGGCGAGCCTGGAGACAGTGTCGGGAGCGACGTACGCGTCGCTGTTCAGCAGCAAGACCAACTCGCCGGTTGCGATGGCCAGCCCTTGGTTGTTGGCCGCCCCGAAGCCTCGGTTCTCCGCGTTGGCGATGACTTCGACATGAGGAAACTCAGTCCCCACCATCTCGGGCGATCCATCGGCGCTGGCGTTGTCGACGACGATCACCTGGTGTTCGGCCCCGAGCGCCGTCAGGCAGCGGCGGAGCTTTTCGCAGGTGTTGAAGCTCACGACGATGACCGAGACGCGAGGCGGCGTTCGGGGTGTGTCCGCGTCCGAGGTCATGCTAGAATGCATTTTCCCATGGCAAAGCCCGTTTTGACGACCAAAGAAGGATACGACAAGATGGTCAAGGAGCTTGAACGGCTGAAAGGGCACGAACGTGCCCGCATCGCCGAGGCCATCCGGGAAGCCAAATCGCACGGAGACCTGCGCGAGAACGCCGCCTACCACGAGGCCAAGCTCAACCAAACGCGCCTGGAGCACACGATCGCCGAACTCGAGCGCAACGTGTTGCACGCCCGCATCGTCGAGCGGCCGCCCGATGCCGACGGCGTGGCCCACCTGGGTTCGACGGTGACGCTGCTCGATCTCGAGTTCAACGACGAGCTGACGATCAAGCTCGTGGGCACGGGCGAGGCCAACGTGGCGCACGATCTCGTCTCGATCACCTCGCCGATGGGCGAGGCGATCCTGGACAAGCGCGAGGGCGACGAGATCGAGGTCGCCGCCCCGGCCGGCACCATCCGTTACCGCATCGTCAAGCTCGAAATGGAGTGACGCCCCTGTGAAACGTGCGCTCCTCTTGCCGACGACCCTCATCGCGGCTCTCGTCCTGGCGCACCCCGGTGGCGGCATCGTGGCCCTGGGGCCGGACCGCATTCTCACCGGAGACGCTGTCGGCAACGGGGTGTGGCTGTTCGGGACGTCGCGCCCGACGCGGCAACTCAGCGACTTCCACTGCCACTGGATCACCCGGGGGCTCGACGGGAACCTGTACGCCGAGAAGCAAGGCGAGCGGAACGGAGAGTGGGTCGTCACCATCTACCGTCTGGATAAACAGGGCAAGAGCCCCGAACGGCTGTGGACGAGCACAATCGCCCATAGCGTGTTCACCGCCGACCGGCAGGGCCGATTGGTGTTCCCCGACGGCGGGCGGCTGGTGACGAGGGAGGCCTCGGGGCGTCTTGTGGCCTTCCGTGGCGATGGTCGGCCCGTTGCCGGCGAGCCCCCTTTCGATAGCGTTGGGGCTCTGGTCTGGGGTCCGGGCGACGCCTTGTACCTCTGCGATGGTCCCCACGTGCGCAAGGTCGGGTCGGACGGCAAGGCGAGGATTCTCAAGACGTTCGAAGGTAAGCCAACGGTCGAGATGTACGGCGGCAGGAGCGGCGCCCGCGTGTGGGGGCTGGCCGTGGACGGCGAGAGCCGGGTCTATGCCGCACTCACCAGCCACGGGCAAGTCGTCCGGATCGCGCCCAACGGGCAAACGTCGGTGGCGGCCCGATCGTCTGACGACTGGCACGCGACGGGCGTCGCCGTGCACGGCGACACCCTGTTCCTGCTGGAGACCAAGCTCGAAGGCAACCGGAACCTCGGCCCGCGCGTGCGGCGCATTGCTGCCGATGGCCGAGCGACCATCCTGGGCACAGTCGGCGCCACCAGCCGCTGAATCACGCCCCGCAAGGAACCCAACCCGCGCGCGGCGAAGGAAGGCACACCATGGTTGTCAAGCCCTCGCTGGCCCTTGCCATCGGCTGCCTGGTGGTCGGGCTTCTCGCCGATTCCAAGACGCCGCAATCGGCCCTTGGCGTCAAGCCCTACTGGGCATCGGGCACCTACCGCACGTCCGAGGTGGTCGGCTGGACGATCACAGGGTCGGGCAAAGTGGCGTACACGGTCAAGCAAAACAACCACAAACCCCTCTTGTCGGGGGACTTGGACCTGGGCGCGGGGGCTCAGAAGATCGAGGTGCGGCTGAGCGAGCCCGCCATGGTGTTCATGACCGTCACTCCCGAAGGAGGCAAGCCGAGCGACTACGGCGCGGCCGTCGAGCCGGAGAAGATCAAACCCGCCTCGCCGCGCCCTGCCGACTTCGACGCGTTCTGGGCGAGGAAGCTTAGGGAAATGCGGGCGATTCCTTCCGACCCCGTGTTCAAACCTGGCGTCAGCCCAGACCCCGCGATCGAATATGGGACATTCGAAATGAACCACGTGCACGGGACCAAGGTGTACGGGCAGTACGCCAAGCCCAAGACGTCGGGCAAGCTCCCGGCGGTGCTGCTGCTGCAGTGGGCGGGCGGACCCTATCGGCTCGACCCCTGGTGGGTTGTGACTCGCGCCCAGCAAGGGTACTTGGCCCTCAACATCCAGCCCCACAACGTGCCGGCCACCGAGCCCGAGAGTTTCTATTCCGAGTTGCCCGCCACCCTCAAGAACTACACCCAGATCCACCAGCGGGACCGGGAGCGCAACTACTTTGTCGAGATGTATCTTCGCGGGTGCCGTACGGTGGACGCCATCACGGCGCGGCCCGATTGGGACGGCAAGACGATGGTCCTTCTGGGGACCAGCATGGGTGGCCAGCAGAGCCTTGCCGTCGCCGGGTTGCACCCGAAGGTCAGCCACATGATCGTCAACGTGCCGGCCGGTTGCGACATCGCGGCGAGGCCGTTTGGGCGAAGCGAGACGTACCCCTTCTATCCTCAGGAGGACGCGAAGGCACTGGAGGTCGCTGGGTTCATCGACGCGACCCACTTCGCCCCCAAGATCAAGGCGACGTCTTTGGTGGCCATGGGGTTCGTGGACACAGTCTGCCCGCCCGCAGGCATCTGGGCGGCTTACAACCTCATTCCTGGCCTCAAGCGAGTGGTGCCTTTGGTGGACTCACCACACAACCACCTCGCGACTCGCGAGCAGCAGTTGCCCATCGTCCTGCTGACCGAGCAGTGGATGCAGAGCATCGCCAAGGGCGAACGCCCGCCCGGTCTGAAGCCCTGATGGTCCGCTTGTAACGCGGGGCGGGTTCGGCAACCGCAGGCCCGCCGCTCGGGTGCCACGATGTTCCCGACCCCTTGTTCCCCTGCCATCGGCGCCAGGCTCTCGCGGGGTCGGAACTCGCGAAGGGTCCGCGTTTTTGCAGTAATACGAGCACGGTCTGCCGGGCAGGAACGCTTTGCTCATGCGCGAGGAGATCGGCCCCGGTCAGACCGTGGCACCCCGGGTCGAAGAGTTGGCGAAAGGCAGTCGGCGGTTGGTGGGCCACCAAACCATGATTTCTGAACTCTGAGCACTGAACCTTGAGCCCTGAACCCTCCGAGTTTCCACTTTCCTTCTCCCTCTTCCGTTTCCCAAATCCTTCGCTATACTGAACACCATGACACTTGCGACGGACAGGAGGAACCGGCCGGCCAACGCCCGCTCCCGACGACGCGCCGGAGCGACTTGGGTCACCCGAACGCGGCCAACCGCCCGCGGCAGCAGAACGTGCGATGCGACGCAGCTGGTCGTTCTGGAAGGCGAGGTGGTGGGGCATGTGAAGGGCTCCGAAAAGCGCGACCACATCACGGACCTCTTGGGGGCTCGGTGGTGGCCCGATGGCCAGGAATCCGTCGTGGGAATTGGGGCAACTGAAGCTGCCACTGCTGGTGCAAGCGGCTTGTGCTCGGTTATCTGCAGCCCCAGAATAATCCCTGTCGACATTGCACCACGTATTGGGCGAGGAACATCGTGGGGGTCGGTTATCTATCATTGAGCACGAGGTTCGCTCAAATGACGAGCATCGCTATCGCGTCCGTCATCGCAATAGCGCTACTTTTAGTCCATTCTCGATTTGACACTGTTGGATCGGGAGGATACACGTTCGGTATTGGAGCTATGGCAGGCATTTCGACGATTTGTTGGATGTTGTCGCCAGTCAAGACCGTCATTCGGTCAGGTCTGATGAAAGATATTGGCAGGCTGAATCCAGCGTTGGCGAAGCGACTTGAGCCAGTGCTTCCAGTTGTGAGTCTATGGCCTGTGTTCGCAATGCTCGGGATACTTCATGCAGTGCTAGTCAAGATTGACTACAATGTCTGGCAGGCTGAAAGTCTTACGCGTGGCCAGCCGTTGCAGATTACCTGGCTGGTTGTTGGTCTTGGATTCGGAATAGGGTCCAGCCTGTGGATAAACCACTTTTTGGTGAAGTGAAGATGCTCCAGATCTTTCGTTGCAAGGTTTTGACCAACGGCTAAGCCCGATCTCCGGGGCCAAAGACCGGGGGGTTGGCCACCCCAGTACGAGTACGACCAGAACGNNGACCCCAGCGGCGGCAGATTCACGGGCCAATACAACGATTTGGATCGCTCGGCTCATGCCCCGCGTTCCCTTTCGAGACTTCGGCCCTCGAGTCTGGAAGGCGGAACGCACCCGGCAGTCGCGGGCCGAACCTCAAGGTGACTCGGGGTGCCCGAACGGAACCACGATTGCCTGTTGGAGAACCACGGACACGGCCAGAGAGCCGACTCCAGGTTGACAAACGCCTCGCTCGCGGCGAAGAGACACGGATGAACCCCGACAGTGAAGGAGCTCTTCAAGGAGCGAATCGCCGAAACCGCCCTCGAACTGTGTGTCTCATGAAAAGGGCGCACCTCAGTGCGACCTCCGTTTTCCGCTTTCCGTATTCCGCTTTCCAAACCTGGGGGGATGTGAATGTGAATCGTGAATCGTGAATCGTGAGTGCGACCTCCGTATTCCGCTTTCCGCTTTCCAAACCTGGGGGGTCGTGAATGTGAATCGTGAATCGTGAACGCGAAGGCAACCTGCCGACCCAATGGGACCACCCCGGCCTACCGGCACCCCTCCAGAGGAGGGGAATTGCGGAGATTCCCATGACGCGACGCGGTTACGCGCCAAGCTCGAACGAGTCGCCCATTTCGGGGGGGAGGATGTTCCAGCCCAACTCGCGCCGCACTTGCGCGCACAGGGCGTCTTGCGCCTCGGGCTCCCCGTGGACCACGAACGTTTGCCGAGGCGCTTCTTTGAACCCGCCCAACCAGGCCATGATCTCCGAGCGGTCGGCGTGGGCCGAGAGTGAATTGAGCTTCTCGATGCGGGCGGCGACGTTTACGGTGCGACCCATCATGCGCCATACGGGCTTGCCTTCGACCAGCAACCGGCCCGGTGTGCCTTTCGCTTGGAATCCCGTGATGAGAACCGTGGTGCTCGGGTCGTCGAGCCGATTGAGCAGGTGGTGGACGATGCGTCCCCCGTTGCACATGCCGCTCCCGGCGATGATCACGAGCGGCCCCTTGTGCGAGTTGAGCGCCTTGGATTGGGATCGGTCGCGGACCATTTCGAACACGTGGGGGCGGATCGGGCTCGGGTCGTCCACCAGCGAGATGCGGGCGTCTTGATCGAGTTCCTCGTCGAACTGGAACGTGAGCAACGTGGTCGCGGAGGCCATGGGGCTGTCCACGTAGATCGGGATTCGGGGCGCCCGGCCCGCGTCTTGCAGTTGGCGGATGTGATAGAGCAGTTCTTGCGTCCGGCCGATGGCAAAGCTCGGCACCAGAAGCGCGCCGCCGCGTTGCCATTGGTCGTTCAGCAACCGCTCCAAGACTTCGGCGGGATCTTCGACCGGGTGGTCTCGGTCGCCGTAGGTGCTCTCCACTACCAAGTACTCCGTGTAATCCACGCGGGTCGGGTCCTTGAGGATGGGTCGGTTGTGTCGGCCCAGGTCGCCCGACATCAGAATTCGTTCGCCGTTGGCGAAGTAGACCTCGGCGAACGCGGAGCCCAAGATGTGTCCGGCGGGCAGGAATCGCCACGTCCCGCCTCCCGGCAGGTCGGTGAACTCGTGGTACCGCAGCGGCTCCAACTGCTTGAGCGCGGCGTACGCCTCCTTCTCGGTGTAGAGCGGCAGGGCCGGCTGATGTCGGCTCCAACCGTGTTTGTTTGCGTTGCGGGCGTCCTCTTCCTGGATGCGCGCCGAATCGGGCAGGCTGATGCGTGCCAGAGCGCACGTGGCTCGCGTGGCGTAGAACGGGCCTTTGTAGCCTTCCCTGACCAAGCGCGGAATCAGACCGATGTGGTCCATGTGGGCGTGCGTCAGGATGACCGCGTCGAGCCTCGATGGGTCGAAGTCGAACTCGGCCCAGTTGCGCTCGCGCAGTTCGCGCTGGCCTTGATACAGCCCGCAATCCACGAGAATGCGGCGACCGTTGTGTTCGATCAGGTGGCGCGAGCCGGTGACGGTTCGAGCCGCGCCGAAGAAGGTGATCCGTTGGGGCACGGCCCCATTATGCGAACTTAGGCGGCGGCGTAGTGCCGTCGGAACGCATCGTGGACAAATTCGGCCACGTCGCGTCGCTCGTTCGTGGTCTGGGGAATGAACCGAAGGCCCGTCGTGAACAGGCGTTCGCCCCGGTTGGCACTGTAACGGATCTCGATGGGCAGGGCCACTGTCGAGCCATCTCCTCGGGCCACCACCAACTCGCATCGCTCGCCCATGCGGTAGTACCTTCGCGTGGAGCAGCGCACTCCGCCCAGCGCGATGTCCTGCAGGACGGCCGTATGCTCTTCGCCGTTTGTGCGAAGGAGCGCGTACTCCAGAACTTCGTATCGGGCTTGGTCGCGTCTTTCCGGTGTGGCGGTCGGATTCATGGTGCTCTATAAGGGCTTCGTACCTGCCGGAGCCAACCCAAACATCGGCAGACTTGCGGGAAATCATCACTTGTACTAACCAAGCCGACCCTCGGCCGTTCTTGAGGGTTGCAGGACCACGAGCCACTATGACCACCGAGACCGCCCCACCGAATGACGACGGCAGTCTCGTGCGATTGGCCCAGTGCGGGCGACTCGATGCGTACGACGCCTTGGTCGCCCGGTACCGGCGCGCCGTTCTCGCCATCGCGAGCCGACACGCTTCGAGCCGCGAGTGTGCCGAGGATGCGGTGCAGGAGACCTTCCTCAAAGCGTTTCGCCACTTGAGGATGCTGCGCGAGCCCGACCGCTTCGCACCTTGGCTCTACGCGATCGCGCGGCAGGTGACCGTAGACGGTGGCAGGCGCGACTCTGCCGACCGAAGCCGGCTTCAGAGCGCGATCGACCAAGCCGTGCTCGATTCGTCGGAGGCCATTCGAGGCGTCGAGGACGATGCGATCCGGCGCATGGAGGCCGAATCGCTGATCTCGCGCTTGCGGGAGCTTCCGGAGGAGTTGGCCACACCGATTGCGCTGCAGTGCGAAGAGGATTGGAGCCTGGCGCGGATCGCCGAGTTCGTCGGCGTGCCCGTCTCCACGATCAAATGGCGCATGCACGAAGGCCGAAAGCGGCTCCGTACCCTGCACGAAGAAGGAACAAACCCATGACCGACACTCATTCGATCCGCATGCGACGCATGCTTAAGGAACTCGCCTCGATGGCGGAACACGCCTCGTTGACCGGCGCTCTCGGCGGCGGCGAAGCCGATGCCGTGCGGCGCTACAACTCGATCCTCGCTTGGGCCGTGCGCGAAGGCGTGCTTCCTGCCGAGGTGTTCACCGAACTCCCTTCCAACGCGGGTTGGAGCTCGATCGGCGTGGAGAGCCGGATGCTCGCGAGCTGCCTCGACGAAGGCGAGCGGGGACATCACCATCGGCACGAACGAGACGAGGACGATCTGGACGACCCGGGCATTTTGGTCGCCATGGCGCCCTTCATGTCGCCCGAGGACCTGGCGCACTTGGTCGAGAAGTGCCTCGATCGGACGCCCCGGTTCGACGCTGGCATCTTGGTCGCCTTGGCTCCGTTCATCGGTTCGGACATGGTGGGCAAGATCGCCCGCCGCGTGTGGGAACCCAAGCCCGCCACGGCACCCGAGCCGCCTGTCGCGCCCGAGCCGCCGGTCGCTCCGGAGCCGCCCGTTGCCGCGGCTGGGACCGCTGCTTCGGTCGAGACGACGCTGGAGGCGGCCTCCTCGCGCGAGCAGTTGGAAGCGATTCTCTCGGCGCTGCGCGACCCGACGTTGCCGCCCGAGCAACGCGCCGAGATCGCGTTGCGGTTGGCGCAGTCTGTCGGCCCGTAGACGGGGTCTCCTGAAGTTGTTGAGGGGGGCACAACGGAGTGTGCCCCTCCAGCCTAGACGATGTGGGCACAACGGAGTGTGCCCCTCCAGTCTCAGTATCCAGCATCGAGGTCCACGGCTCGCGGACGTTCGCCCGCGATCAACGCGCGCAGCAGCGAGACCACTGCCTCGGTTCGCAGTTCCTCGCTCTCGCGCGTCCCGCCCCCGGTGTGCGGCGAGAGGACGACGTTGGGCATCTCGTGGATCGGGAAGGCCGATGGGAAGCAGGGCTCGTCGCCCTTGGGGTAGCGGTACCAGACGTCCAATCCCGCCGCGTGCAACGTGCCATCGGCCAGCGTTTCGTGCAGGGCTCGCTCGTCTATGATCCCGCCCCGCCCCACGTTCACCAGCAACCTGGGCTCGCGCAACGCTTCGATTTCGGCGCGACCGATGAGGCCCGTGGTGCTCTCCGTGCCCGGAGCGCAAATCACCAAGGCATGGGCCAGCGACAGCGCCGCATGGAGGTCCGCGACGCCAAAGCACTCGACCCCATCTACCTTGCCGGCGGTTCGTTTGATGCCGACCACACCCATCCCCATCGCTCGGCAAACTTGGCCCACATGCCGTCCGATCGCGCCGTAGCCTAGGACCGCCACCGTCTTGCCGTAGAGTTGCACCCCGTTGCGAACTCCGGTCCGGTCGGACCAATCGCCCACGCGCAACCGGCGGTCCAAAGCCGTTAGGCCACGGGCCGCCGCAAAGAGCAGGGCCAGGGCCATTTCGGCGGTCGCGTGGGCGTTGTGGTGCAGGTTGAAGAGGGCGACGCCGCGCTCGCGGGCGAGTTCCAGGGTCTTGCGCGGCACACCCGCCCAAGGGATGATCACGCCTTCCAGCAGCGGCATGCCGTCGAGCGTCGAGGGACTCCCATTGACCAGCCACCGCGTGTCAGGGCCCGGTTCGCCGCCGAAGCGGACGGATTCGCCCAAGGCTTCTGCGATGCGCTCCTGAAGGGCCGGTTCGGGCGGGTTCGAGAAGTGGACCACCCTAGGGCAGCCCCTCGCCTCGCGCCGCGACCAGGAGGCGGTACCAATCCTCGTAGCCCATCGGCTCGTCCAGTGCGTGCACGGCTTGCCGGATGGCCTCGGGCCGCGTCGAGCCCACGATCGGAACAATCCCAGCCGGGTGGGCGAGGAGCCAACGCAGGGCGATCTCGGTCCGCGTGACGCCGTAGACTTCGGCCATCGCGTCCATCAGGTCCACCAGCGCGGCCAGATGCGGCGGGTTCGCGGGTGCTTCCCTGCCTGCGCCGAGCCAACCACCACCAAGGGGGCTCCAAGCGAGTGGGGTGATGCGCCGCGTCAGACACTGGTCGAGCGTGCCGTCCTCGAAGCAGGCCAGCCGACCGAGGTGGATTTCGACTTGGTTGACGGTCAGGGGGAACCTCAAGCGGCTCTGCAACGCTTCCACCTTGCTCGGCAGGAAGTTGCTCACGCCGAACCAACGGACTTTGCCCGACTCCTTGAGTCGGATGAACGCGTCCGCCACCTCGTCGGGGTTCATCAGGTAGTCGGGGCGGTGCAACTGGTAGATGTCGATCGTCTCGACTTGGAGGCGCCGAAGCGATTGTTCGCATGACCAGACGATGTGCTCCGCGCGGAAGTCGTAGCGGTGGGGTGAATCGTGGTTGGGGTCGCCGGGGAACCGGATGCCGCACTTGGTCGCGAGGATGGTCTGGCCGCGCAGCGAGGGGGATTCGGCGAGCAGGTTGCCGTGGATCTTCTCGCACGCGCCTTGGCTGTAGATGTCGGCGTGGTCGAACAGCGTGTAGCCGGAGTCGTAGGCGGCGAGCAGTGCGGCGCGGCCAGCGGCTTCGTGCTCGGCGGTGACGGCATTGGGGTCCCAGACGCCCGCGATGCGCATGCATCCGTAGGCCAGACGCGATACGACGAGGTCGGTCTGCGGCAAGGCGAAGGTGGTCATCGGCCCAGATTAGCCGATCAGGAATCGAAGAGCTTGGGCTGACCGGAAGACACCGCGGCCATGACGCCCACGTGGTCTTCTTCGAGCGCCGTCTTGTGGACTTCCGAGGGTACGGCGAGGGGGTAGCCGGCCCCGAAGCAAGCCAGACAGAAGTGGTCCCTGCCCTTGCCCACGGCTCCGACCGCGCCATCTATGGAGAGGTAGCCCAGCGACGTCGCCCCGAGGTGCTCGCGGATTTCGTCCACGGTCATACGGGCCGCGGCGAGTTCCGCGCGGGAGGCCATGTCGATCCCGTAGAAGCATGGGTGCGTGATCGGCGGGGCCGTGATGCGTACGTGCACCTCCTTGGCCCCGGACTCGAACATCATCTTGACGATCTGCGTCGTGGTGGTCGCCCGAACGATCGAATCGTCCACCAACACCACACGCTGCCCTTCGATGTGGTGGGCCAGCGGGGTGAGTTTCATACGCACACCCATCTGCCTCATGCTCTGGTCCGGTTGGATGAAGGTGCGGTGGATGTAGCGGCTCTTGGTCATCCCTTCGCGGAACGGGATGCCCGATTCCGCCGAGAAGCCGAGCGCGGCCGGGATACCGCTGTCGGGTACGGGCACCACGATGTCGGCGTCTACGGGATGTTCGCGGGCCAGACGCGCGCCCATGCGTTCGCGGACCGAGTAGAGCGGTTGACCGTACATCGTGCTGTCGGGCCGTGCGAAATAGATGAACTCGAACAGGCACATCGCGGGCCTGACCATGGGCGCCCCTTGCGCGTAGCGCACGCCACGGGCGTCCACGATGGCCATCTCGCCGGGTTCGAGTTCGCGTTCCACCGTCGCGCCGAGCGGTCCGAACGCGCACGTTTCGCTCGCCACGACGGTCCCACCGTCGGGCAACGACCCCGTGACCAGCGGGCGGATGCCGAAGGGATCCCGAAAGGCGAGGAGCGTGGTCGGCGTGAGAACGGTGCAAGAGTACGCTCCCCGGATGCGCGCCATGGCGCGGCGAACGGCTTCTTCCGGTCCCTCGTCAAGGTAGCGGACGATCAGCCGCGCGATGATCTCGGAATCGCTGGTGCTGTCGAAGTGCTCGCCCTCGTCCTCCATTTCCTGACGCAGTTCGCGCGTGTTGATCAGGTTGCCGTTGTGGGCCACGGCGATGTCGCCCACGAGGCTTTGGCAGTAGACGGGCTGGGCGTTGCGCAGGACGCTTGCGCCCGTGGTGCTGTAACGCGTGTGGCCGATGGCCATCCCGCCTTCCATGGTGCGCAGGGTCTCCTCGTTGAACACTTGGCTGACCAGGCCCATGTCCTTGTGCATGCGCACTCGCGCCCCGTTGGCGACCGCGATTCCCGCCGATTCCTGGCCTCGGTGCTGGAGGGCGAACAGCCCGAAGAAGGCCAACCTCGCCGCCTCGCGCCCCGGAGCGTGGAGGCCGAGGACGCCACACTCCTCTTTGGGATGATCCGAGGTCGAGGTCATTGGCTTGAGTATAGAACAGACGGAGGCCGGGACCTCTGCTGCCTCATCCGAGCGCGAACGGCGGACGATGAACCCCGGACTCGGTGACAATGGCGGCGATGAGCTCGCCAGGAGTCACGTCGAACGCCGGATTCCAGGTCGGGCAGCCTTCGGGCGCGATCGGCACACCCTCGATCTCGGTGATCTCGGTGCCGCTGCGATGTTCGATCGGAATCCCTTCGCCGTTCGGCAAAGTCCCGTCGATGGTGGACGAAGGCGCGGCGACGACGAACGGGATGCCGTGGGCTTGGGCCAGCACGGCCAAGCTGTAGGTGCCGATTTTGTTGGCCGTGTCGCCGTTGGCCGCGATTCGGTCGGCGCCCGCGACGACGAACTGCACCTTGCCTTCCCGCATCAGCGTGGCTGCGCTGCCATCCGGGATCGAATGGAACGGGATGCCGTCCTGCATCAACTCCCAAGCCGTGAGCCGAAGGCCCTGGAGCCTGGGCCGTGTCTCGCAGGAAAACACGCGGATCGAAGGGTCGCGGGCGTAAGCCGTGCGGATGATCCCGAGCGCCGTACCGTGCTCGGCGGTCGCGAGCCCGCCCGTGTTGCAGATGGTGAGGATGCCTGCGCCGGGGGGAACCAGTTCGGCCCCGTGCCGCCCGATGGCGTAGTTCATGGCCCTGTCTTCCTCTTCGATGGTCTGCGCTTCCTCTAGGGCGCGCTCGAACGTCCACGGCTCGACGCGTTGCATTCGGTCCAGCGCCCAGAACAGGTTCACCGCAGTGGGGCGGGAGTGGCGCAGACCTCGATCGGCTTCGTCCCGCTCGCCTGCGCCTTGGCGGGCGGCGAGGGCCATGCCATAGGCTGCCGCGATGCCGATCGCCGGTGCGCCGCGCACGGCCATGTCGGAGATCGCGTCCCGCACTTCGGTCCAACGCGACAGGCGCAACCACTCGACATGACGCGGCAACCGCCGCTGATCCAACATAAGCAGCGCGTCGCCATCCCAGCGCATCGGTCGCACAGGCATGGCAGGAAGGTACCCGAGCCATGGCGAACCTGTGGACTCGTGAACGTTTCCATCCGTGCCGCGGACGTGCCGACCTTCGAGCGCGTTCTCGGGCTCGTTCTTGGCTGGATGGACGTTTCGCCGTTCGATCGCGACGGGCTGTTTCGGCGCCTGGTCTCCGATCCTAACCTCGACCTCGAAGGTTCTTTGGTCGCCTGGCATGGCGACGATCCGGTGGGATTCGCGTTGGCCGTGGGGCGGCGCGTGCCTTTGGAGAACGCGCCGGACGATTCGCACCGGGGTTACCTCACGCTGTTGGCCGTGCATCCTAACCATCGGCGCGCGGGCGTCGGTCGCTCGCTGATCCGAGCCGCCGAGGATTACCATCGCGCCCAAGGTCGCCGGGAGGTCTGGATCTCGCCCTACGCTCCCGCCTACTTGTGGCCCGGGCCGGAGTTGGAGCGCCACGCCGAGGGAGTGGCTTGCCTGACCTCTGAAGGCTACGGCGAGGTCTATCGCCCGATCTCGATGGAGATCGACCTGACGCGCGCAGAGGAGCCCGGATTTGTTTGGGAGGCCCGCCAACGTCTCGCCAGCGAAGGGGTTGGTCTCGCGCCGCTGGACGCCGGGTGTTACCTGCGGACGATGGAGTTCGCCCGGCGCGTCTTCAAAGGGGATTGGGTGCGCGTCGTGCGCGAGACGGGGTCCGCCATCCTTTCTGGGGAGGCCTCGCCGCACCGTCTGGTGGTCGCCACCGGGAGCGACGGTCGGGTGCTCGGCTTCTCGCACCACGAAGGTCCTCGCTTCGGGCCGATCGGAGTGGACCCGGAGGAGCGGGGCCGCAAGATCGGGCAGGTGCTGATGTGGGAGACGCTGCATGCCCAGCGGAGGTCGGGGTATGCCTCGGCGTGGTTTCTGTGGTCGGACGACGCGACTGCGGCCCGGCTCTACGACGGCGCGGGGTTTCGCGTGGTTCGCCGTTTCGTCCTGTTGAAGAAGACGCTATGAACGAAGTGGACATTCTCGCCATCGGTGCCCACATGGGCGACGAAGTCGCCTGGGGCATGACGCTCGCCGCCCACGCTCGTCAGGGCTTCCGCATCGGATTGCTGCACCTAACCCCGGGCGAGAAGGGCCATAAGACACTGACGCCGGAGGCTTACGCCGCCCAGAAACGCGTGGAAGCGGCGGCGTGCGCGGACGCATTGGGCGCGAAGATGTGGGCTTTGGACTTCCGCGACGGCGAGCTTCCCGTCTCCGACGACGTGAAGTGGGGCATCGCCGACGTGATTCGCGAGGCCAAACCTCGGCTGATCGTCACCCACTGGCGCGGCAGCATGCACAAGGACCACACCGCGACGCACGAGAACCTGCCTGATGCCCGATTCTACGCGGGGCTGCCGGCCTTCCAACGTCACCTGCCCCACCACTGGGTCGGCCCGATCTACTACGGTGAGAACTGGGAAGACCTGCGCGAGTATCAGCCCGAGGTGTACGTGGAAGTGCTGCCCGAGGACATCGAAGTGTGGGAGCGGGCCATGCGCTGCTACGCGCTGTTCCGAGGCGAAGTGGCGACGTTCCCCTATCTCGATTACTACAAGGCTTTGGCGCGCACGCGGGGTTGCGAGGTCGGCTGGGGTCTGGCCGAGACGTATGCTGTGCCGCCGGAATCGCGCCGCAAGCGGTTGCAGAGTCTGGTGCCGGGGTAGGTTTCAGTGTTCAGTGTTCAGTTTTCGGGATTTCCCTATTTGTCTTCCGTGTCCAAGCACAAGGCATTCTGAACACTGAATACTGAACACTGAATGCCTGAATTCCTAGTTCACTGAGAACACCGAGTCCGCGATGCCCGCGTTGAGCTTCAGATCCTCGTATTGCGTCACACCCGCGACCTTGTTTTCCACGTTGCGGACGGTGAGCTTGGTTGGGAACCAGACGCCGCCGCTCTGCACGGGGTTTTCGTAGGTGAACGTTGCGAGTTGAACGTCCTTTTGGTTGTACCACTCGCGTTTGGTCACGTAGCGCTTGGCAGGATCCACCCACACGCGGCTGCGGCTGGTGTCGTCGAGCTTGGGCTTGTACGTGAGGTCGAACACGAGTTCGCCGGTGCGGCGATCGGTGCGGACGTACTTGGCGTCGAACAGGTCCACGAACAGCGACGGCGTGAGCATGCCGAAATCCACCAGCGTCTGTCGCTTGCCAGGGGACATGGCGAGATTCTCTCGCTGGTTGAGTCGCGCCTTGGGGATGCGGACGAGGCGTGTGGCCCCGTTCAGCACGAACGTGATGTCCGTGTCGTCCACCGTGCTTTCGAGGCGCAATTTGAACGGCTCCTTGACTTGGACCTTGGTCCATTTGAACCGGTACGACTGGGCGAAGTCCTTGTTGATCTTGGCCAATTCGCGTTGGACGCCGGTTTGAACGCGCGCGACGAACGACGCGTCTCGGAACCCCTTGGACACGATGTCGTCGATGCCGGGGTCCTGAATCGGGGCCGTGCCGAGTGCGAGAAGCGCAAAGATGGTCGTCATGGGAAGTATTGTGACCGCTGGGGTCTCTTTGCAGAACGCCCCAACGTTGGAGACGTTTCCCGGTGGCACTCGAACTTGGGACCCGTGACCCACTGGCATCGGCCCACGCACGTTGCGTTTCCGCGATGGTGAATCTGGGCGAGTCGTGTTATGATGGGTGCAGGATTGGCCCGTCCGTCGGGACGAGACAAAGGAAACCACCATGACCCGCCCCTTCGCTTTCCTGCTGCTCTTCGTCCTTGCGATCGCCGGGTTGTCGGCGACCGCATTTGCCCAGACGATCCCCTATGGCCCCAACACGCCGGCGCTCACGGGGTACGGGTTCACGCTCACCGAGACCCGCGAGGGCGTGATGCGTCGCGCGACGGATGCCCTTCGCGCCGCGGGATTGACCGTCCACGCTCCGATGCCCGAGGCGATCGGCGGCAACAACGACAAAGTGTTCGCGATCATCTCGACGGTCGCGCTGGCCGATGGCAAGCAATACGTCACCGTAGCCGTCGCCTCCGACAAGGGCGATCGGAACGAGGCGCCACGGGTCGCCCGGTTCCTTCGGGACCGGATGCAGGGCCTGCCCACTGGCGGGGCCGAGATGCCGATCGGCACGTGGCGGCGCGAGAGCGACGGACTCGAGATCGAGGCGACGTGGGACGGGACGACGTTGCGGCAGACGATTTCGAAGCTGGAACCCCTGACGTCGGCCGCTGGATTCCAGGTTGGCGAACACGTCGGCGAGTTCCGACTGACCGAGCCAAACAAGATGGCGGGTCGAGGCAAATGGCGGGTGGGTGGCCGGGAGGAATGGCGCGACATGACGATGGACATCCAGAACGCCACGACGATGGTCCTGAGCGGCGGAGGCGGCGTTTGGACGTGGCGACGCGTCGGGGCAACCACCTCCACGCCACCAACCAACGTGCAACCCATGACGGGTCTTTGGCGGCGCGACGGCGACGGGCTGGAGGTCGTGGGCGTCTGGGATGGACCGGTGCTCCGCCAGACGATCGCCTTCGCAGACCCGATGACGGCCGCCGCCGGGTTCACGGTTGGCGAAGCGGTCGGCGAGTTCCGGGCCGCTGGGACCAACAAGTTCACGGGCCGGGGCAAGTGGCGCGTCGGGGGCCGCGAAGAGTGGCGCGACCTGACCGCCGAGTTGCAGAACCCAAACACGGCGTTGCTGGTCGGAGGAGGCGGAGCGTGGACTTGGCGGAAGATCACGCACGACCCCATCGAACTCGCCGGCACGTGGCGGCGCGAATCCGACGGGAGCGAAGTCACGTTCTCTCGTTCGGGCGAAGGCTATGCGGGGCACATCTCGAAGAACGTTCCGGCTTTGGAGGCCGCCGGTTTTCGCGTCGGCGAGCAGACCTTTAGCGCCACACGACAGAGCGCAGCCCGATTCGTCGGCAAGATCAAGTTCCGGGGCCCGGGTGGTGAAGAGTGGGTGGATGGCGCGTTCGTGATGGAGTCGGCCAACGTGATGGTGGGCTACTACCGGGGCTTCGTCGAGCGCTGGATCCGGTCCTCGGCTTCTCAACCGACCACCAGCAAGGCGCCCCTTGTCGGTTTGTGGCGGCGAGACGGCGATGGACTAGAGGTCAGGGCGACTTGGAACGGCGACACCTACGTCCAGCACATCGCCAAGTTGGTTGGCAACATGGCGGACTTCGGGTTCAGCGTCGGGCAATCCATCGGCGAGTTCAAGCAGTCTGCGGCCGACCGCATGAGCGGGCGTGGCCTGTTCCGTCGCAGCCCGGGGGTGGATTCGTGGCACGACGGCACGATCAAAGTCGAAGGACCCAACACCATCGTCATCGACTTTCCCGGACTGCATCAAGGGAGATGGCAGCGGATCGGCGAAGGATAACTCGGGCCGAGCGGCGTGCCGCGACGTGGTGGACGTCGGGTGCGATTGCAGCGCTCTCGGTGCTCGCGTCCGTTCTGATACAGGCGAACCTTCCGTGGTTCGCCAATCTGGAGTTGCGCCTGTTCGATGGGCTTGCCGCCCGTCATCTGCGGGTGCCCGCCGACGCCGATTTGGCGATCGTCGGCATCGACGACGACACGTTCCCCAAGCTGGGGGTCCCCAGCGACCGGGTTCCCAGGGACCGGCACGCCGAGCTTCTGAGGAGGTTGGCGGCGGCTGGAGCGAAGGGCGTCGTGTTCGACCTCTACTTTGTGGACCTGTCCGACCCGGAAGCGGATGGCGCGTTCGCTTCAGCCATCGCGGAGAGCCCCCTACCCGTTGCGTTCCCGCTTGAGACCGAGACCTCGGCCGAGGACGCCGCGAGTCGGTCGGGGCGGCGCTGGACGTTCCGCGAGTTCGTGTACGACGTTTCGCAGGTGCCGAAGGCGCACCTCGGCATGGCGCAGGCGTTCGCACCCGACCGGCTGGCTCGGGGCATCTACACGGTCGTCGAGAACCGTTCGTACGACCCGCCCCAACCGTTGCCGCACATCGCGCTGCTCGGGTGGGCGATGCTCGAGGGCAAGGATCCTGGTTCTCTCGCGTTCGATGGCACGGGTTGGCGGTTGGGGGACCTCGTCTTGCCTACGGGGCCAGACGGCGAGGTGGCGACCCGGTTCCTTGAGGCCGAGACCGACTTCGACTTCTGCGAATACGCCGACGCTTTGGCGCTTGACGACCAGGCGTTTCGGGAGCGGTTCGCCGACAAGGTCGTGCTGATCGGCTATGTGAACTCAGTGGACTTGGCGCCCACGCCGCGCGGGGCGGTTCCGGGTGTGCATTTCGTCGCCCAATCGGTGAACGGTCTGGCCGACGCCGCACGCCGTCCGCTCGCGACCGCTGGGCGAGAGATCGCCCTTGGTTCGGCCTTCCTGGTGGGTGTCGTCGCGGCTTGGTTGACCTCCCGCGTTCGCTTCCGGTCGGGTTGGTTGGGGCTGCTCGTGTTGGGTGGTGTGTTGGCGCTGCTGCCCGACGTGCTGATGGCGGCGAGGCTCTGGTTGCCCACGCTCCTGCCCTGGTCTGCTTTTGCGCTGAGCGTGTTGCTTTCGGGCGTCGCCGAGGGTGCCCGCTCGGGGAAGCTGGCCGACCGGTTCGTGCCGGCCTTCTTCCGGAAGGGGAGACGCCCGGACCAGACCGAACAAGCCGCCGTTCTGTTTGTAGACGTTCGCAGTTCGACGAAGCTGGTGGCCACGGTTGGCGACGTGGCTGGTCGCGACATCCTCAATCGGACGGTGCGGATTCTCTCCGACGTGGTCGAGGCCGAGGGCGGCGAAGTCGAGCGCACGGCTGGCGACGGGTTGATCGCCGTATTCCGACAGGCCGAACACGCCGACTACGCGGAGCGAACCGCGAAGTGCGTCGGCCTGATGCAGCGCGCGGTTTCGCCGATTGCAGAGGAGAAGCTGATCGGGTGGAAGTTCGGGCTGTGGTTCGGGATGGAGGCCGGGCCGATCTCGGGTCGAATCCTGCCCTCGCAAGGCCGCGACGAGTGGAGCATCTACGGGCTTACCGTACACCTTGCGGCGCGACTCCAAGCCGAATGCAGCCACCAGCGGGCTGCGGTGTTGCTGGGGCCCGAGATCGCCGCTCTGCTGCCCGAAAGCGTGCCCCGCGCACCTGCCGAGCCGTTCTTCGCCAAGGGCTTTGACGACCCGATCCAAGCGTGGGTGATGGGCAACGCAGAACACTCGGAAAACGATCGCCTCGACGCGGGTTAGTAGCTCTATAATGGGTGAATGTTTGGTCGTGCGTCCTTGGCATTCTTGTTGCTCGCCGCGTCGTACGCGGTTCTGGCGCAAACGCGCAACCGACCTCCGGCAACACCGCCGCCAACCCAGACCACGACCGTGCTTCCGGTCAACCGCGTGTCGCTGTTCCCCAATGGTTCGCGGCTGGTTCGCGAAGCCAAGGCGCTCGAAGGCGTGCGGCGCAACACGGCGCTCAAGGTCAAGGACGAGCTCTCTGCCGCGGCCAACGCCGTCGAGTACATCGTGGCCAACACCGAGACCGTTCGCTTGCGCCCGCGGGCGCGCGTGGTGCTCGACAGTCTGCCGCCCGAGACCCCCAGCCCCAACGCCGAAGCTCTGACCAAGATCAAGGTTCAGGAAGGCACGATGCTCGTCAGGGGTAGTCATGCCTTTCGAGGCGCGGGGAGGTTCGTGGTCGAGACGTCCATGGGGGTTGGGACGGCGGCACGGGGGACGAGTTTTGCGGTGACCTACTCCGACCAAGGCGCGGACATTCTGGTCGCCGAGGGCGAGGTGGACATCACGTCGGCGACCGACCCGTCGCAGCGGTTGATCGTGCGGCACGGGCAGAAGGCGTTCGTCGGGAGTTCGATCAACGAGCCGTTCCCGACGTCTCCCGTGGCTCTCGGTCCGGCGGACTTTGCCCTCTTCGTCGAGTTGCTCTCGCTGCCGGGATCGGCCAACGGGGGCGACCTGCAGAACGACATCGCCAACGCCGACATCAGCGAGATCTTCACCAAGCGCTGGGACCCCAACGGTCGGTGGGCCGCCAACTCGCCTCCCGCCCCCGACTCTTACGACGACTCTTGGGAGCCCGAACTCCGCAACATCGTGCGGTTCGATCGGCCCGCTGGCACTGCCGCGGGAACGCGATTCGATGGGTTTGCCGTGGTCAACCAGGAAGGGGTTCGACGTGCGTTGGGCGAGGGCTTCCACCTTCAAGCGCTGTCGCCCGATGGGAAGACCATCTATGCAACCAGCCTGGAGAAGGGCCTCTGGGCGTTCGAGTTCGATGGCAAGGCCGAGCCGCGCCAGATCAGCCCGAAGCCACTCGTCGAACTCGACCTTTCGCCGGACGGGACGCGTTTGGTGGCCTGTGTCGGCTTCAAGCTCGTCGAGGGCCGCCCGCGTGCCTTGCGCCACCATTGGGTCGTCTTGGAGATCGCCTCGGGCAGAGAGCGGACGCTCGAACAAGCCGAACCGCTCCGTGAAGAGGGGTTTGACCGATCGTACGATTGGTTCCTGCGGGGGCGCATGGTCGGGGCGTGGTTCGAGGGTGGCAAGCGCCTGATCGCCCATCGCGGCGAGGACCGAAATGCCGTGTTCATCGCGGGCGATGGCGAGACTCCGAGGGTGGTCCTTCGCGGACGCGGTTACCTTGCGCCCATGGGCGGGCAGTGGATCTACTCGCCGGGTTTCGAGAACGAGACGAAGCGCGAAGTCACGGTGGTTCGTGTGGCCGACGGCCGGTCGTGGACGTTCGAAGCGGCCAAGCCGGTCGAGAACTCGGCCAACGCCTAGACGATAGGCGACCGGACGATCCAGGTCAGCCTCACGCATCAGATCCGGCTCGGCGCGGAGCCCGCGTTCGTCGAAGCCGCTCGCCGGCCCGAGGACACCTACCCCCAGATCCCGAGCGCGGTGTCGCCCGATGGGCGGTTCATCGCGTATATCGAGACGCTCTCGGACCGACTGATCGTGGCCGACGCCAAGGCGCCGGTGCGTCTGTTCGACACCGGGATCGCCTTGCCCGCCGACGTCCGGCTCACTTGGCTGCCCGTTGGCGACACCATCGCCTACCGGCGAACGCAGCCCGACTACCACGAGAGGTTTGCCTCCGCTGAAGAACGGAAGACTCCCAAGCCGATGCGATTGGTTGCTGGCGAGGTCGAGCTGGGGGCCATCAAGATGCCTGCCGCGCTCAAGAAGCCGGACGGCACGAGCGACTTCACCGCGAACCCCCGGCCGGACGTCGCCACGTTGATCGGTACGCCGAGCCAAGCCCTCGACCTCAAGGCCCAGGACAGCAACGGACGCGTGACCGGAACGCTCAAGGGCGGCCCGGCAATGGAAGCGGTCTTCTGGGATCGCGCCACGGGTGTCACCTCGCTGAACCGACCTGGCTCGGATTTTACGGCGGGAATCGACGTTTCGGACGCGGGCCTCGTCGGCAACTCGTCGCAGGGCGCGTTCTTCTGGTCGCCCAAGAGCGGCTTTGTGGATTTGGACGGCGAGTTGCGGTTGAACGCCTTGGGCAAGCTGACCGTTGGCTTCACGCGCACTCGCGAGAACGGTGTGACCCAGGCTTTCGCCTATGACACCGCCGCTGGCACGTTCCGCCCGCTCGACCGGACCGAGAGAGAGTCGGAAGTGCTCATGGTGAGCCGAGACGACAGCGTCTTGGTCCGCGTGCGGGATGGCAACCGCTCGAGGTTCTACGTTCACAGCTGGGATGGAACGATGCGCGAGGTGGTCCTGCCTGGTCGACTGGTGCAAGAGGAAGGCAGGGACGGCTTCTACGAGATGTTCTTGTCCACCGATGGCAAGGTGTTTGGGCGCGCCGACTTTCAGGGGTTGGGTTGGAAGGTCTTCGAGAGCGACCGCAATGGCCGAACCTTCCTTTACGAGCGGGGTCTCGACGGTTCCGGCTCGTACTTCTCGCTCATCTCGATCGCCGGGACGTGGAACGGCAATCTCGTGGTCGTCGGCTCGTTGCGCGATTCGGAGGGCGGCGGCTACACGGGGTTCACGCCCGCCTATCTCTCGCGGGAAGGCGTCGAGCCGTTCTCGGCGAAGCTGGACTTCTCGATGTTCTCTTTGCTCAGCGCATACGAAGTCTCGCCGCTGGGTCAACTCGTTTGCGTCGGGCACAAGAAGAACAGTCTGGACACCATCAGCTTCCTCGTTGACTTGGCCAAGTACGACGCCTTGCCAGGCGGGAGGATCATCAAGAACTAGGCGCGGCGGTAGCGGAGGAAGACTTCATCGCCGACGGGCTGGCACGAGACCAGTTCAAAACGTTTGACCTCGGCTCTGGCGAGCGGTGCGCCGCCCGCCATCGTTGGCAGGTTCGCACCCAGCTTCGCCTTGGGTGCGAGCGTCAGGAACACCTCGTCCATCAGGTCGTGGCGCAGCAACTCGGCGTTCAACTCCGCGCCGCCCTCGCACAGAAGCACGCGGACACCGAAGTCGTTGCGCAGGGTGGCCAGGAAGCCGAGCCAAGAGGGTTTGTCGCTCAGGTCCGCTCGGATCACGCGAACGCCGGCGGCCAGGTCTGGCAGCGCCGCATCGGGATGGGCCACCACGATCGCCTTCCCCGGCGCATCGGTGAAGAAGCGCACGTTGGGATCGAACCGTCCGGTCTTCGTCGCGACGAGGCGGACCTTGTCGGCGGCGTACCAGAGCTTGGGCGTCGCCCGCAACGTTCCGGCCCCGATGAGCACGGTGTCCGCCTTCGATTCCAGCACGCGCATGGTAGCGTGGTCGAGCGGCGAACCGAGGTCCATCACGGGCTCGTCCACCTCGCCCGTGACGATCTTGCCATCGAGCGTCGCGGCCGTGTTGTTGAACACGTAGGGCCGGTGGGGCGGCGGTTCTGGGAAAACGACGTCCCTGTACAGGCCTTCGATCAACCCACCACCTCGCGTAGGGCGCGGCGCAGCACGCGGTAGGGTTGTTCGGCGTAGCGTCGGCCACCGATCCAGAACGTGGGCACGTTCCAAACGCCCGAGGCGTACGCGGGCTCGTCGAACAAGACGATGCGCTCGGCATACGCGAGAGCTTGAATGGGATCGAATGCGGTCCCGAGGATCGGTTCGACCACCCGCTGAACGACCTCCGGTTCGCCGATGGGTTCGCCTCGCATCCACAGCGCATCGTAGAGCGCGACCACGACGGCATCGGCGCGTCCGACCTCCTTGGCCGCTTCGACGGCGCAGTGGGCGAGCCGGGTCCGCAGATTGCCATCGTGCGGAAACGGCGGGAAATCGAGGTCTTCAGCAGCGTAGGCGAGTTCGAGGCGCGTCGGTTTGCGAGGCCTGTCACCGTCTGGAGGCGATCCCGGAGTAAAGTCGTTGAGCGGCATCGGCTCGGGATACAACTCGTAGCCTCGCCATTCGATGCCGACGTCGAACTCTTCACGCATGCGCCGAATCTGCGACATCGCGATCCAGCACCACGGGCAACTGAAGTCGTGCGCCACGGGCACCACCAAGCTCATGGGGTCATTGTGGGTCATCGGGCTCGCCCTGTGCCTGGGGTGCGCCCAGCCCGACATTACGGGCAAGTGGACCGGCCCATTGCCGCTGCAGGGAGGAAACGACTGCCAGCTGAAGCTCTACCGCGACCAGCGCTTCGAATTCGCCTGCTTGGGTCGAGACGCCCCGTGGGGCGAGGGTCGTTGGACGCGAGACGGCGGCCGCTTGCGACTCGGCTACACCCTGTACGGCGTCGGCGAGCGGCGACTGCCCGAGGTCCCCGTACCGACGACGGTGGAGTACGTGTCTCGCGGCAACCAGATGGACGTGCGCTGGGCGGGCGGCTCGGGCGCTTGGGTGCGCTCGCTCTAGCGGCGCGTCCCGTAGACCATCACGGCCACGGGGTCGCCCACCTTCATTCCCGCATGACACTTGAGGCATTCGGGCTTGGAGAGGAACACGCCACGCGCCTCAAGCATCCACGTGTCGACCTTCCGTTGCAGGGCACTTCCCTTGCGGATAGGCTCCAACGCCAACTTGGCAAACTTCAGATGGTTATCGGGGTCGATTCCCTTGTTGAAGAGCATCGAGGTCGAGTTGACGGCCTCCGGCCCAAAGCGTTTGGCTAGAGTGTCGGCGGACAGGGGCTTTCCGCCATTACCGTAGACCGTGGCAAAGTACTCGACGCCATTGGCTTTGGCTTCTTCCGCGGCTTTGCGCGAGAGCGCCGTCCAATCGAGGTAGTGTTGGCCCACGACGGGAGTGCCGCGCATGCGGCTGACTCCGAAACGAGCGGGCTGCCAGCGTCGAACCTTCTTCCCATTGGCCTCTCCTTCCACCCACTTGCCTTCCGTGAGGCTCAAGTCTTGGAACACGCCGTCGTAGTAGGCGTGCAGCAGGTCCACAACGCTGGGTTCCTTCGCAGAACCCAAGACCACAAGAGCCATGGCAAACGCGAGCATGTTCAGCAAGACGACCCTTGCGACCAGATGTTCAAGGCTGTGGTCTGGACCGCTACCCCGGGGATGGCAGCAACGATGGGTCCCGCGAGACAATCGCTTCGGCCTCGCGCCAATCCTCTTCCCTGTTCACATCGAAGCCTTCGAGGCCTTCGGTGAAGAACGGCAGCACGTCGTGGCCCGCGATGGTGCCCGTCTCCTCGACCACTCGGGTCCACGCGATTTCCAGGCTGGCGTTCTGCACGTAGACCTTGGGCAACGCCTGGTATTGGCTGCTGTGCCACGGTTGACCCTCGGGCTGGAGGGGCAAGAGCGGCGTCATGCGGTCGCCCCGGACGACCCACATCTTGCCGGGGTGCTGCTTGCACAGCTCGACGGCGCGGAGCGAGTCCGCCTCGGGGTGCCGCTCGAAGACGCTGTATGCCCGCCGAATCGTCTCGGGCCTACGGAACGGACTGGTCGGCCGCAGGATGCTGAACGTCTCGTAACGCCTTCCCTTCTCGGCCAGCAAGCGCAGGGTCTCGGCGACCCATTCGATGTCGGGCGACAGGTCTCCCGCGATCGCCTCGCTCCGCAGGAAGGGCACCTCGGCCCCGTAGCGGCGGGCGATGTCGGCGTACTCTTCGGAGTCGGTGGAGACGACCACCGACTCGAAACACCCCGAGCCGAGCGCAGCGGCGATCGAATACGCGATGACCGGGTGCCCGGCCAGCGGTCGGATGTTCTTGCCCGGCACGCGCTTGGAGCCGGAGCGAGCGGGGATGAGGGCGATGTTCGCCACAGCCGGATTGTGACGCATGGCGCTCGGGGCGACCCCCCTTGACTCAATCTGTACGATATGGTATAGATTGATCGTGGCCCACTCTTCCACCACCGGTTTCGTCGCCATCAACACGATCCACTGCCGCGAGGAGTACCTCGACAGGTTCGAGACGCTCTTTCAGACGCGCGCCAAAGCCATCGACCGGCGTCCCGGCTTTCGCAGCATGGAGGTCTTGAAGCCCGCCGCCGAGGGCCAACCGTATCTTGTGGTGAGCCATTGGGACGACGAAGCGTCGTTTCGCGCCTGGGTGGGTTCGGAGGAGTTCCACGAGGGCCACAAGCGGGCGTTCGAGGACCTGCGTCTCGCCAAGGAGCAGGGCCACGAGGCGCCCATGACGTCTCAGATGGCGACGTACCACGTGCTCACGCGTTGAGCCATTGGCCACGCCAGAGAGGGTAAAAGGTGGCATGGACGAGGTTGGGATGCTGCCGCTGGACCCCGAGTCGGCTGGGCTCTCGGCTCCGCTGAGCCGAGACATCCGCTTGCTGAACCGCCTGGTCGGCGAACTGGTGCTTGAGGTCGAAGGGCCCGAGACCTTGGAGACGATCCGGAGGCTCTACGACACCACCCGCGAGGACTTCGAGACCGATCCCTTCGACGCTGTTCCGGAACTCCGCGATTCCGAGCGCGCGGCCACAGTGGCCCGCGCCTACACGGTTCTGTTTCAGCTGATCAACTTCGCCGAGCAGAAGGAAATCGTCCGCGTGAACCGGGCTCGCCCCGATCGCCCCGAATCCATCCGCCAAGTTGTTGCGGCACTGCGCGCCCGTGGCGTCGGCGACGAGGAACTGCGCCTCTGGCTGAGCCAACTCCTGGTGTCGCCAACCTTGACGGCCCACCCGACCGAGGCCCGCAACCGCGACGTGCTCAACCGATTGGAGGCCATCGTGCGCAGCCTCGCCCGCCTGGACTACGAGGTTCCGACGGACCTTGATCGGCCGCTGGACGCCCAGAACTGGGACTTGACCGACCTCCGCCGAAACCTGGCTGCACTCTGGCGCACGCCCGAGGTGCTCGACGAAGGCATCTCGGTGGAGCAGGAAGTCCGGCAGGCCCTTTACTACATCGAGTCGAGCATCATGCGCGTGGCCTCCTGGCTGGTGCGGGACTTCGAACAGGCGCTCGGCGTCTCCGACCTGCCACCCGTTTTGCGGTATCGCTCGTGGGTCGGCGGAGATCGCGACGGCAACCCGAACGTGACCCCTGAGATCACGGCCCAGACGCTGGTGCTGCACCGCGAGTTGGCGGTGCGACGGTATAGCGAGCTTCTGGCCAGGCTGGAGACCGAACTCACGCAGGGGCGCAGAACCTCCGACGGGTCGGTGCTGCCCCATGCCTACGCTGCCCGGGTGAGCGCCCTGAGCGCGCGACTTACGGAGGGAGGGTATGCCGATGGGGCATCGCTCGCCGCCGAACTCATCGACCTGCAGACGGAGTTGCGCAAGGACGGCTGCAACCTCTCGGCCAACACGGGCTTGCTGCCGCGGCTGATCCGCCAGGTGCAGACGTTTGGGCTCAATCTGGCCGGATTGGACGTTCGCGAACACAGCGCCGTGAACGAGGGGGCCGTGGCGGAGTTGCTCGACGCGGCCGGATTCCCGCGCTACCGCGACCTGTCCGAATCCGACCGGGTTACGATCCTGACCGCTGAACTGCTTAACCCTCGGCCGTTGGTCGGGCCCGATTGGCGCGGCAGCGAGGCGACCCAGAAGGCACGCGACTTGTACGCGGTGATTGCGGAGGCCCATCGGCGGTACGGCCCCGACTCGGTGCCCTGCTCGATCATCAGCATGACCCACGGGCCGAGCGACCTGCTCGAGGTGCTCCTCCTGATGAAGGACGCGGGTCTGTTGCGGCTTCGGGACGGGCAGCCCTCGGGATCGCTCGACGTGGTTCCCCTCTTGGAGACCATCGAGGACCTGCGAGGCGCCCCAGCTTTGATGCAGGGCATCTGGTCGAACCCTGCTTACTCGGCGTATCTGAAGTCGAGGGGTTACCGCCAGGAGGTCATGCTCGGCTACAGCGACAGCGGGAAGGACGGCGGCTACCTCGCCGCCACTTGGTCGCTTTACCGCACACAAGCGGCGCTCGCCCAGGCTGCCAGCCAACACGGGGTCCGGCTGTCGCTCTTCCACGGGCGCGGAGGTACGGTCGGTCGCGGCGGGGGCAGGGCGAATCGGGCGATTCAGGCTCAGCCGCCCGGTGCGTTCGATGGGCGCATCCGTTTCACCGAGCAGGGCGAAGTGATCGGCTTCCGCTATTCGCTCAAGCCGATCGCCCACCGCCACCTGGAGCAGATTCTCTCGGCTTCGCTCCTCGCCTTGGCCACGGCTGGCGAACAGCCTCCCGACCCGCCCGAATGGTGGGCCGCCCTGGACGACTTGGCCGCCGCTTCGCTCGCGGCCTATCGGGAGTTGGTGCATCTCGATCCGGACTTCTGGGCGTTCTACACGCAAGCGACTCCCATCGAGTTCATGACGCAACTCTCGATCGCGAGCCGCCCCGTGTTGCGTCCAGGAGGAGCGGCCCGCACGTTGGACTCGCTGCGGGCGATTCCTTGGAACTTCGCATGGGTGCAGACGCGCTACGGCGTGCCGGGATGGTACGGCGTGGGCACCGCATTCGAGGCGCATGCCGAGCGCATCGAAGTCTTCCGCGACATGGCGCAACGTTGGCCCCTGTTCCGCACCGTCTTGGAGAACGTGGAGTTGGAGCTGTGTCGAGCGGAACTCGGCATCGCCGCCGCGTATGCCCGCCGGGTGGAGCCCGCCGAACTTGGGAACCGCTTCCACGCCCGCATCGAGGCCGAACACCGATTGACCTCGGAATGGGTCAGGCGGATCACCGGCAACGATCTGATGGCCACCTCGAAGGTGGTGCGGCAGACGATCGGCTTCCGCAACCCCATCGTTGCGCCGTTGCACCGCATGCAGGCGGCGCTGTTGCGTCGCGAGGCCGACCCCAAGGCCATGCTGCACTGCATGATGGGCATCGCGGCGGGAATGCAAAGCACCGGTTAGAAACCGGTGCAGAGAAAGGTTTGGTGGAGGCGGCGGGAATTGAACCCGCTTCCAAAACCGTCGCCCCGAAGGCGTCTACGAGCGTATCCTCGGTTTAAGTCTCGACCGCAGGCTATGCCCCGAGGCGGGCGCGCGCGGTACCAGCTCGATTGCTTTAGCCGGGTCGGCTCCGAGCAGAAGCCTTCCAAGCGATCCGGATTTTGCGTCGCTCCCGTTCACCCGACCGGCTTGGGCGAGGGGACCGCGCGGTCAATTAAGCCGCGTAAGCGTAGTTGTTGTTCGCACTTACTGTGCTTGCCGCTTTTAACGAGGCCAGCGGCGCCTCGGCTCGCAACCAACGGTCGAACCGGCTCTGTCGAGCCCTTACGCCCCCGTTGTCCTGTGCATTATGACGCACCACACGCACGAGACGTTCCTTGGTCCCAGCAGCCTCGCTACAGGGACGGGTGCTTCTTGTGGTAATCGGTGGCCCGCTGGACCATGGACGCGACGCTGAGAATGGTGGCCTCGTCGTACAGGCGACCCACGAACGAGATGCTCCGCTGTCTTCCACGGTCGTCGCTGCCGAACGGCAGCAACACCTGAGGGTGGCCCGTCAGGTTGGTGATGGTGAGCGTGGCCAGTGCGCGTTCGGGGGCGACGAACAGGTCGAAGTCGCCGAACTGCTCCTCGAAACGCCGTTGGAGCAGAGTTCGGCCGCGTTGCGCCTGCAGGTACTCGACGGCCGGGACGTAGCGGTTGGCGCGATAGGTGATCGGCCAGGTGGTGCGCGTCAAACCGTCGATCTGGTCGGATCGCGTGAACGCATCGAAAGCGGCGGCGGCTTCTACGCCAAGGATCACGCTCACCCCGGCCGGCATGGGATCGAACTGGATGGGCTCCAGCTTGGCGCCTAGGCGTTCCAGCACATTGGTTGCTTCCTCCGGCAGGGCACCCAGGACGCCGATCTTGAGCTTGCCCAGGTCGGCTTGCGGCTTGAAGTGGAAGGGTCGGTCCACTGTGGCGGCATCCAGCGGGTCCGAGCCGTGCAACGCGGCGAACACCAGGGCCGTATCCTCGACCTCGCGACAGATAGGGCCCACTTTGTCCATGGTCCAACTGACGGCCATCGCGCCCGCGCGGCTGGTTCGGCCGTACGTTGGGCGAAGCCCGGTGACGCGGCACTGGTGGGAGGGCGAGACGATGGAGCCCAACGTTTCCGTTCCGACCGAAAACGCGGCCAGACCCGCGGCCATCGCGCACGCAGACCCTGCGGACGAGCCGCTGGAGCCCTCTTCAAGGTTCCAAGGGTTGTTCGTGCGGCCCTTGAACCACTGGTCGCCCATAGCCAGCGCACCCAGGCTGAACTTGCCGAGCATGACGGCCCCAGCGGCTCGCAGCTTCTGGACTACGGTGGCATCGGTGTCGAACACTTGGTTGGCGTAGGGCCCGGCACCCCAGGTCGTGGGGATCCCCTTGGTGGCGAACAAGTCCTTGATGGCGAACGGCAGACCGTGGAGGGGGCCACGGTACTTCCCTTGCCCGATTTCCCGCTCCGCTTGGCGCGCCTGCTCAAGCGCCAACTCAGGGGTCAGGGTGACCACACAGAGCAGCTTGGGGTCGAGGCGTTCGATGCGGCGGAGGTAGAGGTTGGTGAGTTCGACGGGAGAGATGCGCCGCGCCCGGACGTGGGCCGCCAGTTCGCGCGCCGAAAGGAACGCGATCGCTTCTTCGCTGCTCGGCAAGGTTCGCGACTCGACGCGGGTGGTTCGCACGCTGGTTCCCGCGCGAGTCGTTGGTACGCGGCCCCACGGTTTGAACGGCGTCGGCGGTTCGATGGTGTAATCGATGGGCATCGCGCGGACGGCATCGAATCCCGCTGGAAACCCCCGCACGGTACGAAGGATGGCTTCGAGTTCCTCATCGGTGAAGCCCAGCTTGAGCATGGGCTCTAAGGACTTCAGCAGCGCTGCGTCGATCGCGGGCGCCTCTTGGTCTTGGGCCGCTGCGCGCATCGGCAGCGCTCCTGCAACAGCCAGCGTGGCGAGGACACCGAGAAACTCCTTTCGCGAGACGTCTCCATCAAAGCCCATGGGTTAGGCCTCCGGTTCGCGCTCCATGTCTGATTCGAGCGCGTCGAGCTTGGTCTCAAGCTTGCCCAAGAGCGTACCGGGGTCGCCCAGTTCTTGGAGAAGCGGGCGCAGTATCCGGTAGATGGCCACGGTGGCGACTCCGGCCAGGCCGGTGATCAGAATCAGCTTGGGCGTAATCCTCACACTCCCCGTTTTACCCGCCCCAACAAGCGAGAGGGGCGCAGGCTCTTCAGCCTACGCCCCTCTCGGGCTTTCCGACCGGGTCGGTGTTTAGCGCCTTCGGACTTGCAGGACGCCCGAGGCGACGCTGTCCTTGTAGCGAGCCGTCACGCGGACCGACAGATCGCGGGAGACCTTGGCGGTGTTGATGGTGAACGTCGCCACCACCTTGCCGTTCTGGACCGTGATCGTGGCCGGGACAGGAACGACGCGGCTGTTGCTGCTTTCCAGTTGGATGACCAGACCCGCCGGAGGAGCTGGGGCGTCGATCGTGACCGTGCAGGTCACGTTCATGCCGCCCATCACCGAAGGCTGGTCGAACTGGACGCCGAGGATGTCGAACGGGAACTCCGCCAACACGTTCAGCGTGGTTTGAGCCGTCAGCGTCCCCGTGGTCGCCCGGATCGTCGCAACCACATCCGTGGTGCGCGCAACCGTCGTCACCGTGAAGGTGGCCGTCGTTTGGTTGGCCGGAATGGTCACGGTAGCGGGGACGTTGACCCCGGTGGTGTTGCTGCTCAAGTTGACCACGATGCCACCTGCTGGTGCGGCGGCGCCGAGGCGAACCGTACCCTGGGCCGACGTGCCGGCCACGACCAGGAACGGATCCACGGTCACCGAGAGCGTCGTGGGCAGGACGGTCACGTTTCGCGAGAGAGTCACCGGACCACGGGTCGCCGTGATGGTGACGGTGGTGTTCTGGACGACCGCGCGGGTTGTGGCGCGGTAGTTGAAGGTCACCTCCGTCTCACCGACGGGGACGATCACCTGGCTCGGCACCTCGACGATGCCACTGTTCACGGAGACGTTGACCACCACGCCACCCGCAGGAGCCGGGCGGTTGATCGTGATCGTGCCTGTGCCGTTCTCGCCCAGGTTGAGCGCGACCTTGTCCACGGTGAACGTGGTCAGCGAGACCGCGTCAATGAACAGCGTGCCACTGATGGCTTGCTGGTTGAGGCCACCTTGCGCCGGCCGCGTCGCCGTGATGCGGCGCTGCGTGTCGGTCGTTTCGAAGGCGGTGTTGACCGTGAACTCCTTGAACGTGTCGCCATTGGCGAATGTCAGGGTGTTCGGCGTGATGGTGTATCCCGCCGTTCCGGCGTCGATGCCGAGGTTGACGGTGAAGTTCCCGCCCGCCTTGCCGTTCAGCACGAGGCGCCCGGTGCTGCTTGTTCCGCCTGCCACTCGGCTGGGCGTGAACGTCAGCGTGGCGAGGCTCGGGGGCAGCAGGGTGATCGTTTCGGTTCGTCCGACTCCGAACAGGCTGGCCGTCACGGTGGGTGCCGAGACGTTCATGACGCCGTTGGTGTCGATGGTGAACGGAACGCTGTCCTGGCCCTCGGGGACGGTGACGACCGTCGGGATGAGGACGAGGCCCGCGTTGTTGGTGGTGAGCGTCACGTTGACGCCGCCGGTCGGCGCGGGCTCGAACAGTCGAACGCGACCGGTTGCGGCGTTGCCGCCGACGACCGTGTTCGGGCTGATCGAGAGCGAAGCGAGCCACGGGGTGACCGTGAGGACGCCAACCGCGAAGTTGCCTTCAGCGGAGGCGCGGATCTCGACCGGGGTGAGCGTGTTGACCGCTTTCGGGAAGACCGAGAAGGTCGCCGTAGTCGCGCCGCCGGGGATGGTGAGCACCGAGGTGCTGACGTCTCCCGCGACCGAGAAACTCGCGCCTGCCGGGTTGAGGATCGTCAGGGTGACGTCCAAACCACCAGCGGGAGCGGCCTCGGTGAGCGTGACCGTACCGGTCGCCACGTTGCCCAAGCCACCAGCGATCTGGTCGGGAGCGAACGTCACGTCTTGGATGGCCGCGAGGCCGAACCGAAGTTTGACCAAGAAGCCGTCCTGTCGAACCGCAGCGGTGATCGTGGGAGGCGCCGTGAACGGGCTCTCCTTGAGGCCGTAGAGCTTCGTCACGTTCGTGGTCCCACGGGCGTCGGCGGTTCGCTTGAACGCCGTGCTCGAGAGCCACTGCGCCGGGAGCGAGGAGCCGGCCGATTGCGTGTGCGTGGTGACCGCGCCCGTCGTGCTGACCCGCTGATACTGCCGGAAGTTCTCGGTGTAGCCCATGAGCCACACGTCACCGAAGCGGTCGGTGTACGGAGCGTAGACGACATCGTCGAGGATGCCGCCGATGTAGGTGCCGTGCACCAGCGTTCTGGCGTTGGGAGAGAGGACCAGCAATCCGCCTTCCAGCGAGCCCATGTCGGGCGTCGCGGGTTGGACGTTGGTCGCCTGCATGGCGTCGGTGGTCGTTGGAATCGTGCCTGGCGTGATCGCCGTGGGCTGATTCGGATCGGCCGGCGGGAACGGGAAGGTCATGCTGAAGTCGACCAGAAGCGAGACGAACGCTCGGCCTGCTTGATCGACGGCGATGCCCATCGGTTGGACCGGGCCGCTCGTGTTGAGGTGCGTGCTGTACAGCAGTTGGCTGGCGTCCTGATTGACCTTCGTCACGTATACGATGCTGTTCGGCGGGAAGTTCTCGCCGAAGACGTCGCGAGTTCGCGGGAAGTTGAAGGACCCGGCCAGACCCGTGATGTAGGCGTTGCGCCCACCGTCCACGGCGACGGCCATCGCGTGGTCGCTGCCGTTTCCGCCCAAGAGCGCGGAGTAGGCGAGCGTTCCGTTGCGCGTGACCTTACGGATGAACGCATCGGCAAGTCGCAGGAGGCGACCGCCGGCGTACACGCCGGGAGTCGTGACGAAGCGGTCATCGACGGACGTGTCCACGATGCCCGGAGTCGCGACGGTGCCCACGAGGTAGGCGCTGCCTTCGTCGTCCACATCGAGGCCGCGAAGCGCGACGTTGACCGTGGTGCCCTGCAAGTACTGCGATCCCGCCTGAATGGCGAAGCCGGCCGACGTGTAGTTCACGCGGTACAGCCACGAGGCCACCGTGTCGGCAACCGTGGGCAACTCGTCGATTCGGCCGGTTCCGGCGAACACCAGTTCGACGGGATCTGTCGAGGCTGGATTGTTCTTCGGAACGATCTTGAAGCCGACCAGCGAGTTGAGGCTGGCCACCGGGCCAAAGACGTAGGTCTCGGCGGGCAGCGGGTCCAGCACCGTCGTATCCGATTGCTTGAAGCGAACGGCGAAGACGGCGGGCTGGGACGAGATCACATACTCGGGGTCGGGCGTGAGGTCGTCGCCGAACATCGCCAGCTCCGGTTGGGCGCCCGTGAGCGCTCCGAAGAAGATGACCTGCATCCGACCGACGGGAAGCGATCCCGTGGCAAACACGTTTCCGACGACGACTCCAGGCAGGGCCTCGAGCGCAGCCTGAACGTCCGCCCCGCTCGCGTTGTGTCCGAGGGGGTTCGTCACATCGCCAACGAAGCCGAGCGAGTATGTGCCGCCGCGCGGTACCGAAGCTCGGTCGCGATCGGTGGCGATGAACTGGCTGGTGAGCGCATCAACGACGATCGCGCCCGTGAGAGCCGAGGTATCAATGACGAAAGCGGGCTGCGCTTCGAACCGCATGTTGCCCGCAAACCGAATCATCATCGGCAGACCGGGATTGGTTCCATCTGCGAGCGGACCTCCCTGAACGCGGGCTTCGCCGTTGATCGTGCTGAGCGCATTCAACGCGTCCTGGACCTGCGTCACGGTTGCGTCGAAGGCGATCGCCGCCGTCGTCTCGCCCTTGAACGTCAACGTGAACGTACCGGCGGTGACTGCGGTGGGCGTGAGTTGCTGCGCGACGCCGTCCGGAGCGAACGAGACGAAGTAGTTGGCGGCCATGCCGGCGCTGTTGACTTCGAGCGGGCCAGCGGCCTTGATATTGATGCGGAGCGTTCCGCCGGGAAGGCTCGTGCCGGTGACGGCAACGTTGCCGGCCAGACCCGTGATGCCTTCGAGAGCCGTCTTCACCATGGACGCGTTCGCGTTGTATGGGAGCGTGACGGTTTCGCCGCCAAAGGTCAGGTCGAATGTGCCACCCGTGGCCGAGCTGTCACCCTGCAGGATGAACACGTTGCCGCGGAGGTTGCCGGGGAAGTCGAGCGAATCGGTGACACCGGCCACCCAGACATCGCCGAACGGGTCGATCTGGATGAACTTGCCGACTTCGGAGCCCGTGCCCGAGATGTAGGCCGCATAGTCGTGGCTGTAGGCGTCGCCCTGCAGCTTGGACACGAAGGCGTCCATCGGACCTTGAAGGTTGAAGGTGTAGGGTCCCTGAATCGCAGGGAAATCGGGCGCTTGGGTGTAACCGGTGAGGTAGACGCCGGAGGAGTCGCTGACCACGGCGCGAACGTCGTCGAAACCGCTGTCGCCACCGTAGTAGCTGCCGTAGACGAGCGGGTCGATGATGAGGGGGCGCGTGCCGTCGAACTCGCCGACGGCGATGGTCACCGTTCCGTCGGCTTGTTGCTTGAACCCTGCGGGAACGACCTTTCGCTTGCCGTCCACCATCTGGTAGGCGAGCAGACCCGATTGGCGAATCTCGCCCTTGAACGAATCCAAGACCAGATCGCCCTTGGAGTCGACGCGGACCGACTCGGTGCCGTCGAACTTCATCCGGATGACGGCGGGATCGATGCCGGCCTTCAGGACGAAGTCGTAGCGGGGCTTGCCGCCGTCGAAATAGCTGCGGAGCGCGATCCCGGGATAGATGTCTTGCGAGACGACTTCGGCGAAGCTGCGCGCGGTCTTGCGGTTGCCCGACTCATCGGCGCGCAAGAAGTGGGTCACGCCGCCAACGACCTTGCGGCCTTCGGCTCGCGCATCGAGTCCGCCCACGAAGTCCATGCGAACCACTTGGCCCGTCTTGGAGCCGGAGCCGTTCACAAAGTGGTCGAAGACCAATCCGTCCTCGGTCACCCAGTAGTCGAACCCGGGTGCGCGGCCGAGGAATTGAACTCCCTCGGGCCATTGGCCCTTGTTCTCCATGAACCTTCCCTGCTCTCGCTTGGCAAGTCCCGACAGTTCAGCCTGAGTCGCCGCTCGGGACTCGTTCTTCTTGTCGGACTTGGACATCGGAGCGGCCCAAGCGGCGGTTGCCAACACGGCGGCTGCAACAACCCCGCCAAGGGTTCCCAACGTTCGTCTAATACCGGTCACTGACGCATACACCTCTCGCGCAAGCATACAGGTTGCCGGAAAGCGAAGTCAAGAAACCTCGGCTGAAGCTTCGTTCATCTCGTTCCGGCGCACCTAGGGCCCGCTGCTTCTTTGCCTTAGACGCACCAGCGGCCCGCACCGATTCACCGAAATGGGTTTTCAGCTTCCAATCGGCCATTCAGTATCATGAGGGCGGTCCCAAACCCATGTCCATGCTGTACGCGCTCCTCTGCCTGGCCGCATTGAACGCTCAGCCGACCGCTTCCCTGACCTATCAGGATCGAGTCGGCGTGTGCGTTCACATGGAGCACGTCCGCAAGGGGGGCCTCGACCGCGTCAAAGAACTCGGCATCGGGTGGATTCGGACCGATTTGAACTGGGAGAGCGTCGAGCGGCGCAAGGGCGAGTTCGACTTTTCGGCCTACGACCGCCTGTTCGCCGATGCCGATCGGCTGGGTCTGAAGGTGTTGGTCATCCTCGACTATTGGCACCGATTCTACGATGGGCCGCGCATGAACACCGACGTCGCCCGCCGAGAATTCGCCAACTACGTCGCGAAGTCGCTCGCGCGATACAAAGGTCGCGGCTTCCACTGGGAGCTGTGGAACGAACCCAACCACCCGAAGTTCTGGCACCCCGAGCCCGACCCGGACGAGTACAACGCTCTGGCGCGGGAGGTGCAAGGCGTGTTCGCGGACCTCGCGCCGAGCGAAACCTTGATCGGTCCGGCGCTTTCGCACCTCGATTTGAACTTTCTGACCGGATTGGCACCCGTGTTGCCCAAGTTCGCGAGCATCTCGTTTCACCCCTACCGCGACGGAGGCCCAGAGTCGGTCGTGCCCGAACTCGACGGACTGCGGCAAACCCTTGGGCACATCGCTCCGCAGGCGAACCTCGTCGCCAGCGAGTGGGGGTACTCGTCGGCGCGCGGGCGGATGACCGACGACCAACACGCCGACCACGCGATGCGTACGCTGTTGACCGGCATGGTCGCAGGGGTTCAGCGCACGTTTTGGTACGACCTGATGAACGACGGCGACGACCCGCAGGAGCGCGAGCACCACTTCGGTCTGTATCAGTCGGATGGGACGCCCAAGGCGGCGGCAAAGGCACTGAAGGACCTGGGCAGGAGCCTGCGCGACCATTCCTACGTGGGGCGGTTTGCGCTGGCCACGCCACAGGACTATGCCCTGCTGTTCGCCAAGAACGATTCCTATCGGTGGGTGGCGTGGACGATCCGCGACCGGGCGACGCAGGCCGACCTGACTGTCGGTGTGCCCGGAGTTCGGGTTATGCGCCCTGGGCATGGGTCATCGGAAAAGTCGAGCCACAACGGGCGCGTTTCCATTCCGCTCGGCCCGAGGCCCACGGTGGTCGAGGTCAACGGCGCGAGCGACTTGCTGAAACGCGTGGCCTCGCTCCCGAATGCGCCCGGGCATGCGTCGAACCCGACCGAGGCCACCGAATCGCTTCGGGCCACCCTGGCGGCAGCGGGGCGGGTGTGGCCCAAGGCCTCTCTGACGCTGGAGGGGACCGGCGTCCAGCGCGTTTCCGGCAAAGCCGAGCGGGTGCTTTCGGCCATTGACGGGGCATTGCCGCCCTTGTTCAAGCTGGCGGCACGGCAGGAGGCCACCATTCGAGCGACCTTGACGCTCGACCAAGGCGTTCGCCTGGCTTTTGTTTGGCGCGTCCGCGATCTGGCCGTGATGGCCGTGTTCCCCCACGACCCACTGAACGGCTCATTCGAAGTCACGTTGGTGCCGCTGGTTCCCCAGACGGCGGCCGGCACCAGCTCGGCCAAAGTAGGCGCCACGGCGGTCGAGCGGCCCTTCATGTTCGATGGGCGCCGGAACCCGGTCCTCGTTTCCCTTGGCTCAACGGATCCGGGCCGACGCCTTCGCGCGGAGTTTCGAGCCAGTTTGCGGCAAGGCGCCCCTTGGGTGGGCAAGATCGAAACGCTCTTCACCAAGCGGTTCGCCCCCGAGGACGCCACGGCCTTCCGCGCGATGGTGGACACCGATGCCGGGGTGACTCAGCGCGTGACCGTCTCCGTCGCCGATGCCCCGTCGGGACTCCCTGGCAAAGCGCTCAAGGTGGACTATCGTCTCGGGGCGGGGCGGGGCTACTTCGAGGTTCGGCCCCCCGATGGCGGCTCGTTCCCCGCGCAGGCGACCTCGATCGGGATGTGGGTCCACGGCGACGGCTCGGGCCACGCCCTGCGTGCGCGCATCGTGGACGCGACCGGCCAGTTTTTCCAGCACGATCTTGGGCCGATCGACTTCAAGGGTTGGCGGCACCTTGTGGTACCGCTCGACAACTCGGCACGAGACCGCTGGGGCGGCGCAAACGACGGGGTGCTGCACTTCCCTGTCCGTCTGCACTCTCCGCTGCTCGTTCAGCCGGTCAACGGTGGCAGCGGAACGGTCTACCTTGGCGGGTACACCGTTTTTTCTGCGCTTCGCGAGTGAACCAATGCCGGCGATTGGCAGTTATCACCCTTTGTGAAGCCCCTTCGCAGGTCCTTCTCGGTGTTCGCGTGTCTCTTCGCGCTCGGTGCTGCGGCCCTTGCCCAGCAAACGCCCCCCGAAACGAGCACGCCCCCGGCAACCCCGCCGCTCACCACCTTGACCGCAGACCAGCGCAAGGAAGTCCTGGACAGCATCTCGACCTTCGTTTCGACCCGCGCGTTCGTGCCGGGCGTGGATTTCGCACGTTGGAACGAGTTCGTCGAGAAGCGACGGGAGAGTATCGAGGCTTCGGACACGGTCTCGACGTTCTCCCGAGAGGTGAACCGAGCCCTTCGCGAGTTTGGGTTCAGTCACATCAACCTGCGTACACCGTCGGCTTCGGCGAACCGACGTTCGGGGTCGGCGGTCGTGCTTGGCCTTTCGACTCGCCCCGTCGAAGACGGATTGGAGGTCACCGCTGTGGTCGCCAACAGCCCCGCTGCCGACGCCGGGTTCAAGGTGGGCGACATCGTCCTCGAAGTCAACGGCACCAAGCCCACCTCTGCGGAGTCGCTGCGCCCTGAAGAGGGCCAGACGGTGGCCGTCAAGGTCAAGCGCCCGACAGGCGAGCAGGTCGAGGTCTCGATGCAGGCCCGGCGCATGGCGACCGCCCGCGAGGACACGCTGACCTGGCCCGAGAAGAACGTGGCGCTCCTCAAGATCCACAGCTTCAGCAACGGATACGACCAGCGCAAGATCGAAAACCACCTCGATGTGGCAGCCAAGGCCGAACTGCTGATCCTCGACCTTCGGTCCAACGGGGGCGGCGCGACGACGAACATGAACCACCTGCTGAGCCTGTTGCTGCCCGATGCGACCCCCTTCGGCGTGTTTGTCAACCGTCGCATGGCCGATCAGTTCAAGGAAGCCACCAAGAAGGACCCCACCGATCCCGTCGAGATCGCCAAGTGGTCGGAGCGCAAGACACAGACCCGCAAGCGCTCGCTGGAGCCGTTCAAGGGCAAAGTCGTCGTGTTGGTGAACCGAGGTTCGGCCAGCGCTTCGGAGATCGTGGCGTGCGCTCTGCGTGAGCACAAGGCTGCCCCGCTCATCGGCCAGCGCACCGCTGGAGCGGTGTTGGCCTCCGTTTACGGACGGCTGCCCCACGGCTTCGAGCTTCAGTACCCCGTGAGCGACTACGTGAGCATGCCCGCCGGCATTCGCATCGAGGGCAACCCGCTTCAGCCCGATATCGAGGCCCTACCCAACCGGGACTTGGACGAAGGGATCGCCAAGGCGATCGAGTGGTTCAAGAACCCGATCGGCTAAACGTCACTACGCAAATCAACCCATTCGCTGGGCAAGCCGCTCCATTAACACCGATGTTGCACCACCCTGACTTCCGACCAATCTTCGGATTTTGGCTATCAGTACTAAACAGAGACCTTCCCGATCTCTTGGAGCCTGCGGGGCCAGACTACCAAATCCCATCACCATTCACCGCAAATGTCGACACCGACGGTCGACTCTCTCTAGAACCCCAACCCAGGGTTTTGAACATCGATTCTGTCTCAATCCCTAGTCTTCGAAGCTTCCTGCGAAGGCACTTCGGCTTCCCCGAGGGGGAAGTTCTACGCTATTCGCTCTCGGGCGGACCAGATCGCGAACACTCATTCGCTGAAATGAAGTTGGTCGAATGCATCAACATATACGACCGAGCATTCCACAATATCATCCCCGAGACAGCCACCGACGACCTCGCTCTCTGTCGCAGTGCGCATGATTACGCATTGCAGTCGGGCGCCGCATTGCTCTTTCTAGACTCATCGAGCAATCCCTCCTCCTCATGGAACGTTTGGTATTCCCGCCTGAAGCGGCCAGTCAGCCTTTCCGGCTTTTCTGGATTCATCGAACTTGAGATCCTACACGAGCCAGACCGGGAGCCGGGACGCACCTATCTAGGTTGGGAGTTGCTTGTTGACCGTAACGCTCCTCACCACTTGCCGATTCCTAGTTCATTGATTCGCACACCGGTCCCTCAGGCTCATGTTGCTTACTTATTCGCCCTTTATCCAGTACTGGAACAATTCTACCCGCTCGAGATCAATCAACCTTCCTTGCTCCTGGATTGGCTGCCCCATTGCGCGTCGGGTATTCCTGCTGGCTATCCGATAAGAGCTGGCCTTGGGGACGTTACGTTCATGATGGTCCCCTCATCCGATATTGATCTAGACGCAGCCGATTTCGTGGAAGGATCGGAGACTGAAGGATCAGACCGTCTCTTGTTTCTGAACCACGATTGGGCGTCTGAGTTTCGCACACAGATTCTAGACAATTCGACATTAGATGCAGACATTCCTAACGGGCCATGCCACATCTCTGGCCGACTTCTCATAGAGAATGTCTTAAGAGACCCCCTTAGAAGGCGCCCTGTCATCACAGTTGCCGAACCATTGGCTGGCAGCAATGATACTGTTGAGACGGGACCAGTCTCGCTACTCACGAAATTGCTTGTTGACCGTCTGGGGGTCTACGCAGATGTCGTCATATTGAATGGGCACGTGCAAGAGTGGATTTTGCGCCACTATGGCAAGCAATTGCCAGTTCTCGACGGTCCTGTCGCCATCTGGCTTCCGGGGAGTGCCGCTATCGTTTTGGGTGATCTACTCCAAGATACAGCGGACGAGATCGTCGAGCGTGCGTTCCAATCTCTTCTGCCTGCTCTGGCAGCGGTACCTGCGCCATGGCGTACGGATTTTCTGAGGCGATTTGCCTCTGCCCCATCGGAGCTGGAGTTGCTCCTTGAAACGGTTTTTCAAGAGCGTGATGAACTTGCGCGGCGTTCTCAAGACCAACAAATTGAACTTGAAATCTACAGGGCAGACAATGAGCTTCTCCACCATCAGCTATCCGAATCCAAACTCAATCCGAGTTCTCTTCGCCAAGGTGAACTATGGGGAACTGAGCCTGTTAAGCTCTATTATGTCCTTAGGGAGCTACGCCATCCAGAAGTTGAAATCACAAGAAAAGCGCTTTCGTCTGCAAATAAGCACCCATTCGGGGACGTAAAGAAGACTCAACTTGCGTTGAGGGCAGCTCTTGAACAGGTCACTGCTCGAAACTGGGGTTGGTTCAAGGACCAGCAACAGGGCGATGGCTGGAAGTACTCTCCAAGAGAGTCTGAAGCCACGATGAATCGGGTGGGCGACCAGAGACCGAATGGGCAGTTTGGCCCGGCGGAGCGACACTTCACTATCGCGCGGAACAGTGATCGTTGCGTGCAGATCTATATCGAATTGGACAAGTCTGTGGGGTTGATGCGGATTCTGTACTGTGGAAAGCACTTGGAGCACGGTAACAAACGTCGCTGAGTTCTGTTTTTCGGGAGTGCTCTCCGCAAGTGGCAGAGGCTGGTCCCTTCTAAGCCGCGCGTTTGGTCGAGTGCAGCTTGCGCATCATCCGCACGAACGCGGGGGCAAGCGACGGGTCGAACTGGGTTCCAGCGCAGCGCTCGATCTCGGCCAGCGCCACTTCGGTATCCAATCCCTTGCGATAGGGTCGGTCGCTGGTCATCGCATCGAAGGTGTCCGCCAGGGCCAGATAGCGCGCGATGAGGGGGATATTCTCGCCGGCCAGGCCATCCGGGTAACCGCGCCCATCCCACCGCTCGTGGTGGTGGCGCACGCCCGGCAACATGGACGCCAACTGCGGCACGCGCTTGACGATCACTTCGCCGAGGACCGGGTGCGTTTCCATGACGGCTCGCTCTTCGTCGGTCAGCCGGCCCGGCTTGGTCAGGATGGCGTCGGGCACGCCGATCTTGCCCACATCGTGGAGCGTGCCGGTTGCGTGGATCAATTCGACCATGTCCTCGGTCATGCCGGTCTCGCGCGCCAGATCCGAAGCGTATTCGGCGACGCGTTGGCTGTGCCCCTTGGTGTAGGCGTCCTTGGCGTCAACTGCTGCGGCGAGGGCCTGGATGGCCACGAAGCTGCCATCGCCGGTCAGGAGTTGGCTCAGACGGAACGGGTCGGACTCTCCGTCGGATTGGAGCGAGTCGAACCGGCAGACCGTGTTGCGTCCGAGTTGCTTGGCGCGGGAGAGAGCCAGCTCTGCGGCTAGGACGAGGCCTTCGCTCTCGATCACCGTCGGGCCGATGGCGGCACAGCCGACGCTGAAGGTGGCGGTGTAGCCCGTTTTGGCCGAGAGCTTTTGGAACGCGGCGCGCAACGTTTCGGCCAACTGCTCGGCAAACGGCAGTTCGACGTTGGGGAGGATGACGGCAAACTCGTCGCCACCGTACCGGCTGACGATCGCCGAACCGGGCACCGTGTCCTGGATCAGGCTCGCCATGGACTGGAGCAGTCCGTCGCCGGCGCCGTGTCCGAAGCCTTCGTTGTACTTGGAGAAGCGGTCGAGGTCGATGAGGAGCAGCGAGAGCGCGTCGCCCGCCTCGGCGCAGCGGGGGCACTCCTGCGAGAGGCGTTCGCGGAACTTGCGGTGGTTCAGCAGGCCGGTGAGCAAGTCGCGGTCGATGAGGCCGAGCAGTCGCTCCTGGCTCTCTCGCATCGAGCGCGTCATCTCGTTGAACGAGGATTGCAGCAAGCCCAGTTCGTCCGTTCTTGTCACGGGAATGGTCTCGGGCCACTCGCCCGCCCGCAGCTGCTTGGCCGCGGCGACGACGTGTTCGAGGGGCGTCGAGACGCCCTTGGCGATGCGCCTTCCTGCGGCGAGCGCCGCCACCACGCCGACTCCAAAGAGCAACAGCAGGCCGACGCGGAAGGGACCGTAGACGCTTTGCGCCTCGGCGTGCGAACGCAGCGTGATCATGCCCAGCACTTCCCCGGCGTCGGAGTTTGGCAGCGGCGTCCACTGGGCGTAGAACAACTGATGGCCCACTTCGAGCAGTTCGGGCCGCAAGCGTTCCGCTTCCAGCACCTTGGGCGTTTCCATCGAGGCGGCGAACACGCGCGAACCCTGCAGGAACGCGACATCCACGCCCAAGACCTGCTTCAGGCGTCCGGCGAGGACGTTGTCGATCTCTTTGTAGGCCGAAATCGTCGCTTGTGTGAACCCCTGACGCATGTAGGGCACGACGACCAAGAGGTAGGCCTTACCTGCGCGGGCCGTGATGGCCGTATGCTCTGCCCCCATCAGGGCGCTCTCGACACCGGCAACGCTGGCGTCTTCGGGGCGGATCGAGCCCGACCAAGCCGTGTATCGGCCCACACTGTCGGTGATGAGCAGGCCATCCAGCTTGAGCTGGTCGCGCAAGTCCGAGGCGTAGACGTGCCGCGTCTCGGTGGCTGCCGGATCGTCGCTCAGACTCGCGATGACCTCCGGGCCGCTTGTGAACGCCAGCAGTTGGATCTGCGACCGCATGCGGTGGCTCTCGTCTTCGATCATCTGGCCCAACAACTTGCCGTTGCGCTCGATGTCCTGCCGAACCTGACGGTCGACCTCGTTGTTGGTCAGCATCGCGAGCGCGGCGAAGATCAGCACGGACAACCCGGCCACTGAGCCGGCGATGACCGCCATGAGTTTGTGTCGCAGCGCCAGCTTCATCGCTTACCTTTTGCGCACCTCGAGGTCGAACTTGAGCACGCCGCTCGCCGGAACCTCCACCTTGTGCGTGGCCACCGCGCCGGATTCGTGCCACGCCTTCAGCGTGTAGGTTCCGGGCGGGACTTTCTCGACTTTGTAGGTGCCGTTCTTGGCGCTCACATCGTAATGGTTGGTCTCGACCACCAGGATGAATGCGCTCATTTCGGCGTGGATGCGGCAAAGCATGCGCGCCAGTCCGGGCTTGTCGAACTTGAACGACTTGGACTGGCCTCGGGCGTAGGTGCCCAGGTCCACGACCTTCTCGTTGAACGTGAAGTAGACGTTGTGGTGGAGCGTGTCGCTGTTCGGGAAGGTCACCGAACTGCCCACGGGAACGACCATCACATGGGGCACAAACGTGCGCTCTCGCTGGTCCATGCGCCTGTTCAGCGCCGTGGCCGAGCCGGGGCCCTCGATCGTGATCGCCACATTCGCCACGGGCTTGCCGTTCAACGTGACGGTGCCGGCGACGTCCCCAGCGCTCGCCACCGAGGCGAGGGTCAGCGATGCGAGGCAGGCAAGGTTGCGCTTGGTCATGGGTTAGAACCGAACGAACGTGATGACTTGGAAGCTCCAACCTCGATTGTTGGCGCCAGGGCCCGTCTTGCTTCCCCAACTGTAGTTGGCTTCCAGAATGAGGTCCCGTGTGAGCGTGTACTTGGCTCCGGTCGTGGCGAGCATGGCCTGATCGCCGCTCGGGCCACGGAAGCCCTCGTGCCGCGCCAGCAAGGTGACCTTACGGTCGAACTTCGGGAACACGTAGAGGTCCAGGTAGTGGCCTCGAGGCTTGGCGTTGCCGACATCGCCCCAGAGGTACTCGCCCTTGACCTGATAGCCGGGCTCGGTGAGGAGGAAGTCGACGTCGTAGAGTTGGGTCCGATCGGCGCGGTTCGCAGCGGACTTGGAGAGCGAGTTCAGGCCGACGATCGTCGGGCCGAGCGGGATCTCGAGCCGTGCGACCACGTGATCCATCGTGCGGGGGCCCCATTGGAACGGCTTAGGGCTCTCGTCGAGCACGCCCGCTTGGAGCCGGCCGACGCCCTCAATGGGGAACGAAGCGTCCATGCCCGTGGTCAGCCCGTTGGCCGTGAGTTGGGGGCTGGTGCGAACGCGGATGATGGGGTTGCGGACGAACCCGCTGTACCACTCGGTCCAGTCGCCGTAGCCGAACGCCTTGCGAAACCTGCCGAACCGGAAGTCGCTGTCGCCGGTGGAGTACTTGACGAAGTTCTCGTCCAGCATCTCGGTCACCGGGTCGAAGAACGCGCCGTTCATCGTCCAGTAGCCGGCGGTGACGGACCACATGGGCGAGAGGTGCAGGGTTCCCAGCGCCCACCACGAGCGGTGGCGGATGCGGTCGGTCTCCTGGTTCGGGATGGACCAGAGGTAGTGCTCCAGCACGCCCGTGAACCTCGGGTATTCCTCTTGCGCGGACGCCGCGACGGGCGCCAATGCGAGCCAGACAGGCAAAAAGCGGCGAAACTTCACTTCTAACGCGAAGTATCGGAAGGTGACGCCCCATCTTTACAACCGAGATTTCCGCAACTCTCGACCTTGGGCCCTCTGTACGCTTCGGCGCAACATTCGACGCGCCCGAACGTCTCTTCTTTGGCGGCGGGTTGGTAGGCTCGCGCCAGAGGTAAACGCGGATGATCTGGCTCTCCATTCTCGGCGGTCTTGCGACCGGTCAACTGGCTTCCAACACGGAACTCACCATCTACAACCAGGGCTTCGCCCTTGTCAAGGAGGCTCGCGAGCTATCGCTTTCGGCGGGCCGGCAGTCTTTGGCCATCGAGGACGTGGCCGCCCTCATCGAAACGAACAGCGTGGGCGTGCGGCTGATCGGCGGGACGCCGTTCCAGGTGCTCGAGCAGAACTACCAGTTCGACCTGATTTCGGTTCAGGCGATCCTGAACAAGGCGATCGGCAAGAAGGTCACGTTCAACCGCGTCTACCCCGATGGCTCGAAGGAGCGCATCTCGGGCACGCTGGTGAGCAGCCCGACTTCCATCGTGAACCCCGGCGTCTCGGACCCGAACGCGGGCTACAACTGGGGTTCGTACGGCATGCCCGGCGGTTCGACGATGACCTACAACGGGATGGTCGTGCGGACCGACGACGGGCGCATTTTGCTCAACCCCACCGGCGAGATCGAGGTCGCCGAGATTCCCGAGGGCCTGATCAGCAAGCCCACGCTCATGTGGGAGATCGAGGCGGCGCGCGCGGGCCGATCCAACGTGGAGCTGAGCTACCTCACCAACGGCGTCACGTGGAATTCGGACTACGTCCTGACCATCGTCGAGGACGGACCGGGCGCCATGCAGGGCTGGGTGACGCTGAGCAACCAGAGCGGGCGGACCTACGCCGACGCCACGCTGAAGCTGCTGGCGGGCGACGTGAACCGGGTGCAGCCGCCGCGACCGGGTGTTGCGCGCGGAGGATTCGGCGGCGCGGCCATGGACATGTCGTTGGGCAAGCAGTTCGAGCAAGAATCGCTGTTCGAGTACCACCTGTACACGCTGCAACGCAAGACAACGGTGCGCGACAAGGAGACCAAGCAGGTGTCGCTGCTGGCCAGCAACCAGGTGAAGACCACCAAGAAGCTGATCCTCGACCCCCTGCGCTCGGTGGGCATGTACTATCCCGGCGAAGGCGAGGTGGGCACGGGCGAACTCAAACCGCAAGTGCGCGTGGAGTTCGAGAACACCGAGGCGAACGGCCTGGGCATCCCGCTGCCGAAGGGCAAGGTGAAGGTCTACCAACGCGACAAGAGCGGCTCGGTGCAGATGATCGGGGAGGACTCGATCGACCATACGCCCAAGAACGAGAAGCTCTCGCTGGTCGTGGGCCGCTCGTTCGACATTCGGGCGGACCGGTTGCGCTCCAACTTCGAGCGGCTCGGGCCTCGGATGGTGCGCGAGTCGTTCTCCATCGAGATTCGGAATCGGAAGGACGTTCCCGAGACGGTGCACCTGTACGAGCGCCGCTGGGGCGACTGGACGGTCACTCGGTCGAGCATGGACTATGCGAAGCTGGATTCCAACACGATGGAGTTCGTGGTGACGCTCGGCGCGGGTGAGTCGAAGACGGTGACGTACACGGTGGAGACGAAGTGGTGAGGGCTCAGTCGGTTCAATGAGGGCTTGCTGCGCCCCTTCAGTGCCCCGGCGACCAATTCGCGGCACGGTCTCCGACGGAAACAGTCGCGACAAGCACCCTTGCGGTGCAGAGCGTCAGCCACCCCTTGTGCCCCCTGTCTATGCCGTGATTGACTTACTTGAACCCCGCTTGATTAAGCCGTCGAAGCAGGGCGGAAACAAGCCCCAAGTGATCCAGGCAGAGGTTGGGGTCATCAACGATGGAGTGCTCGTGGCCTCTCGGATTACGGATTCCTACCATCGTGCCAGCAAAGAGGTATTTGTACCCTTCCTGCTCGTTTCTTTCAGATTCTGAGGCTAGCGCCGTGAGCTTGATCAGCGGCGATGTTTCGTTAAACGCCGCCATCATTCTCGCCTTGCCAGCCTTGGTTCCGGGGGCGTGCTTGCCAACGAAGTCATCCAGGAATTTGCACGCCTCAAACGTTGCCTCGGCAAAATGCCCGTCATCAAACAGTCTGCGAACCTTATCCGGCAGATCAGAGTGAATGTTCCTTGACTCAAACGGATGCGGCTCGTCACTCGTCCCTGGCAAAGAGAGCATCGTTGACCCCGGCAAGGCCAGTCGATGCACCGAGCGCACAATCCTCTCGAACAGCTTGAGGCTATCCACGATCAATAAGGTTCGCTCGGATACTCTGGAAAATCTTGTCGTAGGTCTCCTGATCAGCCCCAGCTGGGAGGTTCACTTCGATTCGCACGGCAAGAGACACCCCAGCCACACCCACATTCGGATGATTCACTGTGCTCTGGTTCTTGCCGCTATTGCCGCTTTCTATGTCAATCGTCTGCCGCTTCGGGCGTTTCTTGCTGGTTCCACTTCCCTTGACTTTGGCCACATCCCCATTGCTGCTACTTGTCGGCGCGCGCTTCCCGGCAAGCTCCGCCAAGCGCATGAACGTTTCAGCCTGGCGATTGCCCACCAGCTCACTTGACTTGTCAGAGGTTCGGAAGAAGGTCATGAGACTCGGCTTGGAGAGGTTCCAAGCCTCGTCCGCATGAAGGTCGAACAGGCTCGCGTACGCCTCCCGAATCATGGCCGCGAACCCGTCCCTGAAGTCATCATCTCCCCTTACGAAGAGATCCTGCGCGGACTCAGTACGGGCTCCATCCTTGTCAATGATCCCCAGGAATCGGATCGTGTTGATGATGTACGACTCGTTGTTCGGGGCTATCGAGAGCTTCTTGAGGACATCAGAGTCCACCCTCTCGGGAAAACTGCTGCGGAGCTTAGAGATGATCCTTTCGAGAGCACCTATGGGTTGGGCATATGGGAACGTTGGCATTGGTTGGCTTCCTCCAATGTAACTTTACCACAGGTCTCGGAATCCCGCGTCATGTGCCTGTCAAGAGTTGATTTCAATGAGTTTGGAGACGTTTCGGAATCGGGGCATGCACGCCTCGGAAGCGGATCGCAAACCGATGTTTCAGTCAATTCCGGACTCAGGGGTTCTTGGGCCAACGACACTTCAGCCTGTCGAGCTTGCCAGCTCACTATCGAACATCCCGAACACCTGGCCCTGGGACCATTTAGCCCATTCGCAACAGAGGTCCCCCGCACGGTCACCGACCACTCACCACCCGGACGGTAGACTCGGGGTGGAACGATGACCCCCGAAGCCGAATTCCCTCGTCCGACGCTGGAGCAATGGGAGCGGGCCGCCGCCAAGTCCGCGCCTGGCGGCGATCTGGCGGCGCTGAACTGGGTGACCCCCGAGGGCATCGTGATCAAGCCGCTCTACACCGCCGCCGACCTGGAGGGGCTCGCTTACGCCGACACGCTCCCCGGCTTCCCACCCTTTGTCCGGGGGCCGCAGGCCACCATGTACGCCGGCCGACCGTGGACGATCCGCCAATACGCCGGGTTTTCGACCGCCGAGGACAGCAACGCGTTTTATCGTCAGAGCCTGGCGGCGGGCGGGCAGGGCATCAGCGTCGCGTTCGACTTGGCCACGCACCGGGGCTACGATAGCGACCACCCCCGCGTGGTGGGCGATGTGGGCAAAGCGGGCGTCGCCATCGACAGCGTGGAGGACATGAAGGTCCTGTTCGACGGCATCCCACTCGACCGCGTGAGCGTGAGCATGACCATGAACGGCGCCGTGTTGCCCGTGCTGGCCGCCTACATCGTGGCCGCCGAGGAGCAAGGCGTGGCGCAGGACCAGCTCAGCGGCACCATCCAGAACGACATCCTCAAGGAGTTCATGGTCCGCAACACGTACATCTATCCGCCCGAGCCTTCGATGCGGATCGTGGCCGACATCATCGAGTACACGGCACGGACGATGCCCAAGTTCAACTCGATCTCGATCTCGGGTTACCACATGCAGGAGGCGGGCGCGAACCAGGCTTTGGAACTCGCGTTGACGCTGGCCGACGGCAAGGAGTACGTGCAAGCCGCACTGGCCCGAGGCTTGGACGTGGACGCCTTTGCCAGCCGCCTCAGCTTCTTCTGGGGGATCGGGATGAACTTCTACCTGGAGGTGGCCAAGATGCGCGCGGCGCGGCTGCTTTGGTCGCGGATCATGCAGGGGTTCGGCGCGAAGAACCCCAAGAGCCTGATGCTGCGCACGCACTGCCAGACCAGCGGCTGGTCGCTCACCGAGCAAGACCCCTACAACAACATCGTCAGGACGACCATCGAAGCCATGGCGGCCGTGTTCGGCGGCACCCAGTCGCTGCACACGAACAGCTTCGACGAGGCCATCGCGCTGCCCACGGAGTTCAGCGCGCGCATCGCTCGGAACACGCAGCTGATCCTTCAGGAAGAAACCCACATCACGAAGGTGGTGGACCCCTGGGCGGGCAGCTACCTGATGGAATCGCTGACGCAGGAGATGGCCGACAAGGCGCAAGCCATCCTCGACGAGGTGGAGGCGATGGGCGGCATGACGCGCGCCGTCTCCAGCGGCTGGGCCAAGCTCAAGATCGAAGCCAGCGCCGCCGAAAAGCAGGCGCGGATCGACAGCGGCAAGGACGTCATCGTGGGCGTCAGCAAGTACAAGCTGGCCGAAGAGCAGCCCGTGGACTTTCTGAACGTGGACAACGTGAAGGTGCGCGAGAGCCAGATCGCCCGGCTGCAGAAGATCCGCGCCGAGCGGGACGCTGCGGCGGTCCAGAGAGCCCTCGACGCCCTGACCGAGTGCGCGCACGGGGGGCCAGGCAGCGGCAATCTGCTGGCGCTGACCCTTGACGCGGTCCGTCTGCGGGCGACGGTGGGCGAGGTCAGCGATGCGCTTGAGACGGTGTTTGGCCGCCACCGAGCCAATATCCAGAAGGTGACAGGCGTTTACGCGGCCGCCTACGACGGCGCCGAGGGTTGGGATCAGTTGCGGGCCGAGATCGCCTCGTTCGCCGAGCAGGAGGGTCGCCGTCCCCGCGTGATGATCGCCAAGCTGGGGCAGGACGGCCACGATCGGGGCGCGAAGGTGGTGGCGACGGCGCTGGCCGACTTGGGCTTCGACGTGGACACGGGGCCGCTGTTCCAGACGCCCGAAGAGTGCGCGCGCCAAGCCATCGAGAACGACGTTCACGCCGTGGGGGTGAGCACGCTCGCGGCGGGCCACAAGACGCTGGTGCCCGCGATCATCGAGGAGTTGAAGCGGCAGGGCGGGGGCGACATCGTGGTGTTCGTCGGCGGCGTGGTGCCGCACCAGGACTACGAGTTCCTGTTCGACGCGGGGGTCAAGGGCATTTACGGGCCCGGCACCCCGATCCCTGCCAGCGCCAAGGACGTGTTGGAGCAGATCAGGCTAGCCCAAGCGCCATGAAAACCCAGGTCTTCCTGATCGACTACGAGAACGTTCAACCCGACCTGCTGTCCGCCTTGGCCTTGGAAGAGGTCAGGGTGTTCGTGTTTGTTGGGCCCCAACAGACTAAGCTGCCGTTTGCGTTGGTCGAGGCGATGCAGAAGCTCGGGCACAAGGCCGAGTACGTCCGGGTGACACGCGCTGGCGACAACGCGTTGGACATGCATATCGCTCTGTATCTAGGCCGCCTTTGGCATCAGATGCCCGACGCCTTCTTGCACGTCATCTCCAAGGATCGGGACTACGATTCGATCCTTGAGTTCCTGAACCAGCCGACCAAGCGCGTGGCCAAGTGGCCAAGCCTCAGCGAAGTCCCTGCCTTGCAGCGGTTTCAGGCCAAGACGGTCTCAGAACAAGTTGAGGCTGCCCTGAGGTGGCTCAAGGATCGTCCGAAGAACCGTCCAGCCAGCCGGAAGACGCTGTTCAATACTCTGCTCAAGGCCGTTTTCGCCGAACGCCTCGACGAGGCGACCATCAACAGCATCTTGATTCAGATGGAGAAGCAGAAGGCGCTCACGATCGACGAAAAGGGAAAGGTGACCTACGGATCCGCCCTCGGGGGAAGCGTTGGTTGAAGCGATCCTTAACGGAGAGGAAGCTGAGCGTCGTCGCGCCCTCGCCAAAGCCATCACACTGATCGAATCCACGCGGGAGGACCACCGCCAACGTGCCGACGAGGTGCTGAACGCCCTGCTTCCCCACAGCGGCAACGCATTCCGGATCGGCATCAGCGGCGTGCCCGGCGTCGGCAAGAGCACCTTCATCGAGGCCCTCGGGCTGCTCTTGATCGAGCGGGGCGAACGGGTGGCCGTGCTGGCCGTGGACCCCAGTTCGGCGGTCGGGGGCGGCAGCATTCTGGGCGACAAGACGCGCATGGAACGGCTTTCGATGGACCCTCGAGCGTTCATCCGGCCGAGTCCATCCTCTGGCACGCTGGGCGGGGTCGCCGACAAGACCCGCGAGGCCATCCGGCTGTGCGAGGCGGCGGGCTTTACGGTCGTGCTGGTCGAAACGGTCGGGGTTGGCCAGAGCGAGGCCGCGGTCGCGGGGATGACCGACCTGTTCGTGCTGCTGCAACTGCCCAACGC
>DDSP01000012.1 GCA_002343445.1 Chthonomonas sp. UBA2387
CTTCACCAATGGGGGCTGGCCAGGGCGCGCTGGCGCCGTGTGGTCGGTTCGCCTGGGCGGATGGCCCCGGCGGGAGGGAGGTGCTAGTCGTCCTCCTGCATCGAGAGGGCGAAGCGCTCAACCTCGTCCCGATGGACGCGGACCGAGCGGCCGATCCGGCGGGCTCGGAGTTCGTTGGAGCGCAGGAGTTGGAAGAGCTTCGTCCGGCCGATCCCGAGTTCTTCGCAGACTTCGGAGACCTTCAGGAGAAGGGGACGTCGAGAAGCGGATTCAGGTTGGTTCATGGTGGTTGGTACGCCGCCAACAAAAAAACCCCCGTCGGCTTTGAGCCGAGGAGGGCTTTCTTGGTTGGGCGGATCGGCGAGGTCCCCAGGCGCGCCTAACCGCGCAAGAGGACGAAGGGAGAGGTCGGGCCTGGCTCAGAGCCAGTCAACGGGGATACCGGGGCAGGCGCAAAAAAAACCTCTGCGTCGTTCTTATGACCAGAGGCTCACGGACTGCGGGCGCAAGGATGGCAGCAGCGCCAAGAGAACTATAGCGGGTTCTCGAGGCCCTGTGCAACCCCTTGCAAGTTCAAACGATTGGACACACGTATGACGTTGCAAGACACAATCCCGTCCTAGCTTGGGCGATTCCGCCGATGCGGTCGGTCCAGGGAGGCTCCGAACGGCAAGGTCGGCAAACCCGATCTCCCCTCCAAAAGCAAAAAAACCTCTGCGTCATTCTTCTGACCAGAGGATCGCTGGAATCAGGCGCAAGACTCCCTGCACCGCTGTCCATGACTATGGCACACTCTGTGGGCTTTGTCGCAACCCCTACAGCCTCAGCGGTTCGAGACCCGCATGACAACGGCAGGGCGAGCGCAACGGCGCACATCATCAGGCAAATCATGTCTCTGGGTGAGACAATGGAAAGGGTCGATCGAACCGAACCGATTCTGCCCTGGAACTTGACGTGAAGCCAAACCTCCGCCAAAGGACGCCTGCGAGGCGCAAGGCTCCCTGCATAGCCATGTTCAATGTAGCACGGTCGAGCACGACTTGCAGCGGCCAAGGGTACAAAGTCCAGCATACGGAGCATGGCGAAGCGAGACATTCCCGATGGACGCCATATCGTCCACAGCCTCACGCCCGAGCAAGAAGAGATCGCGCTCGAGCTCAACCGGATCGCGTCGGAGATCGAGAAGTTGCGCGCTCGGCGAAAGATCCTTCAAGCGAAACTCGACACATGGGAAGCGGATGCGGCGCCCCTTCCAGGCCGACTTTCTCAGGCGGACGTCGAACTTTACAGGCAATGCCGAACGAAGTTCCCTTCGTTGATCAAGTCGGTGTCCGACATCGAGGAACTGGCACGCGGCCGGCGCCCAGCGCCGCCCAAACTGGATGTCCGCATGACGTTCCGAACCACCAAGGAGTACAAGTCGAAGCTGGTCGAGCTTGCCGCCTTGAGGTCGCAATCGTTGGGCCAGGTCGTCAGGCAACTGCTTCGCGACACGGGCGCGTTCGAACTGATGCCTCGAGACTTCGATGCTGGTTGGCTCGGACCTCTCGCGCGCGAGACAGAGCCGATGCGCCGCAGACCGCAGACGGGAGGCAAACTCGTCGAGAGCATCACCTTCCGAATTTCAAAGACTGAAGCGGGGTATCTCAAGCTCGGATTCGCGAAGGGAGCGTGCGTCGTCGCCGCGACCCTCCCGACCGAAGCCCAACTGTCCGCTCTGATCGCCAAGGAGCGCGAGTCCCGCCGTCAACGCGAGACCTAATCCCCGCCGTGCGCGCCGAACTTCGACCCAGTGATCAAGGACCATCCCGCCCACGTTCGCCATGTCGGCATTGGTGAGAGCGACTTTGGTGGCCTTTCAGCAGAGAGCCCCGTTTGGCAACGATCTGCGAGTATCTCAAGGAACCTCGTCCCACAGCGACCTCCCGTTGTGCACCATGACCCGAAGGGAGAGATCGAGAAGGAAGCGTGCCACTACCGCCGGTCGGAGAGCATAGATAAGCCGAGATTGACCACCCCAAAACCTCTCTGCCGTCACTCTGCCGTCAAGGGACGAGATCATGGACCCAATCAGTACAAGTTTTAGGCTCAAAACTTGGAGCCGGCGACAGGATTCGAACCCGCGACCCGCTGTTTACAAAACAGCCGCTCTACCACTGAGCTACGCCGGCTGGCGCGAGAGACATTATGTCATCCGTCACTGGGACGCGTAGGGTGAGGGACGGGGAGGGGGCGGGCCGACTGGGCCAAGTGGCCCGAGCCACCTGCCTGTCGTATCGCGTGCTTGGCCGGGGGCTTGGGCCGCGTGGGGAGCCCGGTGATTTTGCCCCGGCAAAGTCTCCAGTAAGCCGCCGCTCTGCCGATGCTGATAGCGGGATGAACCGTGGAATCTACGCAGCGGCGACGGCGATGCAGACCTCTCAGAGGTGGCTCGACGTTGTCACCAACAACCTATCGAACGCCAACACCACCGGCTACAAGCGGGACGTGGTCGCCTTCAACGACACCTACGTCCGCGAGTTGCGGGCTCAGGGTGGCGCCGGCGAAGGCATCGGTTCCATGGGTTCGGGAATGTACGTCAAGGGCGAAGGCACGATCCGAGACAAGGGCGCCATCTTCCGAACGAACAACCCGCTCGACCTCGCCATCGAGATGGACCACGGCATGTTCGCCATCGAAACACCGCAGGGAGTCCGGTACACGCGCGACGGCGCGTTCAGCCTGAACTCGGCGGGCCAGATGGTCAACAACGGCGGCGGGCTGGTGCTTAGCGACCGTGGAACCCCGATCACGTTGCCTCCGGGGCAGATCGAGATCAACTCGAAGGGCGAGATTCTGGTCGGTGGGCGCACGATCGCGACCGTGGGTGTTTTCGATGGTTCATTCCAGAAACAAGGCAGCAACCTCTACACATCTGTGGATGCATCCGTACTCTCCCGCGACGATGTCGAACTCCGGCCCATGTCGCTCGAGGGCAGCAACGTGAACGCCATTGACGCGATGGTGGAGATGATTTCGCTTCAAAGGGGCTTTGAGATGGCCCAACGCACCGTTCTCAGCGAGGATGAAGCCTCGCAACGACTCATTCAGAGCCTCCAGCGGTAACGCGCGGGACCGGCTGACCGCAGCCGGACGCGAGACGCCCGACCGACCGTCGGGAGTCGCCGCAAGAGGCCGATCTAAACAAGGTTCGGCATAACAACATGATTCGATCGCTCAACACAGCCGCCACCGGCATGGTCGCCCAGCAACACAATCTGGACGTCATCGCCCACAACTTGGCGAACGTCAACACGACGGGCTTCAAGCAACAGCGCGCCGAGTTTCAGGACCTGATGTACCAGACGCTGCGCGCTTCGGGCTCGATCCAAGCAGGCGATGTTCGGTCGCCACAAGCTCTGCAAGTCGGATTGGGCACCAAGTTCACGGCTTCAGCCACCTCGTTCTTGGAAGCGCCCCTGATCCCGACCAACAACCCGCTGGACCTCGCCATTCGAGGCAAGGGCTTCTTCCAGGTCACGCGGCCCGATGGCTCGGTGGCCTATACGCGCGACGGCAGTTTCAAGGTGAACGCCGAGGGTGTGCTGACTTACAACGGCGACCCGGTTGAACCCAGAATCACGATTCCGGCAGACGCACGCGATGTCACCATCGCGCCCAACGGCACCGTCGAGGGCAAGATTGGCACGAGCCAGGACCCCGAGAACTTTGGTCAAGTCCAGATCGTGATGTTCGCCAACCCGGCCGGTCTGACGCGTCTTGGCGGCAATCTGTTCGTCGCCGGCGGCGGCTCGGGCGACCCCCAGCCGAGCACTCCTGGAGAGAACGGTTCGGGCAGCCTTGAGTCCGGATTCTTGGAAGGATCGAACGTTCAGATCGTCGAGGAAATGGTCCGGATGATCCTTGCCCAGCGTGCCTATGAGATCAACTCGAAGGCGATCCAGACTGCCGACGACATGCTCGGCGTGCTGAACAACCTCAAGAGGTAAACGATGTGGTCCCTTCTTGTCGCTAGTCTTACCGTGACGCCGGGCGTCTGGGTCGGGATCGAAGGTCCCGGCTACTTCCGCCTGATGGATCAGGGCCGGATCGTCGCCGCAAAAGAGATGAGCCTCTCGGTGGTCGAGGGCGAAGTCCGGGATGCCGATGGCCGAGGATTGGTACCAGCTGTACGAGCCAAAGCCACCGAAATCGCCGTCGAACCCGATGGTGCTATCGTCTCGGTGACGCCGTCCGGACGATTCGTCATCGGACGGCTGATGTTGGCGCTTTATCCCGAAGGAGCCCAGAGCGAGAAGCGCGGCAACGTGTTCGTCTTCGCCGACCGCGCAAAGCTGGTCTCTCCAGGGGGCGAGGCGGGCAGTCTGAAGTTCAAGGGCGCCCCGACCAAGCCGAGCGCCACGCCGACTCCTCAGACCTCGGAAACTAAGTCGAAGGCAAAGATCGTGGTGAAAGCCGAGATCGAGACCGACCGCGAGACCGTGACGTTGGGCGATCTGGCCGAGATCGAAGCCGCAGGCGACATCAAGCAGAAGTTGGCCGAGATCGTCGTCGCCGAAACGCCTCCGTTCCGGACCCGGGCCTCCCTCTCGCGATTGACGCTCGAGCGCAAGCTCCAGCAAGCCGGTTTCAACCCGGATGCCTACGATTTGAACTTGGCCGGAACGACGTTTGTGAAGCGTGCCTCACGTACGCTGGCTGGAAACGCGATTGTCGAGGACGCCAAGAAGGCCGTTGCCCAGCGTGGCACGCCCGCCGAAGCGCTTGTCGCCGAGGGATCGGTGGCCGACCTGGACTTGCCGACAGGCGAGGTGAGGGTCGAGAGCAACGTGTTCGAGAACAGCTTGACGTTCAGCGTGCAGTTGGCCTACATCCACAACGGCGTCCGCGTCGGAACCCGCAGCGTCCGGTTGAAGGCTTCCAACGAGGCCATCGGAGTTCTGCGGAACGAGCCCGTCAAGTTGGTGCTGCGCTCTGCTGGCGCCCGTGTCGAAGTGGACGCCAAGGCTGCGAGCGATGGCCTGATTGGCAACCGGGTCACCGTCCGGTTGGATTCGGGCAAGACCCATCAAGGGACCGTCGTGAGCCGTGGCGTCGTCGAGGTGAACCTATGAGACCCCTGTTTTTGGTTGTCGCCGCAACAATTCTCATGCAAACCAGTCACGCCCAGGTGAGCCAAACGAACCCGGGCTCCCTTTGGGGCTCCGAGTCGCGCACTCCGTGGCGCGACCGAACGGCTCGCCAGGTGGGCGATGTGGTCACCATTCTGGTCAGCGAGTTTTCGGCGTTCAGCTTCGGCGCGAGCACCGTGACGAGCAAGAAGGACGACAACATCATCGCCAAGGCGATGGGCCCCGTGCTCGAGCAGCTGTTCAAGGGCTGGACCACGGGGGCGAATCAGTCCAGCAGTGGTCAAGGCACCACGAACCAAACCGGTCGGCTCACGACCCGGCTATCGGCAATTGTAACCGAAGTGTTCCCGAACGGGACCATGCGGATCGAAGGCAAGCGCCAGATCACGGTCAACAAGGAGACTCAGGAATTCCGAATGTCCGGTCTCATCCGGCGGGACGACGTGACCACCGACAACACGGTGAAGAGCGAACTCATCGCCGACGCGAACATCTACGCCTATGGCAAGGGCCCGATCAGCGACCGCCAACGCAAGGGCATCTTGACTCGGATTCTCGATTGGCTTTTCTAGGAGAACGAACGTGAACGCCATCATTTCCCACCTCATCGCCGCAGCCCTCGCCTGGTCGGGTGCCTCCGCAACCGGTCCCGTGCGGCAAGCGGCTCAGGACAAGGCCCAGCAGGAGGCCTTCGAGCGCCAGCGCGCCGCAGCCATCGAGGCCGAGGCCAAGGGCATCGAAGTCCGCCTCAAGGACATCGCGCGGTTCAAGGGCGTGCGCGGCAACCAGCTTCGCGGCTTTGGGCTGATCGTCGGCCTGGAGGGCACGGGCGACACGCGCAGCACGCCGTTCACTACTTCGCTGCTCAACAATGCGATGCGCAACTTCGGGGTCACGATCGACGCCAGCAAGCTCAACGCGAAGAACGTTGCCACAGTCGCGATCACGGCGGAGCTGCCGCCGTTCGCCATGACCGGCAATGCGATCGACGTTACGGTTCAGTCCATCGGCGACGCCAAGAGCCTGCAGGGCGGGTTCCTGCTCCAGGCCGAGTTGCAGGGCGCCGACGGCCAGACCTATGCCGTGGCTCAGGGCCCCGTGAGCATCGGCGGCTTCAACGTAGCCAGCGGCGGCAACAAGGCGCAGAAGAACCACGTCAACGTGGGCATCGTGGCCGGAGGCGCAATGGTCGAGAAGACTGTGCCGACCCAAGTCGTCTTCAACGGGAAGCTCACGCTCGCCCTCGACCAGTTCGACATCACGACGGCTCAACGTGCCGCCGAAGCCATCAACGCCAAGCGGCCGGGCTACTTTGCCCGCGCCCTGAACGGCGGCGAGATCGAGATCAACCTGCCCAGCGGAGTCACGGAGATGGTCGCGCTCGCCGAGATCGAAGAGGTCCGCGTGCTCTCCGACGTCGCTGCGGTCATCGTGATCAACGAGCGTACGGGGACGATCGCCTTCGGCGGCAACGTCAAGCTCGGCCCTGCGGTCATCGCTCACGGCAGCCTGAACATCCGGATCGACACCGAGCCGGTCATCAGCCAGCCACCTCCCTTCTCGAAGGGCGAGACGGTGGTCACCGAAGTCGCCAACGTTCAGGCCCAAGAGACGCGTGCGCAGATCGGGTTGGTCGGCCCCACGACGACGGTCGCCGACCTCGCCAAGTTGCTCCAAGCGCTCGACGTCACGCCTCGGGATCTCATCGCCATCTTGCAGGCCCTCTCGGCCAACGGCTCCCTCAAGGCCAGGATCAAGGTCCAGTAACCAACCATGAAGGTCACCCTACCCACCCATTTGGCATCCACCGCAATCGAAGCGGCACCTCGGCTGAACAAGCTCAAGGAGTCCGCCCGAGAGGTCGAAGCCCTGTTCCTGAAGGACTTGATGAGTTCAATGCGCAAGGCCATGGGCGTCCGGCTCGGCGGGGGCCTCGGCGCGAGCCAGTACGAAGACCTCTTCGACCGGGCCGTGGCCGACCAGCTCAGCCGCTCGACCGATCTTGGCGTCGCCAAGACGTTGGTGAAGTCGCTGGGTCGCCAGATCGTGGGCGAGTCCATCACCAAGAGCCGCGCGAACGCGGCGAAGGTCGAGGTGAACGCGTGAAATCCAGAGAACTGCAATCGCTCTGGTGGGAATGGCTGGCCACCTCGGAGAAGCTGGTCCGGTCGTTGCACGAGCAGACCGTCGCCTTGACCCTCCGCGATCCTGCCCGCATGGAAAAAGTGCAGCCGGCGCTCGACCACCTGCTTACTCGCATGCAAGACATCGACGACCGTGCGCTCGCCGAAGCCCAAAAGCTCTGCGAAGATTCGGGCGTTCGTCCCGGGCTGCGCGACTTGGTGGGCTTCCTCGGCAAGGAGGAAGGCATGCAGTTGCAGGCTCTGGCGAACCGCATGATCGTCGCGACCCGCGAGGTTCAGAAGCTGATGAACAAGAACCGAGCGCTGATCGAGAACGAGCTGACCTACATCAACGGCACGCTCACGCTGATCGCCAAGGCCGCAACCGAGCCCAAGGGCCCCTACCACACCCAGAAGGCCGTCGCCAGTTCGGTGCTGATGGATCAGGCCGCGTAAGGAGACCAACATGCCCGGCAGCTTTCACGGAATCGGAATCGCCAACAGCGCGCTGCGTAACCTGCAGCGGGCGCTGGACGTCACCGGCCACAACATCGCCAACGTCAACAACCGTGCCTACACGCGTCAGGTTGTCGAATTTCAGAACGCGGACCCAACGTCGTTCTTCGCCAACGGGTCACATGCGCTCGGCAACGGGGTCGGCATCGCTTCGGTCAACCGCATCCGCGACCTGTTTCTGGACAGCCGCCGCGCGGGCGCTTCGGGCGACTTCGGCCGATCGAGCACCTTGGCGAGCAGCCTGCAGGGACTGGAAGGCGTGCTGAACGAGCCCGGCTCGCAGGGTGTTTCCGCTGCGCTGAACCGGCTCTTCGACGCTTTCAGCGGGCTGGCCGCGAACCCCGGCGACCCCGCCAAGCAGATGGAAGTCCAACAAGCGGGGCGCGCCCTTGCCTCGCGGCTTCGCGGAGCCCACGCCGACGCGACCACGCTTCAATCGCAACTCGGTTCGCAAGCCGACGCGACCCTAGGGCGAGCCAACGAACTCGCCGCCACCATCGCCAACCTGAACCGCGAGATCACGGCCCGAGCCGCCGAGGGGCAGACGCCCAACGACTTGCTCGACCTGCGCGATACCGCCTTCGAGGAGCTCAGCGGCCTGATCAACGCCGATTCGGTCCGCAACGGCGATGGCTCCATGAGCGTTTTCGTCGGGGGCTTCCCGTTGGTCGAAGGCGCGGATGCCCGCTCGCTGCCCAAGAACTGGGATGCCGCGACCGGCACCCTCACCGGCGACGGGGTGCGGGTTCAGGTGACCAACGGCCGTCTGGCGGGGCTCTTCGGAGGCATCGACGCCGCGCGGAACTACGCCACCCAGCTCGACCAAGTAGCCAATGCCCTACGCGAAGGGATCAACGATTTGCACCGCACCGGGGTCGCCTTGGATGGGACGACGGGGCTGAACTTCTTCTCGGGCAGCGGCGCGGGCGACATGGCCCTGGCTCCCGAAATCGCCTCGGACGCCTCGAAGATCGCTTCGGGCACGACGGGGAAACGCGGCGACGGGGATCTGGCTTCCGCGATGGCCGCGTTCCGCGAGACGACGTTGGCGGGCCTCGGGGGGCGCACGATCGAGGGCTTCTACCGCGACGTCGCCGCGCGGATCGGCACCGACGCGGCCGGCGCTGCCGACGAAGCCGAAATCCGCAGTTCGGTGCTCGACCAAGTGGACGCGCAGAAGATGGCGGTCAGCGGGGTGTCGCTGGACGAGGAGATGGCGAACATGCTGCAACTGCAGCGGAGCTATCAGGCGGCGGCGAAGACGCTTTCGATGTTCGACCAGATGACGCAGGAACTCCTCGCCACGCTGGGCCGATAAGGCTGGGCCGGGCAAACTGTAGCACTGAGTGTGCTATCATGATGGCGATCGGGCGACGGCATGAGAATCCTGATGAACCGCTCCTTCGAGCGCTTCGCTCGGAAGCATCGGCTCGCTCCAGAGCGACTCATCGAAGCCGTCGAGCGGGCTCAATCCGGACTCGTGGATGCCCGCCTCGGTAGCGGCTTGATCAAGCAGAGGGTTGGCCGCGAGGGCCAAGGGCGGTCGGGCGGCTTCCGGGCAGTGATCGTTCTGGAGGTGGGCAAGCTTGCTGTCTGTGTTCACGGTTTTGCCAAGAACGATGCGTCGAACTTGAACGCAACCGAGTTGGAGGCACTTCGGGCCTTGGCCAAGGTGCTGTTGAGAATGGGCGAAGAACAGGTTGAGGCGGCGGTCGCCCGTGGTGTTTTGATCGAGGTGTAAACAATGGCTGAAACCTACAAGAGTGCCGTTCTGGCTTCGGTTCACGAAACCGCTTCAGACCTTCTTGACGCCAACCTTCTGGACAAGAAAACCATGAGCCGGTTCGATTCGCTGTGCCTTGCCCCCGTCGAGCAGATCAGTCCGGAGGGCATTCGCGCCCTTCGACGGCGGAATCGCTTGAGCCAAGCCGTTTTCGCTCGGTACCTGAATGTCAGCCGCAGTTCTGTGAGCCAATGGGAACGGGGCGAAAAGTCCCCGTCGTCTACGGCGCTCAAGCTGTTGTCCATCCTTGACCGCAAGGGCTTGGACGCTTTGTCCTGAGCCGCCACCTAGCTCTGAGAGGCCGCAATCCAGGCGCGCCAATCCCAAGCATCTGGGTCGTCGCTGGGGAGCATGGGGGCAGGGGCGAACAGCCGTGCGGCGAGCCTGCTCAAATGCGCTTGGACGCTCGGCATGGCGAGGAACTCGGGGTCGAGGAATTCGCGGGTGAAGCTGCATCGCGCGCACACGGCGCGCAGGTTGATCGGCCGGTTTCACCCCGAGCCCGTGTGGTCCACCGTCGTTGCGGGCTCGCCGCACACCTCGCAGCGTCCACCCTTCTTCTCGAGAATCCTCGCCAAGGACTTCTGCGGGATGAGGTCGCGACGGGCGGGCAGGCCGCCTCCCAACACGCGCCAAAGCTGCTGGCCGAGGCTCTTCTGCCGCTCGGGATCGGCGATCGTTCCGTTGGCCAACGCCGCCCGCGCCTGCCGCACCCAAGCGGCTTCTTCCTTGCACCGCTCGCCGCAGTAGGGCGATTTCAGGTTCAAACGCGCCCCACCGCAGTTCGGGCAGGCTGGCGGTTGCGGGGCGAAAGGTTGCTCATGCAATGGCTCTTGATGCGTCAGCAGGTGCAGCACGCCGATCCGTAGGTCGGTCTCTCGCGTCGCTACGACCGACTCGCTCAAAGTCGTTCTGGACATTTTCTGAAAGTTTGCACGATCCTCGACACAAACCAGACAAGTCGTGATATTATGTAGACGTTCGACTACTTACTCAGGACATTCAAGCTATGTTTTGCGAACCAACCCCCCAACACGCGTTTCTCGCGGCGCTCGCCGGAGATTGGACCTATGAGGGCGAATGCTCGATGGGACCCGACCAGCCCTGGGAGAAGAACTCGGGCAAGGAGTCGGGCCGGACGCTCGGCGACCTCTGGCTGCTCCTCGAAGGCGAGGTGCCCATGCAGGAGGGCGCTGTGGGCAAGACCCTGTTCACCCTTGGCTACGACGTGGCCAAGCAGCGCTTCACGGGCACGTTCGTCGGGTCCATGATGAGCAATCTTTGGGTGTACGACGGCGAGTTGGACGAATCGGGGACGAAACTGAGCCTGTATGCCGATGGCCCCTGCTTCACGACTCCAGGCGAGACGCAACGCTACCGCGACACGATCGCGATGCAACCCGATGGCAGCCGCACACTCACGTCGGAGATGCTCAATCCGGACGGCAGTTGGACCTGCTTCATGCGGTCGCGGTACACCCGAGTCTGAGCGGATCCGGCTCTGGGGTGCTAGAATCCTGCCCGTGATCCGCTTGGCCGTGCTCGGCTCCACGGGCAGCATCGGCACCCAAACCCTCGACGTCGTCCGGCATCATCCGGATCGGCTTCGGGTTGTTGCCCTGGCCGCCGGATCGAACGCGCGGGGGCTCAGGGAGCAGGCGGAGGAGTTTGGCGTTGGGCGCTTGGCGCTTTGCGACGAGGTGGCCGCCTCTGACGCGGGGGTTCGAGGCGGCATTCAGGCCGTCACCGACCTCGCCGCCGACGCTGAAGTGGATCTCGTCGTGGTCGCGGTTGCCGGAGTGATCGGGCTGCTCCCCACCCTTGCCGCGATCGAAGCCGGGAAGCGCATCGCTTTGGCCAGCAAAGAGGTCTTGGTCGCGGCCGGCGAGGTGGTCATGCCGCTGGTGCGCGAGCGGGGCATCGCGCTGACGCCCATCGACAGCGAGCACAGCGCCATCTTCCAGTGCATGCAGGGCCACCGGCTGGACCAAATCGCCGAACTCATCCTCACGGCGAGCGGCGGTCCGTTTCGGGGCTGGAGCAGGGAGCGCCTCGAAGGTGTGAGCGTCGAACAGGCCCTCGACCACCCGACTTGGCGTATGGGCGGCAAGATCACTGTTGACTCGGCGACGCTGATGAACAAGGGGCTGGAAACCATCGAAGCCCATTGGTTGTTCGATGTGCCTATGGACCGGATCGGGAACGTCGTGCACCCGCAGAGCGTAATTCACTCGCTGGTGAAGTTCCACGACGGCAGCGTTTTGGCGCAAATGGGTTGGCCCAACATGAGGCTGCCGATTCAATATGCGCTTTTTGGCCCCGATCGGGTTCCTAGCGGCCTGCCCGACTGGAACCCGACCGACACGCCATCGCTCACGTTCGAATCGATCGACGATGCCGTCTTCCCTTGCCCGTCGCTCGCCCGCGAGAGCGTCAGGCTCGGAGGCACGGCCCCCTGCGCCATGAACGCCGCCAACGAAGAGGCGGCCAACTCTTTCCTGCGTGGCGAGATCTCGTTCACGGCCATCCCTCGCGTGGTCGAAGCCGTACTCGGTCGGCATCGGCCGGTCGCCGCTTCGCTGGACCATCTGCTCGCCGCGGACCGGGAAGCCCGCATTCTCGCCCGCGAATCCTACGCCCATGTCTAACCTGCTGCCCCTCTTCGCCGCCTTCGACCCGCACTGGATCCTCTCTGGCGCGGTGTTTCTCATCATGATCTCCGTCTTGGTGGCGGCACACGAATACGGTCACTTTTTGCTCGCAAAGTTGTGCGGAATGGGCGTCGAAGAGTTCGCGATCGGCTTCGGCAAGCGCCCGGTTTACGCGCGTCGTCCCAAGGCGCGCACGCCCGAGGAGGGCGAGTTCGACCCCTCGGAGGAGCCCGAGTCCAAGCCCGGGATCCCGCCCCGCGAACCCGGGATGAGCGAGACCGTGTACACGATCCGCCCGTGGCCCCTTGGTGGCTTCGTGCGCATCAAGGGCATGATGCCCGAAGAGGACGGCAGCGAAACGCGGGTCCACCGGGGCTTCTACAGCCGTCCAGCGTGGCAGCGGTTCCTCGTCCTGCTCGCGGGGCCGGTGTTCAGTCTGGCGTTCGGCGTGATCCTGCTGGCCGGCACGTTTATGGCGTGGGGCGTGGTCAAGCCGCTCAACGAGCCCGTTCTGGGGCCGGTGGTCAAGGGCGAACCCGCTGCGACGGCCGGGTTGCTGCCGGGCGACCGCATCCTGACCTTGGGCGGCGTTCCCGTGGCGACGTTCTACGACTTGGTCAAGGAGGTTCGCGACAACCAGGGCACGCCGGTCGAGGTGGTCTACGAACGGCAGGGCGAGCAGCGGTCGGTCACGTTGACACCGAAGGTGGGCGAGGCGCCTACGCCCGTGCGCGGCCCCGACCTCGAGTTCACCGGCGAGACACGCATCCAGGCTCGGCTAGGCGTGCTCTACGACACGCACCGCGTCCCGCTCTCGTTCCAGGAGTCCATGGTTGAGGCGCTGATGACCCCTGTGCGCATCGGCGGCGGATTGGTGGCGATGTTCGCCCGCCCCGCCGAGATCAAGGACAATGTGGGCGGACCGGGCACGATCGTGGCGATCACCAACGAGGCCGCGCGCGAGGGGCTGGAGACCGTGCTGCGTCTTTCTGCGCTGCTCAGCATCTCGCTGGGCTTTATGAACCTGCTCCCGATTCCCCCGTTCGACGGCGGCCAGATGATGATCGCGTTGGCGGAGATGCTGCGCCGGAACAAGCGGCTGCCGTTCAAGTTGCAGAACGCGGTGATGGGCGTGGGCTTCGCGCTCGTGGTGCTGATGATGGTGAGCATCCTGTGGGTGGATGTCGAGCGGCTGTTCTTGAAGAAGGCGCCCCAGATCGAACTCACGACCGAAGCGCCTGCGGAGAAGTAGTTGGCTTTAGTCCTGACCTTGCCGCCCGAAGTTGCGACGCAAGATCAGGAAGTCGGCGATGCCCACCGAGCCGTCGCCATTGAGGTCGGCGTTCGGGTTCCACCCAGGTCCGCCGGCGCTCGAGCCGAACGCTTGGCGCACGAGCAGGAAGTCCTGGATGCTGACCGTATTGTCGCCGTTGACGTCGCCGTTGACCAGCGAGAAGGAGAGGTTGGTGACCCCCTGTTCCCCGATGACCACGTTCGTGGCCTTGGCCCGCAGGAACCTCGGTGCCCGGGCCACGATGTCGTAGGTGCCGACCAGTTCGGTGTTGAAGGTGAACGCGCCGGAGGAGGAAAGGTAGACGACTTGGCCGTCCACCCGTGTGGTGGTTCCCGGTTGCCGGAGCTCAATGGTCACGGGCACGGCGGTGCGGTCACCGACGAAGTCCTGGAACGCGACAGCCCCGTCTACGGGTCTGCCGCGTGTGAGCCAGGGGTGGAAGAGCACGTTGTCGCTCACGTAGCTGCCTTGGCCGTTTGGATTCATGGTAGGGTGGTACGGTCCGCTGTTGTGCCCCCACCAGTTCCACTTGGCGTCTACGGTTGGCGAGCTCGCGGAAAGACCGCCGAGGAAGTCGCAGTTCCTGGCTACCGATCCTCCCGCCAACGTGACGCTGGTCGGCCACTGCCCGTCGGAAGTCCCGAACTCGCAGCGGTCGAGCGAAAGCGGCCGTTCCGAAGCCAGTCCGGTAAAGAGGTAGTTCGGGTTCCATCCGCTCGCGTAACGCATCCTCAGGTGCGACAGGCCGGCCGTCGGCGATGTCGAACGGATCAACAGACCGCCCCACGGCGCAACGTTCGCCGTCGGTGGCGGACCGCCCCCGAAAGGCTGGGCGTCGAGAGAGTGGGTCAAGAGCACAGGTTCCGATGTCGTGCCTTGAGAGGCGAAGACGCCGTGGACGATCAGCGTGTGGCCGCGAACGTCCCAAGTCGACGTGTGACCGAACCCGAGCACGAGGCCAGGGCCAAGGGCCAGCGAGGCGCCCTCCAACACCTGGGCGTGCGAAGAGAACCGGAAGAACAAACCGGGCTGCTTCTGCCAGGAAACGTCGCCCGAGATCGTCACCATGCTGGCGGACCAATACCCGCCGACCACCAGCGAACGAACACCCCCTTCGTGGGAGTTGCCGGAAACTTCCGCGCGGACCAGCTCTCCCGTCGACAAGAAGGCGACACCGCTCAAACGGTCGGGTTCCCAACCGGGAGTCTCGAACGTGTTTCCGACCAAACGAAGCGAAAGCGAGTCGCCGGTGAACGCTGCGTAAGCGTCCACGAAACGGCACGACTCGATGGCGGCGGTGGTCAACCCCTGACTCCAACTCCCCACCCGGAGCGGAGAGCCGAGGAACGAACTTCCGGAGACTACCGCCTCATCGGAATCGGACAGTTCCGGCATGGACAAGCCCTGAGAGAGATCGGTGAACGTGCAATCCGACACCACGCCGCCCCGACGAAGGACGATGCCATCTGGAAAACTCCAAGTTCCGTCCGGACCGGTTCGACTCACAAACTGCACATCATGTAGCACCGACTGTGCGCTGTCGCTTGATACCTGACGACAGTGGCGCATCTCGGCATGGTTGATGGTGAACCGACCGGGTTGTTGGACCACAAGATCGTTCCACCTGTACGCTCCTGACTGACCATCCCCATAGACATCCCCGCCCACCGAATGGTCGTAGATGCTCGTGAACGTCACTTTCCGGTTCGCCTCGCCGTTGACCAGCAGTTCTCCGGCGCACGAAAGCCCCACGTTCTGTGCGAACTTCACCACGACGCCCGCTTCGATGGTCAGTTTGCCGCCCTCGGCAATGTGAATGGGTTGCGTCACCACGTACGGGCTGGAGCCACGCCGCCACACGTCGTGGCCTGTGATCGTTCCGCCCGCGAGGAATGTCGGCCCCGCGAAGCCCGTGTTCACCTCGACTGGGTCGGACGCATGCTCCACCCCGTTCGTGGCGCGGACGGTCAGGCGGACCTCGTATCGCCCATAGTCGTCGTAGAAGTGGGCGACCTCGCGCCCGGTCGCCGTCCTCCCATCGCCGAATTCCCAGCGCCATTCCGAGACCAAGGGGCTCGCGGGCGCGCGGAACACCACGTCCCGCGAATCCGAGTTCGACTGGACCACGTCGAAACGTGGCTTGCTCGCCGCCACGCGACCCGTGATGGTGCTCGACGTGTTGTCGGAGAACGTGGCCCGCAACGTGAACGTGTATGGCTCCCCGGGGTTGAACAAGTCTCGCGTGATCTGCGAAGCCGTGCTGGTCCCGCCGCCGGGGGATGTCCACAGGTAGGCCGTCACCGTCGCGCCTTGTGGGGGACGTGTCGCAGTGGCATCCAAAACCACCCTTTGCGGTGCGGACGGGTTCGCAGGCGTGGTCTTGAACGCGGCGTAGCCCCGCAGCGCTTCGCGCAGACGGTCGCCAATATGGGCTTTGTCGCTTGCGTACGAACCGTTCAACGCAAACTTGGCGTCATACACCCTTTGAGATAGCGACACGCACAGGTCGCGGTTGATCTCGGTCGGATTGGGGTGCACAAGCCATCCTGCGCGCATCTCGTCCACGTAGTAGAGCCAACCCTCGTCGGTGTAGAACACGCGCTCCCCGAAGGTGTCGCGATTCACGATTTGCTGATGGGTCATGCCGATTTCCCGCGCTTTGATGTACAGACGACATTGCGAATCGAAGCCGAGCCGGTTGGTGTAGTTGTAGAAGTCGAGAAGCCACCATTGAAGGGGTGCCGCCGCAAGGTTGGCGACGGCGACCGGCCCGGAAAGTCCGATCTGGGCCAGAAGATGGCTGAAATAGAGGTCGGCCCCGTACTTCAGCGCCGCCCGAGCCGCCTTGTCGTGATTGCCGTTGTTCAGTTCGGCGAGCACCTCGTCGCCTGCGATCAGGCCACCGATCACCTCTTTCCAGGGAACGCTCGAGTTCGGGATCCAGCCTTGGCCGAACAGCGCATCGAGCGCCGTATCGGCCTCGTCTGCGATGTGCCATGTCCGTTTGGCATACTCTCTGAAGTCGCTTTGGCTCAACTGGGCGTGTGCGCTCAACACGCAACAGCCCAGGCACCAAACCAGCAGCCAACGCAAGCGCTTTCTAAGATTCGCCATCGGGACTCCCGCGACCCGTTCGCTACACCATAGCACACGATCACGCCTTCGTCAAGGCGCCCGCGAACTTCAGTGGATCGCAAAGGTCCCAGGACAAGGAACGGTGCCCGCCCCGGCAACGTATCACCACCGTTCCCGGCGAGCCGGCGAACCGGACACCCGCCGTGCCGTCTACAATATCCCCACGGGACATGAACCTCACCACCTCAGGATCGGCCAAGCCCGCGCTCGAGCGCGACCACCTGAAGGCGGCTCAGGAACTGGCCCAACACCTCCGAGACCGCCCAGAAGACCTCGCCCTCGGCGGGGCGCAGCTCGCCGAGCGGTTCCAGCTTCCCCGCCCGTTCGTGGACCAGGTCATCCAGCAGGTGTCGCAGCGCCGCCGGCAGAACAACGCCGCCGTCCTGAGCCGGCCGATCGACATCGACCAGCCCATCCGGTCCGCCTTCGTCCGCGTCTTCTGTTGGTTCAAGGAGTTCATCAAGAAGCTCACCGATTCGCCCAGCCGGTTTGTGGGCATCACCACCGGTGCGACGATGGCGGTGGTGGTTGTGGGTGTCGTCGTCGCCACGCGGTTCTCGCCGCTGGCCGAACTCCAAGGCACGTCGCTCGCCCAGGCTCGGTCGTTGGTCGAAGCGGCGCAACTCGGCGGCAATCCGGGCGCCCTTGAGGCGGCGAAGGAGTCGCTGACCAAGCTGGAAGACCTCCAGTCCGCCCGGGACCGGGTCATCCTCAACCTGAACATCTTTCTGTTCGCGGTGCTGCTGGGACATCTGGTCGCCTACTATCGGCACGCTTTGGCGCGCAACGCCCTCGTTGGGACGGGGATCGTGGCCGCGATCTTCATCACCGGCACCTCGCTGGTCGTGCTCCTCACCCCTTCTGCGCGCGAGGAGCCGCTCCTTGCCCGGCTCGTCATGTCGCTTGTCGGCGGCATGATGCTCAGCATGCTGTACTGCACGCTTGGGGTGTTGGCGGCGGTTGCGGGAGGCTATGCGCGCATCCGTCGCGAGGATCGGCAGATGCGGGCCCTGACGCGGCAGCAGTTGCTCGAGCGGCTGTTCGAGATCCAGGCCAAGATGGAGGCCGGTGCGGCAACACCCTCCACCACGTCGAAGTTCTGGGAGACGGCTTGGGTCCGGCAAGCGCAGAAGCGCATCTATGCTCTGGCGGGCGCGGCCAGCCTCGCGTTCAGCGCGATCTCGACGCTGGTCAGCATCGCGATTTGGAACACCTATCAGATCCGCTCGGTCACCGAATTCGAGCGGATGCCTCTGGTGTACGTGGTCTCGATGGCCGCGCTCAGCCTGATTCAGTTCGCCATGTTGATCTCGGTGGGCTTTCTGGCCAGGCGCCCCATGCGCGCGATTCTGGTCGGCTTGGTGTCCTACGGGGCGAGCTACCTGCCCACGCTGATCGCCTATCGGGGACTTGGCCACACTCAGTTCGCCGAGTACATGCAGCCCCAGTACATGATCCAAGGGGGCGTGTTCACGTTGGTGATGATGCTGGTCGGTTCTTTCGGGGCCGTGGTCGAGGAGCGTGCCGAACGCTCGCGCAAGCTGCACGAAAGCGACCCCGCGACGTTGCTGGCGGAGATGCTGCAGATTCAGTGGAGGCTCGCCGTCAAACCCTCGCACGTGTGCGTCATGGTCGTAGACGCGGTCAAGTCCAGCCTGATGAAGGCGAGCTCCGACCCGCTCGTCGTGGAGTGGAGCTTCCGCGAGTACCAGAAGTGGATCGAGGAGATCGTGACGCCTTTGGGGGGCCGTGTCTACAAGACCATGGGCGACGGTGCGGTGGTCCAGTTCGAGAACTGCTACAGCGCCTTTCGCGCCGCGCAACGATTGCAGACGCAAGTAGATTCGCTCAACCGTGACCGAAACAGGCTCAAAATGCCCTTCCGGCTTCGGATCGGCCTGCATATCGGCCACGTGGAAGGCGACCTGGAGACGGTGGAGTTCACCGAGGTGATCGACATCGCGGCGCACGTCGAGAAGATCGCGCCCATCGGCAGCATCGCGATGACCGAGTTGGTCGCTCAGGACCTGACCGACGAACAATTGGTTCCCCTGAAGGACCCCGTGGATGGGCACAGCGTTTACGTGGCCGTCCAGTCTCGGGTGGACGCGTGAACCTGCCGTTCGACGTTCTTGACCTCGGGCGAATGGCGTTCGGGCCGTGCTACGAGCTTCAGTTGCGCCATGTCGAGGAAGTTCTCGCGGGTGGTCGCGACCGGTTGCTGCTGGTCGAGCACGAGCCCGTCCTCACGCTCGGTGCGAACTTCCACGAATCCAACCTGCTGCTGCCTCGCGACGAGTACGCCGCGCGGGGGATCGAGGTCGTCCCGACCGATCGCGGCGGCGACGTGACCTACCACGGTCCCGGTCAGCTGGTGGCGTACCCCGTGTTCAGCCTTGAGCGGCGCAGAAGGGATCTTCATCGCTGGCTCCGGGACCTTGAGGAGGTCGTGATCCAGACGCTGGCGGGCTACGGGGTCGCGGGGCGCCGCTTTCCGCCGCACACAGGGGTCTGGGTCGAGAACCTGAAGATGTGCGCGATCGGGATCAAAGTACGCCGCTGGGTCTCTTTCCACGGCCTGGCGCTCAACTGCGACAACGAGCTTTCGCCGTTCGACCTCATCGTGCCATGCGGCATCGAGGGCTATGGAGTGACTTCGCTGTCTCAACGCGTGGGACGCCGGGTGAGCGTGGATGAGGTCAAACCGCGCCTGATCGAGGCTTTTGCCTCGTTGACAAACCAGACGCAGACCTAGCTCCGCGATGCCAGAATGTCACGCACTCCGCTGACAAACACTCCGAAGGCGATCAGCAGCAGAATCCAGGCGGGGATGCCATGGTAGCTCGCCCCCCAACCCGTCGGCAAGTGGCTCCAAGACCAGAGTTCGGGGAGCACGAGCGCTAGGAAGGCACCGTAGACAATCCCCATGATCGCATGCATGCACCGCTCTCCCGCCGGTAGCTGCCGGACCTTGTCCTCTTCGACGAAATCCCACAGGGTGATCACGATTTCGGCCAGCAGAATCGCAGCAAGCACATAAGCGAACCCGCCCTGCCACGTCACGAAACCGAGCGAGCCGATGATGATGGCGTAGCAGAAGTCACGAACCGCGTGGAGCTTCAGTTCGGTCTTCGTGTGATCTCCCTGAGGCAGTTTGAGCTTGTACTCGTGATAATAGAGGGTGTCGAACGCGCCTAGCGTGGCCTGAACAAGAAGAATCCAGATCGCGACCTTCACTTTGCGGCGATCCACCCTTCGTACTGACAGATCGGCCCACATCGGGGGCAACTGACGGTGAGGTCAAGTTGCCAGCCACGTTCATCTCCCTTGGCGTAGGCACTGATGATGGGGGACAAGACATGCGGCAAGCGAATCCCCAAGAAGTACACCCGTTCCTGGCGATAGTGGAGCCCTCCGTCTACGACGCTGACGCGATGCAGAAACCGAAACCGTCCGGTCGTCTCCTCCAGCCAACCCTCGACCACGGAGTGTCGGGTGCAGAATCGAGCGCGCCCGATCGTCCGGTTCCAATACTCTCGGCCACCGGAACATTGAATCTGGATTGTTGTCGGTTGGCCGGCGCCCTCTTTTGGCAGGCGGAGCGCCCAAATGAAGAAGCGAGCCATCCTCCCGGGATGATGCCTTACGGTCAGGGTGCCTGCGGCCGCACTCGGCGCATCCGAGAACTCTCGCAGCGCGCCGCTGACTTCGTTCAGCTCATCGCCGAGCAATCTGCGAAACACCGACTTGTCCATGGCTTCCTGCGGCCATTCTAACTCATCCTCCGCTGCGGAGTTCTCGCCTCACCGACACGACTGGTCGAGGCTTCCGCATCGGTTGTCGGGTAAACCCCACCTATGCCCCTCCGCATGTGGATGCTCGACATCGCGCGCGAGCAATCGCCCACCCTCGACCACCTCCGACACTACTGCCGAGTCTCGTTGGACTCCGGTTACGATGCCATCGGTCTCTACTTCGAGCACCGGTTCGCCTACCCCAGCACGCCGTGGTCGCACGGTGTCGGCTGCGTCACGCCCGCGATGATCCGGACGTTGGAGTCCGAGTTCCCTGGCCTGCAACTCATCCCGTTCGTGAACCTTTTGGGTCACTTCGAGGGCATGATCTATACTGAATCCGGCAAGAAGTACGCGGAGGAGAAGTTTCAGGGGATGCAGGCGTGTCCCGTCGATCCCGAGTTCGTCGCACTCGCTGGGCGGCTGGTGGACGACACGCTCGCCTGCTTCAGCAGCGAGATCATCCACATTGGTGGGGACGAGACGTGGCAACTCGGCAAGGGGGCCAAGAGTGCGGCGCAAGTCGAGGCGTACGAATCGGAAGGGGCAAGCGACGGCAAAGCGGAACTCTATGGGCGTCATTTTGGGCCGTTGGCGCGGCGCGTCCTCGACGCGGGCAGGCGTCCGGCGGTTTGGGGCGACATGTTCCTGGACCACCCGACGGCGCTCGACCACATGCCTGCCGAAACGCTGATCTTCGACTGGCAGTACTTCAAGGGCTTGGCCGACACGTCGCCCAAGTTCAGCGATCGCGGGTTCGATGTGGTGGGCTGTCCCGCATTCCATGTGTACAACGCTACGTGGATGCACCTACCCGAAACCGAGCGAAACGTCCGAGAAGTGCATGGCGACGTCGTCGAAATGGGTCTTTTTGGAACCTGCGTTACGACGTGGGAGTGCGGTCTGTTCGGCGCGTACGACACGCTCTTGCCAGCGGTTCGGGCGGCTGGCGGGGTGTTGCACGGCGACTCGTCGCCCTTCTTGCAGGCGTACCTCAAGGAATCGGAGCGACACGAGGAGTGGGCGCGGCTGATGGGCGTCGAGTTGCAGACGGCAGGCGGAACGTTCGCGTTCGGCGGCATCCGATCATCGCTCAAGGTGCGGCTGCTGCTGCAGGCCAACCCGTTCCTTGCTTGGCTCCACCATGCCGAGGAGCTTAGCGGCGAGGTCGGCGACAAGGCGCTGGATATCATCGAGAGGGCCTTGGCCGTCGCACCCACCGAGGCCGAGAAGGGTGTGACCTTGTTCGCCCGCTCGGCCATCGAGTTTGTGAGGATGGCCGAGGTTGCCCGGAAGCGATACGCCGAGGCCAGACCGGGCGAAGCCGCTTCTGCCTTGGCGCCGACTCGTCAACTCTTCGACGACTTGGAGAAGGTTGCGAGTCGAAGCGTTGAGCGGATCGGTGGATCGAGGGCAGACGTGGAACGGTGCAAGGTGGCGAAGGCGGCGGTCGAGCGGGCGATCCACCGGATCAAACTGTATGGCGACGGGTCGCTCGGGTATCTGCCCGCGTTCGAGCACTTGACGCACCCCAAGTTCGTGCCGCACGACCAAGGGGCCTGGTGGCTCATCAACCGCTGGGCGAACCAGTGACGGGGTACAATCGGTCACCCGCGCGGACGTAGCTCAACGGATAGAGCATCAGTCTTCGGAACTGAGGGTTGGGGGTTCGAATCCCTTCGTCCGCGCCAATTCCACCTTAACGCGCGGACCCATCCCCTTAGGCGTCAAACCAATGTGGGCGATCAGCCGCCCATCGCCATGCGGCCACCGCCGCCGCGGCGCATGCCGCCGGCACCCGCGCCCGAGCCACCCGCCCGAGCGGAGCCGCCGGGGAGCGCGTTGCCCATCGTCACGTTCGCCGCAGGTTCGGGAACGGTGTCGGTGGGGACGGCCGTCGGGGCCGCCGGCTTCGAAACCGTCGGGCGCGTGAACGCCATGACCACGGTCGCAATCACAAAGACCAAGGCCGCCGATCCAAAAACGATCCAGTTCAGTTGCTTGTCGCTCAATGCACGTACTCCTTGATGTGTCTAGTTTAGACGATGCTCGGGGTCCGATCGTCACGCCCTAATGCCGGAAGTGGCGGACGCCCGTGAAGGCCATCGCGATGCCCGCCGCATCGGCTGCCGCGATCACGTCCTCGTCCTTCTTGCTGCCGCCGGGTTGGACGATCGCCCGGATGCCCGCCGCTTGCGCCGTCAGGACGCTGTCGGGGAACGGAAAGAACGCATCGCTGGCCAGGGCGCACTCGCCCACTCTGGCTCCCGCCTGCTCGATGGCCAGGCGGACCGACTGCACGCGGTTCATCTGCCCGGCGCCCGTCCCGAGCAACTGCCGCCCCGTCCCGACCACGATCGCGTTCGACTTGACGTGTTGCACGACCGTCCACAGAAACCGCATTGCGGACATCTCGTCGGGGGTCGGTTGCCGTTTGGTGACGATGCGCCACTCGGTTCCGGGGTCCTCGTCCGAATCCTGCACGAGCCATCCGCCCCGGATCGCGCGCACCATGGGCTCGGCCACGGGGCGGGCCAACGGCGCTGCCAGCAAGCGGACGTTCTGTCCCCAGCCCGCCCGGTTGGCGAAGATGGCTTGGGCCTCTTGGGTAAAGGATGTGGCGATGACCACCTCTAGGAAATTGCCCTTTTCGGTCATGGCTTCCGCCGCGATGGCGTCCACCTCGCCATGAAACGCGGCGATCCCGCCGAATGCCGAGACGGGGTCGGCTTCCCGCGCCAGACGGTAGCTCGCGCCGAGATCGTCCCCCACAGCGGCTCCACACGGGTTGCCGTGCTTGACGACCACACACGCGCCTGGGGGAAGATCGGCGGCAAGCTCCCACGCTGCGTCCGCATCCAGCAGGTTGTTGTAGCTCAGTTCCTTGCCCCAGACTTGTATGGATCGCGCGATGCCGTGGTGTGAAAGCGGGTCGGTGTAAAGCGCGCCGGTCTGATGCGGGTTCTCGCCGTAGCGCAACGCCAGGGCACGCCTTCCGCCGACGGTCAAGGTCTCTTGATAAGGGTTCTCGCCGGTCTTAGAGGTGAGGTACCGCGCCACCATCGAATCGTAGTACGCCGTGTGGCGGAAAGCCTTGGCAGCCATCCGACGCCGAAACTCGGGGTCGTCGCGGCGCTTGAGCGACTCCTCGTAGTCGGCGGGGTCCACCAGCACCAGCACGTCGCCGTGGTTCTTGGCCGCGGCGCGGACCATCGAAGGGCCTCCGATGTCGATGTTCTCGATGCACGTTTCGAAGTCGGCGCCGGAGCGAACGGTTTCTTCGAACGGGTAGAGGTTGACCACGACCACGTCGATCGGTTCGAGCCCGTGGGAGGCCATCGCCGTCATGTGCCCCTCGTTCGAACGGATCGCCAGGAGTCCACCGTGAATCCGGGGGTGGAGCGTCTTGACGCGCCCATCCATGATCTCGGGGAAGCCCGTGTGCTCGGCGACGTCGCGGACTTCAAGCCCCGCTTCGCGAAGGGCTCGCGCCGTCCCGCCCGTCGAAAGAAGCCCGAGTCCCTCCGCAGAAAGAGCCCGTGCCAGTTCGACTGCGCCGCGTTTGTCGGTGACGGAAAAGAGCGCCCAGCGCCTCAACGATGTCCCCCGCCTGCGCCAACGGGCACGGAGGTTGCAGAACCGCCGGTGGTCGCCGATGCGGTGGGAGGGGGCACGTCGGGTTGTCTGATCTTCACATCAATGGACTTGGTGACCTCTCGGCCCCGCTCGTCGGCAGCCTTCAGGATGAAGGTCGTGTCTCGGGTGACTTGAAACACCTGCGCCCCATTGGCCGGAGGAACTGAATGCTCGATACCGTTTTCAAGCACCCAGAGCTTCACCGTGTTGTAGACCTCCCACGTCAGCACCACATCGCCCCCCTCGGGGCCGAGTTCCTTGGGGTCGGCGTCGAACTTCCAAATGTTGGCCAGCGACACGTTTGGCGTCGGCTTCACATTCACCTTGAACTCGCGCTTCGTCTGCTGGCCGTCGGCGTTCGAGGCGACCAGGATGTACGTGATTTCGCCCGATCGGTTGGGAACGATCTCTCGCTCGTTGACGGCCAGATTGAGTTCGGTGTTCACGGGTTCGAGGATCAGTTTGGTGACGCTTGGGCCGACAGAGTAACGCACGGTGAGCGCCTGCCCTTCTTCCACCTCGGCCGGCACGATGTCGAACGCCGTGATAGCGGGTGGCGCGGCGCGTTCCTTGGCACGGATTTCGAACGAGGCCGTACGTGGGTGGCTGCGGTTTCCGTCTCGAACCGCGACGGCTTTGATCACGCCGGCGCGGTCAACTTCCAAATCGTAAGTTCCCGTAGGCATTCCTGTATAAAACAGGCGGTTGTCCAGATACAGCTCCACGTTGGCCGCATGCGAGGCCGACCACGAAACCTTGAGCGGCTCGCCCTCGGGCACTTCGCGCGTCGAGAGCACCAGCGTCTCCATCCTCGGCGCTTTGGGGAAGATGGTCCACCACCCGATGGCCAGCATCAGGCAGAGGATGGTCAGGACAAACGAGCCTGGCGAAAAGAGGGCGCGTTGCTCGAGTTGCCCTTGCGCCGCGCACGCCACGTTGGGGGTGTTGACGCTGCGGCCGGTGATCGTAAAGCCGTACAGCCTCGGGTTGGCGAGCAGCCGCCCCGTGGTGGCCGAGACCTCCGCGCCGATGGTCACCTGCTGGCCCGCCGTCAGCGGAATCTGCTCCTGATCGAAGCTGAACGCGCACATGTTCTGGGGGTCGGTGCCCGTTAGTTGGGCCGTATGATCCGTGTTCCCCAAGTTCATCACGGTGAGCGAAAACGGGTAGCCGCGCTTCAATCCGCCGACGCGCCCACGCTTGGGCGAGAGTTCCATGCTGAGGTGGTGGAACGGCTTGACGTGGAGAATCGAGGCGACTTCCTTGGCTTCGCCGGTCTCCAGCGAACGCACTCGAACCGTGAACGGATACTCGCCGTGGATGCTCTCGGAGACGCGCGGAGGCTTGAACACCACCTTGTGGGTGACCGCTTCACCTTCGGCGAGGACGAAGACAGGTACGGGAATGGCGACCCACTCGTGGTCCAGGCCCAACACCTCCAGTTCCATTTGCTGGGGGTCGGACGACCGGTTCGCGATTTCGACCTCGAGGGTTGATGCCACACCAGGGTCTACGTCCACGCTTGCGGTGCGCAGGCTCAAGTCGAAACTCATCGGTCCCAAGTTTAGCAGATGCCCGGCGAGTGCTCAGAAACCGATGCCCGTCCCACCGATCGCCTGCCCCCGCTGGCCAATGCCGAAGCCAGAATCGTAGGGCAGCGCCTTCAGCCGGAAGAACAACGCGTACTCGGTACCCGACCGGAAGCCGACTTGGTTGTCGCGCACCTGCAGGATCGCCTCCCAACAGTGAAGGTCGAGCGTGAACTGAAGCTGCGCGGACTCCACCTTTTTGAGGAAGCCGTTGTAGGCGAGCACCGCCGTCGTCTTGACTCGTCCAGTCTTGAGCGCGTCCACATAGAGGTTGGCGTTGCCCCAGACATGGCGGATGGGGTCGTACCGCGCGGATGCCGTGACGAAGGTGGCTCCTGCTTGCCACGACGCGTCGAGCGTCACGTTCGTCCATGCCGTGCGCAACGGGTCGTAGCTTGCGAGCGAACGGAGCATGAACCACTCGGCCGGCGTCCACTCGGTGCGGATTCCCACCGTCTGCCAGGGCACCACGCTCCGCTCGGCCTGCCGCAGGTCGTAGCCCGTTTGGACCGCGAACGACCAGGCTCGCGACGGGCGGGCCGTGAGGTCGAGCGAGAACAGGTCGGTGCGGCCCGTTTGGTCAACCTGGAGCGGCGTGTACCCCTGGGATCGCAGGTAGGTGTACCGGGCGTTGAACGTGGAATCCTTGCCAAATCGGTAGCTGAAGCGTGGCGTGAGGTTGAGCGTCCACAAGGCCGTGCCGTCGCTGTAGATGCCCTGCCGAAACCGGGCGCCATAGTCCAAGCGCGCGCGGCTGGTGCCCCTGTCAGACTTATCCAGTCGGAAATCGAACGCCGACCTCGTGACGCGGTCGCGGGTTCTCCCGTCGGCGAACTCGCCCACCGAGACCTCGGCGCGAAACGGGAAAGCGTCCGCAGCCGAACGGGAAAGGAGCCTTCGGGCCTCGGAGCGCAACGCGAAGACAGGCGTCCGATCCGACGAACTGAAAAAGTTCAAGTTTTCTCCCACAGGAATGGCGCGAACGTACTCGATTTCGGCCGTGGCCTTGTCCAGTTCGTGCTGCCCCCGCACCTTGAGGTCCACCTGGTCGCGGCGAATCGGCTCGCCGCCCAGCGAACCGCTCGAGGATTCGGACCACAGAACGTCCATCGACGTCTGCGTTTTCGAGCCGAAACGGCGCTGATCGTTGAACCCGTACGAGGACTGAGAGAACGAGAAGCCCGTGCTCGTGTTCGTGTTGCGCGAGTAGGTGAGGCGCGTTGAGCCCTGCCGTTGGGGCACTTGCAGGCTAGCCGTCGTCCGTTCCTGGGTCGAGCCGGGTGCGGTCAGGTAGTTGTTCTTCTCGTAGGTGTTGGCGATCTGGAACGTGCTGGTGCCCCAGCGTTGACGGTGGTCGTTGGAGAACTGGAAAGTGGAGGGCGTGTTCGAAATGCCGTACACGCGGGCGAAGCCCTCCATGTCGCGGCGCTGATAGCCCACCTCGGCACCCAATCCGACGCCGAGCTTGCTGAAGTAGTCGATGAGATACGTCAGCCGGTCGCCCTCTCGCACCGGGACCGACCACCGCGTCTTGATGAAGAACCCCTCGTCGCGCGATTGGCCCACCTCGGGCGTAAAACTGGACCGCTGGTCCAGAGGGATATCCACGAACGGCACCACGAACAGCCGCGTGTCGAACAGCCGAAACTCCACGTTGCGCAACAGAATGCGGTCGTTCGGAATGAGCGTCCCCGACTTGGCCCGCAGTTCGTAATGCGGCAGGGGGAGTTCGCAGCTCGTCAGCTTGGTCCGCGTCCCGTCGAGGCGCGTCTCGCCACCGCCGATGGACTCGCCCGAGAAGAAGAGGTCGCGCAGCGTGCGGCCCCCAAGCAGCGACGGCGTGGCGGTGGTCGCGCCGCGAAGCGCGGAAAACGTCCGGTCTTTGAAGCGAATCTCCACCAAATCGCCGACGATGACCGATTCCTCGCCGATCGCCCGAACGTTGCCCTCGAGGATCACGATCTCGGTTCCGAGGTCGCCTCGGGCCGAATCGGCAAAGAGGTCGTAGCCTCGATAGATCAGGTGGACTCCGCCCGACGCTTCGAAGCGGTCGCCAAATCGGCGGTTCTTGGGCGCACGGACAATCGAGAGTTCCTGCTTGACGGGGTCCGGAGAACCCGGCCCGAGTTGCCCCGTCTCGACGTCGATTTTCTCGGGAACGCCGACCGGCTTCTCTCGCTGGCGCACCAGTTCGGCGGCACGGGTCAGTGCCTCAAGGCCCAGCGTCTGTCCGTGGCCCATGCCAGCCAAACCAGCACCAGCCACGATCCAAGCGAATCTTCTCACTCCAGCCTCCTCAGCGCGATCAAACCCAAGACCACGAAGAGGAAATTTGGCAACCAAGCGGACATCCACGGCGAGACCCAGCCGTTGCGGCCAAAGATCTCGGTCGAAACGACAAAGGCGTTGTAGTAGAGGCCGATGCTGAACACGCTGAGCATCACGCCCACCAAGCCCCCCGAACGAGCCAGCCAGATCGCGAAGATCGGCGACGTGAGGGCGAAGAACAGGCACGAGGCGGGGACGCTGTAACGGGTGTGGTAGGTCACTTCGAGCTTGCGCGTGTCGCGGTTCTGGCGCTTCCCTTCTGCGATGGCCTCGCGCAGTTGGTCCTGGGTTTGCTCGTTCTCCATGCGGGGCAGGAACAAGTCCTGGACGATGATGCGCTCGTTGATCACCACCTCCTCGTTCGTCTCGACCGAACGCAGGTCCGAGCCCTCCACGACGAAAGCGACGACCTCTTGGAGCCGAAACACGCCTTCGGTATAGATCCCGCTCTTGGCGCTCAGGATCCACGTTTCGCCTGCTTTGGGCCGCTCGAACAAAACGAGGTCGCTGAGCGCCACGGCATTCCCGGGCTGGCGGGCGACCGAGCCGATGTAGGCGATGCCGTTGCGCAGCGAGATGGTGACGTTGGGTTGGAAGTCCGGCGCTAGGCTCAGCAGGGTCGTCTGGCTGATCAACTTCCGGCTTTCGAGTTCGGCGGCCGGCGTGACTCGCTCGACGATGTAGTAGTTCCCCACCCCCACGGCTGCGCCGAACAAGGCGATCGGCATCAGCACGCGCCGGATCGGGACGCCCGCTGCGCGAAGGGCCGTGAGTTCCGATTCGCGCACCAAGCGCGACATGGCGAGCGATGCGCCGAGCGAGACGCCGATCGGCAAGGTGAGGTTGAGGAACGCCGGGCTCTTGTAGAGGATGAGCTGCAGGATCGCGAGAGGCGGCACGTTGTCGGGGTTGAACGTCTTGAGGATTGCGATCAGTTCGTTAGCTTGGAACATGAACACAACCGCTACGGTGCCTGTGATGAACGGCGTCACCATCTCCTTGACGACGTAGCGATCCAAACGCTTCACTGGGCTCCAGCTCCAGCGCTCTGCGCAAGGATGATCGTCCGCAAGATGGCCCCGATGCCCACCACCAACATCCCGACGATGGCCACGACAGCCCAGGCGGGCGGCAGCGCCGAGGCCGCCGGAATGCCGAGAAACGCCGCGATCACGGCGACCCAGACGCCCGCCAGATTGCGTCCCGCTCGGCCTCCGGGTTTGCGAACATGGGCGATGTAGACGGCTTCGCCGCAGCGGGGACAGTGCAGATGTTCCGGGCCGTTGGGTTGTCCGCAGCCCGGACAGCGGACCTCGGCGACCGGTGCGTAGGCCTTGGCCATCCGTTCCCAGTGGCGCAGGGCGCGGAACTCATCCCCATGGACCGTTGGGTTTTGGCCGTGTAGAGTCTCTTTGCCGACGGCCACCGCGTGGGGCACGAACCCGCGCGAAACCAAAGCCTCGGCGATTCTCATTCGGGCAAGAAGGTTGTCGGGGAACGCTGTCAGGTTGGCGTAGGCCCGCGCCATTTCATCCTCGTCCTGTATGCGGCGCTGCCGACGTTCAAGGCGGGACGAGGCGATCGGATAGCCCAGCACCGTGAGCGTGATCGCCGCGAACATCCCGACGCGCGCCCAGGGATGTTCCTGGACGATGGTGAGGAAGCCGAGGAACGGCCCCAATACGGAAGCAAGCAGTCCGGTCGTGCCGTCCATGTCGCCCACCACCGTCGCGTGAACGGTCTTGAGCGTCCAAACGGTGACCGGGATCCACACCAGCACCCAAACTGCCGCCGAGAGCAGCTCCATCAGGGGCCTGACGCCTCCGTCTTGGTGGACTTGAAGCTGAACTTGGACTCGGTCCCACTGGCCAGACGCTTGATGTTGGGCACATGCCGCACCCAAACGAACACGGCCAACGCGGCATAGAACCCATGCAAGAGCGGCCCGGACCCAAAGAGGAACGAGAAGCCGAACACGGCGATCGCCGCGCACAGGCTCCCCAAGCTGATGTAGCGCCAAATCCAGACCACCACGATGAACAGTCCGAACGAGGACAGAGCCACCAGCGGGTCGCTGGCCAGAATCGCCCCCAGCGCCGTGCTGATGCCCTTTCCTCCTTTGAACTTGAGGAAGGGCGAGAGGCAGTGGCCCGCAATCGCCGCAATGCCAGCCAGTGCCGAGAGTTCGACGACGCTCAGCGCGTAATCCCCCAACGCCACGGGGAGAATGGACGGCGCAAGCAAGCGCCCAACGACGGCCGGAATCACGCCCTTGAGCACATCGGCGAAGAACACGATCAGTCCCCACTTGGTGCCGAGCGCTCGCTTGACATTCGTCGCCCCGATGTTGCCGCTGCCCACCTTCATCAGGTCGATGCCCTTCGCACGCGCTACGATGACCCCGATCGGGATCGCGCCAACCAAGTAGCCGAAGAGAATCAGTCCTGCCAGCATTGCTTCCGCCTAGGCGCCGAGGCGCTCCAGTCCTCCCACGTAGATCGAGCGGACCTGACCGATCACGCGCTCGTGATGAGCCAAGAACGCGTTGGGATCGTCGAATCCTTCCAAGCGGGCGAGACGCTCCAGTTTATCTGGGTTCTCGGGGATCAGGTCCGTTTCGAAGCCGAGCAATTGCAGGCGGGTGCGAAGGCGCAACAGGTAGCGGAGCGCTCCGAGCAACGCCTCGCTCTCGACGGCATTGATCAGTTGCGCCCGGGCCAACTCGCGAATGCGGTCCTCCGTCGCCACGTGAAGTCCGGCACGCGAGGCCGTGGGGTAGCGCATCTGGTGCAGTTGCACAAACCACTCGATGTCACTGAGTCCACCAAACCCGAGCTTGACGTGCCGATGGAACTGGGTGGGCAGCACGCGCTCGGTCTCGATGCGCCGCTTCATGGCGACCAACTCCTGCAACCTTTCAGGGGTCAGCGGGACGGCGTAACTCGCCTTGCGCACCAACGCTTCGGCCTTGGGCGAGCCGACCACCAGACGCGAGCGGCCCAAAGCGAATCGCTCCCACAACTCCATGGCTTCGAGCTCATAGGTCTGAAAGCCGTCGTAGGTGCGGACGAGCAACCCCTTGCCTCCTTCGGGACGCAGCCGCAGGTCGAGCGACACCGGGGCTTCGTAACGCCGCAACGACCGCACCAACGCCATCAGTTGCTGAGCCTGCGCCTCAGCCTGCGGGTGAGCTCGGGGGTCTTCGACGAGAAACACCAGATCGAGGTCGGAAAGAGGGACCAGTTCTGAAGCCGCGTAGCTCCCCAGAGCGACGATGTCGAACCCAAGGTAAAGCCGGCTGGAGCAGTGCTGAAGAAAGGCATCGAAGATCTCGCCAAGGGTGGCCCACAGGGGTAGCTCGCCATCGAGGACCCAGGCCGCGTGGGCAGCGAGCCAGCGATTGCGAAGCGTGCGAGCCAGTGCTTCGGGAGGCGCGTTGTGAGCGAGATTCGCGAGGGCGGCTGCATTACCCTGATCCTCTTCGATCTCGCCGCTCGCCAGAGCCTCGGTGAGTGGGAGCGATTGCTTGAAGGCCTGGACCAACAGGGGCGAGGCCTGCAAGATCCGCTCGATGCGACCCAGGCTGCCCTCGTTCTCGGCGAGGCTCATGTAGAACGCCTCGCTTTCGGGAAACACATCGAACCACTGGAGCACCGTGCTTGCTTGGGGGCCCATGCGCTCGCCGACCACCGCTCTGGGACTCACGTTTGGCTCGGCGAATCCTAGAACCGATTCGTAAAGGGATCGGGTGGCTCTCCTGTGCACTTCAAGCCTCTTCTCCAGTTCCGACCAGGAGTCGAGCCCCATCAATCGTGCCAAGTGCGTGCGCGCTTCGTGCGCCTTGGGCAGCGTGTGCGTTTGCTGATCGCCCACGATCTGGCAACGGTGCTCCAGTTGGCGCAAGAACCGGTAGGACGCAACCAAGGTCGAGACGGTGGCATGGTCGAGGATCCCGTGGGCGTCCATCGCGCGGAGGGCCTCGATGGTCGGCCTCGCGCGCAATTCGGGCGTTCCGTAACCGTGCACCATTTGGATCGCTTGCACCAGGAACTCCACGTCGCGGATGCCACCCGGGCCCCGCTTGAGGTCGTCGGGCTCCGCGAGTTCTTCGATGCGGCCCCGCGTGGCCACCATCTCGCGTACGGCCATTTCGGAAATGCGTGCGGGAAAGCTGTGCTCCAGGCGCAAGCGATCCCAGCGGTCGACCATTTCGGGATCACCCACGACCACCCGCGAGCGCAGGAGCGCCTGCCGTTCCCAGACCTCGGCATGGGCAGCAAAGTAGGCCTCGACAGAGCGCATCGAGCGCACGATGGGTCCGGCGCGGCCGTACGGCCTGAGCCGCAGGTCAACCCGGTACAACGCGCCACGACCCATCCGATCGCCCAGCGCCCGCCCCAGTTGCTCGCACATTTTGGATAGCTTTGCAGCCAGAGAAGGGTCTAAATCGTCGGCATGAACGTACGCTAGATCAACGTCCGAAGAGTAGTTGATCTCGCGCCCGCCCAGCTTGCCATAGGCCACGACCGCGATGGGGGGCCAAGGAATGGCGTTCGCCAGCCCGTGATGTTGCCAGACGACTCGTGTCGCAAGGTGCAAGACAGCGTCCGAAAGCTCGGAAAGGGCGGCCCAGACCGCCTCGGGTGTCCACGATTCCTGCAGATCGTTCACCACGATGGGCAGGTGCCAACGCTGCTTGAGAAACCTCAGCCGATCCAAGGCGTGCGAGAACGACTCGGTGGATTTGAGCAGGTTCAAACCCTCTTCGATGATCGCATCGGCACGCACAGTCCGATCCAAAGCCGAGCGATCGAAAAGCAGGTGGGCCAGTTCCGGGTTTTGGATCAGTTGGTCTGCCAGATGCTGGCTCGCCCCGAGGGCTGTTCCTAGGGGGCGAGCGCCGACCGGTTGCTGGGCGAGGAAGACCAGCAGGGTCTCCGGACTCGATGATGCGGCGAGCCACCTCTCGAAGTTCTTGAGCGCCAGGTCGGGATCGGCAGCCGCACCGAACGCGGAGGTTGCGAACGCCCGGAGGTCATCGCCGTACAGGCGACTTAGCCTTGCGATAGCCAGGTCTGCGGCTTCAGCGTCTTGGAACGGGGTGGCTTCGGCGATAGGCGGGGCCTCTCACGACTTCGATTTCGTTGACCTCGACGAGGATTGGGTTCTCGGTACGCCGGCTTGTTCCTGCTGGAAGAGCGCGCAACGATCCGCGATGCGACATCGGTGGCACGCCGGGGTCTTGGCTTGACACGTCAGACGACCGTGCTGGATGAGTGCCGTGTGAAAGCGGAAGGCGAGCCCCACGGGCACCCGATCAAGGAGCACGTCGTGTGCCCGGTTCGCGTCGGTCTTGGGTGGAATGATGCCCAGCCTTAGGCAGACTCTGTGAACGTGCGTGTCCACGGGGATCGCGTGCCGCCCGAAGCCGAAGCACAGGACGATCGCGGCCGTCTTGGGACCGACGCCAGGCAGCGACTCCAGCCACTCGCGCGCTTCGCGGTCGGACATGGTGGCAAGTTCCGTCAGGGAGTACGCGCCGGACCGCTCGTGGATCAGGCGCAACGACTCCTGGATGCTCTTGGCCTTCTGGTTGGCCAAGCCTGCGCCACGGATGGTGTCCGCGAGTTCTTGCCGAGGGGCGGCCGCGATGGCTTCCCAGCTTCCGTAGCGCGCCATGAGTTGGGTGAAGGCGGGAAAGCTGGACCTGTCGCTGGTGTGCTGGCTCAGGATGCAGCTCACGAGTTCTTCCATGGGATCGAACCGCGGAATGAAGCGCAAACGCCCGTATTCCGACTCAAGATCGGCGACCAGACCCGCCCAATCGGTCCCTTTCACGACGCAGCCGGTGGTGGCTCGAGGCGTTCCCGAGATGCGGCGATCGAGACCAAAGCGGCGGCGGCTCCCATGAGTAGCAACAGGTAGCCCGACCGCTCGAACTTCGAGTGGGTCACGACGAGGCCGGAACTCAAGATCGGGAAGACGACGATGGACAGCAACACCGACCAGCGAATCATCTGCACGTAGCCTACCGAGACCCCTTTCAGCTTGTTTTGGAGCGAGAATCCTGTATAGATCAGGAACATGACGAGCAGGATGCCTGGGATGCCGTGAATCAGGTACGCCTCAAGGAAGCCATTGTCCGGACCGTTTGCGCGGGCGAAGACATCGCCCCTGCGCGCGTAAGCGTTGCTGGTCAACTGCGTGAAGCCGGAGCCCAGAGGCGCGAGCTCGGTGGCCACGTCTCCAATGCGGTTCCAGGCCTCCAGGCGCACGGTGAGCGACTCGTCGGAGAAGAACTTCCCTTCAAACGTTCGCGTGATGTACTGGAATCGCGGGTCGTTGCGCTCGACGACGACGCGGTTGAACGCGATCAAACCGAAGGCGAAGGCCAAAACGGCCACGGCGGCCACGGTGCGCTGCGCCCTGAACAGCGTGTACACGGCGAAAAACGCGAGCAACCCAAACTGTTGAATGAGCGCCAAGCGCACCTGCGAGGTGACGGAGCACGCCAGCAGCACGCCGTTCGCCAACAGCAGCCACGGCAACTGACGGATACTCAAGGCGAACCCAAACGCGATGGCGATGGCGATCGTGACAATCGTGCCGTACACGTTGTAACTGCCCAGCATTGTGGGAGAGCTCAGCAGCCCCGAAGGGCGCGGCGACTCGTCGTAGTCTTCAGACATCTGCGTGACATCCTTTCGCGAGCCGAGGTTGTTCGCAATCGTGTCCGCAGCACCTTTCGCACCGGTGCTCTGCGCGATACCCAGCAGCGCCGAGAACATGCAAATGGCGAGAATCGAGAACAGAATGCCCTGCGAGCCCGCCCTTGGAGCAGCCTTCACCAGAGCGAACGCACCCCGATAAACGGCCCAGCTTTGCAGAATGACGTACAGGTACTCAAGGATGTCGAGGGCGTAGATCACCCGACCCAAAACGTTCGTCGCATACAGCTGGCTGAGGGCGGCCAGAACCAGCCAGCCGACGAAGAAGAAGTCGAACTGGGTTCTTTCGAAGACCTCCCAGCCCTTGACCCGCAAGCCGACAAAGACAGCGAACAGGCTGAGGTAGAGCACCGGGTGGAACCTGACGTGAGGCTGGAATGTGCCGAGCAGAAGGTGCCCCGCCACAAGCAAGAGAGCGACAAGCCCGACCACGCGCGCCAGAACCAACTCGTTGGCCCGCACGTTCTGATTCGGCTGTCCTAGGGTGATGCTCGACATGGGGTTCTAGTGCCGCCTCGCGGGTTGCGAGGCGGCACGAGTGTCATGGTTAGGCGTTGCCGCCGGGGCCGCCGAGCGAACGCGTCTCGTCGTCTCCACCGATCGGTCGGTGATACGTGGGCGCCTGATTGTGGTTGGCCAGCGGGTCGACCGAAGTCGGCTTGGGAAGGACGATGATCGCGGCGATCGCGATGCCCAGACCCAGACCGGCCAGCGTGTACAGCGTGGGATTCGGCGCCGACGGGACCGACGAGGCGCGGGCGTCCGAAACGATGAACGCGTTGGTCTTGCGGCCCACGGTTTCGGTGGCGGAGCCTTCCAACTCGGTTCGCTTCACTTCGAGTTCCTGGAACGTGCGCTCCAGCGTCGTCTTCTTGCGGAGCAAGAGACCGAGCCTTTCTTCGGCTTCAGGATAGACGACCAACTCGCGATCGGTGGCCGCCTTGTCGGTCTGGATCTTGGCGATCTGCTTCTCGAGAGATTGGGCCATTTCACGCAACCGGTTGATGACCGAGAGTTGCTCCTGGTAGTTGCCGTTCTTCTGCCGGTCGGTCGCGTACTCGATCTTGGTCTTGAGGTTCGCCTTCTGGGCGTTCAGGTCCGCGATTCGGCCGATCAATTGCTGGATCTCCCAGCGATCGTCCGTGTACTTCTCTCGCAGCTGGGCGAGATCGGCCTTGCTCTTGATGAGGTCTTGATCCACCGCCGCGAGGTCGGGGTTGTATTGGTCGCGGATGGCGATGTCGATGTACTCGGGCGTGCTGCGCAGGTTCTGCTCAGCCTGACGAAGCTCCGCAACCGTTCCGTTGTACTTGGAGCTGAGGTCGTTGAGCCTGAGCTCAAGGTCGGCGGACGTTCGGGCGGCGATCGTCAACTGGGAGGGCAAGTCGGTCACGTTCAGGTCAAGCTTGATCTGCTTGATCTGAGCGTCGATCGCCGACAGTTCGGAAATCACCCGCGATTGGCGATCGTTGGTGGCCTCGAGAGCCAACTGACCAAACTTGTTCGCGATCTCCTGCGTGGAGGCGATGTACGCCATGCCGATGTTGTTCGCGATCTTGGCGGCCAGTTGAGGGTCGTCCAGTGTGACGCGGATGGTCACGACGTCCGAATCCTTCTGCGAGTCGATGCGCAATCGGCGGGGCAGCAAGTCGATCAGCGCCTCGGCCTTCTCGTTCGTCAAGATGCGGTCGGGGTCCTCGGCAGTTCGGCGAATCGCGTCGCCGATGACCTTCGAACCGAGGATCATGTCGATGTTCGTCTGAACGGTCCGCGGCTTGAAGTTCTTCCAGTCGTCGATCTTGGAGTTCTGGGCCGGGTCGATCATCGGCGGCGACGTGTCCACGAGAATGCCGACCGAAGAGGTGTACTCCTTGGGCAAGAAGTTAGCGAGAACGAACGCAAGCAGCGGCGTCAGGACGATGGCTGCGATGGCTTTGAGAACGGCTCCACGCATGGGCTAAGGTTACCTCGGCAGGATCAAACGTTCGGATTGAACCCGAGCGTTCACAGTACCCGATACGCTCATGGCGGGCACCTCGGTTCGGCGCTCCGCCATGAATTCTGCGGCTGTGTTCAGGCTGCGGCCCGCATGAGGGGCGGATCGGGCGGCGGAACGCCGCGCGTCCCGCCCATGAACTCGGGGTCGAGGAACGGGAACGGCGTCTTCTTCAGAGCCTCTTGGTACTTCGCCATCGCCGCCTTGAAGTGCGCCGGCAGTTCGGACATCTTGAACGGCTTGCCCGCCGCATCCAATCTGTCGTCGTTGAGCTCGAACCTGCGCACGACATCGGGAGCCACTCGGAAGGTGAACTTCAGCACGCGGCGCGTTCCCGGCAACATATCGGGCATTTCCGGCATCTCGCCGGCGATCTCGGCCAGTTTGGGGTCGGTCATGAAATGCGTGAACAACGCCAATTCGAGAGGCCCGAACGAACCCAGCCCGATGTCGCTGTTCCACTTGCTGGGGACAGCGAGGATCGTGTCGTCGAGCTTCAACTCGAGGACGCCGTCGATCAGGCCGCCCGGCATGATTTCTGTGGGCTCGGTGCGATAATCCTTGCCCGGCCGGTCCATCTGCATCATCGCGCCGTAGAAGAGCATCATGGGGTTCGAGTCGTCCTTCGGCGTTCCCGAATCCACCTCCAGGCGAGGCGATGCGCCGAAGAGCATTTTGGACAAGATCTGTCTGGCATTCCCACCCAAAGCAGCCAGGGGAACCGAGCCCTGAGATTGGAGCGTGGCGCGCGCGGCCGGCGACATCGAACCGTACAAGCGCAACACGTTCCAGTCCATCGAGGTCACCAGATTGAGCGAAAGGGCACCTGGCACAAACGTCGACAAAAGCCGCTCACCCATCCCGTCGAGGCCCTCGTCGGAGTTCGACGCGACGAAGGCCGCCAAATCGTCGAGGCTCACGACCTTCTTCGTCTCGGACTGCTGCGCCAAGCGCACGATGGACCCCCGGCTGAAGCGCCCGCGCCGTACCTGATCGGCATCGCTCGGGAAAACGGTCACCCACCCGTCCGTCTGCTCGACGGTCATTCCCATTCGCTCCAGAAGCTTGGGGATGTCGGCGAGCCGATTCTGTTGGCTGGCCGACATCCACATTGAGTCCGGGATGTTGGCGACCAGTTGCACGCCCTTCTTGTCGGCGAGGAAGAACAGCATGTCGGTGTCGCCGTAGGAGAGCGGATCGGCCAAATCGGGTCGCTGAAACACGGCTTTCAGGTCGGCCGGAACCTCTTCCTTCGGCTTTGCCTCTCCTTCGCTATAGGCACGCTCGTCAACCAGATAGAAGGCCTTCGTGAATCGAGCGTAATGGACGCTCGTGGGGGAAAAGGCAAGCTTGGGGTTGTTGGGGTCCTCGGGCGGCGCGGGCTTTTCGATGATCTCGCCCGTTTCCGGATCGTACTCGTGCTCCTGATCGTCCACAACCTCGCTCATCTCGTAGAGCGTGTCGCTGTGACCGGTCAGCCGCTTGCCGTTCGCATCGTAGATGACGAGTTCTACGCGCAAGCCCATGGACATGCCGGAGAACATGCCCATACGTCCGCCGCGTGAGACCGAAACCAGGGCTTTCGCAGGAGGGGCCGTGATCGGGACCGCACGGTCCTCGTCAGGGTCAACGCCCATCGCTCGGAGCATTTCCTTCATTCTCGTCTCCCACTCGTCGGTGGCGTTGGCACCCTCTTCGCGTGCCCGCCGCTCCATCTCGACGGCGTCGTTGTGCTCCTTGACGATTCGAGCCAGAAACGGCATCACGGTCGCGGGCAACGGGCGCTGCGTTCGGGTGGGAGCGGTAGAAAAAACAACGCGCTGGCCAGCTTCGATCGCGGCCAGAACGTTCAGGTCGGTTCCTTTCAGGAAAGCTGTGACGGCCCTGGTTCCCGACTCGAAGTACTGCTGCCCCATGCCGCCGAACTGTGCGAACGTGCCTCCGCCTCCCCCATCGCCGTCGTGCTTCCAGTCGTCCATCTCCTTCTCCATCTTGAGCCGCTGATCAAGGCTCTTCTGGAGCTTGGCCCGGTTGGCGGCCAGCGCCTCGGCCTTGCCGCGAGCGCGGGCACCCGCATCGGGCGCGAGCACTTCGAAACCTTCCTCATTCGACCACTGCCCTTGCGTCACCTTGGCCAGACGCGCCTTGAGCTCTTGACGCGGCACATCCTTGACCTTGACGACGACGAACTCGGTGGCCATCGCGGGCGCGGCGCGGACCTTCCAGCCGGTTGCGGCAGACAGTTCGTCGAGCAGGCGGGTCACAGGCGCGGCACGGCCCTCGAAAGTGACCTTGTCGTCCTGTGCCATCGCCGAAGTGACCAAAGCCAGAAGCGCGAGAAGTAACAAATTGCGTCGCATCGCGGGTACCGTCCGAGTCAGTATACGATCAATCTCGCGAGGCGTTGACCATGATTCTCGACTTTCAGACCACGTGGTGCCCGGTCACCGACATGAAGCGTGCCTCAGCCTTCTACCGAGAGGTCCTAGGCTTGAAGCCGGGAACGCAGAGCCCTTACTGGTCCGATTTCCACGTCGGTCAGCACCGGATCGGACTGCATCCGGGCGCGCCCGAAGCGACTCCCAAGGGCGGCTGGCGGTTGGGACTGCTTACGGACGATCTGAAGGCGTTGCGCCAAAGGCTCGAGGAGGCGGGTGCGACGCTCCTCGACGACTACCACGAGACTCCGCAGGGCGTGGTGCTCACGTTCGCCGACCCCGATGGCAACCCCATCCAGGCCCTGCAACGCGGTTCGCGGCTGAGCGAGTTCGGCGCCTGAACCCTCACACCGACTGAGCGAGGATGATCGCGTCCGCGATCTCGCGCATTGAAAGGCGCGAGTTCATGGATTGCAGTTGGATGCGGCGGTAGGCCTCCGACTCGTCGAGCCCGTGGAGTTTCATCAGGATGCCTTTCGCGCGATCCACGGCCTTTCGGGCAGCGAGCCGCTCGTTCAGGTCGGCAACTTCCTTGGTGAGGGCGTTGTTCTGCTCGAACCGGCTTCGCGCCACTTCGATCGCGGGCGGCAACTCGCTGGGCTTGAACGGTTTGACCAGGTACGCGAACACACCGGCACTCTTGGCTCGGTCGATCAGTTCGCGGTCGCTGTAAGCGGTGAGCAGGATCGTGGGCGCGATGTTCTCCTCGGTGATGATCTCAACGGCCTCGATGCCGTCCATCACGGGCATCTTGACGTCGAGGATGCACACGTCGGGCTGAGTCTCTCGCGCGGCGTCGACCGCCTTCTGACCATCGTCGGCCTCTGCCACGACGGCATAGCCGAGGTTCTCCAGCATTTGCTTGAGGTCGAGTCGGATGATCGGGTCGTCATCCGCGATGAGCACTTTCAGGGTGGCCATTGTGTTCGCTCCAGAGGGCGTACCTCGGCGTACGGGACCTTCAAGAACTGATGAGTCTACTCCGAGCGGGGCAGCAACTTTGGGACCGTGCTTGGCTCGCGCGCACCAGGAGTTTCCATCTTCCTTCTTCCCTATTCCACTCATCCGGTTCAAAGGGACCGGAGTCTCATCGCTTTTGGCCGGGAGTGTTAGACTGTGATCGAATCTTTCGAGGCGCCGATGTCGTTTCTACCCGTCAACCCCGAACCATCCGAGACCGACCTGGCCGAAGTCTTCAAGCAGGCTCGGGCGGCCCGGGGTCGAGCGGTACCCGCCAAGCGCGCCAGCGAGGACCTCATGCGTGTGTCGAACCCCATTCCTTTTCTCGTGTTTCTTGCCTTTGCCGCCGCCGGTTGGTTCATGTTCGGCGCCGGCGTCCAAGCCGGGTCCGGTGCCGGAGTGGGCGGCTTTTTGGGCAGCATGTTTCTGGGTTGGGTGATCGGCTCCACCTTCCGCATCGCCGCGCAATGGGAGAAGGCCCTGATCTTCCGCTTGGGCAAGTTTCATACGATCAAGGGGCCCGGCCCGTTCTTCATGATCCCGTTCGTGGACGCCATGCGGACCGTGGACACGCGCATCACGACGCTTGACATCCCGCGACAGCAGGCGATCACGTCGGACAACGTCCCGGTCTCGATCGACGGCGTCATCTTCCTCAAGGTCTCGAACCCCGCCGATGCCGTCATCCGCGTGCAGGAGTACCGGCATGCGATCCGGCAATACGCTCAGACGGCGTTGCGCGACGTGATCGGCAACATGACGCTCGACCAGATTCTCACCGACCGCGAGGTGGTGGGCGAGAAGATCCAGCGCTTGGTCGAATCGGAGACGGACGGTTGGGGCCTGGAAGTCGCCGCGATCCGCATCCAGGACATCGAACTGCCCGAAGACCTCAAGCGCGTCATGGCTCGCCAGGCCGCTGCCGAGCGCGAGAAGCGCGCCAACATCACGAAGTCGGAAGGCGACCGCGAGGCCGCTTCCAATCTGGCCGCCGCCGCGATGACCATGGCCGAGTCGCCCGGGGCGCTCCAACTCCGCACGTTGCAGACGCTCGACGGCCTTGGCCAAAGCTCGTCGAACACGGTCGTGCTGGCACTGCCTGTCGAGGTCATGAACGCCCTGAAGGCCGTTCCCGATTTCGCCGAGGCACTGGGCGGGGCGAAGGCCCTGAAGGCACCTGCGCCTCCGCTGTCGGCTCCGGCCACGCAGGCCGAGCGCGAAGTGTCCAGCTAGGCTGCGGCCTCACAGGAAGCGAACGTGGGCGATCAGCCCGTCACGCAGACGGTAGATCGCGACCGCATGGCGCGTCGAGCCGTCCAGATACCCCGTGAGGTGTTCGTGATCCACCACATGGTCGCCGTGGCGGATTCGGTGCAGGATCGTGCAGAAGACGTTCGGTTCGCGGGCGAACGCCGCCGCGTACCGTTCGCGCATTGCATCTTGGTCGGCGCAAACCACCTCCCCGGCCGCATTCTCTAGAACGACGTCATGGGTGTAGCATCGCATGAACGCCTCCACGTCCCGGGCGTTGTAGGCGATCAGTTGGGCTTCGACGGGACAAGCCATTCCATCCTCGAGTCTGCCGTAACTTGCCAGAGAACGTCCTCTGAACAGCCTGATTCTGGAACAACTCGATGAGGAACTGCCCGATTCCTGCGTAACTTGCAGAGGAACTCGCGCGAGGTCACCAGATGTCGCCCACGGTGAACCCTTCTGGGAACGGGTCGGTGGGGTCGAGCACGTAGCTCGCGAAGCCCGTGATCCATGCGCTCCCCGTGATCGTGGGGACCACACCGCGGTACGGCCCGATGGGAACCTCTTCAAGCAAGCGTCCAACAAACCTCGTGCCGAGCACACTCTCGTGGACGAAGTCCTCGTTCAGGCCGAGCAATCCCCGGGCGTGCAAGGTCGCCATCCGCGCCGAAGTCCCCGTGCCGCAGGGCGAGCGGTCCAAGACACCGGTCCAGGTGGACGGGCGATCCCAGTCGAACTCGCCGGTCGAGACGATCACTCCATTGCGCATGTGCGCCCCCTCGTTGTGTGGAGGGCCAGACAATTGCGCAATGGTGACCCCTTCGAAGGCCGGCTCCAAGGGATGAACGACGGGCAGTTGCTCGCGGGCCGCCGCCTTCACCATCTCGCCAATGCGAACGATGTCCCGCCCCTCGTCGGGTGTGAGCGAAAGCCCGAATCTCGCGGCTTGGGCGATCACGTAGAACATGCCGCCATAGGCCACGTCCACTTCGACCGTTCCCAACTGCGGCACCTCGATCGAGGCGTCCAAGTGCGTGGCGAACGCGGGCACATTGCGGAACGTCACGTGTCGAACCTTGCCGCCCTCGCACTCGGCGCGGATGCGGATCAGCCCTGCGGGCGCCTCCAGCGTGAGATCGGTCACTGGTTCGGTCATGGGCACCATTCCGGTCTCGAGCAGCGCGGTCGCCACGCAAATCGTGTTCGTGCCTGACATGCCGAGATACTCGACGTGTTCCATGACCACGAATCCCGCGTCCGCTTCCGGGTGCGTGGGGGGCAACACGACGTTGCAGCACAGAGCGGGATAGCCGCGCGGCTCGTTGAGCATCCGCTTGCGGATGTGGTCGGCTTGGGTGGCGAAGTGCTGCATCTTCTGAAGCATCGTCGCTCCAGGCACGTCCAGAACTCCGCCGACGATCACTCGGCCCGGCTCGCCGCAGGCGTGCAAGTCCACGGCTTGGATCATGTTGGACAGCTTCATCGCGAACCGGATTGTGCCCGAATCGGGGTGTGAGGCCGGCCCAGGGTGACGATATCCTCCCCCGTCACGCAGAGGAGCCCGGCCCTAGGACCTTCCGCTCTCGGTAAGGCGGTACCTGCCGGGCGTCTCGAAGCGGACCGGGGTGATCGTCCCCTTCGACACCGCACCTCCCTTGGCTGTTGCGTTCGAGAAGTCAGCGGGCGCGGGCTCAGGGTGACGAAACCTCCAACCGTCACGCAGAGGAGCCCGGCCCGAGGCCTTACGCTCTTGGGAGGGCGGTATCCGCCGGGCGTCTCGAAGCGGACGGGAGGGCAGATGTCCCCTTCGACACCGCGCCGCCATCGGCCTAGGCAGACCGAAAGAAGAGGAGGGCGGGCTCAGGGTGACGAAACCTCCAACCGTCACGCAGAGGAGCCCGGCCCTAGGACCTTCCGTTCTCGGTAAGGCGGTACCTGCCGGGCGTCTCGAAGCGGACCGGGGTGATCGTCCCCTTCGACACCGCGCCGCCATCGGCCTAGGCAGACCGAAAGAAGAGGAGCGCGGGCTCAGGGTGACGGAAGGTGGAGAAAAGCCAGCGGATCTGCGGAAGCCCCGTAACCGATCGCTGCGGTTCGCGTATGATTCTGCTCTGATGCAGCCAGAGGCCGAACTCGAAGTCCTGATTCGGGCGCGATACCCCATCATCTACGTCGTCTCGTACGAAGAGCAACGCGTCGAGGAAGGGATACGCGCCATTTGCGAACGACGTGGACGAACGCTCCACACGTGGTCCATCACGCGCGGCATCCGGCCCCCCGTGGACCGAGTCGCCGGCCCGGAGCGTCCCGCCAAGCTCGACCCCGAACTCGAAGTGCTGGCCCTGATGAAGGAGGCGCCCGAGTTCACCGTCTTCCTGCTCAAGGACTTCCACCCGTTTCTCAAGGACCATCGCGTCAAGCGCCTGATCCGCGACCTTTCGGACGATCTGCTTCCCCGCAAACAGACGCTCGTGCTGGTAAGCCCCGTTATGGAGCTTCCCCCCGAGATCGAAAAGGGCGTGACGATCATGAACTGGCCCCTCATGTCCGCTCAGGAGATCGAACCGCTGCTGGACCAGGTGGTCGCCTCGGTCGGCGAACGCAAAGAGGTCGAGACGGCGATGGAACCGGTCCAGAAGGAACTGCTCATCAAGTCGGTCCAAGGGCTAACCAAACTCGAGATCGAAAACGTTCTGGCTCGGAGTCTGATCGAGAAGCGCAAGTTCGACCTTGAGGTGGTCTCGGCCGAGAAGAAGCAGATCGCAGCCAAATCTGGCCTGCTCGAATACTATCCGCCCCTCAACACTTTGTCCGACGTCGGCGGGCTGGAATTGCTCAAGGAGTGGCTGGACACGCGCAAGGGGTCGCTGACGGACAAGGCCCGCGACTTCGGGCTCCCCAACCCCAAGGGTCTGCTCATTTTGGGAGTCCAAGGTTGCGGCAAGTCGTTGCTGGCCAAGACGATCGCTTCGGAGTGGCGTTTGCCCTTGTTGAGGCTCGACGTCGGCCGCATCTTTGGCAGCTTGGTGGGCCAGAGCGAACAGAACATGAGGCGAGCGATCGCCATCGCCGAATCGCTGGCGCCTTGCTGCTTGTGGGCGGACGAGATCGAGAAGGCGTTCGCGGGAACCTCGGGGGCGGCTGGCGACAGCGGCACCTCGGCCCGTGTGTTCGCCACGTTCCTCACCTGGATGCAGGAGAAGACCAAGCCCGTCTTTCTCGTCGCGACGGCGAACGACATCTCCAAGCTGCCGCCAGAAATGTTGCGTAAGGGCCGCTTCGACGAGATCTTCTTCGTGGACTTGCCCGACAAGGACGAGCGGGCGGACATCTTCGCGATCCACCTTCGCAAGCGCAAGCGCGACCCGAAGAACTTCGACCTCGCCACGTTCGCGGAGATCACCAAGGGCTACAGCGGCGCGGAAATCGAGCAGATCGTGGTCGGAGCGCTCTACCGCGCCTTTGCACGGGCCGACGAACCCGCCAAGGGCAAGCGAAAGGCCAAGGCAACGGACGTGACCGATGCCGAGATTCGCGCCGAGATCGAGGCCGTCGTTCCGCTCAGCCGCATGATGCAGGAAGAGATCGCGTGGCTCCGCGACTGGGCCGAGAAACGCACGCGCCCAAGTTCCGATCGAAAGGGCGACTAATCACGCGCCAAGCATCTATACTTGCGGCGAGATGGCTCTGAAACCTATCCAACAGGTGGGTGTCGTGCTGGCCGCTGGTACGGCCCTGCTAGGCGCTGGCTACGTGGGTTCGCGCCAGATGCGCCAGCCCGGGGATGTCGCGTTCGCCCCGAGCGGCTACGCCAAGGTGCATGTGGCTGGCGCGGTCGAGAAACCCGGCCTCTACGAGCTTTCAGGCGACGCGCGGGTGTCCGATGCCATTCAGGCCGCCGGCGGTGCGACGGACGACGCCGACCCTGGTCAGCTGAACCTCGCGGAACGCGTCGTGGATGGCGCGAAGATCCACGTTCCCGAGAAGGGCGAGGTCTTGCCCGCCCCCCTCGGCCAGCAACCCGAGGCTTCGGCGAGCCAGGGCAAGAAAGCCGCGCCTGGCGAGCCCGTTTCGCTCTCGACGGCCACCCAAGCCGAACTCGAGTCGGTGCCCGGCATCGGCCCCGTGACGGCCCAGCGCATCATCCAAAGGCGTGCCGAAACCGGTGGGTTCAAGTCGGTGGACGAGTTACTCTCGGTCAAGGGCATCGGCGAGAAGAAATTGGCCCAGATGCGTGCCTTCCTGAAGCCGTAAAATCGCGCCATGCGACGGTTGCGCATCAGCCCCAACCAACGGTTCCTCCAGCACGAGGACGGCAAGCCGTTTTTCTATCTCGGCGATACGGCTTGGGAACTCTTCCACAAGCTCGACCGAGACGAGATCCGCCACTACGCGGACAAGCGGGCTCAACAGGGCTTTACGGTCGTTCAAGCGGTTTGCCTCGCCGAACTTGGCGGCCTGAGGGTGCCGAACCGCGAAGGCCATCTACCGCTCCACGACAACGACCCTACGCGCCCGAACGAAGCCTACTTCCGATTGGTGGACTTCGCCGTCGAGACCTTGGCCGCGCGCGGGATGTGGACCGGGATGCTCCCGACCTGGGGCGACAAGTTCTGCAAGCTGTGGGGCGAGGGGCCCGTGATCTTCAACCCCGAGAACGCGTTCGTCTACGGCGAGTGGCTGAGCGACCGCTACGCAGAGGCACCGATCATCTGGATTCTGGGCGGCGACCGGCCCGCCACCGACGCGTTCGAAGTGGAGACCGTCCGCGCCATGGCCAAAGGAATCCGGGCTGGCAAGGGCGGCCACCACCTGATGTCCTATCACCCCAGGGGCGAGGATTCGACCACCAAGTACTGGCCCGACGAGGCGTGGCTCGACTTCCATATGCTCCAGACCGGGCACGTTGGGCCTCGCCGACTCACCGAAGAGTGGATCGCGCGCGATTACGCCCACAAGCCCACCAAGCCCGTCATGGACGCCGAGCCGCCCTACGAAGACCACCCTCGCATGAACTCGGATTGGTCCTCGTTCGACGGCTATCACGACGATCTGGTCGTACGGCAGGCGGCGTACGGTGCCGTGTTCACGGGAGCGCACGGGCACACCTACGGCTGCCATCCCGTGTGGCAAATGCACCATGGCGGCGAACCCGTCAATCGGGCCCGGCGCACGTGGAGCGAAGCCCTCGACCTGCCGGGCGCGTGGCAAGTGGGCCACCTGCGGCGGCTGATGGAATCGCTTCCCTTCTTCTCGCGCATCCCTGCGAGCGATATCGTGCTGGATCAGCCCTCGGAACGCTTGGAACGCGCCGTCGCCACGCGAGATACCGAGGGTTCCTACGCGATGGTCTACACCCCGGTCGCGCGACCGGTCTCGGTGGACCTCGGGTGGGCCAAGGCCCCGCTGGCGCTGTCGTGGTTCGATCCACGGTCTGGTCAACACGGCCCGGGCCAGCAGCTCGACGCGACGTCCCGAGCGACGCTCACGCCACCACCTACCGGACCGGATTGGGTGGCCCTCCTGAGGCCCAAGTCTTGACGATTCGACCTGCCACTCCCGAAGACGCCGAGGCACTGCTGGCGATCTACGCCCACTATGTGCGCACGTCGCCGGTCTCCTTCGAGTTGGACCCGCCTTCGCTGGACGAGTTTCGGGCGCGAATCGCCAAGGCGCAATCGCGTTGGGAGTGGCTCGTGGCCGATGAAGCGGGCGAGTTGGTCGGCTACGCCTACGGCACGCAACACCGGGAACGGCCGGCGTACCGGTTCACGGTCGAGACTTCGGCCTACGTCAAGGACGGGTGCGGCGGGCGCGGGATCGGTTCTGCGCTCTATTGGGAACTCCTCGATCGGTTGACCCTTCGGGGTTACTGCACGGCGGTCGCCGGCATCACGCTGCCCAACGACGCCAGTGTTGCCCTGCACCGCAAGGTGGGATTCCAGACCGTGGGGGTGTTCCAGCGCATCGGCTGGAAGTTCGGCCGCTGGCACGACTCCATGTGGCTGGCGCGTCCGCTGCGCGAAGGGCCGCCGGACGAGGACGGCTCGCGGTACCCTGCCAAGCCGTGAAGATCGCCCTCGCCACGTGCCTCGAACTGCCGGAACCCGACCACGACGAAGCGATCACCCTCGAGGCGTTTCGCCATGCCGGGCACGACGTGGCCATGCTCGCTTGGGACGATCCGGACGCCGATGCCACACCGTTCGACGCCGTTGTCATTCGCTCCACGTGGGATTACCCAATGCGGCCCGACGACTTCAGCGAGTGGGTCCGCCGCACCGCTCGTCAGACACTCCTCCTCAACCCGGCCGAGATGGTGCTGGAGAACCTCGACAAGCGCTACCTGAATCGGCTGGCGGCAAGCGGAATCGCCGTCGTGCCGACGCGGTNNGGGCGAGCCGATCGGGCCGATGGACGCCGCGTTTGTGCTGAAGCCCTCCGTGGGAGCGGGCTCCATGGATACGCGTTGCTTCGGTCCCGGCGAAAACGTTGAGGCGCAGGATTGGCTTGCGGACACGGCGCAGGGGCGAACGTTCATGCTCCAGCCGTACTTGCGCACGGTCGAGACGGTCGGCGAGCAGTCGATCGTGGTGATCGGCGGCAAGCCGACCCATCGCATTCGCAAGCGGCCCCGCTTCTTGGAGGACGACGAGTCGGTGGACGGGCCGTTCCCGGTCGAAACGGAGTTCGCGCGATTGGCTGCAGAGGCGCTTGCCCCGTATGGCCCAGCGCTCTACGCTCGGGTGGATGTGATGCAGGCCGACGACGGGCGATGGCTGGTCTCCGAGGTCGAACTGATCGAGCCTTCGTTGTTCTTCAAGCAGAACCCTGACGCCCTCGCGCCGTTTGTCCGGGCCGTGGAAGACTGGGTGGCCGAGCATCGGCCACAATAGGCCGCTCCCCATGGAAGTTCGGTTCATCCCCAAGTCGGAATTCGACCGCATTCGCGCGCTCGACCTGCCCCTCGACGACAAGTTGCGCGTGCTCGCCGACGCCAACCGTCTCAATGCGCTCTCAGCGGTCAAGCGGGCGGGCTCGGGGCATTTGGGCTCCAGCCTGAGCGCCATGGACATCGTGGTGCGCCTCTACGAAGCCGAGATGAACACGGCGCACGTGGGGTTCGATTCGCCAGATCGCGACGTGTACTTCTCGTCCAAAGGCCACGACGTCCCCGGCCTCTATGCCGTGCTCTACTCGCTCGGCGTCATCCCCGAGGGACGCTTCCTGCGGTTGCGGCGGCTGAACGGTTTGGACGGGCACCCCGACGTCGGCGTGCCGGGGATCGAGGCCAACTCGGGCTCGCTCGGCATGGGCGTCTCGAAGGGCCGGGGCATCGCCTGGGCGAAGCGGCACGCCGGACGCGACGGGCATGTGTTCGTGATGCTTGGCGACGGCGAACTCCAAGAGGGCCAGAACTATGAAGGACTGCGCGTCACCGCCAACCAGGGCATCGCGGGGCTGACGCTCATCGTGGACCACAACAAGGTGCAATCCGACAAGCCCGTGGCCGAAATCGGCGATCTGGGCGACCTCGAGCGCAAGTTCGCCGCCTTCGGGTGGGACGTTCTCCGCTGCGATGGCAACGATACCGTCGCCGTAGGCGAAGCGCTGAGGCACGCCAAATCCAGCGACCGGCCCACGGTCATAATCGCCGATACGCTCAAAGGCGCGGGCGTCTCGTTCATGGAACACCCGACGGCCCTGGTGGCGGGCAAAGGCCAATACCCGTGGCATGCGGGTGCCCCGGACGATGCCTCGTACCAAGCGGCTTTCGACGAATTGCTGGGCAAGGTGGAGGCTCGGCTAGGTGGGCCCGTGGCCCTGTTCACGCCGCCCCCGCCCGAGCAACTCGTCGGCCCGGCCCTCGTCGTCCAGAACGCTCTCGGCGAACCGGTCAGCATCGAGATGCAGGCCAAGCTGGGCGGGATGAGCGGCGAGTACGTGGTGGAAGCCTACGGCGACGAACTGCTCAAGCTGGCCGAGGAAGTCCCCAATCTGGTCGTGCTCGATGCCGACCTCGCCGCCGACTGCCGCACGCGCCGATTCGAGAACGCCTTCCCCGACCGCTTCATCCAATGCGGCATCGCCGAGCAGGACATGGCCTCGATGGCGGGCGGGCTTGCGCGGCACGGCTACCTGCCCGTGGTCAACTCGTTCGCCAGTTTCCTGGCCTCGCGCGCCAACGAGCAGATCTACAACAATTCGGGCGAAAAGACCAAGATTCTCTACGTCAACCACTACGGAGGACTGATTCCGGCTGGACCCGGCAAGTCGCACCAGAGCCTGCGCGACATCTCACTCTATGGAGCGCTTCCCGACACCACGATCCTGCAACCGGCGAACGCCGCCGAGACGCGGTTGGCCCTGCGGTTACTGGTCGAAGCGGGCGAGGGCGTCGGCGTGCTTCGGCTGATCATCGGTCCCTCGCCGCGCACCATCGAACTCGGTGCCGATCATGCGCTGGTTCCGGGAGTCGGCACCGTCCTCACCGAGGGCGACGACGCCACGCTGTTCGCCTATGGCCCGGTGATGCTCAACGAGGCGCTCACCGCTGCCGAAGCGCTGGCGGAACGCGGATTCGGGCTCAAGGTCGTGAACATGCCCTGGCTCAACCGCTTCGACCCCCGCTGGCTGGATGCTGTGCTGCGCGGCTGCACGAGGCTTTGGGTGCTGGAAGACCACGCCCGCGCTGGTGGCTTGGGCGACCACTTGGTTCGAGCCCTGCTCGACTTTGGCCACCCCGTGCCCCGCACCACGATCCTGGGGATTGACGGTCATCCGGCATGCGGGACGCCGGCCGAGGTGCTGCGGCACCACGGTCTCGACGGGGCTTCGCTCGCCGCGCGGATTCTGGCGGGACGATGAAGCCCGCCCTCGCGACCGCCCCGGGCCGATGCGGCATCGTCGGCAACCCTTCGGACATCTATGGTGGTTTCGTGGTGTCGTGCGCCATCCCGCTGCGCGCGACGTGCCGCCTGACGCCTTCCGACCGCGACGAGTTGCCCGACGACCTTACGCTTTGGAAGCCCGCGGTCGCCAAGATCCCGGTTTCGGGAGTGCGGGTCGAATGGTCCACCGAAATCCCACGTTCCAGGGGCCTCTCGGGTTCGACGGCCATCCTCGCCGCCACGCTTGCCGCGCTCCAGGAAGCGACGGGTGCGCCACAGGATTGGAGCGAACGGGGTCGAATCGAGTTCGCCGAGTTGGTGCGCGACGCCGAGTGCAATCTGGGCGGCGTGGTCGGCGGCTACCAAGACGCGTATGTCATCTGCAACGGGGGCCTGCTGGCGATGGACTTCGCCGGCAAACACCCGAGCGTCCACGGAGGCACGCGGGCGACGTTCGAGCGTCTCGACGCCACTCTTCCCTTCCTGCTGGTCTCGACCGATGTCGAACGGCTGAGCGGAAGCGTCCACGGTCCGATCCGGGACCGCTGGCTCCGCGGCGAGCCTGAGGTGGTGGACGCCATGGCGCGAGTGGCAGAACTGGGGCGGGAGGGTGCCGAGCACTTGAAACGGGGGCACTGGTCGCGGTTGGCGAATGCGATGACCGAGAACCACACGATCGTGGCCAAACTCGGCGGCTCGGGCGATGCGATCGACCGGTTGATCGCCCAATGCCTTGAAGGCGGTGCCATGTCGGCCAAGCTCGCGGGCGCGGGGCTGGGCGGGACGGTCATCGCCCTCACCGAAGACGCCGATGTCCTGGAACGCCACCTCAGGGGGGAAGGCTATTCCCTGTTCTTCCGGCCGACTCCCGACTCCGGCGTCCGCGTCGAACCGTAACACATCGCCACCGATGGAGGGGCACACTCCGTTGTGCCCCATCTCCGCTGGAGGGACCCNNGGGTCCCTCCAGCGGAGATGGGGCTTACGTGCGCGGCTGCCAGCTCTTCCAATAGTCCGGGTCTTCGAGTGCAAGCGCCTCGCGCGTCAGCTTGAGCGGGTGCCATGTGTCGAGCATCACGGCCAGTTCCTCGGTCTTCGTGTGGCCGAGCGACGCCTCGACCGCTCCGGGCTGGGGCCCGTGCGGGATGCCGAGCGGGTGGAGCGTGATCGAGCCCTCGACGATGCCGCGCCGCGAGCCGAACTTGCTGTTGCAGTAGTACAGCACCTCGTCGGAGTCCACGTTCGAGTGGTTGTACGGGACCGGGATCGCTTCGGGGTGGAAGTCGAGGATCCGCGGGCAGAACGAGCAGATCACGAAGCCGGGCGCAGCGAACGTTTGGTGGATCGGCGGCGGCATGTGCAATTGGCCCGTGATCGGCTGGAAGTCGTGGATGCTGAACGCATAGGGGAACACATAGCCGTCCCAGCCCACGATGTCGAACGGGTGGTAGGCGAACGTGTACATGGTGTGTCGTCCCCGCGCCTTGATGAGCACCTCGAACGTGCCCTTCTCGTCCATCGTCACGAGTTCGCTGGGCCCCCTGAAGTCGCGTTCCGAGTAGGGTGCGTGCTCCAAGAGTTGGCCATATTCGTTGCGGTAGCGCTTGGGCGTCTCGATGGGGCCGTGGCTCTCGATGGCGATCATGCGGACAGGCAACGCGTCGAACCGGAGCCGGTAGATGATGCCCCGCGGGATGACCAGATAGTCGCCCGGCTGGAACGGCACCGAGCCGCACATGCTCTCCAACACCCCGCTGCCGTCGTGGACGAAGAGGCATTCGTCCCCCTCGGCGTTCTTGTAGAGGTAGTCCATCTGCTCGGCAATGAGCGCTTGCGACCAGACGACGTCTTGGTTGCCCATGAGCGGCACACGACCGGTAATTGCATCGCCATGGGGCTCCATGCGCGGTGTGAGCAGGTGACGATGGCGGAGCGGCTCGTCTTCAAGATACTGGGCGGTCGCTGGGCCCCGATCCTCCCATCCAGCCACATCGGTGGGCAGGTTGAGATGGTACATCGTGGTCATCGGACCACTGAACCCGCGCGTGCTGAACAACTGCTCGGCGTAAAGCGAGCCGTCTGGCTTGCGGAACTGGATGTGCTTTTTGCGGGGGAGGTGGCCGAGTCTCAGGTATCTCATGGGGACTCCGTCGTCTGCCCTAGATTGTACTTGCCGGAGCGTCCTTCACGAGTTCCGGCCCAGCGAAGAACCCGTTTGACCGAAGGCCTCGGGACCGGGAAACTCGTGGCACCCGAAGGGTTGGAAATGTGCTGTTGAAGACAGCCCCTGGCGGCCCTTCGGCCCACAAGCGCAACTTTCCCCCGGTCGAAACCGATCTACAGGCTATGCACACGCTGAAACTGCTGAAGACGCTCCGCTGGCCGATCGTCGGCAAAGCCGCGCTGATCGCCGTCGCCATCCCCGTCGCCGTGGCCTTGGTCAAGCCGATCGCCAAGAAGGTCCGCGAGCAGACGAAGAAGGACTGATTCCTCGCACCGGGCGGCCAAGTCGGTGCGCGGCGTCCGGTACAGGTGCGATCTTGACGTTTTTGCCAAGATAATCTTGGCCAGATGAACTTGACATGAACACGCCGGCTGTGTAAGCATGGCGCGTGCTCACATCCACTGCTCTCGTCTCCCTACTTTTACTCTCAGCGTCCGACCGACCGCTGAGCGCCTACGACCAGATCACTGAGGCCTTCGGCAAGGTCGTCACGACCTCCCAAGCCCTCTCCAAGGAACTCCCGGTCCTCGCTTTTCACGAGGGCGCGTGCCTGCTCGGCGGTTCGATCCGCGAAGGGGGCAAGTTCACCTACACGATCAGCGTCAAGGAGGGTGCCGAGTACGTCGCAGTCTGGGGGGCTTACGGCAACGATACCGAGGTCAAGATCGACGTTCAGGACCAGGCGGGCAAGAGCGCCGTCAGCGGAACGGAGGAGAACATGACCGTCTTCGACGCCAAGGCTTCCACGCGCTATACCGTTTCGGTGACCAACAAGGGTGCGACGACGTTTGTCGGCGTGGCCCTGATGCGCGACGGCGGGGGAATCAAGCACCCCATCACTTCGGTGACCAAGGCCGTCGGACGGATGTCGAAGCTGATTGACGAGGGCTTCGGGGAAGGCTTCACCATCGGGCCGAACAACGCGATGCTCGTGGGAACGGTGCTTCCGCCGGCCGGAACTTACCCACGCACGGGCTTCAAGTCCACGAACTGGCTGGCGCTGGCCACGACCGACGGTGTCGCGGGCGACGTCGCGCTCCATGGCATCGACAAGGACAAGAACGTCGTCGAGGAAGACACGAGCAAGACCGCCGACCTCGCCTGCCACTTCGTCCAATCGCTTGAGGGCGGAAACGTTCAGGTCACCAATCTCAAGAGCAAGAAAGTGCTGGTCCTGACCGCCTATATGCCGGCCAAGAGCTAAATCGGGCGTTACCTACCGACGCGGCGCCACGGGTGGTGAGACCGAGTGGCGACCGCGCCGGTTAGGGGTAGGGCAAGGTCAAGCGCCGCTGTTGCGTTGGCGGCGCAGAAAAGACGGGATGTCGAGGTCGAGTTCGCTGAGTTCGATGGGACCGGCGTCCGTTCGGCGGGCAGGCTGACCGACCGCCACGGGTTGCCGCTCCGGCGCCGCGCCCAACTCGGGACGAGGGGCGGGCTTGGGTTCGGGCTTGGCGAACACTTCGGGGCTGGCTTCGACGCGGCGGTAGCTGGGGTCCATGCCAGCAGCCAACAGCGTGATCCGCACTTCGCCATCGGGCAGTTCGCGCAACACGTGGCCCAAGATGATCTCGGCCTCGTCGGCATCGGTGAACTGGAGGATGTACTCCATCGCCTCGTGAGCCTCGCCGATCGTGAAGTCCGAGCCGGCCGAGATGTTCACGAGCATCCGCTTCGCACCATCGATGCGCGTTTCGAGCAGCGGGCTCTTGACCGCATGCTCCGCTGCCAACCGTGCGCGGCGAGGGCCGGAACCCCGACCCAGACCCATCATGGCCACTCCGGCATCGCTCATCACCGAGCGAACGTCCGCAAAGTCCACGTTGATGATGCCGGGCAGCATGATGATGTCGCTCAGACCCTGAACGCCTTGGCGCAGCACATCGTCGGCCAACGCGAAGGCGTCCTGCATGGTCGTGCTCCGCTCGACGATCTTGAGCAGCCGGTCGTTGGGAACCGTGATCAACGTGTCCACTCGCTGCTTGAGCGCTTCCGCGCCCTGCTCGCCCAGTCGCTTGCGCCGGGGACCTTCGAATGTGAACGGCTTGGTGACCACGCCGACCGTGAGCGCCCCGGACCGCTTCGCGAGTTCGGCCACGACCGGGGCCGCACCGGTGCCGGTGCCGCCGCCCATGCCCGCCGTGACGAACACCATGTCGGCTTGGGAGACCAGTTCTTCGATGGCTTTGGCGGTTTCGCGAGCGGCCGTTTCGCCGACCGACGGGTCGCCGCCAGCGCCGAGTCCACGCGTCGAGGATGCGCCGAGGTGGAGTTTGGTCTCCGCTTTGGACAGGCTCAGCGCCTGCGCATCGGTGTTCATGGCGGCGAAGCCGACGCCCTGAACGCCCTCCTCGATCATCCGATTGACGGCATTGGTTCCGGCGCCGCCTACGCCGACGACCAAGATCTTGGCCGGATTGTCGAACAAGTTCGCTGAAAGCATGATGAGATACCCTAACCAGAGTCCGCTCGGGCCGCAGCGCGAGACACGGACTTCATTGGGAAGGACGTGTCCCCGGTGCGTTTCGCACCGCGTCAAGTGTCAGAATTCGAAGCCATGGGCCTCAACCTTCCTCTTCTCAAGCGTCTCACCGAAAGCCACGGCGTTCCCGGCTGTGAAGACGACATCCGCCAGATCGTCAAGGACGAGCTTGGCGGGATGTGCGACGTCTCGGTGGACCGCATGGGCTCGGTCATCTGCCTCAAGTCCGGCTCGGGCGCGGCCCCCCGCAAAAAACTCATGATCGCCGCCCATATGGACGAGATCGGCTTCGTCGTCAAGTACATCGACGACAAAGGCTTCATCCGCCTCAACCCTCTCGGCGGCTGGGACCCACGCCAGATGTTCAGCCAACGCGTGCAAGTCCGCACCAAGGACGGCTACATCCCGGGCACGCTCAACTACGGCACCAAGCCCAAACACCTCCTCAGCGATGCCGAGATGAATCAGGGTCCGAAGATCGACAACTTCTTCGTGGACCTCGGAATGCCCGCCGACCAGGTTCGCGAACGCGTGGCGATCGGCGACCCCGTCACCATGGACCGACCGCTCCAGGAAATCGGCGACTGCCTCACCAACAAGGCGATGGACGACCGCGTGGCCGTGTACGTGATGATCGAGGCCGTGCGAGCGGCCAAAGCGCACGACGTGGACGTGTATGCCGTGGCCACGGTGCAAGAGGAAATCGGCCTTCGCGGCGCTTCGGCGGCGGGTTGGGCGATCGAACCCGATATCGTCGTCGCCATCGACATCACGCTGGCGAACGACATTCCGGGCGTGCCCGCCGAGGACGCGGTGACCCGCTTGGGCGAGGGGACGGCCATCAAGATCATGGACTCCTCGCTGATCTGCCACCCCAAGGTCGTCGCTCACTTCAAGGCCATCGCCGAGAAACACGGGATCAAACACCAGATGGAGATTCTGCCGCGCGGCGGTACGGATGCGGGGGGCGTTCAGCGGTTGCACGGCGGTCTGCCCGCGATCACGCTCTCGATCCCGACGCGCTACGTCCACACGGTGAACGAAACGGTCCACAAGGACGACCTGCAGGCGTCGGTCGACCTGATGGCTCGTTACATCGAAGAGGCGCACCAGGGCTCGTACGACTACTAATGGGGCCCGCGCCGTCACGCGTCGGCGGGTCCGCTCAGGCTCCGAACCGCCGACTCGTGCGCGGGCAGGCGTTGGTCCGTCACGTGTAGCCAGACCCTGTGCAGCACCCGTAGGCATTCGCCAGCGAACTTGAGCCGAGGCGGCGGATCGTCGAGACCCGCCGTCCGGTCGAGACCGATCAAGGCCTCGCGCGTGGTTTGAAAGCGGTCGGAGCAGCCGGGCGCCGCCGAAGCCGCCACATAGCCCCCTGCAGCGGGCGACACCCAAACAGGCGAGACCGATAGCGGCGCGCCAGTCAGGGCGCACGAGCCAAACACGGGTGCGAAGCCCGAGAGGTCGAGCAGTTGCAGTTCGCTCCACACCAACGCGGCGGCCACATCCGGACCCGTCGCCAACGCCTCCAGCGAGCGGCGCAACAGCGTGTAGGGCTCGGCATCGGCCTGCTCGGGAGGGGTCACCGACGCAGTCAATTCGGCGAGAGCGAGCGCCGCTTGCAATCGGTCGTAGTCTTCCCGCAGGGCCCGGAACCCCGCTTCAAGGCGCACCTCGGTGACAAACGTCCTTGCCTTGCCGCGCGCGAGTTGGGCGTAGAGGCAAGCCAGCGGTTCAGACGCCGCCGCCAGCCGCGAACCGTGCTTGCGCGCGCCTTTTGCCGTGGCCTCGATCTTGCCCAGTTCGGGCGTCAGCAACACCAGCGATCGGTCGCTCTCGCCGACATCGCGGCGACGCAGGACGATGGCGTGGACGCCCGAATCCAAACCGTTGCGGTTAGCGGCCCCCGATCAGCGGAATCAGGCCTTGCTGGAAGAACTCGATGAACACGAAGTACATCCGGTCGATCATCAGCGTGAAGCGCGTCATGACGGTCGAACCGAAGATCGCGCCGAAGCCGATCATGAGCAACCAGCGGCCCCAAGTCGTCATTCCGTTGAACAGCTTGGACTTCGTCTCGAAACTGAACAGGAAGTAGCTCATCGCGCTCAACAGCGTGAGCAGGAAGATGAGGTTCCCGATGACCTGTGCCGGATAGACCGCTCCAGCCTCTGGCTGGAGGGGCGTGATGAACTCGCTCCAAGTGGTCGGGAACAGCGGCTTCATCGAGCTCTGCATCTGCGGCCCGTAGCGGGTGAACCAGACCTGCACCTGCTGGCCGGACCAGAGACCCAAGATGATGCCGATGGGGATGCGGCTGATCCAGTTGTGCTTCTTGCTGACGACGAAGTAGGCCATCACGCCGATGGGCAACAGCAGGGCCCAGGCCCAATAGCCGGGAACGGCCGGGTTGCCTTCGTCCGCGACGGAGCCGACCATGCGGTCCCACCATGTGGACTTCAGGGTCTCGCCCCAGAGGGCGAACATGGCCCAACCGGCGGCAAGGCCCAAGAACATGTGCTCGAAGAAGCGATAGAACTTCGTCTCGCGGTAGAGCACGCTGTACAGGCCGACCGTGCAGGCGACGCCTACGAACAGTTTGATGATCGGATAGCTTTCGGACTGCATCGCCTTACTTCTTCTTCCTTGCCGCCACCATGGCGACGTTGCCGACGACGACTGCGACGATCATGAGCACCAGACACGTGTGGAGCGCGAGGTAGTACGCCATGCCTCGCCCGTAGTTGGTTTCGCCCGCGAAACTCTTGACCTCGGGCTTGCCGGTCTCGACCAGGCCCTTCTCCATGAGGCTTTCCATCTCGGCGACGCCGTTGAGCCCGATGGCCACGCCCTTGACCTGACCCGATTGGTAGTAGTTGAGCGTCTCGGGACCCATGACGCCGGTCACCAGCGCGGCGAACGGCACTCGGCCACCCAGACGCTCGATGAGGATGTTCGACGTTTTGGAGCCCGTCACGTTGATATAGACCGGCACGTCCTCGACCTTGGACACCTTGGACAAGACAGGGGACTGGAACACGTCCAGCGGTGTGGCCGAGCCCGGAGGCGTCTCTTTCCGGCCGGCGACCGCCGTCTTGAAGTTGGCCGCGATGGCGTTGCTCGTACCCTCGGCGTTCGGGAAGTAACCGAGATTCACGTAGTCTTCCCAGACCTGATACTCGCGTTGGTTCTTGGCCTTGCGCTCCAGGTTGATGGCGCGGATCACGTTGCGCGCCACCAGGGGCGCCTGCGGGTCGGCGACGCTCAGCAACGCGAACTTGATGTTGCGCCGCATCAGGATGCGCAACAGCGCCTCCATTTGCCCAGCGCTCTCGCCGCGCGTGCTCTGCGTCCAGTCGGATTGAAGGATGACCGTGCTGCCTTCGGGCAGGGCCTCGTCATCCACGAGCAAGCGGTACAGGTCTTTCGTCGGCTGGCCGGGCTTGGTGGGCACGTTCACCTTGAAGAACAAGGAGACGGTCGCGATGACCATGAGCAGCGTGTAGAGCACGCGCCGGTCAATCGCCTGAAGTTTTTCCCAAATGGTCTTTTCGTTGGCCATGTTAGTTGCCTCCCACCCGCTCGAGGCTGAGCCAGAGCCGCAGGCCCATCGCAAGGGCGCCGAGTCCGATGCCGAAGTCAATGGCGCGAATGCCGGGCGTTTGGAGGTTGTCGCGAATGAATCCCGCCACCGAACTCAGGGTGAAGTTCATGACGAAGGCGTTGTCTTTGCCGAAGCTCTCGATCATGCCGTCCCACGTGACGACCACCGCACCCATCAAGTTGAGCATGGCGATCAAGGCGGCACACAGGAGGATCGTCGCCTCGACGGACCGGATGCGGAACGCGCGGTAGGCGGCTGAGAGGATGAAGAACGCGATGAGGGAGAACATCGCGGCCTCCATGACCTGCAACATGCCGTCGAACAACAGATCCTTGCCGTAAGCGGCGAGAGGCCACGCCTCGTCCACCTTGGCGCCGCCGAGATCGAGGCGCGTTTTCCAGTCCCAATAGCCGAACGTGGCCATGGCGACCATGCTGACGAGAAGCACGACGCTGAAAGGCCAGTCGTTCTGCTTCTTGGCCACGCGCATCAGGTGGATGCGGACCAGCGAGAACACACCCAAGCCCAAGATGAAGGCAGTCAGGATGTTCGAGAAGTTCGAGACGACCGGGATGGCGTCGGCCAGCCAGAACGAAACGTCCTGAACGAAGCCCCTGGGCCGCTGCTCGTGGGGCGTTTGCGAGTCAATCGGCTTGGGGAACAGGAACACCAGCACCCAGAACAAACCGGCGAGGAAGATGAACGCGCCGCTGATGGGGCGACGGAGCCGCGTGGGCGCGGCGATCAGGGCTGCCAGAAGGCCGAATCCAGCCAACATGGCAATGCCCACTTTCATCCAGATCTCCGGCGTTCCGGCCGGAGCGTTCCACATGTTCAGGGCGGGAGCGGCGGGAGCCTGCGCAAGCCAAGGAATCACTGCGTGCCTCCAGCCGGCTTCCATTCCGGCTTCTTGGGGCTGAAGAGGTCTGTGATCATCTTCTCATCGGCCTTGAGGGCCCTCGTTTGCCCTTCGTTGGCTTCGTCGGGGACGCGCTTCAAGCCGTCCGCCGAGTTCACCAGAGCACCGAGCAAAATGGTGGCAGCGATGGCCAACTTCGACCAATCCTGCCCGACGAGGCTTCCCACCAGCACCGGTTGGCGGCTGAGGTAGGCGCTCGCGGCGTAGAACTCGTCGCCGATCAGAACGTAGTCGCACGCGGCGACGAAGAATGGCGTCTGGGTGATTTCGGTCGAACACGCCACCTGGATCGCGCCGATCGAGTTCAGCGTTTCGGCGAGGATCAAGGACTCGGCGAAGAACTCGCCCATCAGAAAGGCGGCAGCGGTCCGCTCGCGAAGGATGATGCCCGAGACGCCGGCGGCGAAGGCGAACTGCCTGTCTGAAATGAAGCGCACCGAGTCGGGATCGTAGTTTTCGGGGACGCCCTCGGTCTGGTACACGTCGCGGATGATCTCCTGCGCCACCGTGTAGACGGCGGGGTCGAGACAGCAGAGCCGGATCGGGTTCGCGAACTTGGCCGCCGTCTTGGTGACGTAGGCGAAAATCTGGAGCGCCTGAACCGAGATCGCGTTCAGCGTACCGATGCCTGGCACCATCAACACGGGCTTGCCCATCTCGGTGGCACGCCCGATCGAGTCGTCAATGGCGTTCAGACCCGGGATGCGCCGGATGAACAGCTTGCCGCTGGTCTTCCGAGCGCGATAGATGTTCAACAGGATGAAGCCGGCCACCATCAGCGTGAACACCACGCCCAGCCATCCTTTCTCGTAATAGACGCCGTCCATGATTGTGCGGTCTTACTTCGCGAGGGGCACGGTCGGTTCCTGCACCATTCGCTGCGGTCACAGTCTAGACGCTCAGAGCCCCGAAAATGGTGCATTCGCGGCTGGATTGCACGAATCGCTCGCCCCCGAGTCTGAGCGAAGGAGTTTGGCCGGCGTTCGGGAATCCAACGATATGCTCGCAACGGCGATCGCTTCCGTCGTCATGACCTCCGGTTCTCCCGATTTCCTCCTCGACCCCAGACCGTTCACCGCACGCGTGACGAGGTCCGAGCGCGAGGTCGCTGTGGACAACGGGTTGATCCGGCGCGTATGGCGTACCGCACCCAACTTAGCGACCGTCGCGCTGGATCGGGAGGGTGTCTCACTCCTGCGGGCGGTTGGCCCCGAGGCTACCGTCACGCTGGATGGCAAGACGTACGCCGTCGGCGGACTGAGTGGCCAGCCCAACCGGGCGTTCCTATCCAAAACCTGGCTCGATGGACTCTTGGCCGACCCAGCCGCGTTCCAATTGATCGGCGTCTCGGAAGGACCGATCCAGGAGCGGTTCGCATGGAAGCGGGTCCGCCATGCCGCGCCGGATGCCCAGTGGCCACCCAAAGGCAAGGAACTGATCTTCGAATTCCGCGCGGGCGTCAACGGCCCGCAGGGCATCGGAGTCCGCGTGTGTGTGGAGATCTACGACGGTTTGCCCCTCATCGGCAAGCGAATCGAGGTGGGGAACCAAGGGACGCAACCTGTGACGCTTGACTCCTATCGAAGCGAAGTGCTCTCTCTGGTAGAGGGCGAATCGCGGGTGGAGCATCGCGGCATGCCCATGCAACCGCCCAACGTCCACGTCGAGACGGACTATGCGTTCGGCGGGGACCAGGCGGCGAACGCCAATCGGTGGATGGTGCACTGGGAAGAGGAGCCCGAGTACCAAACCCAGGTCAGCTACCTGCTCAAGACGCCCTGCAAGCTCGAAGTGGGACCCAAAGTCGGCCCAGCCCAGACGATTGCCCCGGGCGGGACGTTCGTCAGTCATCGGACGTGGCTCCTGGCGTTCGATTCGTCCGAGGACGAGCGGCAAGGGCTGACCCTCCGCAAGATGTACCGCACGCTCGCCCCCTGGGTCACCGAGAACCCGCTGATGCTGCACCTGCTGTCCTCCGACCCCGACACCGTCAAGCGAGCCGTGGACCAATGCAAGTCCGTCGGCTTCGAGATGATCATCCTCAGCTTTGGCAGTGGGTTCGATATGGAAAACAACACCGCTGAGTACTTGGCCAAATGGAAGGATGTGACCGACTATGCCAGAGCCAACGGCGTGGAGATCGGAGCGTATTCCCTGCTCGCCAGTCGCCGTATCAGCCCCGACTCGGACAATGCCATCCATCCCGAGACCAATACCCCTGAGGGACAGACGTTCGGCACGGCGCCCGCGCTGGCCAGCGTTTGGGGTCAGAACTACTTCGACAAGTTGTACGCCTTCTTCCCGCGCACGGGGTTCTCGTTGCTGGAGCACGACGGGAGCTACCCGGGCGACTTCGACGCGGCCCCGCGCCCGCCGCTCCAAAAGGGCTACGAGGACAGCCAATGGGTGCAGTGGAGAATCATCGCGAACTTCTACCGCTGGTGCCGCTCGAACGGCGTCTACCTGAACGTGCCCGATTGGTACTTCCTGAACGGCTCGAACAAGACGGCGATGGGCTACCGCGAGACCAACTGGTCGCTGCCGCGAGCGCAACAGGTCATCCACGCGCGCCAGAACATCTACGACGGGACGTGGCGCAAGACGCCCACGATGGGGTGGATGTTCGTGCCGCTGTCGCAGTATCACGGCGGTGGGGCGGCGGCGACGATCGAGCCGCTGGACGAGAACCTGCCCACCTACGAGGCGCACATCGCGAACTGCCTTGGCATGGGCGTGCAGGCGTGCTATCGTGGGCCGCGGCTGTACGACACCGATCGGACCCGGGATGCGGTCAAGAAATGGGTGGATTGGTTCAAGAAGTACCGGGACATCTTGGAATCCGACATCGTCCACCTTCGGCGGGCGGATGCCCGCGATTGGGACGGGGCGCTCCATGTGGCACCGCACTTGCCGATCCGGGGCATGGCCGTCTTCTACAATCCGCTGGAGGAGCCGATCGAGCGAACGATTCGTCTACCGCTCTACTATACGGGGTTGAACACAACGGCAACCATCGCCATCGAGGACAAGAAGCCGAAGCGGGTCCGATTGGCACGAGATGACTCGGTCACGCTCACGGTGAAGATCCCTGCACAGGGCATGACGTGGGCCGTGATTCGGCCGTGATCAGCCTTTGAAGAGGGACTTCAGGATGAACATCATGTTCGCCGGGCGTTCGGCGAGACGCCGCGTAAAGTACGGGTACCAACTGTCGCCGAACGGAACGTAAACGCGCACGTTGTAGCCGGCATCGAGGAGGCGCTGCTGCAGGTCGCGCCGGATTCCGTACAGCATTTGATACTCGAACCTGCTGCGATCGAGCCCCTGTGCCTTCTCGAAGGCCTCGAGTTCGGCGATGATCTTCTCGTCGTGCGTCGCGATGGCCGGGTAGTTGCCAGCGGCCATCAACCGCTTCGCTTGGCGGACATAGGCCTCGTCGGTCTTGGCCTTATCCGGGTACGCGACCGAGGCGGGCTCCAGGTAGGCACCCTTGACGAGACGTGTCCGGATGCCTTTGGCAACCATGATCTCCACGTCGTCGTCGTTACGATACAGATAGCTTTGGAGCACCGTACCTGTATTCTTGAAGTCATTCCAAACCCGGAGGATCATGTCGATCGTACGTTGCGTGTACGCGCTGCCCTCCATATCGACGCGCACGAAGTTCCCCGATTGGGCGGCCACGCCAAGGACGTCGCGGAAGTTCTGCTCGGCGAACGCCTCGCCTTGGTCCAGCCCGCATTGGGTCAACTTGATCGAGATGTTGATCTTGGACTTGTGCGGGGACTGGGCGATCCGCTCGAGCATCGCACTATAGGTGGCCTTGGCGGCCAGCGCCTCGGCTTCCGAGCGGGTGTTCTCGCCGAGGTAGTCGAGGGTGACCAAAAAGCCCGCCTCGGCGAGGCGCTCTGCCGACTCCATCGCTTGGTCGAGGTTGTCGCCCGCGATGAAGCGATCCACCAGCTTGCGGAAGAGACGCGACCGGCGCACCATGCGCTCCACCCAGCTCGCTTCGGAGACTCGGATGATGGCGGATCGCAACATGAACGGCTTGGCCGGCGGGGATCAGTTGTCGGTGACGATCTTGACGAAGGCCTTTTCTTTGCTCTTGGCGGCGATGCAACTCACCACGGAGCGGATCGCCGAGACCACGCGCCCACCTTTGCCGATGAGCTTGCCCACGTCTTCTTGGGCCACGTGGACGTTGAAGGTCCGCACGTTGCCGCTGACCTCTTCTTCGATTTCCAGCATGTCGGGGCGCTCGATGACGGCGCCGACCACGTATTCGACGAACGGGCGGTAGCTCATGCGCCTTCGCCCACTGCCTCTTCGGCGACCGCTTCGGCGACCTTGGCGGTGACCTCGTTGTCGATGGCCGTGCTCACCGAGGTGGCCGCCGTTGTTTTGTCGAGATACGCGAAGTCCTTGCGCGCCTTGGGCCGCTGGCCGAAATACTCGTCTAGGACTCCGACCTTCTTGAGCAGGTAGGCCACGGTCTCGGTCGGCTGAGCGCCGTTGAGCAGCCAATGCAGGGCTCGGTCGTTCTTGATTTCGAGATGCTTCGGCTGAGTCGTCGGGTTGTACGTCCCGATGACCTCGTTGAAGCTGCCGTTGCGGCCCGCCGTGCTCGGCGCCACCACGACTCGGTAAAACGGCGCGCCTTTCGCGCCCATGCGTCGCAACCTGATCTTAACCACTAAATCTGATACTCCTGAGTCACCGGCGACCGCCTCGCTGCTTCTTGAACCGCTGCTCCAGCTTCACCATCTGCTTCATCCCGCGCTTCATCTCGTTCAATTGCTTGATGAGCGCGTTGACTTCTTCGACGGACGTGCCGGAGCCCGCGGCGATGCGCTTTCGCCGGGAACCATTGATTATATCCGGATTCGATCGCTCGCGTGCCGTCATGCTCAGGATCATCGCCTCGATTCGCCCCACGTGCTTCTCGTCCACCTGGTTCAAGGCCTCCTCGGGAACCATCGAACTGATGCCGGGCAGCATCTTCAACACCTGCTGCAGGGGCCCCATTCGACGCATCGTCGCGAACTGCGACAGCATGTCGTTGAAGTCGAGGCCGCCCTTGCGCATCTTGCCCTCGAGTTCCTTGACCTGCTCCTGATCGAGAGCGGTTTCGGCGCGTTCGATGATGCCCAGGACGTCGCCCATGCCGATGATTCGGCCGGCCATTCGGTCGGGGTGGAACACGTCGAGGGCGTCCACGGCCTCGCCGACGCCGATGAATCGCACCGGCGTTCCGGTGGCGGCTCGGACGCTGAGCACGGCTCCGCCTCGGGTGTCGCCGTCGAGTTTGGTGAAGATCGCGCCGGTCACGGGGACGCGCTCGTGGAACGCCTGCGCCACGTTGACCGCTTCCTGGCCCGTGGTCGAATCAAGGACCAGGAACACTTCGCTGGGCCGCGACACGTCGTGGACTTCGCGCAACTCGCGCATCAGGTCTTCGTCCACCGTGAGACGCCCGGCGGTGTCCACGATGAGCACGTCGAGCATCAGGTGCTTGCAGCGCTCCAACGCCTCCCGCGCGATCTGTGGCGGTTTGGTGCCGTCCGTCTTGGCGTAAACGGGCACGTCCACCTGCTCGCCCAGCACCTGCAACTGGTGGACCGCTGCGGGGCGCTGCGTGTCGCACGCCGCCATCATCGGCTTCTTGCCCTGCTTCTGGAACCACTGGGCCAGCTTCGCGCAACTCGTGGTTTTGCCCGAGCCCTGCAGGCCGCACATGAGCACCACGGTCGGCGGCGCCGGCGACCAATTGAAGCGGACGGTCTCGCCGCCCAGGATGTCGACCAGTTCGTCGCGGACGATCTTGACGATGGTCTGGTCGGCGGTCAGGCTGCCGAACACCGCCTCGCCCACGGCCTTCTCGCGGATGCGCCGCATCAGGTCCTTGGCGACGGCGAAGTTGACGTCGGCCTCGAGCAACGCCACGCGGATTTCGCGCAGCGCCTCGTTCACGTCGTCTTCGGTGAGCCTTCCCTTTCGCCGCAGCCCGGCAAAGACCCCAGACAGGCGGCGCGTCAAATTGTCGAGCATAGGGCTCGGGGATTGTACTCTGGCGGCACGGCCCGCAGCGGTCGCGATTCGGTTCTGGGCGTGGGCAGGTCGACGATTCGCCGTTCGGATACACGTTTCACGATTCACATTCACATCCCCCCGATTTGGAAGAAGGAAAATGGAAGACGGACTAGGCGGACACCTGCCGACGCTCTCACTGGGTCAGGGAGGAGCGCCGGGGTGGAAACGTGAATCGGGACGAGCCGCGCGTCAACCAAGGCGACGCCGCCAGAGGCGCCAGACG
>DDSP01000075.1 GCA_002343445.1 Chthonomonas sp. UBA2387
CGACGACGACCGTGCCGCCAAGTACCGACCCGCCGAGGAAGTCGAACGTGGCCGAAGCCGCGATCCCCTGGCGGTGTACAAGACGTGGCTCCAGGAGCAGGGCCTGCTCTCCAAAGACGAGGCCGACCGTCATTCGCCCGAAGGACGCAGCGCTTCCGAAGTCACGGACGAGGACTTCCCCCACGAAGTGGTGCTCTACATGAAGGAAGGCATCGAGTACGCCATCCAAGCGCCGGCGCCGCCCGCCGAAGAAGGCGGCATGTGGGTGTTCAAGGAGTAGCCATGGCGAGTTCCATCGAGTACCAACAATTGGTCAAGAAGAACTACCTGACCGCCATCAAGGAAGCGCTCGATGGCGAAATGACGCGCAACCCCAACATGGTCTGCATCGGCGAGGACATCGGCATCCTCGGCGGAGCGTTCGGCGTCACCGATGGGCTGCTCGCCAAGCACGGCCGGCAACGCGTGATCGACGCGCCGATCAGCGAAGCCCTCATCGTCGGCGCGGCGACGGGGATGGCCCTGAACGGCAAGACCGTCGTGGCCGAGATGCAGTTCATCGACTTCATCTCCTGCGGATTCGACCAGATCGTCAACATGTTGGCGACTTATTGCTACCGCACGGGTGGCGAGGTCGGCATGAACGTCGTCATCCGGGGTCCCGCGGGCGCCTACGGCGGCGGCGCGCTCTACCACAGCCAGATGAACGAGGCGTGGTTCTGCAACTCGCCCGGCATCAAGGTGATCTGTCCCTCGACCCCTTACGACGCGATGGGAATGACCCGGGCCGCGCTTCGCGACGGCAACCCGGTCCTGATCTACGAGATCAAGGAGCTTTACCGAAAGCGCGACATCGAAGAGGAACTGCCCACCGAGGACTACATCGTGCCGTTGGGCCAGGCTGCGGTCCGGCGAGAAGGCACGGACCTGACCTTCGTCAGCTACGGTCAGAACGTGTATCACTGCTTGGAGGCGGCGGACAAACTCGCCGAGCAGGGCTATCGCGCCGAAGTGATCGACATCCGATCGCTGGTGCCTCTCGATATGGACACCATCAAGACGTCGCTGGCCAAGACCAACCGATGCGTGGTGGTCAACGAAGCGCCCATGACGTGCGGCTTCGCGGGAGAACTCGTGGCGCGCATCGCCACCGAGGCGTTCGATCTTCTGGACGCGCCCCCGTTGCGCGTCACCCGGTTGGATACGCCCGTTCCATGGGCGAAGTCGCTGGAGACCTTCGTGCTGCCCAACACGCAAAAGGTGTTGGACGCGGCGCTCAAAGTGCTGAAGTACTGAGCAGTCGCGGCGGTGCATCACGAGCCCGGACTCCCCTCGCCTTGGCCCGGCCATGGCGAAGGAGAGGCGCTGGGGGTGAGGATCGGCCCGCGCGCCTCGAAATCGACGCCGCTAGATCATCGCGAGCAGCAGAGTCAGTACCCTTTGGCGAGTCGCTAGCCGGCAGATCCGAACTTCTTACCCGCCCACTCGGCCAAGACGGGCCCGAGCCAATCGCTCATCTCCCGCGTTTGCGCAGGGAGCAACCGGATGTCTCGATCTCCCTCGATGATCAAGCACCAGGATGGCGTCTTGACTTCAGGCTCGTCGCTTCGGAGCTGATGCACGCCTCGCACCGTGTTCCAAGGCACTCTCCGGGTCCAACGCCACCTTCCAAGAGAGTCCTCGATCACCAGGGCATCTCGTCCAAGAATCAGCGAAGTCGTGACGATGAACAGGCGCACCCAGACACCTGCCATGAGTAGGGCAGCTCCACCGAAAGCCAGAGCCATCCAAGGCCCCATCTCAGGCGACTCGAACTGCGCCGGGCTGGTCGTGTCGTGTGACGTCCTCGCAGCCATGACAGCCGCTGCACCAAATGCCACCGCAAGACCCGCAATAAGCCATCTCCCCACGGTGAATCCCTTGAGGCCACAGACGATCACCCATCCCGCTTCGGTCTCCCTTACCACAAGGCCCTCGGGAGGGTCGGCGAGCAACGCGAGGTCAGGCATCCCACCTCGTCAGCAGCGCCTTCGGCTCGGTCATCTCGTCCATGGTGTACCGGACGCCTTCGCGCCCGAAGCCGCTCTGCTTCACGCCCCCGTAGGGCATCGCGTCGAAGCGCAAGGTCGGTGCGTCGTTGACGACCACGCCGCCCACCTCCAACCGGTCGAACGCGTCGCGGACCGTGTGCAGGTCCCGGGTGAATACACCCGCATGGATGCCATACACCGACGCATTGACTTTCGCCCAAGCTTCCTCGGCCGATTCGAAGGCCTCCAACGTGACCACCGGACCGAACACCTCCCGGCAGCCCAAGCGCACCGACCCGGGCACGTCCTCCACCAGTGTCGGCGTGACCACAGGACCGACCCGATGCCCCCCGGCCAACACCCGCGCCCCGGCAACCTCCGCTTCGGCGAGCCATTCCATCACACGGTCGGCCTCGCTGGCGGAGATCATCGGACCGCACACCACCGACTCTTCGGCGGGGTCGCCGTAAGGGCACGCCTCGGTCGCCGCGATCAGGCGCTCGCGCGCCTCGGCATAGACCTCGCGCTGAACAAAGGTGCGCTGCACCGAGATGCAAACCTGCCCCGCGTAGCCGTACGCACCGTTGACCAGCTTCGGAATCGCGGCGTCGAGGTCGGCATCCGCGAACACGACGGCGGCGGAGTCGGCGCCTAACTCCAAGCTGACCCGTTTGCGCGGCAAAGCGTCTTTGAGTCCCCAGCCCACCTCGGGCGAGCCCGTGAAGCTCACCATAGCCACCTCGTCCATACCGGCCAACACCTGGGCCTCTGGACCCGAGACGTTCACGGCATTGACGACCCCCGGCGGGCAACCCGCCTCGTGGATGCACCGCGCCAAGGTCAGCGTTGACAACGCCGCGCGGCGCGAAGGCTTGACCACCACGGTGTTGCCGGCCGCCAAAGCGGGGGCGATCTTGTGCGCCGCTAGGTTGAACGGCCAATTGTAGGGCACGATGGCCAACACCACACCCAGCGGACGCTGCTCCACGGTCAGCGAGCACCCCAAGCCTCGGGGGTCCGTGTCCACGGGAACAGCCTCGAACCCGTACGTGGACACGGCGTCGGCGGCCAGGTCGAACGTAATTGCGAGCCGTTCGACCTCGGCTCGTGCCCAGCGGATCGGCTTGCCGATCTCGTCACGAAGCAGTTCGGCGTACTCCTCCGAACGTTCGCGCACCAGCCGAGCCACGTTGCGCAGCAGCCTCTGGCGCGTTTGGCGGGGGCTGGAACGCCACGTCTCGAACGCCTCGCGCGCCGCTTGCACCGCCACCCGCCCATCCTGGAGCGAAGCCTCCGCGACGGTGCCGACAACCCGTCCGTCCCAGGGCGAAGCCACGACGTCCTTCGGTGTCGCCTGATCGCAGGGTCCACCGAAGAAGTGTCCACCGATGAGCGTTTCGCCGTGCCTCACGTCCCCATTGTGGCCCGGCAGGCGTCCTAACGTACAATGGTGCGCGTGAGGCCCAACGTGTTACGATGCTGCTTGGCCGTATGTGCCGTTTGGTCTGCCGTTTCGGGCATGGCTCAGTCGAAGCGCGTCGAGTTGCAATTCGGCAGCGACGGAACCCGGCACGTTTGGCTCGGCCCCGCAGCGTTGGCCGGACCGATGGACGAGCCGATCCAGTTCACCGGGGCGACCTACGAAGCCGAACTTGGGCTGGCCCAGCCAGAGGACCGCATCTACGTCTCCAATGGCGCGGGCAACCTGGCCATCCGCCAAGTCAAGGACCTCAAGCGCTCCTGGAAACTGACCGAAGCCGACTTTACGCATCTGGAAAGGGTCCGGGTCAGCGTGAAGCGGGACGGCAAGCCCGTCGCCGCCGCCATCGTGGAGATCACGGCGGGGGAGCGCCGCGAGGTGGTTCTGCTCACGCCGCAGGACGAAGGCGTCGTCGAGGCGTGGGCCATTCCGTTTGGCAAGGTCGGCGTGCAGGTCGCTTATGCGCCCAAAACACCCGGCGCGACCAAGAACAAGAAGGCCCCCAAGCAGGAGTTCGAGCTGACCGCCAAGCGCGACGATCCCGTGCCGACCCTCGCCATCAGTATCGACGACAACGTCGAGACGCTGGGCGGCGCGACCAACGACGCCGCCGAGGCCGAAAGCGGGGCCGCGACTCCCCCAGCCCAAACCGAACCCTCCGGCAACGACTTCGGAGGCATCCTGAAAAACTTGGCCGTCACCCTGATCACGCTCGGCGTCGCAGGTGGGATCGGCTACTTCATCTTCCAGTACGTGCGCCGCAACCCCGATCAGGTCAAGGATCAACTGGCCAAGGTCGGCGTGAGCATCCCCGAGCCGAACGCCCAACCTGCGGACGACCCTTCGGTGCCGGCGCCTTCGTTCTCCAAACCCGAAACACTCGCGCCGATCGTGCTCGACCCGGCCCCAACCGTCGCGCCCGTCGCCGCACCTGGAGGGCCGCCGCGCCTGGTTCGGTCGGACGGCGTTGAATTCGCCCTGTCGCCCGACGGCAACACGATCGGCCGTGACTTCGCATGCACCATCGCGTGGGCCGATCAGAGCAGCGTCTCGCGGCGGCACGCAGAAATCGCCCTAGAGAACGGCGCTTGGATCGTCAAAGACCTCGGCAGCACCAACGGGACGTTCGTCAACGGTGCTAAGGCCGCCGGGCCGACACGCCTCAACCCCGGAGACACGCTCATTCTAGGGCAAGTCACGGCGAGGTTCGAGGCCTAACGTGGCCCTCGCTCTTTTCCTCATGTTCGCGGGTGGCATGGCGGGCCTGGCCGCTTGGGCGATCATGGAACCCTCCGCGCCACGCACGCTGGCCGACGTGCTGTGGGTCGAGTGGAGCGCACGGTTTGTGCCCGTGCTCGGCGGCCTGATCGGCGCGACCATCGGCGCGACGTACGGTCGGATGCAGGGCAGCCGCGCGCACCTGCTGCGGGGTCTTTTCGGAGGCTTGTTGTTGGGTGCGGTCGGGGGTAGCTTGGGCTACCAACTGGGCGGCCGCATGGCCTACGCGATCTTCGGCAACGTGCTTCAGGCAGGGGCGTTCACGCTACCCACCATTCTGGCCCGCATCATGGCGCTTGCCCCGTTGGGGGCGTTCATCGGTTTGGTCCTGGGCATCCCTTCGAAGTCGCCCCGTCGGGCCTATCAGGGGTTCATCGGAGGGCTGATCGGCTGAGCCCTCGGAGGCGCGATGTTCGACATCGTCAGCCAATTGCTCTCGGGGGTCATGGTGCCCTTGCGTCAACAACCCGGCGTGGGCGACGTCGAGATCGGCGCCCCCGGCCGCGCCATCTATTCGCTCGTGACCGGTGCGGCGATCGGCCTTTGCGCCGCCGTGGTCGAACAGATGGGCCGCAAGGCATGGCTGCGCCTCCGGCTCGGCAAGAACGAAGGGAAGGACTGGGTCGTGGACACGGCGCATACCTACATCGGCTCCGCCGAGACCGCTCAAGTGCCGCTTTTTGGCGACCCGTCGGTGATCCCGTTCCATGCCTGCGTCATCAAGCGCGGATCGCGCTACTCGCTTGCGGACGGGGGGTCGCCCACCGGCACGGTCGTCAACGGGCAATCCATCGGCCATTCGGAGGTCCCGCTCAACCATGGCGATGTGGTTCAAATCGGGTCGTTCGTGATCGAGTTCTTGTTGCGCTCGGGGGGTGCCTCGCCCCAACGCGACGTCCAACGAGCCGCCCAGCCGGTTCCGATTCCTGTCCCGGCGCCGGCGGCGTCCCCCACTCCAGCCACGCTCGTCGCCTTGGACGGCGTGATGCAGGGCCGACGCTTCCCCTTGGCGATCACGGGGTGCGAGTTGGGACGCGAAGGCGCACACGTTCAGATTCCCGACCCCAACGCGAGCCGTCGCCATGCCCGCATCGCCGGGGGGCCGGCGGGCTGGTTCGTCGAGGATTTGGGCAGCACCAACGGCACGTTCGTCAACGGAGCGCGCGTCGGAACCGCACCGATTCAGGTCGGCGATGTGGTCCGATTGGGCTCCACCAGCTTCCGAATCGAGTGATTCCTGGCAAAAGCTCCGGTATCAACCGGCAAATCTCCGGACTCCTGCCGATACGTTCCTATGGAACCTCCCTGTTTGGAGTCCCATCCATGACAAAGTCACTTCAACTCCTGGTCGCCACCAGCCTCATTCTGGCCCTCGGCTGCGGCGGCAAGAACACCGTTTCCACCATCTCCGGTGCCACGATCCCCATCACCGGCGAGACCAACCAAGATTCGGGCACCTCCGAATCCACCGTCACAGGTCCAGGCGACGCCGACGTCAACGTCGGTGGAACCACCGAAACCGGCAAAGTCCCCGAGGGAACGACCGTCACGCCCGGCGAGATCGTAGCCTTCTTTCCCGCGGGAAGCGGCTTCATCGGCGCGACCTTTGCCACCGACACCGAGGTTCGCGTGAACGGCAGACGTTCCGGCGTGTTCCTCTCCAAGGTGGACGGCACGCTCCTGCAAAACCTCATCGTGCCCGTCGGCCCGTGCGTGTTCACCGTGAGCGGCGCGACGATCCAAGGCGGACCGCGCGGCGCGTCCCTTGGCCCGGTCGGTACGGTGGCGATTCGCGGACAGGTGTTCGCCGATGGTTCGTCGAGCATTCCGCTCAAGATCACCGGCGTGGTTCCCGGAAACGGCGAGACCACGCTCGGCGCGACGATCACCCTCACCATGCACCCCTCGGCAAACGGAAAGACGGTGGAGTTGCGCGTCGTTCACGCCAACGGCATCGTCCAGAAGGTAGCGACGGTGGCGGGCGGTACGGCCGTCATCAGCGAAATCAACTCGGAAGGGTTCATCGAAGACGCCTCGACTCTGGAGCTGACGGTGCGATGATGACAACCAAGACCACACTATTGGCCGCAACGGCCCTTCTCGTCGCCGGAGCGCAAGCCCAAGACCGTGTCGAACTTGCCTCCGATGGCAGAGATCGCTCCATCGGCCTGACGTTCGGCGGACTGGGCGCGAGCTTTGGCGGCCGCAGCCTGTCCTCCAAGTACCTCAAGTTCGACATCCAGCCGGTCAAGCAGTTCAAGCTCTGGTTCGGCAGCCAATCGCTCGACGCGAAGGGCAAGGAAGACCCAGCCACGGGCAATCGCAGCACTTTCGACGCGAGGGCCACCGAGTTTGGGATGCGCTACGAGTTCCAAAGCCGCGGCGGCGCGCCGTTCGGCGTCTCCTACATCGCCCATCGCTCCGGAGACGGCACGTTCGAACAGACCGACGGCTCCTCCGCGCTCTACTTCGGCCCGAAGACGGACACGTTCGAGGTGGATCACGAGGGTTGGTCGGGCTCGTACAGCCGCATCAAGGCGGGCAGCCGGTCGGCATCGGTGTTCGGTGTCGGCTACGCGGGCAAGCAACCGTTGAAGGCCAAGGGCTGGAGCTTCCTCTACGAGGGCAAGCTGCTCTTTGAAAGGCCCAGCGGAACGGTGGTGAACCCGGATGGAAGCACACGGGCCATGGCGCGCCTCGGCCTCGAATACGGCTCGCCGGAGTGGGGCAGCATCTCGCTGAGCGCCTACGTGTTCCCCGGCGGGATCCCCTACACGGGCACCCCCCTCTCGGGCTTCACGTCGTTCTTCCTCTACGAGCCGGGCGGAGTCGCGGACGACTTGCGAACGAAGACTTCGGCGACCCTCGACCTCCGGGTGTCGCTCAAGGCCTCGTTCTAACGGCATCGCAACGGGGCAGGTACATTCGTGCCTGCCCATGTCCAAGACGATCAGCGCGACCGTCGTCGGCGCGACCGGATACACCGGTTCCGAGGCGTTGCGCCTTCTCTTCGCCCATCCCAATGTCGGCCAGGTGCGAGCCACCTCGGACCGGCTGGCTGGGCAGCCCTTGCGAACCTCGTGCCCGTGGCTCGACACCGATCTGGTGCTTGAAGCCTACGACCCGCTGTCGGCGAGCGAGTCGGACGTCGTCTTCCTCTGCCAGAGCAATGGCGTCGCCATGCGGCTGGCGCCCGAGTTGATCGAGCGGACGCGGGTGATCGACCTCTCCGCCGACTTCCGGCTCACGGACCTTGACGAGTGGGAGGCGTGGTACCGCATGCCTCACGCCCGCCCAGCGGCCTGTGCCGAAGCGGTCTACGGTCTGCCCGAACTCGGCGACCGCACGCGCATCGCACAGGCACGCCTCGTCGCCAACCCCGGCTGCTACGTCACAGCGAGCTTGTTGGCCCTGGTTCCTCTCGAACGAGCCGGGTTGATCCACGGCACGCCGATCATCGACGCCAAGTCGGGGGTCTCGGGAGCGGGACGCTCGAAGGCCGACACCGAGTATCTTCTCTCCGAGCTGGCCGGCTCGCTGAAGGCGTACGGCGTGGTGGGCCACCGCCACACTCCCGAAATCGAGCAACTTCTGGGGCGACCCGTGCGGTTCGCGCCGCACCTTCTCCCCTTCCCACGGGGCATCCACGCCACGATCCACTTCCCGATCGCGCCAGGAACCACCGATGAGCGATTGCGTGCCGCGCTCAAAGTGTTCCATGGGGCGCATCCCTTCGTCCGCGTCTGCGACCCCGGTTACTGGCCTTCGACCAAGGAAGTCCTGGGCACCAACTCGTGTCGCATCGCATGCGCGGTGGACGAACGGACCCAGTTGGCCACGGTCGTCTCGGTCATTGACAATCTGATGAAGGGCGCGGCGGGCCAAGCGGTGCAGAATATGAACCTGATGTTCGGATTCCCCGAAACCGCCGGCCTTCCCATCCACGGAGTGTGGCCCTGACCATGCCCAAGGGCTTTCTGTATTCCGGCGTGCACTGCGGCCTGAAGAACAAAAGGCGAGATCTTGGTTTGCTGTGGAGCGAGACGCCCTCGGTGGGTGCGGGCGTGTTCACGCAGAACCTCGTGCGGGCCTCGTGCGTGGATTACAGCCGCAGCGTGGTGGCTTCTGGACGGCTCCAGGGCATCGTGGTCAACAGCGGCAACGCGAACTGCATGACGGGCGAGCAAGGCGAGGCGAACACGCGCAGGATGGCGCTCTTGGCAGCCGAACATCTTGGGCTCGACAGCGAGTGGATCGCTGTGGCGTCCACGGGCGTGATCGGCCAGCAGATCGCCATGGACAAGGTCGAGAAGGGCATCCGCGAGGCCGCCGTCCATGGGAGCAGCGATCCGCAGCCGTTTGCCGAAGCCATCATGACCACCGATCTCGTCGAGAAGACGAGCGAAATCGCGCTCGGTGGCGGGAGCATTCGGGGCATCGCCAAAGGCTCGGGCATGATCGAACCCAACATGGCCACGATGCTGGCCTTCATCGCCACCGACCTCGTGGTGGACGCCGCCACGTTGGACCGCGCTTTGCGAGCGGCCGTGGCGAACAGTTTCAACGCACTTACGGTGGACGGCGACACCTCCACCAACGACATGGTGCTGGCCATGGCGAACGGCGCCAGCGGCCACCAACCCACCTATCCCGAGTTCGCCCACGCCCTCGAGCAGGTCTGCGTGGACCTCGCCAAGCAAGTGGCACGCGATGGAGAAGGCGCCACCAAACTCATCGAGGTCTGGGTGCGCGGCAGCGACGACCCCAAGCGCGTGGCCAAGACGATCGCCAACTCGCCGCTCGTCAAGACGGCCATGTTTGGCTGCGACCCCAATTGGGGGCGCATTCTGGCCGCAGCCGGCCGATCCGGCGTAGCCTTCGAGCCAACCCTTGCTTCCCTGACGTTGGCGGCTTCGGGAAGGCGGCATCTGCTTTGCCGAAACGGAACTCCCCAAACCTTCGACGCCGCAGAAGCGTCTCAAGACCTAAAGGCAGAATCGGTGCGGATCGAGCTCGATTTGGGACCCGGCGAAGAAGCCGTCGTTTACACGTGCGACTTCGGCTACGGGTATGTGCGGATCAACGCCGAGTACCACACGTGACGATGAAGTTGACGCCCCCATGATGACCCGACGCATCCTCATCGGCCTGGTGATCGGGCACATCCTGTTGGCGCTCGCCTATGCTGGAGCGATCCCCTACCGAACGGGTGGCAAATTGCTCAACCAACCGGGGACGCATCTGGACATCGGCGCACCCGACGAGCGCCAGCACGCCAACTACGTCCAACACATCCTCGACGGCAACGGTATTCCCGTCTTCAAGCCCAAGGACCCCAACCTTTACGAGTCGTATCAGGCGCACCAGCCTCCCCTCTACTACGTCTTGGCCAGCACCTACGCGCGGGTGCTCGGCGTGTCGGACGTTGCCGACCCTTCGGCGGGCTTGCGCCTGAGGAGTTTCAGCGCGATCCTCGGCGGATTGGCGGTCTGGGGCCTGTTTTGCCTTGGGTACTGGGGGTTCAAGAGCGAACGGATCGGGCTGCTCACCGCAATGATCGGCGGCTTCATGCCGATGATGGTCGGGCTCTCGGCTGCGGTCGGCAACGACCCCATGCTCATCGCGGTCTGCACGTGGACGCTCGCGTTTCTCGCCAAGGCGTTGCGCGAGGGGTGGTGCTTCGGCAAGTCGGTGCCGATCGCGCTGTTGGTCGCAGTCGGCATCTATACCAAGACGAGTGCTCTGTCCTTGTTCATCCCGGTGGGCCTGGCGCTGTATCTCGGGCGAAAGGAGGTCTCGGAGTCCAAGACGATCTGGCCCCATGCGCTGCTCGTTCTGATCGGCCCCTTGTTGTTGCCGCTGCCTTGGATGCTTCGGAACAAAGGCCTCTATGGCGACCCGTTCGCGATCAAGGCGTTCGGCGAGGCGTTCACGGGGACCATGCAGGCCGAGACGCTCGCAAACCGCGCGGGCGGTTGGATTCCGTACTGGACGGCGGTCACGGAAGGCACGGTGTACAGCTTCTACGGGGTGTTCAGCTACTGGGACATCTTCTTCGACTTCCGCCTGTACCGCATCCTGATGGCGGCGACGCTGATCCTCGGGTTGGGGTGGACCCTTTCGTTCCGGGGCGACAAGGAGACGCGCGGCAGCGGCCTCGTTCAGATCGTGAACGCCGCGTTCTTCGCCACGGTGCTGGCGCTGTTCATCCGGTTCAACATGCAGTACTTTCAAGCACAGGCCCGGTACCTCTACCCCGCGATCGGCCCCATCGCGTGCGGCCTAGCCGTCGGAGCGGCCCAGTTCGGCTACAAGAACCGCAGGCTCACGCTCTTGGTCGCGCTCGGCTTCATGGTGCTGCTCAACGGCTACGTGCTGATGATCCTCCCAGACGAGTTTGCCGCGCGAGTGGCGCGCGAAACGACCGCCGCTCCAGCACCGTAGCAGACGTTCGGGTTTGGTATGGCGCATACTTGGCGTCAGAAACCCTCGGGTGACGACCGACCATGATCAAGCTCAACACATTCGCCCTCGCCGTCGCGGCCCTGGCCCTCGTCGTCGGCTGCTCCGCCCCCAAAGAAGAGTCCGCTTCCGGCGAGCCCAAGCCGAGCGAAGCCGCGCCGTTCAAGGTCGCACTGCTCACGCCGGGTCCGGTGAGTGACGCGGGCTGGAGCGCTATGGCCTACCGGGGCCTCAAAGCCATCGAAGCAGATACGGGCGCGCAGGTCAACAACCAGGAAGCGGGCGGCACGCAGATCAAGGATGCCATGCGATCCTACGCGCGCCAAGGCTACAAGCTCGTGTTCGGGCACGGGTTCGAGTACAACGAGCCCGCCATCGAGGTGGCCAAGGATTTCCCGGACACGGTCTTTGTCAGCAGTTCGGGCGGTCAAACGGCCGACAACGTGGGCGCGTTCCGGTTCTACTTGGAGCAGGGCTTCTACCTGGCCGGCGTCATGGCGGCCAAAATGAGCAAGTCCGGCGTGGTCGGCATGGTTGGCGGCGACGATGTGCCTTCCATCCGCTCGACGTTCAAGGCGTTCCGCGCCGGAGCGATCGACACCAATCCCGCGATCCAGGTGAAGGAAGTCTTCACCAACTCCGGTCAGGACATCGCCAAAGCGAAGCAAGCCACCGAGAAACTGATCGAGGAAGGCGCGGACTTCGTCATCCACCAAGCCAACGCCGCAGCCCAAGGCGTGTTCGACGCCTGCGCCGAGAAGAACGTCTACGCGTTCGGAGCCAACGCCGACCAGAACGACAACCCGAGCGGACGCGTGATCGCCAGTGCCGTGATCCTCGCCGAACCCGCCTTTGTCGCATTGGCCAAAAAGGTCAAGGAAGGCGGCTACAAGGGCGGCATCGAACTGATGGGGATGGACATCGGCGCGATTGACTTCGTGGTCAACCCGGCGATGAAGACGGTCATTCCTCCGGATGTGCTGACGCTGGTCGCCGAGATCCAAGCCCAGATCAAGGATGGGCGGCGAACGGTTCCGAAAGACGAGTTCTGACGCGACCACCATGCAGCCGTTGATCGCCATTCGCGGCCTGTGCAAGCGCTTCGGGCCCGTTCAGGCGCTCAAGAACGTGGCCGCGACGTTCGAGGCCGGCGAGATCCACGCGGTCCTGGGCGAGAACGGAGCGGGCAAGTCCACGCTGGTCAACCTGCTTGCGGGCTTCTTGATGCCCGACGCCGGATCGCTCGAACTCGACGGTGCGCCGTTGCCCTTGGGCGACCCCGTGGCGATCCGAAACATGGGGGTGGCGATGGTCCACCAGCACTTTATGTTGGTGCCCGAGTTCACCGTAGCGGAGAACTTGGCTCTGGCGCGAACAGGCCGCACGCTCGAACGGTTGGAGCCCCTGGATCGCGCGGCGGGGTCGCTGGCGATGGCCGAGCGGTTGGGCTGGAAACTCGACCCCAAGGCTCGAACCGGCGACCTGCCCGTGGGGGTCCAGCAACGCATCGAGATCCTGAAGGCCCTGGGCGACGACCGCCGCGTCCTCATCCTCGACGAGCCGACCGCCGTCCTTGGTCCCGACGAAGTTGAAGAGTTGTTCCGCGTCCTTCGGGATCTGCGAGAAAAGGGCATGGCCATCCTGCTCATCGCCCACAAACTCAGCGAGGTTATGGCCGTGGCCAACCGTGCCACTGTATTGCGGCGAGGCGAGGTTGTCGCCTCCGCGCCGATCGCCGACGTGGACGAGGCGACCCTGGCGGCGTGGATGGTCGGCGACGTGCCACCCCGGGCCGAGCGACCCTCAGCGAAGTCTGCCACTGAGTTTCAAGGCCTGCGTCTATCCGGATTGCGGGTCCTGGGAGACCGGGGCGAGTCGGCGATCACGGACCTGGGCTTAGAGGTGCCCCGGGGTGCGATCGTCGGGATCGGCGGCGTGGACGGCAACGGGCAGGTCGAGCTTGCGGAAGCCATCGTCGGCGTGCGGAGCTTCAGTGGGGAACTGGTCTGGGTGCCGCATGGCGAACCCGCGATCGCCTACATCCCCCAGAGCCGCCAGAAGGACGGCTTGGCCCTCAAGATGTCGGTTCTCGACAACCTCGCCATCGCCGGCCACCTTCGGACCGAGATGAGGCGGGGCCCCTTCCTTCGAACCCGCGCGTTGAGCCATTGGGGCGGCGAGTTGGTCGGCAAGTACGCGATCAAGGTCGGCGCTCTGGATGACCCCGTGGGTTCGCTGAGCGGCGGCAACCAGCAAAAGGTCGTCGTGGCCCGCGAACTCGACCGCGAACCCGACCTCGTAGTGGCCGTCAACCCCACGCGCGGCCTCGATGTGCGGGCGGCCCGGTTCGTCCACGAGCAACTCGCTCAGGCCAGGGACCGAGGCGCGGCCGTCCTGCTGATCTCGACCGACCTCGACGAGTTGGCCGCCATGGCCGACGAGACGTTCTTCCTTCTCGGCGGTCGTCTGCGGTCGGGTGACGGGGCCGAGGCGATGGTCGGAGGCGCGGCTTGAAGAAGACGTTGCTACCCGCACTGGGTGCGTTGTTGGGCCTGACCCTGGCTTTGGTGCTGACACTGGTCGCGTTCGGGATGCCCGTGGCGGATTCGCTCGGGCTGATCTGGGAGGGCTCGGTCGGCTCCTCGGGCGGATGGATGCGCACAGCGGTCAAGGCGACCCCGCTGATGCTCATGGGCCTGGGCATGGCCGTCGCGTGGCGGGCGGGCATGTACAACATCGGCGGAGAAGGCCAGTTCCTGGCGGGTGCCCTGGGCGGCGCGGCGGCCGCCAAGCTCCTGTCTGCGGTGCCCGCGTTGGCGTTGAAGCCGTTGGTCTTGGTCTCGGGCTTCGTGTGGGGCGGGCTGTTCGCGCTCATCGCCGGGTGGCTCCTCGTGAAGCGGGGCGTGAACGTGGTGATCTCGACCATCCTGCTCAACTTCGTCGCCATCCAACTGTTCGAATGGGCGCTCACCGGGTCGCTGCAGGAAGCCAAGGGCCGAACCCCTCAGACCGACCGCCTGCCCGACGCCATGATGCTGTTCCGGTTCGACCGGCAGAACGACCTGCATTCGGGCGTGCTGATCGCGTTGGTCGCCGTCGTGGTCGTTTACGCGATCCTGTTCCTCACGCCCACCGGTTTCCGGGTCCGATTGGCTGGCGAAAACCCTCAAGCGGCGCGGGCCAACCGCATCCCACCCGCCCGGTACCAACTCATTGCGATGGCCCTGAGCGGCGGCTTGTGCGGCCTCGCGGCCAGCGTCGAGTTTCTGGGCATCACGGGGCAATTGGCCAAGGGCTTCAACCAGCAACTCGGGTTCATCGCGATTCCCGTGGCGCTCCTGGGCAACCTGCATCCCGTGGGCGTCGGCCTGAGCGCGGTCTACTTCGGCGGGCTGTTTGCGGGTTCCGAGAACCTGGCCCGGTTCAGCAACTTCGGCACGACCGTGATGTTCGTGATTCAGGGCACTGCGGTGTGGGCCTATGTCGGTGTGCGGACCGTCTTGGAGCGGCGTCAACTCGCGGGTGCGGAGGTCGAGTCGTGAGCGCTGTGTTGGCCGTGCTGATGTACGCGACCCCTCTTGCGCTCGCCGCCCTGGGCGAGACGGTCGTCCAAAAGGCGGGAGTCATCCACATTGGCATCGAGGGCACCATGCTGGCGGGTGCGTTCTTTGCCATGCTGGCCACGCTCGCGACCGGCAGTCCTTGGGTCGGTCTCGGCGTCGGCGTCCTGGTCGGAGTCACGTTGGCCCTGGTCTCGGGCGCGTTCGCGTTGACGCTCACCGTGGACCAGGTGGTGGTCGGTACGGCGGTGAACCTGTTGGCGCTTGGGTTGACGCGGACGCTGTTCGCGATGCGCTTCGGCGCGAGCGGGGAACTGCTCAGCGTGCAGAAGGTGCCTTCCTGGCAGGGGCTCGATGCCGTGATGGTGGTGGCAGTGCTGCTGGCGGTCGCCACTCATGGCGTGCTCTTTCGAACGTCGTGGGGGTTGGCGCTGCGCGCGGCGGGCGAGTACCCGCAAGCCGCCGAGGCCGCTGGTTTCTCGGTCCTTCGGCTCCGCTTTGCGGCGTTGGTCTTTGGCGGCGCAATGGCCGGCCTCGGAGGTGCGTATCTCTCGTTGGGAATCGCGGGCTCGTTCGCCGACAACATGACGGCCGGGCGCGGATTCCTGGCGATCGCCATGGTGACTTTTGGACGTTGGAAGCCCGTTCCCGTGCTCGGGGCGTGCCTGTTGCTTGGCTGGCTGGATGGACTCCAGTTCACGTTCCAGGCCAAAGGCGTGCAACTGCCGTTCCAGTTGTTCCTGGCGCTGCCGTATGTCGCTGCCCTGTTGGTGCTGGCGGGCATGGGTCGCGGCGCGCACGCTCCGGCGGCTCTGGCGATCCCGTTCCGGAGGACGCGATGACGATTCTCGAACGCCGCGTCGTCTTTTCGAGCGGTCATCGTTACTGGGATCCTTCGCTGGACGCCGAAGCCAACCGCGTGCGTTTCGGGCGCTGGGCGTCCCCTTACAACCACGGCCACAACTACGTAGTGTGGGTTGCGATCGCGGGCGAGGTCGAGTCCGCCTCGGGCATGGTGATCAACATGAAAGACCTCGACGCCATCCTGCAAGCTCGGTTGGTCGCCGTGCTCGATCAGCGCAGCCTCAACGACGAGGTGCCCTTCTTCCGTGACCGGTCGCCGTCGCTCGAGAACCTGCTGGTCTTTTGCCGCGAGCAGGTCGAACCCGAACTGCCTCCCGACGTCCGACTCGCTTCCATCCGCATCGCCGAAACCGAGACGCTTTCCGCAGCCTTTGAACTTGAACCCGCCCCCATGATCAGCCTCACCCGCACTTACGAGTTCGCCGCTTCGCATCGGTTGCACAGCCCACACCTCTCGGACGAGGAGAACGTGCGGGCCTATGGCAAGTGCAATCACGTCCACGGCCACGGCCACAACTACGTGTTGGAAGTCACCGTATCCGGCGAGCCAGACCCTGCCAGCGGCATGCTGGTGGACCTCGATCACCTCGACGCGGTCGTGGAGAGGGAAGTCGTGGTCCGCTACGACCACCGCAACCTGGATGTGGACGTCGAGGAGTTGCGCGGCCAAGTCACGACCAGTGAGAACGTCGCGAAGGCCATCTTCGACCGCTTGGACGCCTCGCTGGGTCGGTCGCTCTCTCGCGTTCGCTTGCTGGAAACGGCGCGTAACGCGTTCGAGGTTCGGCGTTGAGAAGGGTTCTGATCACGGGTGCGACCGGAGGCATCGGGCGTGCGCTCGTTCCGCTCCTCGCGCCTTCGTCCAGCCTGTTCCTCACGGGCCGCGACCCCGTCAAGTTGGACGAGGTGGCCCGCGAAGCGAGGTCTGCTGGGAACGAAGTTTCGGCGCTGGCCCTGGACCTCATGGCCCCGGGGGCCGTCCAGACGCAGGCGTCCTGGCTGGGAGGGCCGGTGGACGTCTTGGTCAACAACGCGGGCGACGTGCAATTCGGTCCCTACGAATCTCAGCCTTGGGAGGCTGTCCACCGAGAACTGCGGCTCAACCTCGAGGTGCCGATGGAACTGGTCCACGCCTTGGTGCCCGGCATGCTGTCGAATGGGCAGGGCAGGATCGTCAACGTGTTGAGCATCGCCGCGAAGGAGACGTTTGCGGGCGCCGCTGCCTATTCCGCAGCCAAGTCCGGCCTGCTCGCGTTCACCCGGTGCCTGAACCGAGAGACCCGGACCCGGGGCGTGCATTCTGTGGCCCTCCTTCCAGGCGCAACGGACACGAGCCTCTGGGACCGCCAGCAGGGAAGTCCGCCACGCAACCAAATGCTCACGGCTCAAGCCGTCGCCGAGGAGATCGCGCGTCTGATCGACCTGCCCGCCGACCGCACGGTGGACGAAGTCGTCCTCCTCCCTCCCCACGGCGTGCTGTAAGGCGAAAGGGACCTAACGGCCGCCGAGCACTTGCTGCTTGGCCTGCTCGGGGATCGTCGGGTTGTTGCGCAGGTTGTCGTAGCCCGTGTTCTGCTGGGTCGGCGTGGCCTGCTGTCCCGGCTTGGGCGCTTGCGGGCTGGAGTACGTGTTTTGCTCCTTGGAGGGGTCCACGCGGACCGTCGTGACGGGAGTGTCGCTCTGCCGGCAACCGGCGACGCAACCCACGGCGATGAGGGCGAGAAGGATGGTTCGGTTCTTCATGGCGTTTGGGACGCCGGTCCCTGAGCCGAAGCCCAGAGACCGACGCAGAGAGAAGGCAACGACGTTACTTGTACTCGCCCCAGGCCGTATCGTGGATTTCGATGCGGTCGGCTTGCGTCCAGTTGGTGTTCGTGCGCGGGTTGATACCGTAGCGCGAACCCCAGTCGTCCCGATTCGGGTTGGTGATGTCCAGAGTGGCGAGAGGCGCCTTGGACTTCGCGTGGCCGTCCAGCCACACCCAGGCGACTTGCTTGCCCACGGCATGGATCGGGCCGTTCGGGTCGGACGGGCAGTTCTGCGCGCCGCCGACCGTGATGCACCACGAGTTGCCCGGATCGCCGAGGTTCTTGCCTTCGATCGTCGAAAGGAAGCTCGGCTTCAGGTCGTTCCAGCGCGCGCGGCTGGGGATGATGATGAGCGTGCTCGCGGGCTCGTCCACGATCGACGGCGAGTCGATCCCCTCGGGCGTCCACTGGCCGGCGCAGCGACCGTTGGCGAAGCCGATGATGGCCGTGTTCACGGCAAAGTTCGTGGCGTACGAGTGCAGGGTGCCCTGCGGATCCACGTACTGGTCCACGTGGTAGTTCTGGGCCGCGAACGGGTTCGTGCCGTCGGTGAGCAGTTCCTTGCTCTTGAAGTACGGGTACATGGCGTGGCGCCAGCTGTAGAACTGGAGCCCGGGAGTGCCCCAGTCGCATGCGGGGTACTGCGGGAAGCCGAAGAAGCTCTTGATCAGCGCGTCGTCGTAGTCGTTCATGTAAATCATGAGCGCCGTGGCGACCTGCTTCGAGTTGCTCAGGGCGACCGTCTTCTTGGCGGCCGTCTTGGCTTGAGCGTAGACGGGGAAGAGCATCGCCGCCAGAATCGCGATGATCGCGNNACGAGCAGTTCGATGAGCGTGAATGCCTTGCGGATTTTCATGGGGTGAGAAGGTCCTCCTGTGGACGTGCGGTGCTGGCTCGAACGACGAGCTCGGTGGGAAAAACGCGGCTGGCCGGGGTCTCCTGACCCTGGACCAAGGCGACTAGCGCGGATGTGGCGGCGGCGGCGATCTCGATCACCGGCTGGCTCACGGTCGTGATGGGCGGCTGGACGATGCCGCTGTAGGGCGACATGTCGAATCCGGTGATGCTGATGTCTTCGGGCACCCGAAGCCCGGCGGCTTGCACCGTGTGCATCGCGCCAACGGCCATTTCATCGTTCGCGCAGACGATGGCCGTGGCTTCGCTTCCTCGCCGGAGCAACTCGGCCATCGCCAGAGCGCCGCCCTCCATCGTGAATTCGCCGTTGACGATGGATTCGGGCGGACAAGGAACGCCTTTCGATCGAAGAAACGCCTCGAACGCGCCGCGACGAGCGATGGCGTCGTCCATCTCGGGGCGTCCGGCGATGTGGGCGAAGCGGCGATGCCCCAATGTGAAGAGGTGCTCCATGACGAGTCGCATTCCGCCTTCGTTGTCGGGGCTGAACGAGGGCATTCCTTCGTGCGGGGCGATCGAAACGCAGACGCAGGGCAGACCGGATGCCGCCAACTGCCGCGTGGCGTCCTCGCTGAGGCTCGGAGCGATGAAGATGGCCCCGTCCACCCGCCCGTCCAGCAGGTAACCCAGCATGGCCTCGGTGTCGGCGGCCTCGAATCGGGTGAAGATGATCAGGTCTTGGTGGAGGTCGTTGGCCGCGTTGGCGACGCCGCTGAGCGCGTGCTGCAGATAGGGGCTCAAGAAGACGTTGTGCGTGATCCCCGGCGGCACGACGCCGATGGTGTGGCTTCGGCCCGTGATCATCGAGCGCGCGACCCGGTTCGGCCGATAGTTCAGTTCCCGGGCGGCTTCGAGGACCCGGTCGCGAACGGCCTCGGGCACGGGGCGCGGCCCCCCGTTCAAGGCATAGCTGACGGTACTCACGCTGATGTTGAGCTTCGTCGCGATATCCTTGATGGTGACGGCCACAATGCCTCCGATGCGTTTCGCGAATCGTTTCGCGAAACGTTTCTCAGTATAGCGCGACGATCAAGGTTTCGCAAGTCCAGGGCGAAAAATTCTTCTCGTGCCGTCGCCTCCGCCGTCCCGGCGCCCATGGTGTCGAAAATCTTGGGTCACGCTGAGCCCTTGGGCGACGAAGTCGCCCGAGGTGTCGATAGCTTGGGTCACGCTGAGCCTTGGGCGACGAAGTCGCCCAAGGTGTCGAAACCTTGGGTCACGCTGAGCCTTGGGCAACGAAGTCGCCCAGGGTGTCGATAGCTTGGGTCACGCTGAGCCCTTGGGCGACGAAGTCGCCCAAAGTGACGATGTCTTGGGTCACGCTGAGCCCTTGGGCGACGAAGTCGCCCAAGGTGTCGAAGCGGACAAGGCCACTCGCGAGCCTTGCACACGCGACCGGTCACGCCTCCGGGCAGCCGGCAAGGAATCTCGGTTCGGGCTCGACGCCGAGACCCGGTCCTTCAGGCAGGATCACCCGGCCTTCCTCGATCCGCACGCCACCCAGAGCGGGGTTGACCGATTGGCCGACCGTCGTATCAAGGTCCCAGAAGTCGAAGCAAGGGCTGGCCGTTCCAAAGTGGGCGATACCCGCCAAGCCGATCGGCGATTCGACCATTGCCCCGACCATGCACCGAATCCCCGCAGCCTCGGCGACCCCGGCGATCTGCTTGCCAAAGTGCATCCCGCGAGACTTCGAGAGCTTGATGTTGAAGAACGGCGCGGCCTGCATCTCGGCGAGGCGCAGCGCCGATTCGGGGCCGAACAGCGACTCGTCGGCCATGATCGGAATGCCCGTCTGCGTGCCGAGCCACTTCATGCCCTCGTAGTCGTGGGCGACCAACGGCTGCTCGCAGAACTCCACATCCAACTCCTCGATGTTCTGCAACACGGTGGCGGCTTGGATGCGGTGCCACCCCTGGTTGGCGTCCACGCGAAGCCGAAAGCTGGGACCGATGGCGTCGCGGACGGCTTCCACTCGCGCCACGTCGTCCTCCGTCGAGCCGCCGAGCTTGATCTTGACGATGTCGAAGTCGGCGTCGATGATGGACTCGGCTTGCTTCCCGACCTCCTCGGGGGGGAGCAGAGGGATTGTGACGGCGGTTTCCATGGGCCGGTTGAGCCCGCCCAAGTAGGCGTAGAGGGGCATCCCGGCGGCTTTGGCGGCGATGTCGTGCAGCGCCATGTCCAAAGCGCATGCGGCGGTCGAGTTGTGGGGCAGGAACCGCTCCATCTCGCGCGAGAGGTGGCCGATCGCCAGGGGGTCTTGCCCCACAAGCCAATCGCCCAGCGCGCGGCACGCGGCCAAACACGTGGCTTGCGTTTCGCCGACGATGCTCCGCAGGGGCGACCCCTCGCCCCAACCGACGAGCCCCGCGTCCGTTTCGATCGAGACCAGCACGTTCTCGGCGTGCCGAGTCACCATGGTCGCGATGCGGAACGGCTCCTTGAGCGGGACGTCGAACTTGAATACACGGACTCGGCGGACTCGCATGGGGAGACTGGATACTACCCAGACTCGGGACCTCGCGCGCGGATGCGATACAATCCCTCAGCGGATGTCCAAACTTCTGGTGCGTTGGGTGCTGTTCACGGTCGCGATCGTCGCTGCCTCGGCCATCGCGCAGATGCTCAACGTGGGGTTCCACGCCGAGGCGAAGGAGCCGAGCGACTTTCTGTATCTGATGCTCGGCGCAGCCGTGTTGGCCCTGATCAACGCCACGGTGGGCTCGGTGCTGCGCTTGGTGACCGCTCCGCTCCGGTGCCTCACGTTTGGTCTGGTTTCGCTGGTCATCAATGCGTTGGTCCTGATGATGGCCGCGAACCTGGTGCCTTGGTTCTCGGTGGACAATTTCATGGGGGCGCTGGTCGGCAGCTTGCTGATCGCGGTGTTCAACGCGCTCCTGAAGAACCTCGTGCCCGCTGCGAAAGACGATGATTAGCCGACACCGCCTCAGGCGGTTGTTGGCCCCGGCAGCCGGATTGCGAACCGCCACGGTCACCACCGTGCTGGGCTTGTGCCTGTTTTTCTTTGGCGTGGCCCTCAGCTTCAAGGTCGTTATCCTGCCGTTTCTGGAAGCGATCTCGGCCCTCGGCGAGCAGCCGTTCCGCGTGCTCTTCACGCTCGAAGATGCGGCTGTGGCGCGTCACGTCCTCGGCGGCGTCTTCCTGCTGGCGGGCATCTACCTGTCGTACATCGGCGTCCGCGCCGTCATCCGCCACGTGATGAAGACCATCAACCCTTCGGTGCGGTCGACCAGCATGACCGACCTCTACCTCCGTCGGCAACAGCTGGCCTATGGCCCGCGCGTGGTGGCGTTGGGCGGCGGCACGGGCTTGAGCACGCTGTTGCGGGGCCTCAAGCATCACACCAGCAACATCACGGCCATCGTCACGGTGACCGACGATGGGGGCAGTTCGGGCATGCTGATCCATGAGAAGGGCATGATTCCGCCGGGCGACATCCGCAACTGCCTGGTCGCCCTCGCCGACGCCGAAGCCTCGATGACCAACTTGTTCCAGCATCGGTTCAAGCAGGGCTCGGGCGCGCTGAGCGGGCACTCGGTGGGCAACCTGCTCATCGCGGCACTGGTGGATCAGAGCGCCGGCGACTTCGAGAAGGCCGTCCAAAGCGCCTCGGCGGTTCTGGCCATCCGTGGCAGCGTGGTTCCCTCGACGTTGGACCACGTGGGACTCTGCGCGATCTTCGAGGACGGACGCACCATTTGCGGCGAGACGAAGATCGTCGAAACGAAGCAGCCCATCCGGCGCGTCTACTTGGATCCCCCCGACTGCGTCGCCCACCCCGAAGCCTTGGAGGCCATTCGCACGGCCGACCTCATCTGCATCGGGCCCGGCAGCGTGTACACCAGCGTCATCCCGAACCTGCTCGTGCCTGGAATCGCCGAAGCCTTGCGCGATTCGCCAGCGGTCAAGGTCTACGTGTGTAACGTCATGACCCAGCGGGGCGAAAGCGACAGCTTCTCGGCGAGCGAGCACGTCAGCACCATCCTCCTCAACGTGGACTACCGGATCTTCGATTACGTGATGGTGAACATCGGCGTGCCCAATCAATCCATCGCCGACCGATACGCCGATTCAGGTCAGTTCTTGGTGGAAGCCGACACCGATCGCCTGCGCGCGATGGGCTTTACGGTCATCGCAACCGATCTGATCAGTGAGTCCGACGTCGTCCGTCACGACCCGATGAAGGCGGCCGCAGCGGCCCTGGAGTTGCTCAACCAATGAACGGTGTCCTCGTGATCCTCAGCGGGCCGAGCGGAGTCGGCAAAGACACCGTGCTCAACGCATGGCGGGCCGCCAATCCGCGCGTAAGGCGAGTCGTCGCCTACACCACGCGCACCCCACGGGCCGGCGAGGTGGATGGCGAGGACTACCACTTCGTTAGCGTTCCGGAGTTCATGCGCAAAGCCGAGACCGGCGACTTTCTGGAGCATAAGCAGGTGCACGACAACTGGTACGCAACGCCGCTTCGCGACATGGAGGCCATGCTGGAACAGGGCCTGATCGCCGTCTTGAAGATCGATGTCCAGGGCGCCATCGAAGCCATGCGCCTACGCCCCGACGCAAAGTCGGTGTTCCTGTTGCCCCCATCGGACGAGGAACTCGAGCGGCGCATCCGCTCCCGCAAAACCGATTCGCCCGAAGCCATCGAGCGCCGGTTGAGGAATGCCCGCGACGAGATCGCCCTCTCGCACCACTACGCATTCCGAATCGTGAACGACGACTTGGAAACGTGCGTCCGATCCATTGACGCGTGGGTGGCCTCGTGAGCCAGCCTTCGGTCGTCCTCGGCGTCAGTGGGTCGGTGGCCGCGTATCGGGCGGCCGACTTGGCCCGCGACCTGATGCGGGCCGGCTTCACGGTTCGCGTGTGCCTCACCGATGCCGCAGAGCGGTTCGTCAGTCGCGAGTTGTTCGAGGCGCTCACCAGCCAGCCCTGCCTTCAGGATGTGTTCGAGGAACCCGAACGCGGCCGCATGGCGCACATAGATTGGGCTCGGCAGGCAAGCGTCATCGTGGTCGCTCCGGCGACGGCCAACACGCTGGTCAAGTTGGGGTTCGGGTTGGGCGACGACATGCTCACGACGCTCGTTCTCGCGAGCGAGAGGCCGCTCGTGGTGGCCCCGGCCATGAACCCGACCATGTTCACCAACGCCCACGTGGTCGAAGCGCTGGAGCGCTTGCGAAAGCAGGGCGCGACCGTCGTCGAACCCGCCGAGGGCGATGTGGCGTGCGGCGAGAACGGGCAAGGGAAGTTGGCCTCGGCGGCGACCATCGTCCACGCTGCGCTGACGGCTTCGATTCGGTCTTCTCGGTGGACCGGCAAACGCATCCTGATCACGTCCGGGCCGACCTATGAGCCGATCGACGACGTTCGGTTCGTGGGCAACCGTTCGTCGGGGAAGATGGGCGAGGCACTGGCTCGAGCAGCCCGGATGATGGGCGCGGAAGTCGCCGTCGTCAGCGGCCCGGTTGCCGTCCAATACCCGGCGGGTGCGCGGGTGGTGCGCGTTCAGACGGCTCAAGCGATGCTTGATGCGGCGCTCGCCGAACTCCCTGGCAGCGACTTGGTCATCGGGGCCGCTGCCGTAGCCGACTACCGACCGATCGAAAAGCAGAGCGGCAAGATGCGGCGCACGCACGACCGGATTGATCTCACGTTGGTCAGGAATCCGGACGTCCTGGGCACCCTCGTCGCCGAAGCGAGAAACTCCGGTCGGAACACACGATTCATCGCCTTCGCCGCAGAACCCAGCGACGGCCTCGAAATTGCTCGCCAGAAGCGGGTGAGCAAAGGGGTGGACGCCATCGTGGTCAACGATGTTAGTCGTTCGGACGTGGGATTTGGGACCGAAGACAACGAACTCGCCTGGATCGGCCCGACGGGTGAGGCGACCAGCGGGAAGCGCTCGAAACTCGAATGCGCCCTTTGGCTCTTGGAGCGGGCTGCCGAACTGCCCTGAAGAACACAATCGCCCGCCGATCCGAAGATCGAGCGGGCGGGAGCGTTCAGAAGTGCCGAGCGAAGACGTTACTTGGCGGGCGGAATCATCACCGTGTCCACGATGTGGATCACGCCGTTGCTGGCCATCACGTCGGTCGCGATCACCTTCGCCTTGGCAACGGTGACCGTCTTGCCATGGACGGCGACGGGGATCGTCAGGTTGTTCGCGGACTTGGCCGACTTGACCTTGACCACGTCGGCGGCCTTCACGGTGCCCGGAACCACGTGGTACAGCAGAACGCGCTTCAGGGCTTCCTTGTCGGCGAGCAGAGCGTCCACGGTGGACTTGGGCAGCTTGGCGAACGCTTCGTCGGTCGGAGCGAACACGGTGAAGGGACCCTTGCCCTTGAGCGTTTCGACCAGGCCGGCTTCCTTGACCAGCGTGACGAGCGTCTTGAACTTGCCAGCGCCGACGGCCGTATCCACGATGTCCTTGTTGGGGGCCGAAGCCGTGGCCGAGGTGCCGATGAGGGCAGCGAGAATGGTGGCGACGAACAGTTTTCCGAGGTGCATGTCGTTGATCCTTGGTGCGCCCGATCGGGCACATCATCATCTACGGAGCGCGCAACATATCATCAGCAAGTGATGCAACAAAAGCAGGAGAATCTTCGCGCGCAGGGAATCCAAGGTCATGCGCATCCTCGGGCGTTGGTGGCTGGCGGCGGGGCTCGCCCTCGCGCCCGCCTTGGGGATGGCCCAGCCGACCGATGCCGAGGCCCTCGAGGCCTACCGCCGACTCCGTGCCCAGGTCGACGGCAACCGCATCGCCCAGACCTTTCGAGAGTTCAGCGCACTCGGGTCGCGCCTGACGGGTTCTCCCGGAGAAGCCGCAGCGATGGACAAGGCCGAGAGGGCACTAAGAGAGTTGGGACTCGAAGTCGTTCGCGAGCCCTTCACGGCGACGGTCCCCGATCCCCAGGCCGTAGGGACCCTGACGACCGAATCCGGCTCGATCTCGGTCTGGCCCCTGTGGCCCAATTTGGTCCGTACGTCCACCTGCGACGTTCGGGGGCCGATCGTCTACGGTGGCACGGGCTCCCTTGAGGAACTCGACGGCAAACGGATCGAGGGCAGCGTGGTCCTTTTGGAGTTCGGAGGCGGATCCAACTGGAAGAACGCCGCCATGCTGGGAGCGGCGGCCCTCGTGTTCATCGAGCCGGAAGCCACCACCCGCGCCGAGGCGGAACGCAAGTTCCTCAACGTCCCCATCCGCACGCCCAGGTTCTGGCTGCCGATCCGCCATGCCGGACCCGCCCTGAGCGCAGCCAGACGAGGCGAATTCGTGCGGCTGAAGTGCCGCCAAGATTGGCTGGCCAAGCCGACAGCCAACCTGATCGCCGAAATCCCTGGCTCAGACCCCGTGCTGGGCAAAGAACGCATTGTGCTGTTCGCCTATCTGGACAGCATGTCGGTGGTCCCGGGGCTGGCCCCCGGCGCCGAGGGCTTGGGCGGGCTGGCCCTGCTCTTGGAGATGGCCCGTCTGATGACCGCCGAACGCCCGCTGCGCACGGTGGAACTGGTCGTCTCCTCCGGTCACGGACTGGCCTTGCAGGGGGCAAGGGAGTACCTGTACCGACGACTCCAAACCGACCGACGCGAACAGTTGCTGACGGTGACGCTCGACATTTCCAGCGGAAGCCGTTCGATCGGCAGCTACGCGCAGGGCTACTTCTACGACTATCGCTGGGAGGCGATGGACCCCGTGCGCAACATCTCGCGCACGTTGCGCCAACACGCCGACCACCTGATCAAAGTGGACGAGGTCGCCCACCCGCGCCTCATCCTCACCGATGCGGTTAACAACTCGGACAACCGCACGTGGAAGAACAACACGCCGGGGAGGTTCGCCTACGACTGCGAGCCCTTCACCATGGCGGGCTACAACGCGCTCACCTTCGCCACCATCGAAGACGGGCGCGAACGCGTAGACACGCCCCTCGATACGCTCGACAAGGTCAATCTGGCCAACGTGGTGCGACAGGCACAAACCTTGCGCGTGATGCTGTGGCACCTGACGACCGACACCACCCAGGCGCGGGGAGACTCGCGCTTCCGGGTCTCTCTGCGGTCGCTGCGGCCCTCGGCGATGTCGCTCACGGGCGGATTCGCCACCATCGAGGGCCGGGTCGTCCGCTTCGATCCGAACCAGAGTTTCATCCCCGACATCCCGGTGCCGGACTCCATCGCAGTCAAGATCGGCAAACTTGCGTCGTACATGGGGGTGCGCGGCAACCTGACGAATCTGGCCGTCGGCGAGCAGGCTCATTACCGTTTGACGGGGCTCGTGCCCATCAACGCCTACCCCACGTGGCTCCGCGACCGCATCGAGATCACGGCCTTCCACATGGATCGGGAGACCGGCGAGATTGACCACTCGATCCAGCGCGGAATCTTCGCCGGCGAGTACGACACGTGGTTTCGTTTGAAGACGGCCTACAAGTCCACTCCGCTTGTCCTGGTTCCCGCTCGGGGCGTGGACCTGTTCGAACTGGTGGACCCCCGGCGCATGGTCGCCCAGGTCTTCCCAAACGTGATGGACGCCAAGGACGACGGCCCGCCCCAGAACTTCGGATTCTTCAAGGCTTGGAAGCAAGACCTGCTCTCCAGCGACGTCGAGGATACGGCCGTCCTCTATGCGCCGCCCGACCTCCGTTGGAAACTCATCATGGGGTCGGACTACAGCCCGACGCTGATGCTCCTCAACGCGACCCCGGACGACCCGGACGGTTACGGCTACATGGGCGCCGGGGCCGAACCGTCCGATCGCCCCGGAAGGGCGAACATCGCCATCGGCGGCACGTTCCCCAACACCCCCCTGCAAGCCGCTCGCGACTTGGTCCAGCTCAACCAAGCCCGCATCGAGAAGTTCGCGCGTTATCGGATCATCAGCCCGGGCGTGGACGCTCTTCAGGCTCAAGCCCGCGAGGAAACCGCTCTGGCAGAGTCAGCGGAGGCCGAGCTTCAGTGGTCGGCGGCGCGGCGACATGCGCGGGCGGCTTGGGGTCTGGCCCTGCGCGCCCACCCCGTGCTCCAAAAGACCGCAGCCGACGTGGTCAACGGGGTCCTCTTCTATCTCTTCCTGCTCATCCCGTTCAGCTACTTTCTGGAGCGCTTGGTCTTTGGTTCGCGAACGCTGATCCGCCAGTTGTTGACGTCCATCGCCATCTTCCTTGTGTCGTTCTTGATTCTGAGGTTCATCCACCCGGCGTTCGAGATCGTCGAAAACCCGTTCATGATCTTCGTCGCGTTCATCATGGGCGTCCTGAGCCTGATCGTGATCGCGTTCATCCTGGGCAAGTTCGAGAACTCGCTGAGGACGATCCGCCAAATCGAGAGCGGAGTCCACGAAGTGGATATCGGGCGCACATCCGTGGCCATCGCGGCGTTCAACCTCGGCGTAGGCAACATGAGACGTCGAAAGGCGAGGACCTTCCTCACCACGGCTACGCTGGTCGTCATGACGTTCATCGTCCTCAGCTTCACGTCGCTGGTACCCGAGTTGGCGTTCAACGAGGTGGCCACGGAAACCGAGGGACGCTACGCGGGCATGCTCGTACGCAACCCAGGGCTCGAACCGCTGGAGTCCTCCGTCCACCGATTGCTGGCCAACGAGTTCCGAGGCGAAGGGACGGTCGCGAGGAGGCTCTGGTACTACGGAGCGGACATCGGCGACCAAGGCAACCTGACCGTGTCCCGATCCGACCGCAGCTTCGAGGCGCGCGCGTTGGTTGGCCTCGACCCGCAGGAGGCTCAGGCGGCCCGCCCGCAAGAAGCCCTGCTCCCCGGTGGTCGTTGGTTCAAGCCCGGCGAGGACGACGCCATGATCCTGCCGCAACCCGTCGCCAACCAACTCAAGATCGCTCCCGAGGACGTGGGCCGAGCGTTCGTGCGCTTTGCTGGCGTGAGCTACCGTGTCATCGGCATCTTCGACACCGGGCTCCTTCAAGGCACGCGAGACCTCGACGGCGAGCCGTTCCTGCCGGCCGACTTCAACCTCTCGCGGCAACTTCAAACCGAGAGCCAGTCGGGGACGCAAGACTTCCGCGAGTTCGTAAGGCTCGACCCGGCCCAGTGCGTGTTCACCAGTGCGAACCGGGCATTGAGCCTGGGTGCCGACATTCGCAGCGTGGCCGTGGCGTTCGCGGAGCCGACCCAGACGCGGGAAGCGCTCAAGCAACTCATGCCGCGCCTGACCCTCAACCTCTACGCATCGGTGCCCAAGGAGCGAGGCGAAGGGCTCGAGGTCAAGCGGTTCAGCGCATTCCACAAGACCAAGGGTTCGGGTTTGGGCTTGGTCCTGGTTCCCATGCTGATCGCCACGGTCTTCGTGTTCAACACCATGGTGGCGAGCGTGTTCGAGCGGCGTCGCGAGATCTCGATCTTCAGTTCCATCGGTCTGGCGCCGAACCACATCGGCATGTTGTTCTTCGCCGAGTCGCTCGTCTACGGAGTCTTGGGCTCGGTGTTCGGCTACTTCGGGGCGCAGTGCCTGGCCAAGGCGATCATCGCCACGGGTACGTTTCAGGGCCTCTACCTCAACTTCAGTTCGACTTCTGCCGTGCTGTCGGCGGCCGTAGTCATGTCGGTGGTCCTGCTCAGCACGATCTATCCCGCCCGGGTTGCCGCCCGCATCGCCGCGCCAGCCCTGGACGAACGCATGTGGGACACCGAGCCGGAAGGCGACGATTGGTCCCTGCAACTGCCCTTTAGCATCACGCAAGCCGAGGCGCGTCCACTCGTCGGGTTCCTGGGCGAGTGGTTCAAGGGATACGAGGAGTACACGATCGGTTCGTTCGTGACGAGCTACACGTCCTTCCTGTGCGAGGAGGGCCCGCTCGGCGAGGTTCTGGGCATCCGCACGACGGCATGGCTCGCCCCTTACGACCTGGGCGTGAGCCAGATCCTCACCCTTCGCGCCGAGCCGACGCCCGTCGAGGGTGTTGTCGATTTGAAGCTGCACATCGTGCGGTTGAGCGGCGAGAGCGAGAACTGGGTGAACGTGAACCGGCGCTTCCTGCGCGACATCCGCAAGCAGTTCCTCACGTGGAGGACGCTGGACGCAGCCCAACGAACCGGCTACGCCGAGCGAGCCGAACGCACCTTCGGCGCCTATGCCGTCTCGTCCTAGCCGAAGAGCACGAGCAGCTGCGCCAACAGCACCTTGGCGATCGTGGCGATCGGAAACACCATGGAGTAGCCCACGTTCGGGTCTTCGTTTCCGTGCCTCTCGACGGCGAATCCCAGCACCGCAGGCTGGGTGTGGCCGCCTGCGACCATGCCGTCGGCGTAGCCGGGAAGCAGTCGGACGAGGCGCAAGCCCCACACCAGAGCCATCGCCGAGACCAGACTCGCGCCCGCACCGATCGCCAGGAGCCGCGGCCCCTCCGCTGTGCCCAAGGTTGCCCAAAACGTGTGCCCCGAACGCGTGCCCACTCCGGCGAGGAACAGCACGAGACCAAACTGACGCAGCGTGCGGTTCGCCCCGAACGAGAGGTTCCAAACGATGTTCCCGGTGCGGTGAACGTGCCCGAGGAGCAACGCAGCGATCAGCGGCCCGCCGGCGAGACCCAGCTTGAACGTCCCCTGCGGCAAGGGCACGGGAACCTGACCCAGCAGCAAGCCCAACGCAAGGCCCACGCCCAACGCCAAGACGTCGAGTTCGTGCAACTGCCGCACCGAGTCGCCAACCTCCTGGGCCACCGTCTCCTGGTCTTGCGGCGCGCCGAGCACCAGGATCCGGTCGCCGAGCAAGAGCACGGAATCGCCCGTCGCGGGCCACTCGATGTCGCCTCGGCTGATGCGCGTGACGATCACGTTGTGACGGCTGGGAAGAGCGAGTTCTCGTAGCGTCCGCCCAGCGATCGCGCGGCTGGAAACGAGCAAGCGGCGCAGAGCCAGGTCGCTCTGAGCGTCGGGCAACTCGACCTCGGAGCCGAGAAGCGACTCCGCGCGCGCCACGGCATCGGGCAGACCGACCACCGTGCAAGAGTCACCCGACTGCAACAGTGAGTCGGCGCCGGCCACGCGCGTCGTCCCGCCGTGCACGATGCGCCCAAAGACGATCCTCAAGCCGTGGCGTTGTTGAAACTCCGCGATGGTGGTCGGGGCATCGAGGCGTTCGATCCGGAGGGCGCGCGAGATCACACCCACGGCTTGCGCGGTGCCTCGCTTCCGGCCCCAAATCGAAAGGACGACGATCGGCGCCAGGATGCCCATCGGGTAGGCGATCGCGTAGGCGACCGGCGTTCGGCTCGTCGCACCGAGGTCCAATGCCGCCGCCATGGCGGGGGTGTTGGTGAGCGCTCCCGCAAACAAGCCCACGGCAGCGTCGCGATCCAGCAGGTGAGTGCGCGACAGGACCAGCAGCCCGAAGCCCACCAACGCGATGACGCCCAGAACGAGCACGTTGGGCAGCCAAGAGCGGCGCAGGGAAGCGAAGAACGCGGGCGCGCTCGAAAGCCCCAGGGTGTAGATGAAGAGCACCAGCCCCAACTGCACCAGCACCTCGGGTGCGGCGACTTCCGGCCCCAGCGCTCCGAACGCCAGTCCCACGAACAAAACGGCACCGACGCCCAAACGAGTGCCGAACAGGCGCAGCCGACCCAACGGGTAGCCCAAGCCCAGCACCAGAAACAGCAACAGGAGCGGTTGCTCGGAAAGGAACTGCGCCATGGGCCCTTCCATCTTGGCGCAGGACGCCTCGCAGGTGCGGGCCAGCCCCACCGAGAAGCCCGTTCGGGCGGATATCATGAGCCGATATGTCCGCCATCATCGAAGTCGCCGCACGCGAAATCCTGGATTCCCGAGGCAACCCCACTCTCGAAGTCGACGTCCTGCTCGAAGGGGGCCATGTCGGCCGAGCAGCCGTCCCCAGCGGCGCCAGCACAGGCCAGTTCGAAGCGGTCGAACTGCGCGATGGCGAC
>DDSP01000038.1:0-5276 GCA_002343445.1 Chthonomonas sp. UBA2387
TTCATTTTTGGGGAGCAGACCAGTGTCCTTTGGCTCGGGTCGCACCATGGGATTCACGTGGTCGCGACGGAGCGCGACCCTCCAAAGGCTGCTCCGATTGGAGGGACACCCTCCGTGGTGTCCTTTGGCTCGGGTCACACCATGGGATTCACGTGGTCGCGACGGAGCGCGACCCTCCACAGGGACGGGGGCGATAAGTTGGCAGAGTTACCGACAACTTTCTCCAACCCAATCCCGACAATTCATGCGTGACCAACAACGTTGTTCCGGTAACGCTTGCCGAAATCCTCTCTTCGCTCAGCGTCGCGCTGGACCTCGTCGAGGGGCAGCCGCAGGGCCATGCCGTGAGGACGTGCCTGCTGGCCATGCGCATCGGCGAGCAACTGGGGCTGAGCGAACACGACCGAACGCGGCTGTACTTCGCCTCCATCCTCAAGGATGCGGGATGCTCGAACAACGCCGCGCGGGTCCACAAGGTCTTCGGCGGCGACGAGCACCTGGTCAAGCACGACGTGAAACTGGTGGACTGGAGCGACCCCGTGGTGTCTCTCAAGTTCGCCCTGGGCCACACCGAGGTGGGCGGCTCGATCGGGCGCAAACTTCGGCGCATGCTCGGCAACCTGGCGCCGCCCGCCAAGATCATGGACGAGGTGACCATGGCCCGGTGCAGCCGGGGCGCGGAGATCGCACGCTCGCTCGGGTTCGACGAAGACGTGGCCTCGGCCGTTCGGGACCTCGACGAACATTGGGACGGAGGAGGCTCGCCGAGGCACAAGCGGGGCGAGGAGATCCCCATGCTCGCGCGCCTGGTCGGCTTGGCTCAGACCCTCGAGGTGTTCGCAGCGGCCCTGGGACGCGATGCCGCGCTCGACATGGTGAGGGACCGAAGCGGGCGCTGGTTCGACCCCGAGACCTGCGAGGCCGTCCTTTCGCTGAAGGACGACCCCATCTGGAAGCGGCACGCCGCTTTCCTGGAGGAAGGCACCAGTCTGCTGCCCGTGCCCGAAGCCGCCCAACAGGCCTCGCCCGCCGACATTGACCGCGTGTGCCAAGCGTTCGCCCAGATCGTGGACGCCAAGAGCGCCCACACGGGCGAGCACTCCAGCCGGGTGACCGATTACGCGGTGACCTTGGGTGCCGATTTCGGGCTCGACCGGTCTCGGCTTCTGGAACTGAAGCGGGCGGCGCTGCTTCACGACATCGGCAAGCTGGGTGTGCCGAACGGCATCCTCGACAAGCCGGGGCGGCTCACGACGACGAGTTCGGCCGGATCAAGCTGCACTCCATGTACTCGTTCCGCATCCTGCATCGCATCCGAGGCTTCGAACGGCTGGCCGAAATCGCGTCGGCGCACCACGAACGGCTCGATGGCCGGGGCTATTGGCGGGGCTTGGATGCCCGGCGATTGGACCTGGAAATGCGCATTCTGGCCGCCGCCGACGTCTTCGATGCCCTCTGCGCCAGCCGCCCCTACCGTGACGCGATGCCGGTCGAGAAGGCGCTGGCGATCATGCGCCAAGATGCCGGAACCCACCTAGACCCCGATTGCGTGGCCATGTTGGAAGAGCGTTACCTGCGGTTCGGCTTGCCTCTCGCGGCGTAGGCTTCGCTTGCGGCTGGGGCGAGGCTGGGGCTCGGACGATGGCACGTGCGTTACAATGAACGTGGAATGTCGTCGCGCGGTACGGAGCCCTGTTTCCACGGTGGTGCCTACGAGTCGTTGCTTGGGCAGCGTTTGGAGAGGCTGGACCTTTTGCCAAAGGTGATCTTGGCGGACGTTCTGGATGCTTGGTTTCCGCCCTGCCCAGGTGCTGTTGAAGTCATGCGAAGCCATGGCATTTGGGCTACCCAAACAGCGCCACCCATTCGAGCAGAAGGGCTTGAAATGGAGTTGTCGGAGCGTCTCAATGTGAACCCGGACTGCCTCATGGTCGGTGCTGGCAGCTCCGATCTCATCTTCCGCGCACTTGGTCAATGGATTGAAAGAACGAGCACTGTATTGCTGACCGACCCGAGCTATGGCGAGTACGCCCATTACTGCAAGAACGTAGCTCAATGCGATGTCAGGTGGTGGAGATTGAACCCAAAGGATCGGTTCATGCCGTCTCTTCCACCGATCGAACATCTCTTGCAGGAGGGCATTGACTGGGTGTTTCTCGTAAACCCAAACAATCCGACCGGACACGCCGTTCCACCGGGCGAGCTGGAGCACTGGTTGCGCACTGTATTGCCATCGGTTCGAGTTTGGCTCGACGAGACCTATTGCGACCTTGCCGCGATGCCTTCGCTGGTCCGGATGGCGCAGTCCTGCGACAATCTGATCGTCTGCACGAGTTTATCCAAGAGCTTGGCCCTGAGCGGTCTTCGATTGGGATACCTTGTGTCGAGTTCGGTCCGCATCAACAAGCTGCGTCCCTTCGTGCCGCCCTGGAACATCGGGACGCTGACCACGCTGGTTGCTTTCGAAGCGTTGCGCGATCCATCCTACTATGAAAGGCGGTACCAAGAGACGCGCTTGCTTCGAAGCGAGTTCGCTGAGGCGCTTGCACCCTTCGGAGAGGTGCAACCGTCTTTGGCCAACTGGGTCAATCTTTGGCTTCCAGCACAGGGGTCGTCGAAACTCGCTGATGCTTGTCGCGAAAACGGCGTGCTCGTGCGCGACTTGACTCGAACGAGCGCACTCTACAACGACCGTGTCTTGCGTATCGCCGTCCGATCCTCACGCGAGAACAAGAGAGTGGTGGAAGTGCTGCATCAGCTGTCGGAAACTCAGCTGTGCTAGGCAAGTGGTGCGGGCGCGTGGGCTCCGCGTTCGGCTGGTGTTCGGTGTGGTTCGGTGAGGATCACAGGCTCAGGATCAAGGCGATACGGATCGATGTCGGCGGCGTCTCCCTCGCCTCCCGGTTTGCCGTCGGAACCGTAGCTGCCAAGTTCGAACTGTCCATCAGGGCGAATCCGGTAGAAGAGCGGGTGGCCCCACGAATCCACGCCGGGCGGATTCTCCAAGTATGGGCCGCGCCAGCCTTTCGCGCCGACGGGGGCCACCATGAGGGCGTTCAGACCTTCGGCCTCGGTGGGAAACCGTCCCACGTCGAGATTGAACTGCTGGAGAGCCGCGCCAACCTGGGTGATCAGGCGGAGTTCTGGACTTCGCCGACGGGTATCGTCGCGCGGGAGGAGGGGCACGATCGCCGCGATGACACCCAAAGCGGCGACGGACACAATCGCCCACACGGCCGCACGCTTCATGATTGCCTTGACGTTGGCGGGCGAGCGGAGTTCAGGAGTGGTCCCCCATCCGGTAGACTCGCCACCACATGCGCGTCCAAGATTGGACCCGCGCCCTCGCGCGCACGCCGCGATTCACCCCCATCCTCGACCACTGGTCGAACCCGTGCGAGTACCTCTCCGTCCCGACCGAAGTCCGCCCCGTCGTGGTGGCGACGTGCCATCTGGAACGGCCCCGAAAGACCTTGATCGTGTGCGCCAGCCACGAGCGCGCCCTTCACTGGCAAGCCAGACTGGAACTCTGCGGCGTGCCGCGCGAGCACATCGTGCAGCTTCCCTCCGGCCTGTCGGCCCTCTTTGAAGATGCGGCGCCCGAGCACACGGCCCTTTCCGACCGCATCGGCGCGCTTCGGGCGTTGGTCGAGAGCGACCCGAAAGTGATCATCGCCACGGCGTCCTCGGCGCTGGAACGCACCCTGCCTGCCGAGGTGTTGGAGAGCCACTTCATCCATGTGAAGGCGGGAGACGAAGTGTCGTCCGACGATCTGATGGACCGGCTGGCCGAACTCGGCTACGAGCGACAGGAGCCCGTGCGCGAACCCGGCCAGTTCAGCCGAAGGGGCGGGATCCTCGACGTCTTCGCGATGGGCCGCGACTTCCCGCTCAGGATCGAGTTCTTCGGCGACGAAGTCGAGAGCATCCGCGCTTTCGACCCCGTGAGCCAACGCTCGGTGGAATCGGTGGGCGAGCTTCGCCTCGCGCCCTCGCGCGAGACGGTGTTCCCGAGCGGGGCGACCACGTTCGCCGAGATGCTTGAGACCTCGGCGCGGCACGAGGGAGCGGCCCTGGAACCAGCCGCCGCCCAGCGTCTGGAGGAACTGGTCGCCGACGACGCCCGCGCGCTGGACGACAAGGTGTTCTTCGACCGGCTCGACCTTTATCGCCCGCTGCTGCATCCCGACAGCGGGTGCGCCGTGGACCTGCTGGGCGATGGGCTGCTGGTGCTGGACGAGCCCCTCGAACTCGAATCCATCGGCAACCGGGCGTACGACGAGTTGGCCTCCGCGCTGGAGGCGCGGCACAGACGGGGCGAGATCCTCTTCTCGACGGCGGGCGACTTCATGCTCACGGTCGAGCGGTTCGGGCTGCAGGAGCGTGTGGTTTCGCTGAGCGCCATGAACGCCCTCCCCGATTGGCTCAAGTTGACGGATCAGTTCGACTTGAACGCCAGCACGCTTGAGCCGTATCGCGGTCGCGCCGAAGCATTGACCCTGGCGATGCAGAACTGGAAGCAGCAGGGGTTGGCGCTGTTCGTTTCCACCGAGCAGCCCCATCGCGCCAAGTCGGTCTTGGCGCAGGTCGAGGTGTTCCCGATCGAGGACCGCTTCGAGTTCGAATTGCCGCTCCCGCAACTCATCCAGGGCAACCTCTCGGGCGGCTTCGTGGCTCCCGACCTCGGGTTCGCCGTTGTCACCGATGCCGAGTTGTTCGGTGTGCGACGGCTGCGGCTGCCCCAGAAGCGGTTCCGCGAAGGCGCGCCGATCGCCACGGTCCTTGACCTGAAGCCCGGCGACTACGTGGTTCACATCCAACACGGGATCGGGGTGTTTCGCGGCCTGATCACGCGGGAGAGCGGCGGGGTCCAAAGGGAGTACCTGTTCATCGAGTACGTCCCGCCGGACAAGCTGTTCGTCCCCGCAGACCAACTCGACCGCGTCCAGAAGTTCCTCAATCCCGCGGACACGGTGCCCAAGATCAACCGCCTTTCGGGCACCGAATGGCAGAAGACCATCCGCGCGGCGAGGGACGAGGCGCGCAAGTTCGCCCGCGATCTGGTGGCCCTGTACGCCAAGCGCAAGCAGGCGCAACGCCCCGGATTCGGGCCCGATACGCCCTTCCAAGCCGAGATGGAGGGCACCTTCCCGTGGGTCGAGACCCCGACTCAGTTGCAGGCGATCACCGACGTCAAGAACGATCTCGCGCTCGACTACCCCATGGACCGATTGGTGTGCGGCGACGTGGGGTTCGGCAAGACCGAGGTCGCCATC
>DDSP01000038.1:5296-7976 GCA_002343445.1 Chthonomonas sp. UBA2387
GTGCTCTGCCCGACGACGATCCTCAGCGAGCAGCACTACCGCAACTTCGAGGAACGCCTGGGGCCGTTCGGCACCAAGCTCGCCCTGCTCAACCGCTTCCAAACGGGCAGGGAGCGCACCGAGATCTTGCAACGCGTGAAGGACGGCGACATCGAGATCGTCATCGGCACCCACGCCCTGCTCTCGAAGGAAATCGCGTTCAAAAACTTAGGCATCCTGATCATTGACGAAGAGCACAAGTTCGGCGTCAAACAGAAGGAGTTGCTCAAGGAACTGCGCGTGAATGTAGACGTCCTGACGCTCTCCGCCACGCCCATTCCACGGACGTTGAGCATGGCGCTCATGGACATCCGAGAGATGTCGCTCATCACCGATCCACCCCCGGGGCGGTTGCCGATCCGGACGTTTTTGCGCCCCTACAGCAAGGAAGTCGTTAGGGAGGCTATCCTTCGCGAACTGGCCAGAGGCGGACAGGTCTACTACGTCTACAATCGCGTTCAGGGCATCGAACATGTCGCGGAACGCCTGGGCAAGATGGTCCCGATGGCTCGGATCGGCGTGGGGCATGGGCAGATGAACGAGAAGGAACTGGAGCCGATCATGGTCGGCTTCGTCAAGGGCGAACTCGACATCCTGCTTTCGACAACGATCATCGAGAGCGGCCTCGACATCCCCAACGCAAACACGCTGATCGTCGAAGACGCCGACCGGTTGGGCTTGGCGCAGTTGTATCAGTTGCGCGGCCGCGTCGGCCGCTCGGACGTGCAAGCCTACGCCTACCTGCTGTACCAGTCGGCGAAGGAACTCACCGAGAACGCCCTCTCGCGGCTTCAGGCGTTGCAGGAGTTCTCGTCGCTGGGCGCGGGCTATTCGCTGGCGTTCCGCGACCTGCAGATTCGCGGCGCGGGCGAGCTTCTGGGCGCGAAGCAGCACGGAACGATGGCGACGGTGGGCTACGAGCTTTACACGCAACTCATCGCGGAGCAGGTGGCCGCGCTCAAGAACGCCGCCGACGGCGTGGTGGAGGAAGTCAAGGACCCGCTGGAGTCGCTGACCCCGCTGCCCGCGTTCGACTTGCCCGTAACCGCCTTCGTCCCCGAGTGGTACGTGCAGGATCAGGCGCAACGTCTCTATGTCTACCAACAGATGATGAGTTCGCGCGACTTGGATCGGCTGGCCGAGGTGCAGGCCGAGGTCGAGGACCGTTACGGCCAGGCGCCCGCCGAGGTGGCCCGGGCGTTCGCGGTCATGCGCGTCCGCATGCGCGGGCGGGATGTGGGATTCGAGAAGGTGGATGGCAGCCAGGGACGCTTGGCCGTGACGTTCAAGGACCGCACCAAGGTGCCGCCGCGCATCATCAGCCTGCTCAATCGCCGGTACAAGCCGTGCTACCTGACGCGGGACGTGTTCGTATGGCCGTTCACGGGCGATGCGCTCTCGGCGTGCGAGCGGCTGCTGGACGAGTGGGACTCGTGCATGGCCGAACTCGAGGCCGCTCGGGCCCTCCTGCCGTAAGGCCCTGGAGGGACACGCTCCGTCGTGTCCAAGGCGGGCGATGGTCGCCACGGAGGGCGACCCTCCAACGGCCTTGTCTCCCGGTAGTCGCGACGGCGTGCCTTCGGCACAGTCCAACCGGGAACTGTGGTATAGTCTCGGTCAGAACTCCGTAGACAGCGGGTGGCGCGGCGATGCCGAGCCAGAATGGGCCGATTCGGTCCGCCTGCCGAGGGGCGCAACAAGAAGAACGGTTTTCGGGGCCCGATGGCCCTGCGGTCGGGATTCGCGCCTGTCGGCGCGAGTCCCGATTTTGGTTTTGAACCCGAGGTCGGCGGAGTCTGGAATACCGCCAATGCCGACAACCCACAAAGCCCAAATCATCGAGCAGGCCCAGGAATGGTACGGCAAGTCCGTGGGCGTTTTGTTCGCGGACTATCGCGGGCTGAGCGTGAAGCAGATCCAAGCGATCCGCGCCCAGCTCAAGGAAAAGGGCGGCGAAATGCACGTCATCAAGAACACCCTGTTCAAGCGGGCCGCCGGAGACGACGCCGCGAAGATCAAGGATGAACTGCTGCACGGGCCGACCGCCGTCACCTTCGTCTACCAAAACGAGTCCGAGTGCGCCAAGGCGCTCGTGGACTTCGCCAAATCGAGCAAGAAACTCGTCGTCAAAGGCGGGTTCTTCGCCGGCAAGTGCTTCAACGAGGCCGAGGTCGAGAGCCTTTCCAAGCTCCCCTCGCGCGACGTTCTCATCGCCCAGGTCATCGGCACGATCGCTGCGCCGCTCTCGAACCTGGTCGGAACCGTCGAGGCGATCTACGCCCAACCGATCCGCACTGTCTACGCCGTGGCCGACAAAGCCAACGAAGAATCCGCGTAACCCCGAAACCAACGAATCACCATGTCGAAAATCGCAAGCATCGTCGAAGACATCGCCGGCCTCACGGCGATCGAACTCTCTGAACTCAAGACCGCTCTCGAAGACAAGTTCGGCGTCACCGCCGCTGCCCCCATGATGGGCATGCCCATGATGATGCCCGGAATGGGCGGCGGAGATGCCGCTGCGCCGGCCGAAGAAAAGACCGAGTTCGACGCCATCCTCGCAGATGCCGGCGGACAAAAGCTCCAAGTCATCAAGGTCGTCCGCGAACTCACCGGACTCGGCCTCAAGGAAGCCAAGGAC
>DDSP01000019.1:0-120 GCA_002343445.1 Chthonomonas sp. UBA2387
CACGCCTACACCAACGACCAGAAGGTGCAGGACCAAGCCCACAAGGATCTGCGACGCGCGCGCGCCGCCGCCGTCAACATGATCCCGACTTCCACGGGCGCCGCCAAGGCCATCGGCCTG
>DDSP01000019.1:229-11073 GCA_002343445.1 Chthonomonas sp. UBA2387
CAACGCCGCGATGAAGGCCGCCGCCGAGGGTTCGCTGAAGGGTTACCTGCAGTACAGCGACGAGCCGCTGGTCTCGACCGACATCATCGCCAACCCCTACTCCTCGATCTTCGACTCCGGGATGACCAAGGTGCTCGAGGGCAACTTCGCCAAGATCCTGGCTTGGTACGACAACGAGTGGGGCTATTCGGTCCGCGTGGCCGACCTCTGCAAGTTCTTCGTCGAGAAGGGCCTCTGATCCGGGTGTCGTCCTCCGGCGTTCTCGCCGGAGGACGACCTGCGCATCTTTTTTGTCTTCCACCTTGCGCTCACCTGAACGTGTTGCGCCAGAATTGGGTGTGCTTCTCGCTTCCGCGCTTCTCTTGGCCTCGCTGGGCCAAACTCAACCCTACGTTTCACCCAACTTGGGCAAGATGGTGGAGCAATCCGCCGTGATCCTGCACAACCTCGTGCTCGAGATGAACAAGCAGGACCTGACCAACATGACGGCAAGGCTTGATTCCGGGGGCGCCATGATGGGTGGGGTTGTGCGGCCGGGCCAGAGCCTCGCCATGCTTCGCCTCGGGCCGGGAGACGACTACCACTATTTGATGGCTGCCGGGTCGAATACGAACGCACGCATCGCGTTTCGGGTCAAGGACGCCAGTGGCAAGGTGGTTCGCGAAGCCAGGACTGAGGATGCCAGCGACCGCATCTACACGACGGTGCGCGAGTCCCATCGCTCGGCGGCCAACTGGACTTACGAAGCCGTCAACATGGCCAAGTCCGGCGACCCCATCGTTGTGACGATGATGGTGACGCGTTCGGGAAGCAAGGGTCAGCCGCTCATCGTGGGCGACTTCTACAAGGCGATGGTCGCGCTATCCACGCAAGTCAAGGGCATGACCGACGAGAACTGGGGGTTGATGCCTGGCCAGTCGAGCGTGGTCGGTGGCGTGGTTGCGGCTCGATCCGACCTGACGATGGGGCCGTTCAACATGGCCCAGGACACCTTCGTCCTCGCGTCGAGCGACGGCAAGTGCTCCGATTGGGAACTCTTCCTGTTGCGCGCGTCGAACGGCGCCGTTCTTGAGAAGGACACGGACACCGGCGATCAGCCGTTCGGACTCGTCTCGGGTCAGAACGCCCTCAACATCAAGCTTCAGAACACAAGCGAGTCCAACTCGTTTGGATGCTATGTTGTGATGCGAACGCCGTGATCGTCAGCGGGGCGTTGTCCCCGCGCCGCACAAGGTAAGTCGCGCTTTAGGGTGGAGGAGGCGGCGGATCGCTGATCAGCGCGACGACCGCGTGCGCCGGCACGGCCCACAACAGCGTAGACCGAAGCCGATTGAACCCGCCCACATGGCTGCTCACCGACATCGCGCCCGACTCCCCAGCGATGACGAGCACGCGCTTCCAACCGCCTGACTCGCTCCCCTCGTCCACAGAGTAGATCTCGTCCCAATCGAGCCGAAGTCGGCAGTTGCTCGCGTCGCACATCTCGATGCCGTCTGCGTCGAGCACCACCCGGGAGCGGGTCGCCTTAGTCCAGCCTGAGAGCGTATGAAACAAGGTGTGGGCTAGACCGAACGCCATCAATCCTAACCCGAACCACAGTTCGCTTGTCCAGGCTGTCCAGAACAGCCCCCCAAACGCCGAGCCTACGAGCAAAGATCCCATCAAGCCAAGGACGCCGTGCAACCTGCCCGAGAAGCGGTAGCGGAATACGACAGATTCGCGGGGAAGGATCCGGTGCCTTGGATCGGCGTCTTCCGGTTCGGGCCGGAGGCACATTTCGCTGATCGCGTGAACGAGTTCGGGCAACCGAGCGAACTCGGTGCCAAAGAAGAGCCTCTGCCTTTCGCTGACGAGTACGTAGCTTGGCAAGTTGCGTTCATTGAGGTCGCGCACAAACGCCACGTTGTCACGGGGCGTCGCTTCAAACCTGACCCTTCCCAACCAGTCGAAGTGGCGGATGCTCTTGTGCCCAACGACGATCCGCTTGTTGACCGAGTAGAGGGCGCCGCACAGACCACCAAGTACGGGCACTGTGAATCCGGCAAGGCTGGACCAAATGTGATTGGGGTCTCGAGAGAGGCGCCCATCGTAAGTTACGCCCCCAAACCAAAGCCAAGTGAACACCGTTTGCCCCACTCCTGCGAGGCCAAACAACAGCAGGATTCCTGTAAAGGCAGGAGTCATCCAACCGGGGCGAAACGTCTTCAACGCTTCGTCACGAGCCGGATAGACGGCGTCCGAGGTCAGCTGTGCCAGGTTGTACGTGGCTTTGCTCAGTGGTGTCCACCGGATGGCGCGATCACGTGGCCGTAGCCACACCCATTCTGACCAGGATCGGGGAATGGGCCGAGCCCGTCGATCATGATCCCAGCCGGCGTGGCCGCGTGCATGTGCCAGTAGTCGCAGAACGGCGGGTGCGGGCCCCAGATCGTGTAGCCGGTGATGCGGTCGGAGCGGATTCTGTCGCCCTTCGAGAAGCGCTTGATGCCCCCGAGAACGAGGTCGTAATCCAGCGTGACCTCCTGATGGACGCGCACCGTGATCTCGGCCCGCAGGTCGTTGTGGTTGTCAATGGCCGCGATGAGCGCCACACCGATGTTCTGTCCGATGATCATCACGTTGCGCGACGTGACGCTCGGCTCGAAAACGATGCTTGCGGGGTTGGGCTGGGCGATGCCGTTGTCGGTCGAGCCCAGGACCACCGACGACGCCCCGCCGACCACGGCACCCGTTCGATTAAGTTGGACGGTGGCCGTCGCGCCGACCGAGATGTCGATCGTGGTTTGGCTGAACTGAAGCTGGGAGCCCACGGTGATCGTGCCCGTCGCTTCGAACCGCTCACCCGTTCCCGCTCGCCCCGAGATGGTGTACGTCGTCGCTCCTTGCGCGACTCCCACGAACGTGACGGGCAAACTGGCCGTATTGCCGAGGAACATGACGTTTGCGGTGCCTTGCAGCGTCGCGATGGACGTGTTGGCGACGGTGATGGTGGCTTCCAGGTAGGGTCCGTTGGGGAGCCCCGAGGGTCTCGGGATGTTGACCATCGCCGTCAGCCCGACCTGGACGATGCCCACGCTGGGCACCGTGGGCCACGGGGTGGCGTCGGTCTGGCCGATTCCGGCTGCCACCGGGTCCGAGGCGAGCATGGTTTCGTCCTCGGAGTGCTGCTTGCACCAGGCGGCCGCTTCGCGGAACGAGACGAACCCGTCGCCGTTGCGGTCGGCTCGCGAGTCTTGGATGCACTTGAGGAACTCGCGCGTGTAGACGCCGTCCTGCCACTCAGAATCGTTGTTGTAGGTGGAGAACGCCAGTTTGTCGTCGTTGGCCGCCGTGACGATCTCGCCGGTCAAGCCGAGGTTTTGGAACGGTTCGATGGCAGCGGCGCTGTGGCAGGCGTCGATCATCACGCAGACCTCGGCGATGCCCTGAAGCGCCCGCGCGAGGTGGTCGTAGTACATCAGCTCGGTGTTCCCGTCCCGTCCCTCCATGACCATCCCGAGCTTTTCACCGTGGCCACTGTAGTAGAAATAGACCTTTTTGTAGCCCCTGGACTTGATGTCTTCGATCATCAGTTTGGTGAGCCCGGGGGAGACGGGGCGGAACTCGGCGCGCATGTTGGATTCGGGCACGCGGCCGCTGTCGCGCAGGAAGTTGCGCATCGCGATCGCATCGAGCCGGGAGCCTTCGCAGTCGGGACCGGTGACGATGACCGCGCCGACTTCAGCGGGATCGTAGGGGACTCCGCCTCGCCGCGCAAACGTCTTTCCGAAGCCGACTTCGTCCCCGTAGTTCCAGTCGGCCGGCACCATAGCTCGAACGACTCCGGCCGATTCGATTCCGGGGTAGTATTGGGCTTGTTGGACCTGAGCGCGATCCACGAAGCCCGCCGCGTTGTCGGTGGCGTCCAAGACGACGATGCGCGTGGGGTGCGCGAATCGGGCTCCGGGCATGTCGTCCACCCAGAAGAGCCAACTCGCACCGCTTCCACCGCGCAGCGCAGGTGGCGGGGCGGTTCCACCGTGAGCATAGACGTGAACCCGATCGTCGGGCCCGAGCAGCGCGGGTCCGTGGACGCGGGAGCCGTTCTTGCCGAACTTGTTGCGGACGGCTTCGGTCGCCTCGGCGCCCGAAAGCGGCGGCGGGGCCATCGCGGTCACGGTCACGGCCACGGTGCCTTCCTCGCCCGTGCCCAGGTCGGTGACGCTGACGAGGGTGGAGCCGTCGGGAAGGCCCGTGAGCGTCGCCGAAAACGTGCCCGATCCATCGGTCGAGCCCTCAAACATCTGGTGCCCTTCCGCGCCCTCGCCGCGCGCCACGCCCGCCGGGCCGACCACGCGGACCCGCCTACCCGACAGGGGACGCCCGTTGGCATCGGACAGCCGAACCGTGATTGGCGCGTCTGCGCCCGGAGCGATCACCATCCCGTTCTGGGCGCTGGCGAACACGATGCCGTCTCCGCCATTCCGGTTTGTCAGGCCCGACCCCCCGCACCCTGCGGCGAAGAGAAGGGCGGAGCACAACGTCAGAAGGGTCGTTCGGCAGGTGTTCATCGCTCTGAGAACCAGTCTAACACGACATCTTGGATTGCGGACACGGGTTTTTGCGCTGCTTGCCTGAACTCTTGGGGGCCCATGCCTCGGTTCTGATGGGCCTCCCTGTGTCATAATGCATCTTCGCGTCCAACGCCAGCCAAGGTGTCTCATTTGTCTACCGAACTCAAACTGAAGCCAGAAGAATCGAAGGGCCGAGCCTATGTGGACCGGCTGTTGCTCGACCAACTCGCCGACCTCGAAGCCGTTGTCAAACTGGGCGAGATTGCTCAGCGACTCAGCGACCAAGGCATCGGTCTCGGTGCGGTGCGGTCTCTGTTGGCCTCGAATCCCTCGCGATTCGCTTACCACGAGCGTCGCTGGCTGCCCGCGTCTCGCCTGGAATCGCTCGGTCGCCCCATGGCCGAGGCGATGCGGTTGGTGGTCGGCAAGTATGGCGGACCGTTGACTCTGGCGAAGGTCGTTTCGGAGTTGGCGCGAATCCGACCGAGCGCGAAGAACCTTGAAGAGGAAGTGCGACGCATCGCCAAGTACGACCCGTTGTTCATCCTGCTGGGAGACGAGCGGCTCTGCCTTTCGGAGTGGGCCTTCCTTGGCAAGGACCTGACCATCGAGCGGGCCTTCAAGCTGAATGGAGTCAGTTCCGAAGACGTCGAGGCTGTTCGGAAGAAACTCGGCGATTTCGATTGGCGGGCTCAGGACGCCATCGAGAAGGCGGTCAAGCTGTGCTCCCCGGTGTCGATCAAGGCGCTTGGAGCCGCCGCTTGGCTCGATCTCAACCCGCAAGACCCGCGCTCGACCCTGGTGTTCGACGACGAGGCGTTCTTCAGCAAGGCGCTCGCCATTCCGGGTTATGTGTTCGTCGAAGGCGACTTGATGCCTGAGAAGGACTCGCCGAAGTGGATCGCGGCCGCCATGCGCGTCGCCGAGAAGCTGGTTGCGCAGATCGAAGTCGAAGATGCCGCTCCGATCGATGTCAAGGATGAAGACGTTGAGAGGATGGTCAATCTGGTCAAGTCTTCGGAAAAGACCGTGACCGGCACACGATTGCTCGAAGACTTCTACGAGATCACGGCGGCGAACCGAACCTTCCCCGACGACCTCTCGAACCTGATGGAGGCTCTGACCACGCGCAGCGACATCTGGTGGGTCGGTGGCGACCGCTTCCGCAAACCCAACTCGGCCCCGGACTTCGTGTTCAGCGTGCCCGAGGTCTTCCAGTTCGCGCCGAGCAGCGTGATGGATGAAGAGGGCGAACCAGTGGACGTCGAACTCGACGACGACGGTCTGAGCAGCACGCTCCGCAAGCTTCTGGTTCACCCGTTGGCGACCGACGTGCTGGACGAGGAGATTCTGCCGCAGCCCAAGACCATGCCGCCGCAAATCCGGCTGGTCCTGAAGTCGTTGCACCGCGAACTCGGCACGTTCCCCATGTGCCAGATTCCGACCGGTTGGCTCGACGCCAAACCCAGCGTTCAGGAACTCATTCTTGTGGACGGCAACGGGCGGGAACTGCAGGTTTGGGCCAACCACGAGGCGCGGCTGCTGTTCGGTTTCATTGACTGGTGGTACGAGCAGGCGACCGAGAGCGGTGCCGTGTTTACGCTCACCAAGACGGGCAAGCCCAACGTGCTCGAGTTCGAGTGGCTCGATCAGCCGGACCCCGTGCTTTACATGACCTCCCAGCGCATGGAAGAACTGCGCGAACTGCAGGCCAACGCCGAGGGCAAGAGCACGCTCGCCTTGCTCATCGAAGTCATGGCGCACTGGCCGAAGGGCGCGGACTTCTTCGCGATCCTCGCGCACCTCAACGTCGTCCGCCGGACCTCGCGCCGCATGGTGGCCTCGCTGCTCAGCAGCTACCAGTGCTTCCACCAGCGCTCGGGCTCCCCGCTCTGGCACTTCGACCCCAAGAAGGTCGAGCTCGGCTTCGACAAGACCAAGAAGCGGTTCGTCCGCAAGTAACATCGGGTACATTCTCTCCCCAGAACAAACGCTATGGCGAATCTGAAATCCAGCAAGAAAGATCTGAAGCGCAGCGAAAAGGCGCGCCTCCGCAACCAGAGCACCAAGAGCGCGCTCAAGACGTTCGTGAAGAAGGCCCGCTCGGCCGATGCCGACACGTCGCCCGACGCCGTCGCTGCGGCCGTCAAGGCGCTTGACAAGGCCGTTCAGCGGGGGATCATCCACAAGAACCAGGCGGCGCGGCGCAAGTCCCGGTTGATGAAGGCCGTCAACGCCAAGGGTTCCTAACCGAGCCCTCACGGGTGATCGGCATCGGAGTCCCACCGTGACTGAAGCCGAACTGCGACGACGAGTCGAGACGGCTGAAACGGACGCCGTTGAGTTCACCTCCACCACTCGCGATCGCGACAAGTTCTGCGAGACAGTCTGCGCTTTTGCCAACGACCTGGCCAATCGGGGGAAGCCAGGTCTCTTGGTTATCGGCGTCGATAACGACGGCATGCCCTGCGGCATCAAGCTGGATGACGCCTTCATGGCAGGCCTAGGGGCCATCCGGAGCGACGGCAACATCCTGCCATTGCCCTCCATCTCCATCCAGAAGGTTGAAACGTCTGCTGGCGATGTCGCGGTAGTCGAAGTGCAGCCCTCGCAACAACCCCCGGTCAGGTATCGGGGCCGGGTCTACGTACGGATCGGACCACGGAGAGGCATCGCGACCGAACAAGAAGAGCGGGCGCTGTCCGAGAGACGGGTCTCGCGCTCTCTCACGTTCGATGCTCAAACCTGTCACGAGGCCGCCCTCTCCGACTTGAATCTGGGGTTGTTCCTCAACGATTATCGCGTGGTTGCCTTGGCCCCGGAAATCATCGAGGAGAACCACCGAGACGTTAAGGAACAACTTGCGTCGCTTCGATTCTTCGATTTGCAGGCGGACCGTCCCACCCATGCGGGCGTCCTTCTGTTCGCCAAGGACCCCACCTACTTCTTGCCGGGCGCATACGTGCAGTTCCTACGCGTCAATGGTTCCAGCTTGGCCGACGAGGTGGTCAACGAGCGGCTCATGAAGGGCGACCTGATCTCTCTCTTGCGGAACTTGGACGCCATCATCGACGCCCATAGGCTTCAGTACCCGATCCCCCTCACGACGTTGCGAGAACGCATCGTCGAGTCGTTCCCCGCTGTGGCGGTTCGCGAACTGACGCTCAACGCGATCATGCACCGCGACTATCAGTCAACCGCGCCGTTGCGAGTGACCTGGTACAACGACCGCATCGAAATCCAGAGCCCTGGCGGGCTCTACGGCGAGGCTTCGCCCGAGAACTTTCCACGACAGACGAGTTACCGCAACCCCGTGGTCGCCGAAGCGTTGCGCAATCTCGGGTATGTCAACCGCTACGGCCGTGGCGTCATCCGGTCGCAGGAGGCCCTTCGGGAGAACGGAAGTCCTCCGGCCGAGTTCGAGTTCGATCGAGGCTTTTTTCTGGCTGTTCTTCGCAAGCATCCGGACTCGCCCACCCTTTCAGGTCGAGCCTGAATCCCCACTCCCAACACTTGTCGGGGTCCTCTTCCAGGATGCGGTCGCCGACGCGTTCGGCTCCGTACCGCTCGTAGACCCGGTGCGCTTCTAGCAAGCGCTTGTCGCTCCAGATTTCCATCTGGCTGCGCCCCACTTCCCTAGCGGTCCCGATGACCCGGGTGAGCAACGCGCGCCCAACGCCTTGGCTCCGCCACTCGGGCAAGACATACCAGCGCTCCAGCGAACAATCCGAAGCGGCCACGCGGAGCTTCCCTTCCACTTCCGCTACGGACCCCGGTTCACCCGGCAGAGGCTCGAACAACTCCAGTGCCCCGGTGCCGACGATCCCGCACGAGGCCTCGGCCACCCAGAACCGGTGCCCCGCATCCAGATAGTGCGCTGAGAGGTCGTAAAGGTCGGCGCAGTAGCCATCCTCTTCCCACGCAAAGCCGAACTCGTCGTAGACCGTGCGGATGACGGCGACAACGCCGGACTCGTCGCCCGACCGCGCTTCCCTGACCTCGAATGACACGGAGGGAATTGTGGCACAGCTAGACAAACGTATGCTATCATGGCTCGACAGGAAACGCCATGGCAGCACGATCCATCTGGAACGGAGTCATCAGCTTCGGGCTCGTCACCATCCCGGTGAAGCTCTTCACCGCCACTCGCTCGCACGACATCAGCTTGAACCAGCTGCACAAGGAGACCAACAGCCGGATCAAGTACAAGAAGTGGTCCCCGGTGGCCGACCGAGAGGTGACCGACGACGAGATCGTCAAGGCGTACGAGTACGCCAAGAACCAGTACGTCGTGCTCGACGAAGCCGACTTGGAGGAGTTGCCCGTGCCCTCGAAGCGAACGGTCGAGGTGTCTACGTTCGTCAAAGCCGAGCAGATCGACCCGATCTACTACGACAAGGCGTACTATCTGGAGCCCGAGGAGGTCGGCGCCAAGCCGTATGCCCTGCTGAAGAAGGTCCTTGAGGACAAGCAAGTGGTCGCCCTTGGCAAGATCACGCTCCGTCAGAAGGAGGTGCTCTGCTCGATCCGGTCGAATGGACGGCTGTTGCTGTTGGAGATGCTCCACTATCCCGACGAAGTGGCCGTGCCCGCCGAGGCCGACTATTCCAAGGTCGAGGTGAGCGAGCTGGAAGCCACGATGGCCGAGAAGCTCGTGGACCTTCTGCAAGGCGAATTCGAACCCAGCCAGTACAAGGACGCCTATCGCGAGGCGCTGATGGAGCGGATCCAAGCCAAGCTGGCCGGCCAGCAAGTGGTCACCGCCGAGGTCGCCGAGCAGCCCGCGACGGTCATCAACCTGATGGACGCGCTCAAGCAGAGCATTGAAGCCGCCAAGCAAAAGGCCGAATCGGCCTAGGCCCACGGGCCCAAGCCCTCGATCCGGGTAAACCTGCGCCATGACGACACTGGCGTTGTTGGCTCTTGGCGTGATGCATGGTCCCGTGCTGGAGGCGGTTCCGCCCGCGAGGCTGGAGAGGCTTTCGAAGGGGGCGAACGTCTGCCGCTGGTTCCGGTACCCGGCCAACGACAACGTCGGGCACTACATGGCCTATATCACCGACCCCGAAATGAAGGCCATGCGGGCGATGGGGTTGCGGCACGTGCGCCTCACGCTTCATCCCCAGCACATCTTCGACACGCGCACGGGCGACATCGTGGAGTCCAAGTGGATGCACATCATGAACGCGGTGGACCGGTTCATCGCCCATGACTTGGCCGTTTTGTTCGACATCCACAACGAGGATCAGGCGGCCATCCAGACCAAAGCGTGGCAGGACAACTTCGTGAAGTTCTGGGACACGGCCAGCAAGCGACTCGCGGCGAAGAACCCCGAGATGCTCTTTCTGGAGTTCGTGAACGAGCCCGTGTTCGACAACCGCGAGGCCGAGTGGTTCGCGCTCCAGGAGCGGTTGCACGCCGTGATCCGCAAGAATGCCCCGAACCATACGCTCATGGGCACTGGACCCAACTGGGGCGGCATCGACGGCTTGCGCAAGTTGACGCCGCTCAAGGACGGCAACGTGGTCTATTCGTTCCACTGCTACGAGCCGTTCCCCTTCACGCACCAGGGCGCAACGTGGTCGAGCGAGAACGTCAAGCCTCTGCGCAACGTGCCGTACCCGTCATCGCCGGAGGCGGTCGCGCCGCTGTTGGCCGGCCTGCCACAGGATGCGCGCGAGACCCTGGCGTGGTATGGCGAGGAGCGCTGGGGCCGCAAGAAGCTGTCGGAGCGTTTCGGCCAGGCGATCGAGTGGGGCAAGAAGCACGGGGTGCCGCTCTACTGCGGCGAGTTCGGCGTCTTCCCGCCCTACGCTCCCGAGGCGTCTCGCGCGGCTTGGTTCAAGGATTTCGGCGAGATTCTGGCCGAGAACAAGGTGGGCTGGGCCGTTTGGGGCTGGGACGAGGGCTTTGGCCTGAACCGGCAGATGAAGGACGGGAAGCCGGTCTGGGACGCCGTGGTGGCTCGGTCGTTGGGTCTGAAGGCTCCGTAAACGCTCGCTGAGCAATCGCCTAACGGGCACGACGGAGCGTGCCCCTCGGGAGTCCTACCCAAACCTGCCGGAGATATAGTCCTCGGTCTCCTTCATCTGAGGCACGAGGAAGATGTTCTGCGTGGTGTTGAACTCCACCAGCCGCCCCAGCATGAAGAACCCGGTGAAGTCGCTCGCCCGCTGCGCTTGCTGCATGTTGTGCGTCACGATGACGATCGTGAAGTCCCGCCGCAACTCGAGCATCAAGTCCTCGACACGCTGCGTCGCGATGGGGTCGAGGGCCGAGCAGGGCTCGTCC
>DDSP01000047.1 GCA_002343445.1 Chthonomonas sp. UBA2387
CCTTAGGACGGAGGCGCTCTATCCGCTGAGCTACGAGGCCGCGCTTGAACCTGATTGTAGCACCCATCGAAGGTTGGCGGACCGTCCTTGAAAGCAGCCCCGCTTGCTTCAGCGGATGCCAGGCCAGGACATCTTCACGTCGGGTTGGCCCTCTTCGTTCTGGCTGCCGTCGCCCCATTCGATCTCCACGAAGCCCTCGCGGGCGTAGAAGCGCCGCGCGCCGGAGTTCACCTGGAACGTGAACAGTTCGAGTCCGGCGGGCGATTGGCGTTTCGCAAAGTCGAGGAGGAGCTCGCCCAGGCCCTGGCCGGTCGAGCCGCGACGAAGGTAGAGCTGATCGAGCTCGCCGGGGACGACGTCCACCCAGCCGAGCAGCCGCCCCTCCCGCTCCAGGATGTAGCTGGATCCGCGCGGGATGCGCGCCTCCACGAGCCAACTCTCGATGTCTTCGACCGAGTGGATCACGGGCACGGTGTCCCTTCGGATGTCGTGGTAGAAGCGAGCGACTTCCGCGGCATCGGTGGCACGCATGGGTCGAATGTTCATTTCCTAAATGACCCTTCGTGGGGCAGCGGTGGCTGTGTCGCCCGTGTTCGGGGTGCCGGTGGGCTCGATGAGCAGGATGTGGGCTTCTTCCTCGGCGACGGGGCAATGCTGCACCCCCTTCGGCACGACAAAGACCTCGCCCGGGCCGAGCGTGACGTTCCCCTCGTGCATGCGAATGGTGATCCGCCCGCTGAGCACCAGGAAAAAGTCGTCCGTGTCGTCGTGTTGATGCCAAACGAACTCGCCCTTCACCTTGGCGACCAGAAGATCGTGCCCGTTGAACTGGCCCACGACGCGCGGTTGCCAGTGTTCTGTGAATGTGGCGAGCTTTTGGGCAAGGTTGATGGCTGGCATGGGCTGGCCAAGCCGAGTGTAGCATCCGGGTTCTAAAGAGGCATCGGTGCTGGGTAGCATCCGGCGATGGTCCTGCCCGAGCCCGCCGAGTTTGTCGAGTTTCTAGCGCCGTATCAGCCCGAGACGCAAAGTCTGGCTCGCGCCTTGCGCAAGCGGCTGGTCGAGTTGCTTCCGCCGTGCATCGAGACCGTGTGGGACGCCACGAACGCCGTGGGCGTGGCGTATGGGTTCACCGAACTGAACCGCGACCACTTCATTCACCTGCCGGTCTACACCAAGTATGTGAACCTGGGGTTTTCGCATGGGACGTCGCTGCGCGACCCCGAGAGTCGGTTGGTGGGGAGCGGTGCGCGGATTCGGCACGTCAAGCTGGTGCGGGCGGAGGACCTCGACGACCCCTACCTGCACGACCTGGTGCGCCAGGCCTGGGAATCCGCCACCCGTCCCGATTCGACGGTCGAGCCGCATTCGGTGGTTCGGGTGATGGAGGGCCCGAAGCGGCGGCCGCGCCCGACCTAGGATTCACCGACGCCGTTCGCGCCGCTCGCGGATGCGGGCCTCGTAGCCGAACTCGCTCGGCTCGTAGTAGGGCGTCGAGAGCTCGGCATCCGGCAGGTAGCGGACGTCGGCCCAGGCGCCCGGCTGGTCGTGGGGATAGACGTAACCTTCGCCGTGGCCCAACTCGGCCATTGCCTTGACCGGCGCGTTTCGCAGGTGCATGGGGATCGGGGCGAGCGGGCGGGATTTGACGTCGGCCAGCGCTTTGTCGATCGCCAGATAAGCCCGGTTGCTCTTCGGGGCTTCGGCCAAGTAGGTCGTCACCTGCCCTAGGACGATGCGGCCCTCGGGCATGCCGATGCGTTCGACGGCCTGCAGGGCTGCGGAGGCCAGCACCAAGCTTTGCGGGTCGGCGTTGCCGATGTCTTCGCTGGCCAGGATGATCAGCCGCCGCACGATGAAGCGGGGGTCTTCGCCGGCTTCCAGCATTCGGGCCAGATAATGAAGTGCCGCGTCGGCATCCGAGCCGCGCACCGACTTGATGAACGCGGAGATCGTATCGTAGTGGTAGTCGCCTTGCCGGTCGTAGCGGATGGCGGGGCGCTGGAGGACTTCTTCAATGCCTTGCAGCGTCACGGTGCCGCTGTCTTGCACCATCATGCTGGCCGTTTCCAGGGCGTTGAGCGCGAGACGCGCATCGCCGTTGGCCGTGCGGATCAGGTGCCCTTCAGCGTCGGGATCCAAGCGGATGCCGCGAAGGTGCAGGGCTTCGTCGCGTTCCAACGCACGGCGCACCAGCGTGCGGACGTCGTCATCGGAGAGCGGCTTGAGCGGAAGGACGCGGGCTCGGGAGAGCAGAGCCGGGTTCAGGACGAAGAACGGGTTCTCCGTGGTGCATCCCACGAGTTGCAGCGTGCCGTCTTCCAGCAGGCCGAGCAGGGAGTCTTGTTGCGACTTGTTGAAGTGGTGGATCTCGTCGAGCAGGAGCAGGGTGGGTCTGCCGCCCGAGCGCAGCCTTTCGCGAGCGGCCTCGGCGACCTTTCGCACGTCGGCGACTCCGGCGGTCACGGCGCTTTTGGCTTCCACCACGGCGTCACGGTAGTGGGCGATCAGGGTTGCGAGCGTGGTTTTGCCGCATCCCGGCGGGGCCCAGAGGACGACGGAGCCGAGCTTGCCCGACTCGATCGCGGCCCGCGTGGGCGATCCGGGCGCGAGGAGGTGCTCCTGGCCGACGTAGTCTTCCAGCGTCGTGGGGCGCATCCGGCTGGCGAGCGGAAGATCGGCGGGTTCGGCGGTTTCGAAGAGGCTGTCCGCCATCGGAGCGATTGTGGCACCGATACGCGAGGCATGCCGGGCTGGGGAGGGGTAGATTAGCGTCGTTGGAACACGAACGCTTCGACTTCGTCGTCGTCGGCAGCGGCATCGCGGGGCTGGCTTATGCGCTGGAGGCCTCCAAGCACGGCACGGTGGCTGTTCTG
>DDSP01000040.1 GCA_002343445.1 Chthonomonas sp. UBA2387
TGCCGCCGCTGGGGTCCACCATCAACGTCCGGTTGCCGTTCTGGTCGAATTCGTACTGGGTTGCCAGCCCTCAACCGACCTGCGGCCACCATCTCCCCCGGGAGAAGGAACGATGCGGAATGTCAGATGCGGAGTCTGCCGACTGCTCGCCGCGGGCACGGCTCCCCCTCCGTTAGTCATCGCCTCCGTGGACCAGGCGCAGGTTCTTCAACCCTTTGCCGTGGGGACCGGCGAGGTCTGCCGGGTAGGGCGCTGTCCAGCCTTTTGCCGCGTGCCACAGGATGCGGTTCAGGTTGTCCTCGTCTTTCGACGTCTTCATGCCCGTGCGCTTGATCGGGATCGTCTCGCTCACTTCGGCCCAGTGCAGCGGCCATCCCGCGAGTTCCGACTTGTCCGGATTGAGTTCGTCGAGGGGCACGGTGACCGGGCGGGCCGTGTAGGGCTTCAGGTTGGGCTTATCGGTGAAGCACGCGAACATGATCGGCGAGGACGCCGTCCGCTGGTTCATTGGGCGCAGGCCGAAGATGCGCTCCATGGTGGCCAGCACCGAGGTCTGGTTGTAGAAGTCGCTGACCACCGCGCCCCGCTTGGTGTAGGGGCTGACCACCAGGCAGATCGAGCGGTGGCCATCCACGTGATCGAACCCGGCTTGCGGGTCGTCCTCGTTGATGAAGATGGCCGTTTTGGGCCAGAACTTGCTCTTGCTGACGGCCTCGACCAGCCGCCCGACCGCGAGGTCGTTGTCCGCCATGTGCGCCTTGGGCGTCGGGTAGCCGGGACTGGTGCCCGAGGCGTGGTCTTGGGGCAGGTAAACGATGGTTAAGTTGGGGAACACACCCTTCTTCTCAACCTCCTTGAACTCTTCGAGGAAGCGATCCATGCGGAGCACGTCGGGGATGTTCATGTTCCACCCCGGATAGTTCCGGGCCGTGTAAGACCTTAGCCGCGCGATGCCGACGTTTTGGGTGAACTCGATGCGCTCGCCCGCCTTGTACTTGTCCCAGATCGCTTTGAAGCCCATCGGGGTGGGCGGTTCGGCGTAATCCATCTCGCCGTAGTTCCGGAACGAGAATCCTGCTGCGAGGACGTGGTCCCAGATGAAGCCGCTGGACGAGTAGGTGATCGGGTCGTCGCCGAACGTGTAGCTGCGTGTGAAGCCGCCGAACGCGCGCTCCAAGTAGGGCGTCACGTTGCCTTCGGTCGCCCACGAATGGCCGTCGGCGGACAGGACGCCGTTGCAGTAGTAGTTGTCGAGCAGCACGAACTCGCGGGCCAAGGCATGGTGGTTGGGCGTGACCGCCTCGGGATAGAGGCACAGGCGCTTGTCTCCCCTTCCTTGCGGCATGTCGCCGAAGATCTGGTCGTAGGTTCGATTCTCCTTGATGACGTAGATCACGTGTTCGATCGTCGAGGGGTCTCCGAGGCGGGTCGGAATCGGCTTCGGTTTGGCCTTGCTGGAGCCTCGGCGCTCCATCGTGCGGAGGATCTGCGGGATCATGGCCAGTTCGTTGACCGCCGCCGTGCCGGTGCGCAGGGCCGCCGCATCGGGTCGGGCCACGACTTGGACGCTGCCTCGATGGTCGTGCGAGTTCCAGCCTTCGACCTCGGGCCGGACGCGCGTCCGCGAGCCCATGCCCTTGTTGTTCACCACCACGACGCTACTGGGCGTCAGCGCCACGGCCGCCGGATACCAACCTGTGGGCAGGAATCCCAATGTGCGCGGCGCACGGGGGTTGGCCACGTCCAACACGGCCAAGGCGTTGTTGCCCGCGTTCGCCACGTAGAGCCGCTTGGCCCCGGCGTCGTAGGCCAGTGCGTTGGGCATCGAACCGAACGGGACGCCCTCGTTGGGCTTGACCTGGTGACGGACGACTTCCCTGCGCTCCAGGTAGTCCACGATGCTGACCGAGTCGGAGTTCGCGTTTGCGACGGCGGCGTAGGGGGCTTCGAGCAGCGTGACGGCGTTGGGTTGCAGCCCGACGCGGATGCTGCCGAAGGTTTGTCCGCTGCGCAGGTTCACGACGGTCACCATGCCCGTCGAGGCGATGCCTCGTTCGTCGACCACGGTCTCAGTGCCTGCGCTGGGGGCCGTCGTGTCTCCCGGTGCGGGTCGTCGCCCGCCCTGGTTCGAGACCAGCGCGAGTCCGGCACCGGGCACCAAGGCGACCCCATAGGGCGCGACGCCGACTTCGAACGTTCGGAGGACCTTGCCGGATTCGAGGTCCACTTCGGCGAGTTGGTTGTTGCGCGAGAGGCACACATAGGCCCTATCGCCTTGAGTCGCGACGCCTACGGGATAGGACGCGCCTTTGCCTTCCAGACCGGGGAGGTTGATCGTGCGCTTGAGCGTCCACTTGCCGTTGGACGTGGCGAACTCGTGCATCCCGCTCGCGGCGTTGGTGAACAGAATCGTGCCTTGCGAAGTCTCGGTCAGGCCGAACGTGGACGCGCCACCGGCGGCGGCGACCAACGACTCGGTGCCGGCGGCCAGGTCCACCACGCGCAAGCCGCCCATGTCCTTGACCAGGGCTTGAGCGCCGCCCTTGGGGATCACCACGTCCACGGGTCGCCCGCCGAAGGGGATCGTCCTGCCGGCCGGACGCAGCAGCATCCCGGTCGGGGTGAACCCGTCGCCGACCCACTGGGGTTGGGGCGAGAGGAGGAGACATCCGAGCAGCGCCATGTGCATGCCCACACCATTGGCTACCCGTATCGGCGAGTCCTGCCGAGATCGCGCGTTCTTAACGCACTCTTAGCCCGAGTCTTCGACCCCGCCACCCGTCGGCGTGAACTTCTCGAAGCCGGGCGGCGGCGTGTAAGGCTGCGAGGGGTGGAGGTAATTCCAGACGAGGCCCGACATCTTCACGATGGTCAGGTCGCCTTCGTTGTCGGGCGCCCAGCGCCGGTCCTTCTGATCGTCGGTGTAGATCGTGAGCAGGTAGGGATTGTACGAGTAGACGATGCCCGTATCCGACCGGGAGCGCGTGATCGCGCCCGACTTGGTGGCGGATCGGACGTTCGGGGGCACGGCGCCTGCGATCCAATCGTCCCAGTACTGCTTGGCGAGGATGCGGATGGCCTTGTCGCACCCCGCTTCGCTGGCGGCTTTGCGCTGGTGGACGAGTTCGAGCAGGCGAAGCATCTCGTTCGGGGTAGTCATGCCCATGCCGTAGATGGTTCGAAGACGCCTGACCTCCGTTGCACTCTCCGGTGCGTTGCCGAGGATCTTGGTCCGTTTCAGGCCCAAGGCTTCGAGGCGGCGGTTGACTTCCAGGGTGCCGATCCAATCTCGGACGACCATGGTGGCCGTGTTGTCGCTGACGCCGACCATCAGGTTGACCCAGCCGTCGAGGTCGCATTTGGTTCCCTCGCGGAACCAGTAGGACCACATGCTGGCCTCGCGGTTTTCGAGCTTGGGGACGACGCGGGTGTCCTTCCACGTCATCTTGCCGTCGTCCACCATTTGGATGGCGGCGATCATCACGCCGGTCTTGATAGTGGAGGCGCTTGGGAAGACTTCGTCGCCCCGGAAGGAGATCTGCTTGCCGTCGCGCAGGGTCTTGAGGGAGTAGCCGATGCGGCCGCCGAACTTCAGGCAGATCGCGTTGAGTTGGTCGGCGAGCGGCTGGAGCGTGTCCGGGGTTTTGAGGTCGCCTGGCGCGGCGAGGAGCGCCGCGAGCGTTAGGGCGGTCAGCATACGCCGGATTGTGGCGCGTTCAGGCGGCTTCGCGGAGCGGTTCGAGCTTGGTCAAGGCGTTTTCGCACACATCGAACAAGCGGTCGATGTCGCCCTCGATGGACGCAAGCCTGCCCTTTCGAATGGCCAAGAAGGCGCCGACGGCGCCTGCCACCAGCACGGCGGCCAAAACGGCTCCGCCCCAGGTCGGGCGGTTCTGAGGATCGTCCATCGCTTCGTTGCTCATGAGTTATCCACACTCTTTGACGCTACAACGTTCCTTCGGGTTTGCGCCGTCGGTTCTTCAGACCTGCAAAACTGCCGAAATCGTCGCTCGCGCCGCACCTCGGGCCGCGCTATAGTAGCGTTCATGTGGTTGATCGCCGGACTTCTCGCCCTTTCGCTCGGCCAGACCGCACCGGGGAAGCTGTTCCTCGTCGGTGGCGGCCGAACGCCCGAGATCATTCCCAAGCGCTTCATCGAGGAATGTGGCGGGCCTGAATCGCTGATCATCGTCATGCCGTTGGCCAGCGCGACGCCCGAGACCTCGCAGGGGTCGGTGGAGTACCTCAAGGAGCATGGGGCCAAGAACGTGGTCCACTTCGGCAAGGCGTCGCTGGAGGACGCGGACCGCGCGGCCCTGGCCAAGCTTCTCACCGAGGCCAAGGGTCTGTGGATGCCCGGCGGCCAGCAGCACCGCATCGTCGAACGGCTCGGCAAGGAGTGGTGCGACGCGCACATCAAGCCGGCCGTCGCGCGGGGCATGCACGTGTATGGCACCAGCGCCGGCGCGATGGTCTGCTCCGATCCCATGATCATCGGCAACGCCGAGGAGCCGAACACGCCCCGGGTCAGCGCCGGATTCGGCCTGACGACGTACATGGTGGACACGCACTTTAGCCAGCGCAGCCGCGAGCCTCGGTTGAGAAAGGGGATGGACATGACCAAGACCGAGAAGGGCATCGGCCTGAGCGAGTCCGGTTGGGTGGTGATCCAAAGCGACCGCATCTTGGAGAAGCACGGGGAGACGCTCGTGATCGAGCAAACTCGCGCCCCCGTGAAAGATTCCCTCATTTTTTCTTGGCGAACCGAGAAGTTTCCGCTACAATCACCACCATCGGCCGTCAGGCCGTGAGGCATACGTTATGAAGAGTTCCATCCGTCGTGCATTCACATTGATCGAGTTGCTGGTGGTGATCGCGATCATCGCGATCCTGGCAGCAATGCTCTTCCCTGTTTACGCCCAGGCAAAGGAGTCGGCGAAGAAGACGACCGTGCTGAGCAACATGAAGCAGTCGGGCATGTCGTTCATGATGTACGCGTCGGACAACGACGACGTACTTCCGCTCGGTCTGACGCCCAACTCGGCGGCCAACTCTTGGCGCCGAACCGGTGGGCACCAAGTTCCTGCGGGTTGGTCGCCGACCACGCGGTACATTCCTGCGGAAGACGCTCAGGGCTGGGCCAACTCCACGCATCCGTACCGCAAGAGCTGGCCGCTCCTCATGGTTCCGGGCGTTCAGGTCGATCAGATCAGCGGCCTCAACTACACCAACCCGGCGATCCGCTGGGAGGACGAGTCGCTGACCATGAACGGCCTCCTGCACGGTTATTCGATGACCGCCATCACGTCTCCGTCGAAGCTGTCCCTTCTGTGGCAGGGCTGGGGCAAGCTGGCGCACGCCGGCGTCGCCTATGTCAACCCGCGTCTCAACTGCCGCGGCACGGGCCCGTGCGTGTTCTCGCCGTCGTCCTACCCGCAACCCGACATGACCGACTCATCCAGCCGAGGCGACGAGTGGAACCCCGGCGAGACGATGTGGGTGTTCGGGCGTGGCGCGATCTTCGTGGCCTCTGACACCTCGGCGAAGTTCCGGCGACTGGGTGCCAGCGCGGGCTCGACCACTCCGAGCGGCGATCCGGCCACGGACCCGTACTCGGTGTATCTGGCCGACGGCACGCCTGACGAGATGTGGCGCTGCTATCTGGGTTCGGCCCCTGTGCGCTACTCGTGCCACTTCCGACCGGACTACGACTTCGGCCAATGAGCAGAGTCCTTCTCTTGATCCTGATTGCGGCGACCCTTTTGGGTTGCCGCAACGAGGCGCGGGTCGTCGAGGCGCCGGACGCCGAACGCGAAGCGGCGCCGAAGACCGAGGACAACCGCGTCCAATCGCCAAACGGCCAGTTCGGCATGGTCTCCGACAAGAACTGACTTGTCGCGATGGGGTTCGTCGGCGCTCGGGCGTCGGCGAACCCCGTCTTGCATTTCGGGGTACAGGGGGTAACCTGCGCAACCTGCCATGCGCACCGCCCGCGTCCTTCTGATCGCCCTCGTCGCTCTGGCCGGATTGGCTGGAGCCCAGACCAAGAAGCGGCTGACTCCCGAGGAGTACGTCGGTTGGGAGTCGCTCGGCGCAGCCGCCATCTCGAACGACGGCAAGTGGGTAGCCAGCCAGATCGGGCGCGTCGAAAAGGACGGCACGCTGATCATCCGCAGTTCGGACGGGCCTGAGAAGGTCGAAGTCGCCGTCGGGTCGGGTGCGCGCTTCTCCGACGATTCGAAGTGGGTGGCCTACTCCATCGGCGTCCCGCGAGACGAGGCGAAGAAGCTCCAGCAGCAACGCAAGCCCGTCCGCAACAAGCTGGGCATCCGAGAACTCGCCACGGGCAAGGAGACCGTGATCGAGGAGGTCGCATCGTGGGCTTGGCTCAAGGGAGGCAAGACCCTGCTCGCCCTTCACCATCCGGCCGAGGGTCAGACCAAGGGCGGCAACGACCTGGAGATCGTCCGTCCGGGCGGGGGCGCGAACCTCCAGATTGGCAACGTCGCGCAGTTTGCTCCGTATCGCGGGGGGAGGTGGGTGGCCCTTGCGGTTTCGACTGCGGCGGGACGCAATTCCATTCAGCTCTACGACGAGGACAGAGGAACGCTGACGCCCGTCCATACGGGTGCCGATGCTTACCGGAACCTGACTTGGGCCCGCGATGGCGCGGTTCTGGCCTTCCTCGCCGGCAAGAAGGCCGAGAAGAAGGAGGGCGATGGCCATGCGCTCGTCGTCGTCTCCAACCCGGAGGCGCCGGCGGTCAAGTCGTTCGGGCCCGCCGATCTGAAAGGCATTCCCGAGGGGTTCCGCATCGTCGAGTTCGGCGGTCTGTCGCTTTCCGACACCGGTGCGTCGGTGGTGTTCGGCGTGAAGAAGTGGGAAGATGCCTCGAACAAGCCGCCCACCCCTGCCGACGAGAAGGCGGGCGTCGAGGTCTGGAACACCCAAGACACCGTGGTCATGCCGCTTCAGAAGAACCAGGCCAATCAGGAGCGGAACCGGCACCACAAGGCGTTCCTCGATCTCGCCAATGGCACGTTCACGGTCTTTGACGACGGACAGAGCGACGGTCTGATCATTCCAAGCGACCACCGCTACGCCTACGTCCGGGACGGGCGTCCCTACGCGTCGCCCATCAAGGTCGGTGGCTTGGAGTACGCCGACGCCTACTCGGTGGACCTGAGAACGGGTGTTCGCCGGAGGTTCATCGAGAAGGGTGTGTCCAACGTGGGCGGCATCGGCGTGGGCACGATTTCGCCCGGACTCAACAGCACGTATTGCGCCTACTACGATGCGCGGCATTGGTGGATCTACGACGCCCGCTCGGGCGAGGCCCGGAACGCCACGGCCAGCCTGGGAACCACGTTTGAAGACCCCGAGGACGACAACACGATTCCGCAGAAACCCGCCGCAGGCTTCCCGGTCTGGGCCAAGGACGGGTCCGTGGTTTTCCTGCGCGATGCGTTCGACGTGTTCGCCGTTCCGGTGACCGGCGAGGGCACTCGGGTGACCCAAGGGCGGAAGGACGCCGTCCGCTCGGCGATTCTCGATCTCGGTCTGGATGAAGACGGCATCCGCGTGGGCGACCCCCTGTATCTGAGCCTGTTCAACACCAAGACCAAGGCCTCGGGGATCGGTGTCGTGGAGTCGGGCACGTTCAAGCAACTCGCCATGGAAGATGCTCAGATTGGCGGGTTCACGAAGTCCAAGGACACCGATCGGCTGCTGTTCCGTATGAACCGCTTCGACCAGTCACCGTCGCTGCTCCTGACGAACCTGCGCTTCGAGCAGGCCAAGCCTCTCGCGGCGACCAACCCACAACAGAAGGACTACCACTGGGGCAAGAGCGAGCTGCTGCACTACAAGGCCACGGGCCGAGATCTGCAGGCGACCCTGATCTATCCCGCCGACTACGACCCCAACCTGCAGTACCCGATGGTGGTCTACATCTACGAGCGGCTCTCGGATGGGCTTCACAGCTACATCGCTCCGAACCACACCAGCCCCTACAACCAGCAACACTTCTCGCAGGCCGGTTACTTCGTTCTGATGCCCGACATCGCCTATCGCGACCGCAACCCGGGGCTTTCTGCGGTCGAGTGCCTGGAGACCGCTGTCGGCACGGCTCTTCGCCACAACCGGGCGATCGACGGCAAGCGGGTCGGCCTGACGGGTCACAGCTGGGGCGGCTACCAGACCGTGTTCGTGGCCATGAAGTCCAAGATGTTCCACTGCTTCGTCGCGGGCGCGCCCCTCACCGAACTCACGAGCATGTACAACAGCTTCTACTGGAACTGGGGCCAGACCAACCAGGTGATCTTCGAGAGCAGCCAGGGACGCATGGCCGTGCCGTGGTGGGAAGACTGGAAAGCCTACTGGGACAACTCGCCGCTGTTCCACGCGGGCAACATCGCCGGGCCGATGCTCGTCGAAGCCGGAACCGTGGACGGAGCGGTGGACTGGCACCAATCGCAGTACCTGTACAACACGCTCCGCCGGATGGGCAAGAACATGGTCCTGCTCGTCTACGAAGGCGAGAACCACGGATTGGCCCGCGAGCCGAACATGAAGGACTACGCCAAGCGAGCGCGGCACTTCTTCGATGTGTATCTCAAGGGAGCGACGCCCGAGGATTGGGTGAGCAAGGGAGTTCCCTTCATCAAGCAGGCCGACGGCAAATGATCGTCGCGACCCTGAACGTCAACTCGATCCGCATGCGGCTGGATGCCGTGCTCGAGTGGCTCGCCGAAAACGAGCCCGACGTGCTGGCTCTGCAGGAGACCAAGGTCCCCGACGACAAGTTCCCGCTGGCCGAGTTCGAAGAACTCGGCTGGCAGGTCGCAATCCACGGTCAGAAGAGCTACAACGGCGTGGCGCTGGTCAGCCGGCACCCCATCGCCAACGTGCGGACGGGGTTTGGCGACCCGCTGTTCCCCGAGGATTGCCGCTTGCTCGCCGCCGAAGTCGAGGGGGTGACGATCCTGAACACCTATGTGCCCAATGGAACTGCGGTCGGGACGGACAAGTTCGCCTACAAGCTGGCTTGGTTGGACCGTTTTTTGGTCTACCTCCGCGCCCACGTGGACCCCGGTGCTCCTGCGGTCTGGCTGGGCGACATGAACATCGCACCCACCCAAGACGACGTTTGGGGCTCGCCCAAGCACGAGGGCAAGATCGGGCGGCACAAGGAAGAACTGGCGCGTCTGGAAGCCCTGCTCGCTTGGGGTTGGACCGATCTGTTCCGGAAGTTCACCCAAGGGCCGGGGCACTACACGTTTTGGGATTACGTGATCCCGCGCTCGTTCGAGAACAACCTCGGTTGGCGCATCGACCACATTTACGGTACGGCGCCGGTGGCTTCGGCATGCTCTCGATGCGAGATCGACCCATCGCTTCGGCAAGCGCCCAAGCCCTCCGACCATACTGCGGTTGTGGCCAGATTGATCTCTTCTTGAAAAGATCGCTCCATTCTTGGTGATTGGGCCTATACTGTACAAACAATGAACGCTCGCATGTCCTGTGTTTTCTCGTTGGTGGGCCTCGTCGGAATGGCCCTCGCCCAGACGGGCACCGTGTCCTCGTTTGGCAGCAACTTGGTCGGCCAACTAGGCGATGGAACGAACATCGACCGCTTCAGTCCCGTAACGATGGCGGGCCTAAGCGGCATCGAAACGATTGCGGCAGGAGGCCACCATAGCATGGCGCTCGACGTAGCGGGCACCGTATGGACCTGCGGATTCAACAATGCGGGCCAGTTGGGCGACGACAGCTATAGCGATCGGTGGTTGGCTGTGCCCTCGGCTATGACCCAAACTATGGCTATTGCTGCTGGCGAGCACCACTCTCTCGCACTCCGGCGAGACGGCACCGTGTTCGGATGGGGAGCCAACGGATGGAACCAGCTGGGCCACCCGAGCGGCACACTCTGGAACTCCAAGTTGCCCGTTCAAGTACCCGTGCTCACGGGGATCATCGCCATCGCCGCTGGGGCCTCCCACAGCATGGCGCTGGATCGGCGTGGACGTGTGTGGACTTGGGGCGGCAACGCGTACGGACAGCTGGGCGACGGGACGAACCTCTCGCGCCCGAATCCGACCATCGTGGGCCCCGACCGAGTGGTCGCGATCGCAGCGGGAGAACAGCACTCGATGGCCCTCACCGCAGACGGAAGGGTTTGGGCTTGGGGCACGAATGCGGACGGCCGGCTGGGCGACGGCACCTTGATCAACAGGTGGAGCCCGGTGCAGGTTATGGGACTGACGGATGTGGTGGGTATCTCGGCAATGTCTGGGGCATCCATGGCGTTGCTCAATGATCGCACCGTGATGGGTTGGGGCAGCGACTACAACTTCGAATTGGCCGCTCTTGGCAGCCACAGCATTCCAGTTGCGATCCCCGGATTGACCAACGTCACCTACCTTAACTGCGGTTGGTACCACGCCGCCGTTCGGTGCGGCGACGGTACAGTCTGGACCTGGGGAGGAAACAATTACGGCGCTCTCGGACGAACCACCAACTTCGCTGTCCCCACGGCGGTCGTGGGACTCACCGGAGTCGGCTACGTCGCCGGGGGCCGATATCATACGCTCGCCCTGCACCGGACCGTGACCGACATAAACGGGACTGTGAACCTCGACGGCTACACCGGACCCGGTTCCATTCGCGTGGCCATCGAACCCGTGGGCCAGAGCATTCCGGTGCAGATCCGAGGCGTACGAACCTTATTGGGCGACTACTCGGTATCGTTCTGGCACGAGGGGCAGTTCTACCTCGTCATCAGCGGGAACCATCACTTGGCGCGCCGCTTCGGGCCGTTCAACTTTGACGGAACGCCCGTTTCCGGCCTGAGTTTCACGCTCACCAACGGCGACATCACGTCCGACAACACGATCAACGTTCAGGACTTCCTCGCGTTGCGCAACTCGTTCGGCTCGTCGGGGGGTGGGGGCACTTGGAACGCCAACGCCGACCTGAACGGCGATGGCTCGGTCGGCGTGGCCGACTTCCTTGTGTTGCGGCGCAACTTTGGCCGGTCGGGCGACTGATCCTAGAACTCGACTACCATGCCGTCGAAGCCCACCTCGACCCCGTAGGGGTTGAGGGCCTCTTCGTACTCGGTGTGCAAGCCGTCGCCCATGTGTCCGTGGTGCGTGGTGATGACGCGGCTGGCGTCGTGCAACACGCCCATTTCGCGAAGGCGGTTCACCACGCGCACCAGGTCGTACACGTCCAAGTGCCCGTGGTAGGGCGTGCCTTTGAATCCCTCGCCACACTCCAGGACCAGGAGGTCGATCGTCCATCCCGCCAGAAACTCCCAGGTTTCGGCGGGCCAGATGCCCGTGTCGGTGCCGTAGAGCAACTTGCGCCGACCGTCGTCGAAGATGAGGTTCTGACTGTCCTCGTCTTCCTTGTGGTTGGCGTGGATGGGCGTGATCGTGTAGCCCGCGTGCTGGAAGGATTCGAAGCTGTGGGTCTCGACCAAGTCGAGCGGCCACGAGGGATAGCGGTCCCAAATCTTCTTGCTCACCTGCGGGTTGGCGTAGATGGTGAACGGCAGCACCTCGTTCGGGGTGAACGGATACAGGGCGTATTGGATTTCGGTGCACGCGACGTGGTCGTCGTGACCGTGGGTGAACACCAGCGCCGACCAATCCATGGCCGAAATCCCGTCGCGCACCAGTTGGGCGAACGTGTCCGGAGGCAGGTCGATCTTGATCTCGTCGTCAATGACGGCCGCCGATCGCGTCCGGATGTCCTTGCCTCCGTGCAGTCGGGCGTGCTGGCTCACGCGGGAATCCGCGAAAAACCCTGGCACTCCCTCCGCGCCGCCGGTGCCGAGAAGGTGGAGTTTCATGGTTCGTAGTCGTTCAGCGACCACAGCACAAGGCCGCTGAGCAGCTTGGGGTAGTAGTACGTGGACTTCTGGGGCATCTTCTCCCCGCCTAGGGCGATCTGCCTCATCTGGTCCACCGAGGGGGGATTCATCAGAAACGAGGCCGCCGCACTCTGCGCCACGGCTTGGATCGCCTCGTTCGGGTCGCGGGTGTAGGCGATGCCGTCCAAGCCCTTGACTCCGAGGCACTGGTCCAGCACCACGCGATGCAGGAGCGTGACGTCCAGGCTGCGCAACAGCTCGCCTCCGCCATCGAGCGAGGCCACCATCGCGGCGGTGTCGTGAGGACGGAACGTGAACGCGCGGCCATCGGCCAAGGCCAATCCGAACGTGCCCTCGCCTCCCTTCTCCACATCCGCCCAGAGGCTCTCGGGGTTGGAATCGGCAAACGCGAACCGCTCTCGCAGCGCGGCTAGGGCCTCGTCGGCCGTTCCGGGCAACGCCTTGAGGATGCGGTGCGTGGGGAGAAGCGCCAAGCCTGGGTCGGACATGGAGCTGAGGGCCATCATCATGAAGTCCTCGGGCACGAGTCCCTCCCGCTCGCCGAGGGCCGCTCGGAAGTTGCAGGCCGTTTCGTAGCGGTGGTGGCCGTCGGCGATCCAGACCTTGTTGGGCGCGAGGGCTTGGGAAATCGCCGCGCAGGCGTCCGGGTCGGTGATCGCATAGAGTTCGTGCGTCACGTCGCCGGTCTCGATGGCTGCCAACTCCTCCGACGGCTGACCTTCGATGAGCGCGAAGATGCCGCCATCGGGGTCCTCGAACAGCCCATAGATGCATTCGAGGTGGCTGCGCGTGGCCTCCAGAATCCGCAGCCGGTCTTCCTTGTGCTTGGGGAACGTCTGCTCGTGCGGGAGCACGACGCCCTTTTCATAGGGTTCGACCTTGATGAGCGCGATGATGGCCGTGCGTCGGAACGTCTGGCTGGAGCCGGGGACGTGGAAGGTCTGGACGTAGCGGTAGAAGGCGGGCCGATCTTCCAAGGCGAGTGCACCCTCGCGCCGCCATTCGGCCAGGGCCGCTGCGCTGCGCGCGTACTTGACGTACTTGCTGCGGTCGTCGCTCTTTTGCTCGGGCAGGGTCAGGTGAACCACGTTGTGGGGGGCCTGAGCCGCCAACGCATCGCGCTCTTCCTGGGAAAGGACATCGTACGGGGGAGCGACGAGGTCGGCAAGCGGACCGGCGGAGGCAGCGAAGCGCAACCCGCGAAAGGGGCGAATGTCGGCCATGTGGGGGGATTTTACCGATTGACCTCCAACGCCGCTATGACTGGGACTTTGGGAGGCCATGAGCGCCCGGGGGATCGAGCGCACACGAGGGCATGCCCCAGATCGTGACGGGCCGACTTCGCAGCGCCTCTTCCCTCCTGTTCAGAAACACGGCGAACCTGGGGTCGTCGAGGCGAAGCGTGACCCGGGCCTCGGTCGCATCCCCCGCCCGACGCCCGAAACAGAACCCCAAATGCAGCAGCCGATCCATGGGGGCGAGGGGGCCGGCTTCCCATGCGGGCAGCCTCAACTCGGCGCTCTCGACCCGGTCGGCGACGAACTGTTCCAGGCGTTGGTCCAGGAAGAAGCTCTCTTTGTCCAACCCGTGGCTGCGCCCGCGAAGGCTGGCGAACAGCCGCTGTTGGTCGGGGCGCAAGGCGCCGTACTCCAGGGGTACTCGGTGCACGGCTCGAGCGAACTGGGCGTCGTCCAGACTCTCCATGAACCGGAGGGCGTCGGCGAGGTCTTGCGGGAGGTTCGCCATGAGCGGCGAGGCGAGCGGTACGGTTTGCCTGCGCACGATGCGGACGGCATCGGCGATGACCACGCGATCGGTGCGCGAGCCGCGCGCGTGGAGCGTCACGGCGCCGGTTCCCGGTGCCAGGGCCACCGAGCCTAGGAAGTTCCACTGGCCGCCGCCGGTTTGCTGGTTGAACACGCGGCGCTGGACGTCCCAAGGCCGCGAGCCGTGAAGGGTGTACCGGGCGTCGGTCGCGCGATTGGTGCCCTGCGACCACCAGACGTACACGTCGTAGGTTCCTGGTTGGTCGGGTTCGAGACGCCATGTGGCGGCAGCGGTGCTGGTGGGGCTTGTGGCCGCGTAGCGGTAGTCGTTGCCGTAGCGTCCCGGAGCGGTCGTTCCCGTGCTCCACGTTCCCTGGGTGGCGAACCGGGCGTCGGTGTTGTCCACGACGGCAGCCTGGTCGGACACGGCGAATAGCAGCGTCACCACCGGTCCGAAGCCGTCACGGTCGTCTCGCAGCAGTTGGAACGACTCGCGGTAGGTCCCCGGAGTTTTGGGCGCGCGAATCGGGAACCGCGCTTCGTAGCTCTCGCCGAGCCACACCTGGCGTTCGATGCGCGCGGGGCGGTTCGGGGCGGGCCAATCGGGTGTGGCGAGCGGGCTCGTGCGGTCTTGCGGGTCTTGCGTCCCCAACGAAACCGAACCATCGCCCGATGCGGGCCAAGTGTTGAAGCCATCGTTGCGGAAGCGGATGACCACCTCGCCCCGCTCGCCGGGGATCAACGTCGTGGGGGCTTGCACCCATTCGACTTTGGCCGAGCAGCGCACGAGGAACATGTACCGCTCCCAATCCCAATGGACGCCGGGGTCGTAGTGCGATTGGTTGGGCACCTCGACGTGGCCGATCACCGAGGCGCGGGAAACGGTCATGCCGTACTTGCGGATGAGGTAGCGCGTGAGGTCGGCGGACGACAAGTACATCGGCGTCGTGTACCATCGCGGGTCGTCCACCCAGCCCTCGTGCTCGATCCCCACGGAGCGGCAGTTGTACCACCAGTTGCCGGCGTGCCAGCCGATGTTCTTCTCCAACACCGACTGGGCGACCTCGCCATCCGCCGAGCGGAGGGTGTAGTGGCAACTGACGCGGGAAGCCGGGTTCGCGAACCAGCTCAACGCGCCGAGGTAGGAACCCTGGACCGTGTGGATGACCACGTATTGGATCGGGTAGGAGGTGGGGCGCGAGGAGGAGGTCTGGTTATCTGCGTGGGCCGGGTACCAGCGCGCGACGCCGGGATAGTCCTGAGCAGACGCCCAGGCGCAAAGCACCACCGATGCCGCCGCGATCCTTGCCCGCATGGTCCTGGTTGTTGGACCGGTGTTCAATGGGCAGTGTTCAGTGTTCGGTGTTCAGTGGGCAGAGGCCATCTCGACCTCAACCCAGCGGCAACGGCGACTTCGAGAGCGCGGCTCGAAGATCGAACCGGTTCCCGACACGCCGTCAGCCAAATGCAACCGAAGGACCCGACGGAGCGGGTCCCTCCAGGAAGCAACCGAAGGACCCGACGGAGCGGGTCCCTCCAGGAAGTTTTATCGGTCGGACTTGTTCAGCATCTGGCTCAGCGTTTTCTCCAAGGCCTCGCCTCGGAGCGATTGGACGGTGGCCAGGATCTTGCCCGTATCGCCATCGACCAGCAGCGCGAACGGGATGCCCTCGACGCCGTATTGCTTGCCGATGGTGATGTCCCAGTACTTGCCTTCGTAGACCTGCCGCCAAGGCATGTTGCGCTCTTTCGTGAACGCGGCGAGCTTTTCGGCTTGGTTGGCCTGGTCGAGGCTGATGCCCAGAATCTCCAGGCCCTGGCTGTGGAACCGCTCGTACGCCTTGGTCAGGTTGGGCAACTCGGCGAGGCACGGGCCGCACCACATCGCCCAGAAATCGAGCAACACGGCCTTGCCCTTGTAGCTCGACGGGAAGGAGATCTTGGTGCCATCGGTCGCCACGGCCTCGAACGGAGGAACGACTGCGCCCACGCTCAGGTCCGGAGGCAGCGGAATCGCGTCCACCGACTTCTGCGATTGGACGGCCAAGAGCTTGCCGCCCTCGGCCTTCAGTTCGTAGGTCCCCGAGCCGAAGTTGAACGGACCCATCACCGTCTCGGCGCGGCCGTCATTCTTGCCGTTGCCGTTGCGGTCCACCCAGACGCGCGGGTTGGGCCCCAGATCGCCGGCAAACATGATCTTGAACGAATCGTTGCCGACGGCCAGCGTGCCCTGATAGCCGAAGTCGCCGTAATAGAGGAGCGTGTTCTTCAGCGCGGCGCGCGCCGGGTCGTTCTTGTCGAATCGGTACGCGTTTACGGTGGCGTCCTGACCGGAGATCGAGACCTTGGCCGAGCCCTGATGCATGGTCATGCCGTTGGTCGTGCGGCCCTGCCAGGTGGTAGCGGGGTCGTCGGTGAGGTCGCCATTGCCGTTGGTGTCCACAAACAGGCGGGCGGGCGCACCTTCCGGCTCGTCCAAGATGAACGCGAAGGACTTCGCACCGAACACCATCGTGCCGTACATCGGCGCCTTCAGGTCGGCGGGCGCCTTCTTGACGGCCTCCGACTTGGCGGTCATTTCGGCGCGAACGGGCATATAGCCGCCCATCTTCGAGGTCATCCCGCTGGGGACAAACGTCAGGTTGGAGGCTTGTGTGACAAGCAGAGCAGAGGCGAGCAACGTCGTCATGGGCTTATTGTAACGCGCTTCCGCTTGGGATCACGCAGTAATGTTCAATCCGGTGGCGTCTGTCAGTCCTTCGCCCAGAACATCGGGCCGGCCGACTCGGAGATCACGGCCTGCTTGAGCGTCTCCAGGGCCTTTCGAAGTCCTTCCATGCTCGACATCAGGCCGTCCTCGTGCTCGATGCTCAGCACGTCGTCGTAGCCCACCATGCGCAGGTTCGACACGAAGTCCTTCCACCACTCGATACCGTGCCCGTAGCCGCAAGAGCGGAACACCCACGAGCGGTTGAGGATGTCGCCGTAAGACTTGGTGTCCAAGTTGCCGTTGCGCGCCGAGTTGTAGGGGTCCACGCGGGTGTCCTTGGCGTGGACGTGGTACAGCGCTCCTTCGGCGCCGAGTTCGCGGACGGCGGCAATCGGGTCGATGCCCTGCCACCACAGGTGCGAAGGGTCGAAGTTCGCGCCGATCGCGTCGCCATTCTTCCCCAACCCGTTCCGAAGCTTGAGGAGCGTGTCGTTGCTGTAGCACACGAAGCCTGGGTGCATCTCGATGCAGAACCGCACGTTGTGCTCCTTGAGGTAGGCGGCCTGCTTGCGCCAATACGGGAAGACCCGCTGCTTCCACTGCCATTCGAGCACATCGCGGAACTCGTCGGGCCAGGCGCACGTGACCCAGTTGGGGTTCTTCGCACGCGCATGGTCTCCTGGGCACCCGCTGAAGCCGTTGACGTTCTTCACACCGAGCAGCGAAGCCAGTTTGACCGCCTTCACAAACGCGTTGTGGTGGTCCTCGGCGATCGAGGCCACGGGGTGGATGGGGTTGCCGTGGCAACTGAGCGCACTGATCACCAGCCCGCGCTTCTCGATTTGCTTGAGCAGCTTCTCGCGCTTGTCCTTGCTTTCGATGAGCCCGTCAACGTCCAGATGGGCCGCGCCGGGATACGCCCCGACGCCGAACTCGACGGCTTCGATGCCGTGGGCCTGAACGATGTCGAGGGTTTCTTCGAGGTTCTTGTCGCCGAAAAGTGCCGTGAAGATGCCGATTTTCATGGTGCGTTGGAGTCCTGCCGATTCATTTTGTCATAACTCGCGAGAACCCCTTGACAAGTAGACACGCGTACACGCTAACATGGGTCCAGCCCATGACCATCGCGCACCTGAGCGACACGCACCTTGGTTACCGAGCCTACGGGAGAACCACCGACAAAGGGATCAACCAGCGCGAGTTCGACGTGATGCAGTCGTTCCGGTCGGCTCTGGACCAGATCGCCGAACGCGACCCGGACCTGATCGTCCACACGGGCGACATGTTTCATCAGGTTCGGCCCAGCAACCTCACGGTCATTGCGGCGTTCCGACAGCTTTCGAAGGTGCAAGCCAAACGAGGCTTCAAGCCGTTCGTGATCCTCGGGGGCAACCACGATACGCCGCGCACCAGCGACGCCGGCAACATCCTCAACCTGTTTCTGGCCATCGAGGGGGTGACGATCCTAGCGCAGAGCCGGCCCGAGGTCGTCGAGTTCTCCGACTTGGATTGCGAGGTCATGGGCGTGGCGAGCCCGGCGGTGGACGCCCGCACGGAGGACGGACAGAAGTACTCTTGGACGCCGAGCGGTACGCGCAAGCACTCGGTCTTGGCCCTGCACGGGGTTGCGACCCAGGCCCTTCAGAGCCAGAAGCACCCGGATCGGCCGAACAGCGACTTCGACGTCCACGAGGCCAACGCGAAGCGTTGGACCTATGTGGCTTTGGGCGACTTCCACGACCACCAGGCGTATGCCCCGAACTGCTGTTACGCCGGAGCCACCGAGTTCACCACGAGCAACATCTTCGACGAAGCTCGAACCAAAGGGTGGGTCTGGTTCGATACCGAAGTCGGCGCGTTGGAGTTCATCCCCGTGCCGACCCGGCGGCTGGTGGACCTCAAGTGGATCAAAGGGGCGGGATTGACCGGCGCCCAGATCACCGAACAGTTGCTCAAGAACGCGACGTGGGCCGACGAGGAGATGCCGATCGTGCGGCAGGTGGTGACCGACGTTGGCCCGCTGGCCCGCTCCGAAGTGGATCAGGGCGCGCTGCGCGGATTGCACGCGCGATGCCTTCAATACCTTTACAGACCCTGGGCGCCGCAAGCCGAGTCCATCCCTGGGAAGCCCGGCGAACGCGTCGAAGGCGTGAGCCTGGAGACCGAGTGGGACCGTTTCCTCGACGACCGGGTCACCCCGCCGGGATTGGACGGGACGCGGGTTCGGGCCACGGGCCGCTCGCTGCTGGAGGAGGCGCAACGCAACGATGAAACTGATCTCGCTTAGGCTGGAGAACTTCCGTCAGCACCGGGACACCCTTCTGGAGTTCCGCGACGGCATGACGGCCATTGTCGGTGCCAACGGCACGGGCAAGTCCACGATCGTCGAGGCGATCCGGTACGCCCTGTTCGGGGCCGCCAGAGGCAGTGTTCGGGAGGTGCGGTTTCTGTGGGCGGGTCGGAATCGGGCGCGAGTGACCCTTGTGTTCGAGCTGGCGGGTCGTCGCTGGGAGGCCATGCGGAGCGAGGACGACGCTTCGCTGGTCCAGGTCGAGGACGATAAGAAGCAAACCGTCGCCACGGGCATCAAGGCGACCCAAGAGAAGATCGAGCGGTTGCTTCGGCTGAACGACGAACAGTTCACGAACAGCTTCTGCGCGCTCCAGAAGGGATTGGCGTTCCTGACGTTCTCCACGAATCGCAAGCGGCAGGAAGAGGTGGGCAGGATGCTGGGCTACGAGCGTTTGCGCGTCGCGGCGGGCGCAGCGGTCGAGCGGAGGAAGCAGCGAGACGCCGAATTGGTGGGCTTGCAGGCGGGCCTTGGAAACCTGGAGACGCTCAAGCAGGACGCCGTGGAGGCCAAGAAGGACCTCGCCTCGCAGCAGAGCGCGCTCAAAGGAGCGCAGGCAACGGTAGCCAAGCGCTCCAAGGAACTCGAGGCCGCCGCCGAACCCGCCCAACGCGCCGAAGCGTGGATCAAGCTCGAAGCCCAGAGGCAAGAGCTCGCCGCGCAGGGCCGCGTCCGCGACAGCGAGGTCAAGCGAGAGACCGAAGCCGTCGCCCAGCGTGAGGCCGAAGCCGCCGAGGCAGCTCGCATCAAGCCCGACGCCGACCGGTTCGAGACCACCGATGCACTGGTGCAAAAGCTCAAACTCGACGCCCAGAGGCACGCGGCCTTCCAACGTGCTCTGGCCGAGGTGGGGGAAGCAGAGACCAAGCTGACCCAAGCCAAGGCTGCGCTTGATGGCATGCCCAAAGGCGACGTGGCCGGGACCGCCAAGGCCGTCGGTGAAGCCACCTCGCGGCTCGCCGCAGCCCGCAACCAGCGCGAGCGCGCCATCGCCGATTGGGAGCGGGCCAAGGCCGACACCCGCGCCTCCGCCGCCCGAGCCGAGGCCGAATCGAAGGGCGCGGCCAAGCGGCTCGCCGAAGCCGAGGACTTGGTCAGGCAGGGCAAGTGCCCCCAATGCGGCCAGGCCATCGGCACCGACTTCCAGACGGCCATGGAGGCGCTGAGGGACGACGCTCGCCGGACTTCGGAGTCCGCGCGTGCGGCCAAGGCGGCCAGCGAAGCGGCCCAACAGGAGCCCGAAGCGGTCAAAGCAGCCGCGCTTGAACTCAAGGCCGCCGAGGAGCACTACACCCACTGCCAGAACCTGAACGAGGAAGCCCAGAAGCAGAACGCCTTGGTCGTCGAGGCCAGCACACGCGTCGCTTCCCTGCAAGACGTTCTGGACAAGGCGCGGGCGAACGCGGCCGAGTCCAAGGTCGAATACGATGCGGGCCAACTCGCCAAGGCCGAGGCCGAACTCGTCGCGCTCAAGCCGATCCGCGACCGGTACGTTCAGGTCAAGGACTCCGCTGCTCGCCTTGCGGAAGCGAAGGCGAAACTGGACGCCGCGCAAAAGGCGTTCGCCGCACTCAAGGAGCAGGCCGCCGAACTCGACCGGCAGATGGCGGCATTGGGGATCGCGACCCGCGAGGCTGCCGACACCCTCCGCAACGGCCAGACCGCGGCGCAAGCCGCCCTGCAGATCGCTCAAGCCGAGGCAAGGCTCGCGGAGCAGAACGTCAAGACCGGGGAGGAGCGGGTGGAACGGATTCGTAGGCAGATCGCCGAGGTCGAGGCTCGCCAGGCCAAGATAGCCGAAGTGCAGACCGAGTCGAAGCTCTACAAGCACGTCGGGCAGGAGTTGGACGCATTGCGGGCGTTGCTCAACGAGCGCATTCGCCCCGACCTCGAGTTGCGGGCATCCAACCTCATCAACGACCTCACCAACGCGCGCTACTCAACGATCAAGTTGGACGAGGACTTCAACGCGACGGTCGTCGAGGACGACTCGACGGCGAAGTCGGTGATCTCCGGAGGCGAGGAGGACATCGTGGCTCTGGCCCTACGGCTGGCGCTGAGCGAACTGATTCAGGAGCGGCACGGCATGCCGATGTCGTTGCTCATCTTGGACGAGGTGTACGGCAGCTTGGACTCGGAGCGGCGGCAGAGCGTGATGGATCAGTTGTCCGCTCTGAAGGGTCGGTTCGAGCAGATTCTCGTGATCAGCCACATCGAGGACACGACGCAGGTGGCCGATTGGTGCTTCTACCTGTCCCGAGACGCCGACACACGAGCGACCGTCGTGAGCGATGCGCCCGCCACGATGCCCTCGGGCTTGGAGTTGGCTGTAGAATAGGGAGCCATGGCGAAAGTCCTGCTGGTCGAAGACAACGAGATGAACCGCGACATGCTGTCGCGTCGGCTCGAACGCAAGGGGTACGAGGTCGTCATCGCCGTGGACGGCCAGGAAGGTGTGGACAAGGCGCGCAGCGAGAGTCCCTCGATCATCCTCATGGACATGAGTCTGCCCGTCATCGACGGCTGGGAAGCGACTCGCCAGATCAAGGCCGACCCGGCCCTGCAACAGATTCCCGTGATCGCTCTGACGGCCCACGCAATGGCTGGCGACCGGGAGAAAGCCCTCGACGCGGGGTGCGACGACTACGACACCAAACCCATCGAGCTGCCGCGCCTGCTGGAGAAGATGTCGGCGCTCCTCGGCGACTCCGCGCCCGCCTGAATATATCCTTTCAGAAATTTCGCAGAAAGTCTTGCACTTTCGCCTGTTTCGCGCTATAGTGATATAACGATATATTCGCAGGACCTGCAACGATGCCGGTGACCTTACGACAAGTAGCGAAGCGCGCAGGAGTCTCCCCGATGGCGGCGAGCAAGGTACTCAACGGACGAGGCGAGAATGTACGGGTCGGCGCCGAAGCCGCCGAAGCCATCCGCCGAGCGGCCGAAGAGCTTGGCTACCGCCCGAACGTCATCGCCCAGAGCCTGCGCGGCATGAAGACCGACACCATCGGTGTCTTGTTCGAGCACTTCGTGGCCGGACACGGCATGCCGGACTACACGTCGCTCCTTTTGGAGGGCATCCTCCAAACGGCGTTCGACCGGGGCTACAGCGTCACGGTGTGCCCTCAGATGTCCCGCAGCGAGGACCCCAGGCAGATCGACAACGGACGGTTCGACGGCGTCGTGTGGTGCAAGGTGGTCAGCGACCCGAAGGTCATCGCGGCGCTTTCTGATCTCCACATCCCAGCCGTAGCCCTGAACACACCCCCTCCGCACGAGAAGGGCAACGTGAGCTACGTCTCCTGCGACAACGAGGGCGGCATTCGGCAGGCCGTGGAGTACCTGGCGGGCATGGGCCACAAGCGGATCGGCTTCGTCTACGAACGTTCGTGCATCGACGTGCTCGAAACCCGGGTGCGCATGCAAGGGCTGGTCGACACGTGTCAGGACCTCGGACTCGAGAGTCACCCTTCGGACCTTCTCGGCTGGGGGGATTTCGCCGAGGAATTCGCCGAGTGGTGGGCGGCCACCCCCGACATCACGGCCCTCGTTTGTCGCTCCGACCGCATCGCCGGAGGCATCCTGGAGCGGGCCCAGAGGATCGGCGTCAACGTCCCCTACGACCTGTCGATTGTGGGATTCGACTCGTCTCAGTATTGCGAACTGACCAAGCCCCGGCTCACGGCGGTGTATCAACCGGTCGAACAAATGGCCGCCCGCGCGACGCAACTGCTGATCGACCGCATCCAGAACCCCACCCAAGAAACGGTTTCCATCGTCTACCCGTGTGGACTCGACATACGAGACACGACGGCTCCCCCGCTATCTCAACGAAGAGGCATCATCCTATGAAGAACAACCGAGCGTTCACTCTCATCGAACTGCTGGTCGTCATCNNTCGCGATCATCGCGATCCTGGCGGCCATGCTCTTCCCCGTCTATGCTCAAGCGAAAAACGCCGCCAAGAAGACGAGCGCGCTGAGCCAAGTCAAGCAAATCGGCCTGGGCGTCAAGATCTACCAGGGCGATTACGACGACGGCTACCCGATCGGCTCCGGCGCCTGCTGGTGGCAACCGATCGACGGCGGCTGGACGTTTGGCGTCATGCCCTACCTGAAGAGCGTGGACATTCTGCGCAACTCGGGCGACCCCAAGAGCACGGCCCTGTGGCCCGCGTGGATGGTCGGCATCGACGGCGCCATCAACATCTCCTACGCGTCCAACGGCTACATGAAGTGGGACGGCGCGGGTTGGGGCATGTACGGCGTCATCGGCATGGACCAAGCGCACGACCAAGTCCGACCCGACGGTTCCTGCACGTCCACCGCGTGGATGAGCAAGGGCGTGGCCACCGAGAGCGAGATCAACTCGATCGCCAAGACGATCATGTTCACCGAGCGCTACGGCAGCTACCCGATCTACGGCCCGTCCAACTTCTTCACCGGTGTGGACTGGTGGGACGGCGTCGGTGTGGGCTGTTGGATTCCCGACCCGCGACGCAATGGCGACCCCTACGTCGTCAACGAGTGGGGCGGACGAAGCGGCGTCTGGGTGCGCGACAACCGGCTCGGCGGCATGAACGCCGACTGGAGCGGCGCCTCGGTCATCGCGTTCACCGACGGTCACGCCGGTGCGATGAAGCCCTTGGCCACCAACCCCGATCCCGACAACCAGCCGAACCGGAACATGTGGGACATCCAGTCTCAGCACTAAGGCTCAGGCTCACCTCTCTCGTTGGGCGTCCGGTCCGAAAGGACCGGGCGCCCGACATGGCGAAACGGAACACACTATGAAGCTCACGTCTGCACTGTTGTTGCTTGTGCTCGCGTTCGGCGCCCTTGTGGGTTGCTCCAACGAATCCGAGGGCACTCTGTCGAAGCAAGAGGTCGACAGCCTCAAGAATCCTCAGAAGGAAATGCCGAAGGAGGCTTTCGAGGCGATGCAAAACGCCAGCCGCAACCCGCCGAAGCGAGTCGAAGGCGACCTTGACGGCGACGGCGTCCCCGACAACCGGGGCGAGAAGACCGCACCTCCTCCCGGAGGCTAACTCGATGCGAACAGGTCCGACGGTGTTTGAACCGCCGGACCTGATTCCGTTCACCAGGCGTAGTGTTCGGGAGCGGTCTTGAAACCTGGGAAGATCGCGTCCACCTTCGCGTGAAGTTCGTCGTCGAATCGAATCTCCAGCGCGCGCAACGAGCCCTCCAACTGCTCCATCGTTCGCGGGCCGATGATCGGCGCGGTGACAAAGGGCTTGGAGAGCGTCCACGCCAGCGCCAGGTCGGCAGGCTTCTCGCCCACGGACTCGGCCAGGTTCTCCCATGCCTCCAGTTGCGCGGCCTTCTCGTCGATGAGGCCCTTGGTCCAATCGCCGTAGCGCCGCACGCCATCCTGCTTCTTGCGAACGCCCGCCAGCAGGCCACCCGCCAGCGGCGACCAGGGAATCACGCCGACCCCGTACGCCTGACACGCAGGAGCGACCTCCAGTTCGATGTCCCGCTGCATCAGCGAGTACTTCGACTGCTCCGAAACCAAGCCCAGCATGCCGCGAGCGGCGGCCTTCTCGTTGCCCTGAGCGATGTTCCAAGCCGCGAAGTTGGAACTGCCGAAGTAGAGGACCTTTCCTTGCTGGCGCAACACGCTGAACGCCTCCCAAACTTCCTCCCACGGCACCTCCCGGTAGATGTGGTGCATCTGGTAGAGGTCGATGTAGTCGGTCTGGAGTCGTTGGAGCGATGCGTCGCACGCGCGGCGGATGTGGAGCGCCGAGATGTTGCGCGTGTTCGGCCAGTTCTCGAGCAGACCAGCCCCCATCGGGTTGTAGAGTTTGGTCGCCAGGACCACCCGTTCGCGGCGCAAGCCGCCCTGCGCGAACCACTCGCCGATGATCTTCTCGGTGATGCCTTCGCCGAGCTTCCACCCGTACACGTCGGCCGTGTCGAAGAAGTTGATGCCCAGTTCCAAGGCGCGGTCCATGATCGCGAACGAGTCCTCTTTGGACGCGTCCCAACCGAAGTTCATCGTGCCCAGACAGAGGCGGCTGACGACCAGACCGGAACGACCGAGATGGGTGGTTTCCATGCCTCGTTTCTACCCGAGCCGGTCCGGCCCGATTGGGTCAAGCGGGATTGCTTTCCGCCGGTCCCACGACGACCTGCACGGGCAGCCTCTCCTCGCCGATTTTCGCGTCGTTGTAAATCAGATCGAGGCGGTAGATGCCCTGACGCTCGATGCGGAGGCCGGGGATCGGAAAAGGAAACTGGACTCGCGAAAAGCCGTGGTGCGTGCTGTGCGGCACTTGGCCCTGAGCGTTGATTCTGAAGAGCTCGCGGCCGTCCTCGTCCATGAGCAGACAGAGCAGATCCATCTTGCGACCCGCTTCGCTGGGGTCGAACTCCATCTCCACACACAAGAAAAACGGCGGGTGGTCGATCGGCACGTGGTTGATGCGGATGTCGTCGAACAGGCCCACCAAGGTCCGTCGGCCGTTCATCAACTGGCACGTGTATTCGCAAAACTTGCAGTACAGGACTCGCATGGGCTTGGTGCATTGTAGTCCTTCGAGCCGCACGTCGGGGATCGCCCTTGGGACCCGTCATGCTAGACTGGACTGTGGAGCGAAGCTGCCCCACGGGACTGTCATCGGTGGAGTTCGGACCATAACAACCAGAAACCTGCATGATCGCGTGACGATCACGCTTTTTGGCGGGTTGGTCGTCCGCAGGGGCGAGGAATCGCCGAAGTTTCGTTCGCGCTCGGTCGAGCGCATGCTGTCGCGGTTGGCGTTGCGTCTGGGACGCAAGGTGCCGAAGACCGAACTCGCCGATTTGCTTTGGCCGGACAGCGACGGGGATCGGCAAGCCCAGAACCTGCGGCGTGCGATCTCCGACCTGCGCCAGGCCCTCGACCCCAGCATGCCGGACGCCTGGCTGCAAAGCGACCCCGGACACCTGTGGCTCTCGGAAGATGGGATCGACTTGGACGTCGCTCGCTTCAGGCACCTGGTGACTTCGCGACTCGACGACGTGGACGGGGGCGGGGCTCTCGAGGAGGCGATCGCGCTCTACGTCGGCCCCTTGCTTGCCGACGACGACGACCCGTCTCTAGGTGTGTATCGCCTTGAACTCGAGGAACTGTTCGCCCAAGCGACCGACCGCTTGATTTCCAGGCTTCTGAGCCACGAGAAGCATGAGGAAGCCCTCCGTCTGGGAAGGCAAGCCGTGACCGTCGCCCCGCTGCGGGAGGATGTGCACGTTGCGCTGATCCGAGCTTACGCCTCGGCTGGACTGCACTCAGAGGCCATTCGCCAGTACGAGGAGTTGGAGCGACTGCTCGACGAGCACTTTGGCGAGGCCCCTTCTCAGCGCAGCTTGGATGCCTTGGGTGAAAAGCGTCCCAAACCGTCGAGCAACCCGCAAGCGGCGACGCCCCTGGCTCCAACGCCCCAAGGAGCGGGATACTACGTGGAACGCGAGAGCGACCGGCTCATGCGCCGCGCTCTGGCTGCCGGCGAGGGCACGATCCTGATCCACGGTCCCCGGCAAGTGGGCAAGACTTCCCTGCTCGCCCGCGCGCTGAATCAGGTTCGGAGCGGAGACGCGCGGGCGGTCATCACGGACTTTCAGGTCCTGAGCAAGTCTCAGCTTGTCGGCGCGGAGGTGTTCTGCAAGTGCTTGGCTGCTGGGTTCGCCCTTCAACTCGGGCTCGACTACGATGCCGACGCCGCGTGGAACCCCTGGCTCGGACCGAACTCGAATCTGGACATGGCCGTTGCCCATCTGCTGTCTCAGTCGGAGGGGAAGGTGGTTTGGGCGATGGATGAAGCCGATCGCCTCTTTGGGACCGACTTTGCAGACGACTTCTATGGCCTGGTACGGAGTTGGCACAATCGGCGGGCTCTGGAGCCCCACGGCCCGTTTTCTCGGCTGGCCCTCGTGATCTCCTATTCGATCGAAGCCCACCTGTTCATTCAGGACATCCATCAATCGCCGTTCAATGTGGGCCTGCGGATTCCGATCAAGGATTTCGGGTTGGCCGAGACCGCCGAACTGTCCTCGCGGTATGCGATCAGCCTGAGCCCCGACGACCTCGGGCGTCTGCACGAACTGACGGGAGGGCAGCCGTTCCTGTCGCGCCGAGCCATGGAGTGCTTGGCCGAAGGACTGCACTCGTTGGAATCTCTTGCCGCGACGGCCTCTGACGAGGACGGACCCTTCGGGGACCACCTTCGGCGGTTGGGGCATTTGATCGAGCAAGACGAGTCCAACAGCGGGCAGGTCCTCAAGTTTCTACGAGGCGAGCCGATCGAGAACCGTAAGGCTTTGGTCCGGCTGATGGCTTCCGGCGTGCTGTGCCGCCATGCCGAGGGAATCCGTTTCAGGGTGCCCTTGTACCGCGAGTACCTCCTTCGGCTGCTCGCCTAGGAGCGGGTCAGGTGCGCCAGAAACGCACCGAGCCATCGCCCGACACGCTGACCAACGTGGATTCGTCGGGCGCGAACTCGGCGTCGAACACGTGCCCCTCGTGGCCGCTGAGCCGCAGAAGCATCCTTCCCCGTTCGATCTCGAAAACGCGCACGTTGCCATCGGCGCAGCTCGTCGCGATGCGGCTCCCGTCGGCGGACCAACGCGCGGTGGGCACCCAGTTTGGGTGGCTGAGGATCGCCTGGACCTCGCCCGTTTCCACCGACCATATCCGGGCCGTCCCATCGTACGACGTGGTCGCCAAGAGCTTCGAGTCCGGCGAGAACGAGGCGAACCACGTGCGGGACGCGTGCCCTTCCAGTTTGCGGGCACTCATGTCTGCCAGAGCGACCAGCATCGTGAATCCGCGAGAGTTGCCTACCGCCATCCACCGTCCGTCGTCAGAAAAGGCGCCGGATCGAACGGGCGCCCTGTGGACCGACAAGCTCCAAGCCTCTTGGAACGTGACGGCATCGAGCAGCCGCGCACTGCCGCCGATGTCGCCCACGAGTATCCATTGTCCATCGGCCGACCCGACGAGGACCGTCGGGGTATCGAATCGAAGCAGCGAAGTCGCTCTGATGGGACGTCCATCGGGGTCGAGCACCGACAACGAGGACCCTGCGAGCGAGACCAACTCGGAAGAGCCGAGCCCGGCCACCAGCGTAACGCCCCCACGCCCCGCCACGTCGGCCACCCTATCGCCATTCTTGGGGTCCACAAGAACCAGGCCCCCATCGGCCTTGACGTACGCGACCCGCCGCCCATCCCGAGTGAAGGCGATTTGGCTCGGTTGCACTTTGGGACCCAGCGGGACCCGCGTCACCACCGAACCCGTTGGCACATCGAGCAGGGCCCCGCTGCCGTCTCGGGACCAGGTGGCGAGTCGCTGCCCATCGGGCGACATGCGCGCCAGCGAGATGGAATCAGAGTGAGCCGGAACCACATCGCGGCGACCCGCCCGACTGAACTTCAGGGTGCAGACCGAGCCTCTCAAGCCGTCCACGATCACCCCCCGTTCGTCCTCGTCCAACGCAAACCGCATGATCGGCTCAATGGCCCCGCTGAGTTGGTCGAGCATCTTGCCCGTCGTCGCCTCCCAGAGGCGAACGGTTCCATCGAGCCCTGCAGTGACAAAGCGGTTCCCATCCTTCAACCACAGGGCCCCGTGGGCCAGCCCTTGGTGCTCGATGCTGGCCAGCACCTTGTGCGAGTTCAGGTCGAAGACGCGCAAGCGCTCGTTGACGCTCTGAACCACCAGCCGCTCGTCGGGGCTGAACGAGCCACTTAGTCCAGGCATCCACCGACGGGTTTTCCGGTCAAAGGTCGCCACGTCTTCCATCACGTTGAGCCCTCCCACCGAAATGTAGCGCTCCCTTGGAGAGAGATTCGCGGCATACACAGGAACGGGTGCCTCGATGGTCTCGGAGGTACCCGCCGCCAAGTCCTTGATCTCGATCGTGCGGTCGTTGACCCGGAACGTGACCAACGTGTCGCCATCGAGCGATAGTGCGGCAAATCGGTCCTCGGGTTGTCCTTGAACCGCTTGGATCTGCTCTAGCCGGCGTTCGATCGGGGCTCGCCCGCGAGACATGTTCAACCAAATGCCAAAGTAGCTGATGCGTCGGTTGTCGCCAGAGAGCTTCCCAATCACCACGCCGTCGCGGCGAACCTCTTCACCGACGCATTCGATCAGTGCGCCCTGCTCCTTCCAAGTGCCGCGAGGAATGGACTCCGATAGATCCGTTGCCGGTGGCCTGATCACCTCCGCACCTTGCAGCAGCCGATGCAGGTAGCGCCACTCCCAACCCTTCTGGGGATAGTCCTTCACTGTGTCGATCGCCTCCCGAGCGCGAAGGACCGAGCCGGACACCACATACTCGGACGCCAATATCATCGCGGATTCGTAATTCACCCGCTCCAAGTCGGTGTTCAGCGCTCTGGAAACGGCGAGTGCGTGGTCGCGTTGTCGAGTCAGGCCAACAAGGTAGGCCGTGACCGACACGAGGACCACGATGATCGCCAACGAAACAGAGCCGAGTTTCAGCGCCGCACGCCGCGCCGCCTCTCGTTGACGCCGCACCTCTGCCCCGGGCAAGTTGGCCTCGATCCATCGCCGATCGAACAGCTTGGCGTAGAGCCGGTTCCGCAGGACCAACCTTCCTTCGACTTCAGTGGCAACTCCTGAGAGCAGGAGGATGGAGACCAGAAGGGCATCGTTCTTGCCGAGCTCGTTGGGACCCCGGTGAAGCAGGCCCAGCAGTTCCAAGACACGACTTCGGACTTCCTCGTCGGGGACATCGGGCAGCGAGGTCGAGAGCAGTCTGCGTTCGACGTCGGCAAGGTTGGGTTCGGTTTGACGCGCTTCATCGTTGAGCAGGCGGCGCGCGATCAGCTGGTCCACATCCTGACGGGTTTTGACTTCGGGCGAATCGGCCACCCACGAACCGATAAGCTGGGTCAGATAGGGATGGCCCGCCACCCAGTGGTAGATCGCTTCCTGAAGCGCGGCGCCGTTACGGCCGTGCGTCGAGAGACCCGCCTCGTGAGCCCTGAGTTCGTCGCGGCTGAAGTCCATCAACCGCAACGCACGCCCGACGTTGAAGGGTGTCAGGTCTTCGTTCTGGATGAGTTGGCTCGGCGCCGCAACGCCCGCCAGGCAAAACGTCAGCCGCCTGAACCTGTCGTCGCTGGCGCGCCGATTGTAACACTCTCGGATCCCGGCGAAGAACTCGTCGACACCGAAGGGCAAGGACTGCACGAAGTCGATCTCGTCGACAAAGACCACGACCGGTTGCGCCAAGCGGACCAAGACCACCTTTTCGAGCGCGTCGAACCAGCGGGCCATCGGCCCCAATGCCGAGAATTGCGTCCAGTGCTGGAACAGTTCTGTGGTCAGCCCGAGTTCTTGGCCCAGCGCATGGAGCAGGCCCGCATACCATTGCTCGGGCGTCAGGTTGGATCCGATGCGTTGCAGGTCTACACGGGCCGTTCGCGCACCCGCCTCGTTCAAGCTCTCGGCCGCCCGCACAATGAGGGAGGATTTGCCCTTTTGCCGCGCATCGAGGACGAACACGAACTCGCCTTCGACAAGCGCCGCGACGATGTCGCGATCGGCCTGTCGGTAGACGTAGCTCGGCGTTCCAGGCGGCAACGTGCCACCTGGCCGGAAGAACCTATCGGTCACAGGATCATGTTATCCCTCGGCGGGTGACGGAATTGTGAAGGGATTCGTGCGCAAGCGCAACGCTTCGTCACACTTGGGTCACACGGTGGGCATGGGCACGTCGGCCCAGGGCCAACCGACGCGCCAGACCCATGCTGAGCTATGGCGATTTGGACAGCCTTGTTGCTGGCTCTCGCCGCCCAAAGCCTCCCGGGAGCCGACTCGCACCTCGGGCGTCAAGCGCCCCAACCTCCCTTGGCGATCCCCTTCGAATCGCGCCAGGCGCAATCCGGCGTGTTCGATGAAGTGAACGCCTTGACCCCCGCTCAAAAGCAACGTGCCGAGCGCGCCGCAGGGGCCATCGTGCGCCAAACGGGTGGACGATTCTTCATCGTGTTCGCCAAAGCCGCGACGACCGATGAGGCCATCGCAGCCGCAGTCCGCATCCGCGAGGAGCGTCAACGCGAGGACGCGACGACGCCCATCGGGGTGGTCGCTTACGGGACCAACGTTCGAGCGTATAGCCGTACCACCACGTACGACGCCAAGCTCGGCATCGAGAAGCTCCGCACGGCGTGGGATAGCGTTCGCGAGGACAACTTTGTCGAGCACGTCATCCGTCAACTCGAGTTCCTCGCGGGCGCGAGCGCACCCACGTTGGTCGTCGAAGGCAAGATCGGCCCCGCAGGTGGCAAGTTGATCAGCCAAGACGGCTCCCTTGAACTTGTGGTGCCACCTCTGGCCGTTGCGGCCGACCAGCCGTTCAAGGTTGCTGAGGTGGGGGCCGGGAGTCAGGGACGCATCGTCCATGTCACGGGACCCGAAGGGCTCTTGGCGCGACCGGCCACGCTGAAGTTCCGCATCCCCGAAGGAACGGACATCGCCACGGTCATCGCTGCGGGTCAAGTCGAGGGAGCACTCTGGATGGTGCACCCCGCAAAGATCGATCCCGCGCAACGCACCCTGACCTGCTCGGTGGGCCACTTCTCGAATCAGGGCTGGTTCGGACTGAACCGCAAGCAACACCAGATACTCGGCGCGACGTTGTATTCGCTTGCGGGTGGGACGCTTCTGGTCCTTGCCGAGTATGCCGCCGTTGGAGCCGTGAGTTCCCTATCATGGCCAGTCGCGGCTGCGATTGCTTTGTTTGGGGCCACCGGTTGGTTCGCGGGGGGCGCGGAGTACGACACCCTCATGAAGCAAGGCTTCACCGGGCCGATCCCCGTCGAGGGTTACGACGTGTTCTGGAAGCCCGAACAGGTTCAGGGGCCATCCGTGGTCGCTCTGATCCATGCCAACGAGCACCGCATCTTGACTTGGATCAAGGAAGGGGACGGATGGACTCCTCAGGGACGGGATCGGACGTTTCAGATCGAGTTGCCCAACACCCCGGGCCTGACGCTATCCGACATCAAGGCCGTCAAGGTGCCCGCCGGCATCGCGAGCCTCTGCGCCGACCTTAGCGAAACCAAGCGCTGGTACGACCGCAACGCTTTCGCCCCAAAGGACCGAATCCCCGTATTGCTCACCAACGATCTTGGGAAGCTCCCCTCCGGCGAGCCGAATGCGGGCGAGTTCGAGGGGACCTACCTCAAGCTGAACGTCGAACTCCTCGGCTCGGCCAAGGGTCACCAATCGTTGCGAGCCACCATGGCGCACGAGACGCTTCACGTCATCGCGGACAAGAACGGCTATCGGGAACCCTTCCTCGGGTGCGAAGAAGCCGTTGCCGTTGCGTTGGAGTCCATCGTTTGGCCCGGAGCCAACGACGGCATGACGACCAACGCCTGGAACCGCACGGGTCCGGTCATGGCCAATGGACTGAAGGGCAATGGACAAGGCGAGGGGTTCACCACGCCAGAACGCCGGGGTTACCTGCTCTGGCCGTTCCCCAAGTTCGTCTACCATCGGCACGGGGTGGCCGACCTGAAGGCGCTGGCGGCTGGAACGATGGACGGCGCGCTCTTCGAATCCATGTTTCGCAGCTACGTGCGAGCTTTGACCAACAACGAAGACGGTCTCGACAAGGAAACGGATTCCGACGACGGACGAGGCAAGATCGCCACGGGATGGCCGGTCCCGCTTACCGAAGTCGCGATCTCGACCTCGACCAACGTGCTGGCCACCGGCGTCGCCAAGATTCCGCCGCTTGCTCCGACGGGCGTTCGGGTCGTGACCTTTTGGCTTGGAGATCGCGACCTGCCGAACACGCCGGTAGTCGTCCGACGCCGAATCCCCGAGATGCAGGAAGAGATCCACGTGCTGAAGCCAATGGGCAGCCCGGGATCGGCCGTCAACGGCGGCGACAGGAAGAAGGACGACGTGCTCTCCGAGCGAGGCATCGCGGTCACGCCAACGGATTGGGTCGCAAAGGCTTGCCAATTGCCCGTCGTGTTGGCTTCGGTCAAAGGCGGCGAGCCGGGTGAGAACCCTCTTCTGGCGTACACCTTGGATGCGCCCAAGTCGGTCACCGTGTTGGCCCCTCAAGACGCGAGGGTCGCTCAGATCAAGTGGATTCCCCCCGGGCTCAACGGCGTTCCCGCCGCCGACGCCCTTTGGGGGTACCGCGTGATGGGTCGCCTTCCTGGCGGCGACATTCGGGTCATCGCCGAGTTGAGGTTTCGACCCGACAAGAGCCCCAAGAACCTATCGGCTGTGGGCGGGTCGCGGAATGCGATCACCATCGAGCCGAATGCGACCGAGGCATCTGTTCCCGCAGACGGCCATGCCCTGTTCGAAGCGTTCGGCATGGCCTCGGTTGACCTCGTCGCCGGCGAGGGCTCTGCGCAACTCGTTTCGCCCATTCGATGGGCGTCCGCTGAAGCGGACACTTTGCTGCAAGAGCTTCAGCAAATGACCGGCCCCAACCTAACGCTCAACGGGCGACGGACGGTCAAGGAGGACTCTTCCGGTTCGATCGACGGCGGCAACGGCACGGCTATGCTCAGGTTCTTCGGAGCAGTGGGCGGCAACATCTTGGACGAGGTTCTCGGCACCGCCAAGTCGGTCGGTGTCAATCTCGGGACGCCAAGCCTGACTTGGTCGGGCCCCAGATTCCAATTGTCCGCCTCCTTCGGTCCGAAGCCGGTTTCCAGCAAGGCGCGAGAGGGCACCACGAACAGCCAGGTGACGCGGAAGCTCGAGGTCTCGGGCCGCTACGATCCAGCCAGCCGCAGCCTGGTGGAGGTGGTCGCAGTGTACGAAGCCATCACGACGGCCACCTTTGTCCCCGACCCCAACTGGAAGCCGCGGTCTACCGTCGAGTCGCTGTACGCGCCGAAGCCTTTCGAACTCCTCGACCGGCGGGTGATGCGGTTCAGATTCGACCGGGTCCCCTTCCTGCGCAAGGAAACCGACCGATCGGGCAACGCCTTCATCACCTTTGGCATCGAGGGACCGAACCTGTCCGCTCCCGGGTGCACCGCAGAGGTGGAGGTGGAGTGGCGACAGACCGACAAGCCAAGCGTCAAGCAGTTCCACATCGTCACGGCTCAGCCACCCCTGAAAGGCGTGACCATGTACCAACCCGGTGTCTGGGTGATGTTCATGCGGGCAAAGGTGTAGTTAGGCTTCCTCATCGTTCCAGCCCCAGGCCTGGAAGACCGTCGGCCCACCCATGAGCGTGGTTGGATCGGCGGCGATGGACCGAAGCCGTTCGACGACCCGTCGGAGTTCGTCCTCGGTCGCTAGTCCGTCCTCGACGATCGCCTGCGAGATGGCTTCCATCGTGACGACGATCAGGTCCTTGATGCCGCCATGCAATGCCACCGGCTGCCAAGCGCTGATCCCGACATTCGCCAATCCGGCCTCGCGTAGGAGGCTCGGAAGTTCGGGTCCCAGCCACGCGTTGCCGCCACGCTTGGCCACCACCTGCTCGTACCAAGCGACCGTCGTATCGAGTTCGAGTGAGTGCGGATGGCTCCGATGGCCCCGAAAGTCGATATCCTCCAAGAGCAAGACACCACCCGGCGCGAGCCACTCCTTGGCCCGCTTCAGCAGTTCCCAACGAGACGGCAAGTGCGACAGGAGAAACCGGGCGTAGACGAGGTCGAACCGCTCGCTTGGCGACCATTCGTTGACGTTGGCGGCTTCGTAGGCCACGTTCCTCAGGCCCAAGGCGTGCGCTTCTGCAGTTGCCATCGCGACTTTCGCGGCGTCCAGGTCGACTCCGAGAACGCTTCCGTTGTCTCCTACGCGTGCCGCCATCGAAGTCGCGACGTCGCCACCCCCCGAACCCAAGTCAAGGCAACGCATCCCCGGCATGCAGAAGCGGTCGAGCAAAGGGTCCGTCCCTTCGCGCATCACTTCCGAAAGGAGGCGCAACCGGCTACGCCCCACCTCGCCACCGCGAATGGAGTACGGATTCTGAGCCATGCCGCATTGTGCCCTCTGTGCCGGGCGCCAAGACGAACGGGCGGTATCCTAGGTCGTGCTCCAAACCACTCTCTCCCGCGGATGGGAGTTCGTTTCTCGCGCCCAAGCCGCCAAGGGCCTTTGGCTGCCCGCCGAAGTTCCGGGCCACGTCCACCTCGACCTTCAGGCTGCGGGCGTCATCCCCGACCCGTTCGAGCGGATGCACGAGGCGGGAGTCCAGTGGGTGGACCAAGAGGATTGGACGTATCGTTGCCGATTCGTTTGGGAACCTAAGGACGGCATGCCAAGAAGGGTTCTGCGCTTCGAGGGTCTGGATACGATCGCCACGATCTCTCTGAACGGAGAGGTCATCGGGCACAGCGCCAACATGCACGTCCCCGTCGAACTCGACGTGACCGACCGGTTGCAGGAGGGCGAGAACGAATTGCTGGTCGAGTTCCTCTCGGCGGCACGCATCGGCGAGTCGCTGAAGGCCGACTACCTCGCCTCGGAGGGCTTACGTCCCGATTGCGCCAACTTCTTCGACCGATCGTTCGTTAGGAAGGCTCAGTATATGTTCGGTTGGGACTGGGGTCCCCGGCTCGTTTCTTGCGGCATCTGGCAGCCCGTCCGCCTGCTGGAGTTTGCCGCCCGCGTCACCGACGTTCACATCCGGCAGGAGCACCACAAGAAGGACGGTTCGGTGGAGACCTGGTTCTCGGTCGAGCTTGAAGGCGAGGCCCAAACGGCCCTTTTCGTCACCGCGCCCGATGGCGAACGGCTGCCCGTCGGCCCGAGCGGACGGTTGAAGTTCAAAGAACCTTACCTTTGGTGGACGCACGACCTTGGCGAGGCCCACCTTTACACGCTTGAGATCGAGGTTCAGCCCACCGGCAGCACCCCGTTCGTGGAGACCAGACGCTTCGGGCTCCGAACGATTCGGCTGCGCCGCGAGAAGGACGAGTTTGGGGAGTCGTTCCAGTTCGTGCTGAACGGAGTGCCCATTTATGCGCGCGGGGCCAATTGGATTCCCGACCACTCCTTCCCTTCCTCGATCACGCCTTCGCAACTGTTCGATCAGTTCGCCCGCGTCGTGGATATGAACATGAACATGCTCCGCGTTTGGGGAGGAGGGCTGTACGAGAGCGACGCGTTCTACGACCACGCCGACGAGCAGGGCGTGCTCATCTGGCAAGACTTTGCCTACGGCTGCGCCTATTACCCCGACGGCCCCGAGGCTCAGGAAGTGGCTCGCCAAGAGGCCATCGCCAACGTGAAGCGGCTCCGAAACCGCGCCAGCCTCGCGCTCTGGTGCGGCAACAACGAGAACCTCACCATGTTCGAGGGCCCGTGGGGCGGCAAGGAGCGCAACCCCGACCGCTACTACGGCGAGCACATCTACAACGAAGTGTTGCCCCAAGTCTTGGCCGAACTCGACACCGAGCGCGATTACATTCCGACCAGCCCCTGGGGCGGCGAGAAATCGAACGACGGCGGCATCGGCGATCAGCATTACTGGAACGTGTGGCATGGCGGCGACTGGCGCAACTACGCCGATTCCACCGCCCGATTCTGCTCGGAGTTCGGCTTCTCCGGGTCGCCGAGTATGGACGTCTGGAACCGATATCTGGGCGAGAACGATAGGGACCCGAACGGTTCGCAGGTCCGGTGGCACGACAAGACCGGCAAGACGACCGAGATCTACAACGGCTACACGACGCTCCACTACCCCGAGCCCCAAGACCTCGAAGACCTCGTCTACTACACCCAGCTCAACCAACGAGACGCCTTGCGGTTCGGCATCGAGCACTTCCGCCGGTCGGCGTTCTGCAAGGGGACGCTGATCTGGCAGCTCAACGACTGCTGGCCCGTGCAGAGCTGGGCGGTGGTGGATTGTCTGGGCAACTACAAGGCCGCCGCTTACGACCTCCGCCGCCTCTACGCGGACGTGTTGGTTTCCATGGACCGGCAGGGTGCCGTGGTCAAGGTTCACTGCGTGAACGACGGGATCGAGAACGTGAAGGACGACCTGATCGTGCGCGCCGTCTCGCTCACAACGGGCGAGGTGGTCCGCGAATGGGAGCAGAAGGTCTCGGTGAAGCCGGGCGACCGCAAGGTCGGCCTCGAGGTTTCCATCAAAGGCTTGAACACGGCTGAAACGCTCTTGGTCGCCTATTGGGAGTCGGCCTGGGGTTGGACGTTGCTCTGCGAGCCGAAGGACGCCCGTCCGGCCAAGTTCGAGGTCCACGCGTCCAGTGCTGGCCAGGATGGCTTGATCCTTCGCGCCGAAGGCCCTGTGGTGGACCTGTGCCTCGGGGGCTACGGCTTGGAGCACGGGCTCTCCGACGGCGGCCCCCTGCAAGGCCCCGGCACGCAGATCTTTGTGACGCTGCCCGAGCGAGGCGACTACGAGATGAGCTTCCTCAAGGCGCCGACCAAGCTGCGCGGCCGGTCGCTGGCGGGATGGCACGACATCCGCGTCAGCAGGGCGCCGCTCTAGGGGCGTTCGGTTTAGCCGCCTAGCGTCCGCACGACCAAGCGGCTGGCCGCCGTGCCGCCCAAGTGAACGCGGTGGGTGGCCTTGATGAAGTGCTCGGGCCGCGCCTGATAGATGTCCGTGAACGTCTGGGGGTTGCGATCGAGCAGTGGGAACATCGAACTCTGGATCTGCACCACCAGACGGTGACCCTTCTTGAACGTGTGGAACAGGCCTTGCAGCGGCACTCGCACCAGAGTGGACTCGCCCGGAACGAACGCCTTGGGGTGCGAGAGCGACTCGCGGTACTTGCCACGCAGGCAGTCCCAACGCACGAGCATCTGGTAGTTCGCCAGTTCAACCGGGGGGGTCACCTTGGTGTTGGCCGGAGCGTCGGCGGGGTACTCGTCCACCACCTTGACCACCCAGTCGGCATCGGTCCCGGTGATGGACACATGGAGTTCCGCCGAGATCGGCCCCGCAAGCGTGAGGTCGGCCTCGAGAGGCTCCGTGCGGAAGGTCAACACGTCCGAACGGGCCGACGCGAACCGCTGGTCCTCGATCATGAACGACGATGGGACGCCGGAGACCGTTCGACCGATGAACGGCACGGGGTCCGCTGGGTCACTGACGAACTCGGCGACGCCCATATCGGACTTGGCCATCCCGACGCGTCCGCCGGGATGCAGGTAGAGCGACGCCTCCTTGCTCTCCTTGGGCGGCCAAACGTCGAAGTTCGACCACTTGTTGAGCCCCGTGTCGAACACCATCGCCTCGGGCAGCTTCGGAGCGTCTTTGCCGTGCAAGTGGTGGGCAAAGAACGGACGTTCGACCTCGTTGACAAAGGCCTCGCCCGTTCTGGAGCCGAACTCGATCGCGCCCAAGCGCTCCGCCGGCCCATGCCAGCCACCGTGCGACCACGGACCCATCACGATGCGGTTGTCGGTGCCCGGGCTCTGGTGTTCGATGGTCAGATAGGTCTGCCATGCGCCGAACAGGTCTTCGGCGTCGAACAGCCCGCCCACCACCAGCACAGCCGGCTTGATGTTCTTGAGGTGCGGGCGGACGTTGCGCTTCTGCCAATACTCGTTGTAGTCTGCCGCCCGCGTGGTCTCCTCCCAGTAGAGGTTGTCCTTGAAGATCGGCAGGTAGTTCGGCAACGGCCCCATTTCCAAGTGGAACTTGTAGAGGTCGTTGTGCGGCATGCGGAAGGTGGATCGCGCGGGGGTGGCTGTTGGCTGGGGCCGTGGAGCGCCGAAGCCGAGTTGGAAACTGAAGCGTTGCGCCAGCGAGAACGCGCCGCCCCGATGGTCGTCGTCGCCTTCGAAGCGGTCGGTCACCGGCGCTTGGGGCGAGACCGCTTTCAACGCCGGGTGCGCGTCGATGAGCGAGTGGGTGGCATAGAAGCCCGGCTGCGACACGCCGTAGATGCCGACCTTGCTGTTGTGGTTGGGCACGTTGCGGATCAGGTACTCGATGGTGTCGTACGCGTCCGAACTCTCATCCACCTGGTGTCCCGTCTTGTTGGGGATATGGGGCACGCAGTAGATGTGGTGGCCCTCCGACATGTAGCGTCCCCGCACGTCCTGATAGACGAAGATGTAGCCGTCCTCGGCAAAGGCTCGGGCGGGCCCCAGCGAGCCCTTGTAAGCGTCCGGGCCATAGGGTCCCGAGCCGTAGGGCGTGCGGATCATCAGGATCGGATAGGTCTTGCTCGTGTCCTTGGGGGCGTAGATCCCCGTGTACAGCCGCACGCCGTCGCGCATCGGCACCATCACCTCGGTCTTGGTGTAGGTGTCGCGGATCGCGTTGCGCTGGGCGAAGAGGATGGCGGACCAGGTGAGCAAGAGCACTCCACAGACGAGCCTGAGCGGTCGCATATCGGACTATTCGGCGCTCGCGGCGTGAGTCCTGCCTCAATTCGGAGGCTCACGATGGCACGACAAACTCGGTGAATTGCGAGGCCGATCTGAGCGCTGCAGCCACCGTAACGTTGGGCAACGCCCCATCCCAGTTGCGGTGCATGCCTTCGGTTTCGTGGCCCGTGCGATAGGGCAAGAGCGGCATCTTCGGGTGGTGCGAAGCCACCACCCAACCCTCTTGAATCATGGCTTCCAAGCACTGAAGCGCGGCATCGACCGACTGGGCTGGATCGGGGAACAAGCCCACCATCCTCGATTGCAGTTCGCGGTTGATGAACTCCGCGCGGTGCTCCGTGGACAAGATGTCTGTCAGGATCTTGAAGATGCCCACACCCGGCAGGATGCGTCCTTCACGTTCCCAGCACGGTTCCTGGATGATCCGTCCTTCGTGCAGGATCGGTACGAACCCCCGCTTGGCACCCTCCAGATTCAGCTTGAACACGTTGTTCAGGCCGATGGCCCATTCGGACGGCTTGCCCAAGAACATCTGCATCACCTGCTTGATGGCCGTGATGTTGTATTCGCCGATGCTGGCGAAGAACGGGTTGTCGTTCATGAAGCCCCCCGTCCCCAGCCATTGGAACGCCAGGTCGGGTTCTAGTTCCAAGCCGGTGTCTGCGGCGATCCGCGACGTGTGCTCCTTGACGTCGGTGAACACCCCGTTGGCCGTGTACCAGAAGTCGGCGAAACGGATGTGTTGCCCGATCCGCTTGCGCTGGGTTTCGTCGTAGTGCCTCTTGAGCCAATCGGGCGCCAACTTCCCGCGTTCCAGCGCGATGATCGTATAGGCCAGATGTCGCGCACCGGTCTGAGCCAGCGTGAGCCCTGCCGCGAGGATCGGGTCGGCGAAGCCTGCACACTCGCCACACAGAAACCAGTTCTCGCCCGCCAACCTCTCCGCGACGAACGACCAGTCTTTGGTCGAGTAGAACTTGCCTTCGCTGGCCGCGCCCTGCATCAACGGGCCGATGCGCGGATCGCTGGCGACGGCTTCGCGGTAGAGGTCCTGAGGACGCTTGCCGCACGTTTGGCATACTCGGCGGGACACACCAGCCCCACGCTCGTGCGGTCGGGCCCCAACGGGATGAACCACAACCAGCCGTAGCCCAGACTCATCACCTGGACCTTCGTCGCTCCCTTCCCCACGGTCACCGCCCACTCTGCGTTCCGCCAATACTCCCAGAAGGCTACGTTGCGCAGGCTCGTGGGTTCGTCCACTTCGACTTCCATCGCGCGCCGGAGGATGCCCGAGTTGCCCGAGGCGTCCACGTAGAACTTCGCTTCGACCCTCTCGCCGCTTTCGAGCGTCAGGCCGCACACGCGGTCGCCATCCCTTTCGATCGCGGCCACCTTGGTCTGCTCCAAGACTCGGCATCCCAGTTCCTTGGCGTGATCGAGCAGGATCTTGTCGTAGATCGCCCGATCCACCTGAAACGCGGTTTGGGTGCGTTGCCCCTCGTACTTCGCGGGCCGAGGCTCGTCCACAAACCGATGGGCGGGATAGAACTCGAAATCCCAGAGGTCGTCGGTTCGGCCCCAGCGGTAGGTCGCCCCGATCTTGATGGGAAACCCGGCGCGCTCGATTTTGTCCCAGACGCCCATCTCGGCCAGCACGGCGCACACGTTGGGCAGTTGGCTTTCACCAACATGGTCACGGGGGAACGACTCGCGTTCCAAGATCAACACGTCGGTTTTGGGGGCGTATCGCTTGATCAGCGCTCCGAGCGTGCTGCCCGCCGGTCCGCCTCCGATCACGGCAACCGTAGCCTTCATCCAGACGATTGTAACTCAAGAGTCAGTTTTGATTCATGCGATGGGCTTGTGGTTCGAAGTAGCTCGGCAAGCCTCTCCCGCCATGGACGGGCCTAGGCATACCCTCCTCTTGGAGCGTGCCTCGGCCAGAATCTAGGTTGAAGATGCCCCAATACGATTCTCCCGAGGAAGCGGTCTCCACGATCCAGAGTGGGGACCGCGTTTATGTTCACGGGATGGCCGCTGCTCCCCAGGTCCTGATCGACTCGCTCGTCGCTCGGGCTTCCGAACTCCGAGACGTCGAGATCGTGCACCTGCACACCGAGTGCGATGCCGCTTACGCCAAGCCCGAGTTCGCCGACAGCTTCTTCGTGAACAACTTGTTCATCGGGGCGAACGTGCGCGGCGCGGTCGCCGACGGCCGAGCCGACTATGTGCCGGTCTTCCTGAGCGAAGTGCCCTTGCTCTTCCGCCGAGGCGTGCTTCCCATCGACGTCGCGTTGATCCAGGTTTCGCCTCCCGATCGGCACGGCTTCTGCTCCCTCGGCGTCTCGGTGGATGCCACGCTCGCCGCCGTCGAATCGGCCAAGACCGTGATCGCACAAGTCAATGAGCATATGCCGCGCACGCACGGGGACGGCAACCTGCACTATTCGCGCTTTGCGATGATGGTTCGGGAAAGCAGTCCGCTTCCCGAGCACCGCGTGGGCATCCCAACGGACGTGGAACTCGCGATCGGCAACCAGGCGGCCGCACTGATCGAAGACGGCGCCACCCTCCAGATGGGCATCGGCGCGATCCCGAACGCCGTGCTCGCCTCGCTCAAAGGCCACCGCAGGCTCGGCATCCACACCGAGATGTTTTCGGACGGAGTCGTTGACCTGGTCGAAAGCGGCGCCATCACCGGCGAGGAGAAGACGATCCACCGACGCCGCATCGTCGCCGGCTTCGTCATGGGCTCCCAGCGACTCTACGACTTCGTGGACGACAACCCCGACGTGGCCATGCTCGACATCGGCTTTGTGAACGATACGGCCGTCATCCGCAAGTTGCCCAAGATGACCGCCATCAACAGCGCCATCGAGATCGACTTGACGGGGCAGGTGTGCGCGGACTCGATCGGCACGCGGCTGTACTCGGGCGTTGGCGGCCAGATGGACTTTGTGCGCGGCGCATCGCTCTCGCCGGGCGGCAAGCCCATCTTCGCGTTGCCCTCGCGGACGGCGAAGGGCGTTTCGCGTCTCGTTCCAATCCTCAAGCCGGGCGCGGGCGTCGTCACGACGCGCGCCCACGTCCACTACGTGGTGACGGAGTACGGGGTCGCCGACCTTTACGGCAAGAACCTCCGACAGCGCGCGAGCGCCTTGATCGGCATCGCCCACCCCGAAGACCGAGAAGAACTGGAGAAGGCGGCGTTCGAACGGTTCAAGCGCTGAAGGACCCTGCGACCGAGTTCGCGAGCGGCTAAAATGAGCCCCCGCGATGGCGAAGAAAGACCAACCCTCGGGCCCGGCCACCATCCAGAACCGGAAAGCCCGCCACGACTACGAGATCCTCGACACCGTCGAGGCTGGTCTCGTGCTCGTGGGTTCCGAGGTCAAGAGCCTGTTCGCGGGCAAGGCCAACCTGACGGACGCCTACTGCAAGATCGACGGCGGCGAACTGTGGGTGGTCAATCTGGACATCACGACCTACGATAAGGCGACGACCTACGCCCCGGATCCGAGGCGCACACGCAAGTTGTTGATGCACCGCCAGGAGATCGACCTGCTGCACCGGAAGAGCCAGGAGAAGGGCCTGACAATGATCCCGCTCAAGATCTACTTCAAGAACGGGCGGGCGAAGATCGAGGTGGGCTTGGCGCGGGGTCGGAAGCAATACGACAAACGGGACGCGCTCGCCAAAAAGGACCAGAAGCGGGAGATGGACCGCCTGCGCTCGCGACAGGACTTCTAGGGGAACACTGGCGGAGCGGGTGGGATTCGAACCCACGACCCGGCTTTCACCGAGTACGCGATTTCCAGTCGCG
>DDSP01000016.1 GCA_002343445.1 Chthonomonas sp. UBA2387
GTATTATTGAGACACATCACTAGGCCAAGCAACCACTCCGCCGAAGTGCCACCGCCGGTAGGGGGCGGTACGCGGCGATTCTCGCGCGTTGCCGGAATCAGGTTGTCCAGTCGGTTCGGTTTGCCGCGCCGCTTGGTGAGCCTGAAACTGTCGTAGATCGTGCCGATCGCAGTGCGGGCCTCATAGCGCAGCACGTTGCCTTCGACACGGATGATCTGATAAAGCTGGGTGTCTTCTGCGGCGCGGGCCATCCAGTCCTGCGGTTCCAGGTTGTACATCTTCGGTCCCGAAACGCTCACAACGTACACCGTGCCCGCTGGAGTGCGATGGTTCGCGCCGACCACCAGATTCGAGCGCCCGTAGGTGTGGTCGTGGCCCTGCAACACCAGGTCCACGCGATGCCGGTCGAGAATGGGTTGGATGGTCTCGCGCCACGTCTTGTTGTCGCGTCCCTTGGCCGTCGAGAACAACGGGTGGTGGAACGTGACGATCGTCCAAGGGTTCGGGTTGTCGGCGAGCACCGTCTCAAGCCAGATCGCCTGTTCGGCGTGCATGCGGTTTGAGTCGAGCGAGATCAGCCTTACGCCCTGGTAGTCGATCGTGTAGCACGTCTCCTCCAGCCCCGGCACGCCGTTCTGGGGCAGGGTGAACTGGGGTCGCCAGTTCTTCGAAGCCGCCCGGACGTGTATTCGTGGTTGCCGGGGGTCGGCACGTTGGGGATGGACGCGTTCATCCAACCGCCAGCCTCGTGCCACTCGGCCCATTCCAGGTCGGCGTCGGCGCGGTTGATCAGGTCGCCCGCATGCAAGAGGAATCGGGCATTCGGGGCGTCGCGGAACGCGCGGCGGATGACGCGCGACCAGTGCATTTTGAGGTCGTTCTGAGCATCGCCAAAGTAGATGAAGCTGAAGGGCTCGTGGCGGTCTGCGGCAGTGGTGAACTCGTGCCACGCCGACCAACTGGCTCCAGCCCCGACCCGGTAGACGTATTGGGTCTTCGGATTGAGACCCCTCAGCACCACCGAGTGGTATCTCGCGTCGCTGATCTCCGATGTCATGGCCTCGGTTTCGGCGGCGAACGACTTCGCCTTGCCGACAAAGCCGGGACCATCCTCTGCGACGGCCACTTCGATGCGTTGCGGCGCGGCCGATGCGTTGGTGCGCCACGTGACGGCTTGGCTCGTGGCCGGGTCGTCCGCCCAAGTCAGCACAATACGATCGGGGAATTCGGTGGGCCTGTATTGCTCGACCAGTTTCGGGTCGGGCGGAGCCGCTTGAACCGGCGCCTCATGGGCGAGGACCGAGGACGCGACGAGCAGCGCGAGCGCCAAGTGAACCAACCGCACGCGGTCTAGTTTAGACAAGCCGTGTTAAGAAACGCCGTCACCCGCCGAATCCGAGTGCAGGCAGCGTCAAACGCAGCACGCCAAACACGATCAACGCGCCAGCGATGTCGATCAGGATTCCAGCGCGCATCATCGCCTTGGCCGGCAGCAATCCGCTGCCGTAGACGATCGCGTTCGGGGCCGTGCTGATGGGCAACATGAAGCCGAGGCTCGAGGCGACCGTGGTCGCGATCGCGGGGATGGTTGGGTCCACGCCCGCTCCCTGAGCCAAGCCGATGGCCACGGGCACCATGGTCGTCGCGGAAGCCGTATTGCTGGCCAACTCGCTGATCAGGATGGCCGCGACGATCATCACGAACGAAATGGTCCAAACGCTGTTAGCCCCGGTGGTGAGCACCGCCCATTCGCCGAACGCTTTGGCCAGCCCCGACTTGAACATGGCGTCGCCCAGCGCCAAGCCGCCTCCAAAGAGCAGAATCGTGCCCCAGTCGATGGTGCGCGCCTGCTTCCAGGTCATGGTGACGCCTTGCTCGGTGTCCTTGTCGGGGAGCAAGAACAACAACCCGGCTGCGAGGAGCGCGGCCACCGCCGAGTTGATGCGACCCGCTAACTCGCCTGCCGCGCTCTCTTTGCCCGCGATCATCGGAACGACGTCCGGTGCCAGCCAGAGCAGCACCGCCACGGCAAACGCGATCAGGACGTTGCGCTCACCGGCGCGAAGCGGTCCGAGCTGACCTGCCTCGGCGATCGCCGCCTGGTGCCCGGCTGCGACGTCGGGCGATCCCTTGCGGAAGAACACGGCGACGATCAGCCAAGCCACAGCCAACATCGCGAGGCTCACGGGAGCCGCGAACAGCATCCACTGGCCGAAGCCGACGCGTGTCCCCGTGGCCTCTTCGATCAGGCCGATGCCGATCATGTTGGGCGGTGTGCTGACCGGAGTGCCAACAGCCACGCTCGCGCTCCACGTGAGCATCAGCATCGCGCCCGCCGCGTAGGGCTTGTCGCCAGCATCAACCTTGAGCCCGACGAGCAACGTCATGACGATGGGCAGCATCATGGCCGTGGTCGCCGTGTTGGAGACGAACGACGAGATCAGGAGCACGATCGCGCCCATGGTGAGCATCAGCAGGGCGGGGGAGCGGGTCGCCCATGGCTGCTTCAGGATGTTCCAAGCGATCCGCTTGTTGAGCCCCGTCGTCTCAATGCCCTTGGCGATGATGAAACTGCCGATGAACAGGTGGATGATGTAGTGACCGTAGGCGCCGAACGCGACCTTGTATTCGATCCCGGCGAACAGGATGAGCAGGCACGTGCTGAGCAGGGCCGTGACGGCCGTCGGCAACGCCTCGGTCGCCCAGAGCGTGACCGTGCAACCGAAGATGGCCGCCACGACGCGCTGCGTCTCGGTCAGGTGCCCGAGCGAGAACCAAAGGGCGGCAAACACGCCGGCCGCAAGGAGGCACTTCGCCAAGCGTGCTTGCTTTTCGGTCATGGCGTAGCATGACGCACGGGCCCGGTGCGGCGCAACGTCATAATCAATCTGCGAGATGCGTCAAAGGCGACAGCCGTCCGCACCGGAAGACCCCATGTCTGAGACGTCCAAGCGATCCCTGGAACAGGTGCGCCAAGAGATTGACGCCATTGACGAGCATCTCGTGAAGTTGCTCAGCCGCCGAACCGAGTGCGCCATGGAAATCGGCGCGATCAAGGGGCGCGACGGCCGGCCGTTCTTCACTCCCGAACGCGAGCGGGCGATCCAGGAGAAGCTGATGCTGATCAACCCCGGCCCCCTCAAAGGGGTGCAGTTGGTGGCGGTATTCCGCGAGATAATCAGCGCCGCGCGCGCCGCCGAGCAACCCCTGACGGCTGCTTTCTGGGGGCCTCCGGGCACGTTCTCGCACATGGCGACGCTGCAGACGTTCGGCACCAGCAGCAACCTGTTGCCCGTGGAGTCCATCGAAGACGTGTTCCTTCAGGTCGAGCACGGTTTGGCGGACTACGGCGTGGTGCCCGTGGAAAACTCGCTGGCGGGCGTGGTGCCGGAGACGCTGGACATGTTCCCGCAGACCAACGTGAAGATCTGCGCCGAGACGTATGTGCCGATCCACCACCACTTGGCGACCCTGGCCGTCTCGCTGGAAGGCGTCGAGCGGGTCTATGCCGGTCCCCAGCCCCGGCAGCAGTGCAAGCGCTGGCTCCGGGGGAATCTGCCCAACGCCGAACTGGTCGAGGTGGTCCCGACGGCGAAGGCCGCAGAACGCGCCATCCAAGACCCCAAAGGTGCGGCGATCGTCAACAAACTCGGTGCCGAGACGGTCGGCATCCCGATCCTGGTCGAGCACATCGAGGACAACCCGCAGAACCGCACCCGCTTTCTCGTGGTGGGCTACAACGAACCCGCCAAAACGGGCAAGGACAAAACGTCGCTGATGTTCAACCTTCGCAACCGGCCCGGCGAACTGTACCGGGCGCTTGGGGCCTTGGAGCAGCACCAGATCAACCTGATGATGATCGAATCGCGCCCGGCGCAAAGGGCTTCGTTCGAGTACATCTTCTACGTGGATTGCACCGGCCACCGATCGGACGCCAACCTCGCGGCAGGCATCGAGACGCTGAAGGAGTTCACCCTCGAGACCACGATCTTGGGCAGCTACCCACACGTGGACCCGATGGGGTGAGCCGAGGAGAAAGCGACGGGTAGCATCGGGCCATGCTCTCCACCCTGATCGCTGCGGTTGCGTTGTTGCAGGCGCCCTGCGTGCACTCGGTCACCGACATCTCGCAGGAGTTCTCGTTCTACATGGATGGGCGTTTCGTGCGGCGCTACCTCGGTGAAAGCGCAGTCGACACTCGGAACTGGGGCACGCTATGGAAGGCCGACCTGAGCGACGCCAACTTGCTGATCTTGGCGGGAGGGTCGTCGCGGGTGCCGTACGACACGCGTTCGGTGGATCACGTGCTCCGGTTCGCCGAGCGTGGCGGCGGCTTGCTGCTCATGGCAGACGCTCGCGATGGGGACGCCGAGCTCAACCGCGTGGCAGAGCGGTTGGATGCTTCCTTCGCACCGACGCCCGCTCAAGGCAAGCCAAAGGGAGTGGGCGCCTATGCTGATCGCGAGATCGAGTTTCGGGGTGGCGGGACGCTGAAGACCTCCAACGCCTGGACCACGCTCGCCGCCGACAGCGATGGCCGACCGCTGTTGGCGCGCCGAACGTTGGGAACGGGGCACGTGCTCATGGGCGCCCGGGGCATGTTCGGCAGCCATCCCGATCGCGACGATTCGATCAATCGCGAGCTGGTTCGCGAACTGCTGCTCGAACTCGTCAAGGGCAAACCGGTCGTCGCGGGCAAGCGTCCTCGCGGGCAGTTCGCCGAGCTGACTCGCGAGTTGGGCACGTTGACGCTGGAGTTCCACGAAGGAACCAAGCAGTTCGCCGACGCCATCGTGGCCGAATACCAAGAGGTGCGGAAGCACCTCGTCGCCGTCACGGGTGTGGAGCCTTCTCCGGGCATGATCACGCGGCTGCTGCTGTTGCCCACGGGCGCGGGCGGGTTCTCCAGCGGCGAGCGGATCGCGATCGGCGCGTGGTGGGGCGACTTTCCCAAGCAGCGCTATCCCATGATCGAACTCATCGGCCACGAAGCCGGCCACTCGTGGGTGCTGCCTCATCCCGAACCGGTCTGGAACGAGCCGATCGCAACCTACTTAGGCATCCAGGTGGGCAAACGCATGGGGATGGGCGACGAAGCGCAGCGGGTCCTCGATGGGGCCATCCAACGCGCCAAGCGCACCGACCCCGAGATGAACCAGGTGGACATCGGGGCCAAGGGTGCGCCGAACGACGTGGTGTGGGGCAAGACGTATTGGATCTTCGAGCAGTTGGAAGCCAAGTACGGCCCCGGTGTCCTCGCCAAGTACTTCCAGGCGAAGCGTCGGCTGGCGCCGGCCTCGCTCAAGGGGTACACGCTCGACGACGCGGTGGCCGTTTGGAGCACAGCGGTGGGCGAAGACCTGTTCCCTTGGTTCCGCTCGCTGGGGATCTCGGTGGCTCGGGAGCGGTCGGGTATCGGAAACTCGCCGTTGCGTGGTCCCATGGGCCATCGACACGATGAGATGATGCGGTAGCATCTGATGCATGCGCACCACGCTTGACATTGACGAGGACGTTCTTGCGGCCGTTCGCGAGTTGGGCGAGCGGGAGCGAAAGTCCGCTGGCCGGGTTGTATCGGAATTGGTCCGCAAGGCGCTACTGTCTCGCGAGCAACCTGAGATCGCGTCGCGCGAAGGCTACATTGGCTTTCGTCCGCTGCCCCCGCGAGGCGTAGTGATCACTCAGGAACTCATCGACCGAATACGAGCCGAGGAGGGGATTTGAGGTTTCTGCTGGACGTCAACGTGCTCCTTGCACTCCTGGATTCAGAGCATGTGCATCACGGGAAGGCGATGTCGTGGTTGCGTGGCCTAGCGACTCCGAGTTGGGCCTCCTGCCCAACCACGCAGAACGGCTTCATCCGGATCGTGTCCCACAGCGGCTACCAGCAGGGTTTGAGCGTCCAGGCCGCCGTGAACCTATTGTCCGAGGCTTGTGGAGACGCTCACCACCAGTTCTGGCCGGACGATTTGAGTCTGCTGGACGCCAAGCATTTCGATCGCAGTCGTTTGGTGACCTCGAAGCAACTGACGGACATTTACCTGTTGGCGCTGGCCGTGAATCGGGGAGGTTGCTTGGTCACGCTCGACACCCGCGTCTCCACGGTGGCTGTTCCCGCTGCCAAGCCTGAGAATCTCTTGGTGCTGTGATAACCCCACCGATTACGCAGCCTTCTCTTTGACGTACGTCTCCATCTCGGCGAAGCCGGGGCGGGAGTCGGGTTCCACGTTGCGGCGGGCGAACTCGATGCACGTGATCGGCGACTCGCCGCGCGCGAACGAGAACAAGGCGTAGCGCAGGGCGTTCATGTAGGCGTGCTCCTTGTCGAGCCGCAACTCCATGGCCCGAGCCAGCGGACCGAACACGCCGTAGGCGAGCAAGATGCCGATGAACGTTCCGACAAGGGCCGCCGCGACCGACTTGCCGATGACGGCCGCATCGCCGCCGATCTTGCCCATCGTGATGATGACGCCCAAAACGGCGGCGACGATGCCGAAGCCCGGCATCGCGTCGCCCACGGTTTGAATCGCGTGGATCGGGGTGTGGGCCTCCTTGTGCGAGGTTTCGAGGTCGATCTCCATCATCTCGGACAAGTCGTGCGGCCCGACGGCGCCGGTGAGGATCACCTTCATCGTGTCGCAGAAGAAGGCCACGGCGTGATGGTTGCCCAGGAAACCGGGGTAGTTCTTCATCACGTCGCTCTCCTCGGGCTTCTCGACGTGCTTTTCAAGGCCGAGCAAGCCTTCCTTGCGGGCGATGTTGAACAGCTGGAACATCATCTTCAGCGTGTCCAAGTAAAGCTGCTTCGTGTAGGGGTCGGGCTTGAGCACACCCAGCGTGGCCTTGATCGCGGCGGAGAAGTTCTTCATGCCGTTGGCCGCGATGAACGCGCCGAGGCCCGCGCCGCCGATGATGATGAACTCGCTGATCTGGATCAGCACGCCGATCTCGCCATGGTGCATGACGTAGCCGCCGATGACGGCGCCAAAGACGATCACGAAACCGATGATGAGAAACATGGGCCCGATTCCTCCGCGCCTTGGCAGGTGGGATTGCCAGGACGGGACAGTAGAATCATCGGTCCCCCGACGCCCGTTGCTCTACCAGGTTCTTGCGGCTTTCACGGCATCCCCTTGGAGCATCCCCTTGGAGCATCCTCTTGGAGGGTCACGCTCCGTCGTGACCGCCCACGAGCAGAGCGAGGCCCAACCCCTTGGTCGCGACGGAGCGTGACCATCCACTTCTGGATTCTCGGTGAACTGGACGTCACGTCCCCTGCCGAGCCAGTCGCCGCAACGCCTCCAGATCCAACGGACGCGTGACCATGGCCAGTTCGCCCCTTGCGGTGCGGGGCCACTCGGCTTCCGGTCGGTCCCAGTATAGTTCCAGGCCGTTGCCGTCTGGGTCGCGCAGGTAGAGCGCCTCGCTCACGCCGTGATCGGCCGCGCCGTCAATCGCCACGCCCGCCCGGTCCAACCGCAGCAGCGCCTCGGCAAGGGCGTTCCGGTCGGGGTAGAGGATGGCCGCGTGGTAGAGGCCCGTGGTTCCAAACGGGGGTGGCGCACCGCCCAGGCTTTCCCACGTGTTCAGGCCCAGGTGGTGGTGGTAGCCGCCCGCCGATAGGAACGCCGCACGGTCGCCCATGCGTTGCACGACCTCGAAACCGAGGGCCTCCGTGTAGAAGGCGATGGCGCGTTCGAGGTCGGAGACCTTGAGGTGGACGTGGCCGATGCGGGCGTCGGGATGGATCGTCGTGTTCATGTCCACTGCAAGGTCTGAGGAGTTCCGGTTGCTCCAGACATGGGTCCTTGGGCCGGACGAACGGAAAGGGCGAGGGCCGATCGCTCGGCACCCGCCCCGTCTTGATTCAGGTGTGGATTCGCTGTGAGGCTAGCCGCCCTTGCCGCCGCCGCCCGTCTTGGTCGTGCCGCCGGTTTTCGCCGCGCCGCCACCGGCCTTGGCCGCTCCGCCCGCCGCGCCGCCGGTCGCCCGGCCCGCGCCAGCCGCTCCGCCGGGGCCGCCGCCGCGCTGGAACTGCGCGCGTCGCTCGGCGATGAGCTTGTCGTACTGCGCCTTCTGGTCCTTGGTCAGGATCTTGCCGATCTCGGTCTGCATCGAGGTCATCAGCTTCTGCATGCCCTCGCGCCGCTTGGCTTGGTCCTTCTCGTCCCGGAGCTTGGTGAAGGCGGCCTGGTTCTTCGTTTGAAGGGCCTCGATCTTCTTCTTCTGGTCGGCGGTCAGCTTCAGCTTCTCGAAGATCTCGGCTTGGCCGCGCATGCCGCCCATTCGGCCTTGACCCTGGCCTTGAGCCTGACCCTGTCGTTGCTGGCCCTGCGCTTGGCCCTGGCCGCGCG
>DDSP01000080.1:0-11944 GCA_002343445.1 Chthonomonas sp. UBA2387
GCTCTGGCGTTCGGCCAGCAGTCTCTGGAAGCCGAAGGCCAAATCGTGGTCTTCGATTGGGGCGGGGGCACCCTCGACGTGACGACGCTCGAAATGATGGAGGGCGTGCTGGACATTCGCTCGAGTTTCGGCGATCCGCACCTCGGAGGCAAGGACTTCGACGACAAGATGATCGACCTGTTGCTGCAGAAGTTCGCGGCGGCCGGAGGCGACTGTTCGAAGCAGTTCGATCCGCGCAGAACGCTCGAGCGGGCCGCCGAGACGGCGGTGAAGGACCTGACGGTCAGTACCTCTGCTTCGGTGTATGTGAATCTATTCGGGCACAAAGCGGGCGAGATCGCCGACCTAGAGGCAACGGTGACGCGGGAAGAGTTCGAGGCGGCCGCCCGCGACTTGCTCGACCGCGCGCGGGTCGTCGTGAATCGAGCCCTCAAGGCGGGCAAGTTCAGGCCGAGCTCGATCCACAAGGTCTTGCTCGTGGGAGGCACGACCTACATCCCCGCAGTGCGGCAGTTGGTCGCAGAACTGTTCGGGATAGAGGGCTCGACGGAGGTCGATCCCGACCTGGCGGTCGTCATGGGCGCAGCGATTCAGGCATCGATCGCAACCGACCAGGCGGGCGAATGGGCGCCGGTCTTCGGCCAGATAATGGGTACTGCCCAGCTCGAGGACGGCGCCAAGCGCATTGAAGCCCTCATGGGCGGTGGGCGCGGTGTTGCACCTATCCCAGCAACGCCTGTGGCTCCAGTCTCCGACTCACCGCTCAGGCGCAAGTACGAATCGTTGCTCAAGCGTGCCAGCAAGTTGATGGACTCGGGGAAGAAACCATCACAAACCGGGAGACTCGCTCGCGCGATCGAAGTACTAGAAACAGCAATCCAATCAGGCGATCCTGCAAGATGCGAATCTGCGGGAGGTGCATTGGTGGATGCTGTGTTTGAATACGAGGTAGATTAGCATTGACGGGTAGCGCAACATTCTACGACGTACTGGGCATTAGCGCCAATGCCGACGAAGACGAAATCAAGCGAGCTTACTTTAGGGGGATCAAGGCCCATCCGCCCGAGAAAGACGCCGAGGGTTACCAGCGAATCCGTGAAGCTTACGAGACCCTGAGCGATCGTACAGCCAGAAAGGAATACGACGCATTACTGGAAGGTGGCGACGAGGTTCGAGAACTGCTTGACAAAGCCAACGACCATATGGCCAACGAGCGTTTTGAGGACGCCCGATCGTGCCTGAAAACAGTGATCGCGCTAGCTTCAGAAGCGGACGCGGCATGGAACCTTTACGGCATCTGTTGTTTGCACTTGGAACGCTATGAGGAGGCACTCAAGGTCTTCACTGCCCTGATGAACCGTGCCCCAGACGTCGCGCTTTACGCTGCCCACGCCGGGCATTCGGAGCTGTTTCTAGCAGAGGAGTCGGTTAGAGACTCCGAAAAGGCCAAGCACTACCGCCTCGCGCGCGCCCACTTCGAGAAAGCGCTCGCCCTTGACCCAGGCAACCACCACCATCACCTTGGCCTGGCGAGGGTCTACAGCGAGGAGTGCAGATTCGATGAGGCAATCGCTGCGGTGTGGGGTGCGATCCACGCGGATGAGTCGGTCGATCTGGGCGATCTGGAAGCTCTGTTCGAGCTTTGTTGGCTGCACATTTACAAACACGACTTGACGGGTGTGGGAAAGATCGCCGATGAGATTGAGAAGATCACGCCAGCCGATCCTGAGGTTCGCCGCTATGTCGCGCACAGGTTTGCCCGATTGAGTGGCATGCTCTTAGAAGTCAAAGCATTCGACGCGGCAAAGAGCGCCGCCGACGCCGCCCTTAAGTTTGATCCAGGCGATGGGGACCTCGTCGGCCTGAAAGACTACATCAATAGAGTCATCCTTGCGTCCAACGCGTTCGACAGGCTTGTACACGATTCTGAGGTCATCCCCCCGATCAAGTTGTTGTGCGTCGTGCTTGTCACGGATCTCACGGGAGAATCGATGGACGATCGTGATGGGCAAGTTGATCGGGCCCTTGAAGCTATCGGTGGTTATTATGGTCACGATGTCGTCATGTCGGTCAATCGCCTGCGGACGCACTATTCGCAATTGTATTCCTTGAATCATCGACTGTTTGAGGCTATAGATCATGCAGCGAAGGGCCACCCGCCTTCTACTTATTCTGGTGGATCCACCGGAAGCGGGTGCATACTCTTGCTGATACAGGCGGTTACGGTTGGTGGCTTTCTGGGAGCTACTCCTGAGCTAGCCCGGTATCTCCTGTCGCTTGGACCATTCAGGTAGCGGAGCGGCCGCTTCGCCGACCCGCGCAGCTATTCGCCTTAGAGCGGCAGTACGGGCATCGACGTCTGCCGACGCGAGAGGAACTCGCAACCCGATTCCGTCACCAGCACCATCTCCTCGATCCCCAGATACCCCCGGCCCGACGGCTCGACGCCGAGTTCCAGCGTGTACACCTGACCCGCCTCGACGGGGTGGCGCGGCGTCTCGCCGTACCGCTCCCATTGCGGGCCGAGGATGCCGCCCCCGTCGTGCGCCATGCGACCCACCTGGTGCCCCACGGCGTGCATGTACTCCGGATAGCCCGCCCCGGTGATCGCGGCCCTCGCGGCGGCGTCCACGGTCCAGCCATGCACCCCCGGCCTCAGCGCCTCGGCGGCGGCCGAGATCGCCCGGTTCACCGCATCCAACGCCCGCGAAACGTCCTCCGGCACAGCGTCGCCCACATACCAACACCGCTGCAGGTCGCTGGCATAGCCCTCCACCAGCAAGCCGAGATCGATGTGGAACACATGCCCTTCGGCGATCCGAATGGTCGAAGAAGGGATGCCGTGGCCCACCATCGAATCGGGCCCCGAGTTCACGATCGGATCGCCCACAGGGTCCCACGAAAAGCCATAGCCCCGCGCCCCGGCCCATTCGTGCACAGCGTCGTAGACCTCGCGCTCGGTGCGGCCGATTCGGGCGAAGCCCTCGATGAACCGGAACGCCTCCTCCGTCGCCGCGATGGCCCCGCGCATCCGCCTCAGTTCCTCGCCGCTCTTCACGCCGCGCAGGTGCAGCAGCAGGGGCTCGGCGCTGACGAGTTCGATGGGCAAGCCCTCGAGGTGCTTCTCCAGCACACGAAACATGCCGAGCGTCAGACCGTCGGCCTTGTCGTCCGATTCCGACCAGTTCACGGCCACTTTGCCGCCACCGGGCATCTCCCTTTCGAGGACTTCTCGCAAAGGTGGACGGATGGATTGGACGTAGGGCACAACCGCGTCCCAGTCGCCGCTGGCGACGAGCGGATCGGCGTCGTAGTTGCCGACGACGGCCACCTTACGCCCGTTCTTGAACACGATGAGTGCGCTTTGCCACGTCAGGCCGCCATCGAGAACGAGGGGCAAGACGGGGTCCGAACCGCCGGATGTTTCGCGCACAAAGGTCATCCACGCGTCGTAGGGGCCGGTTCTCAGCCACTGGGCGGCTTGGTCGAGTTTCTGTCGGGAGATCGCGCTCATCGCGTCCAATCCTAGCGCAAACGCGGCAAAAAATCGCCTTCTCAGCCCGTTGGGTTGACAAACCGCTCAAGGTTCTGCTATCGTCCCACCGGCAAAGAATGCCAATTGGCTGGATTCGCAGGATCGGATGCTCAGGGAAGAGATCGGATACTGAGGCAGGTCCCGAGAGCCAGCAGGAGAATGTGCCGTGAAGAAAACTCTACAACTTCTGATCGTTGCCGGCGCGCTTGCGACCGCGCCCCTCGCCCTCGCACAAGATGGTCCGGCCAAGGGTGCCAAGACGGTTCAGCTGAACGGTCTGTATGACAACTTTGGCGGTTTCCGCTCTTGGAACCTCAACATCGGCGGCTCGATGTTCTTCAGCGACGTGCTGGAGGGCATTGGCGGCATCGCCTACAGCGAAGCCCGCGACGGCGGCGTTTCCACCAAGGCGACCGCCATCAGCCTCGGTGCCAACTACTACTTCAACACCAACATGGCCCAGGTCCAGGCTTGGCACCCGTACGTTGGCGCTCGCTATGCGCGCTACAACTTCTCGGGCGGCGGCATGGACGGCAACGCCGATTCGTGGGCGGGCGCTGTGGGCGCGCACTACTTCCTTCGCGAAGGCGTGTCGCTCAACCCCGAGTTCCGCTTCGGCCGAGTCAAGGGCGGCGGAGTCAGCGAGAATCAGACCAGCTTCGGCATCGGTCTCACCATCTGGCTGAACTAGTCCCTCAACAACGCGAAACGAGCGGCGTTCGGCCCAAAGCCGGACGCCGCTTTTCCATGTCGGACCCACACCGAGGAAATCCTCGGGTATAATACGCGGACTTTGCCTCCCGAGGAGGTGACCAAGGTTTCCAATGAAACGCACATTCCAACCGAACAACCGCAAGCGGAAGAAGACGCACGGCTTCCGTGTGCGGATGCGCACGACCGACGGACAGAACGTGATCAAGCGGCGTCGAGCGCGGGGCCGCCATCGTCTGGGCGCCTGAACGGGCACCTGAACAGGGGGCTCTCGAAGCGCCGATTCGACGAAGTGTTCCAAGAAGGCCGACGAATCCAGACGCGGTTCTGCCGCATCGTCGCCCTCGAAGGAACGGGTCGCATCGGATTCGCCACCGCCAAGGCGATCGGTTCCAAACCGAAACGCAATCGCGCCAAACGACGACTGCGAGAAGCCGTCCGCTTGTTCGCCGGGTCCCTGCCGCCGAACGCCGACGTCGTCTTCGTGGGCAAAGCCTCGTTGCAGGACGCCGCGTGGAGCGCCTTGGTGAACGATCTCGGCGATGGAATGCGAGCGCTGGGTGGCCTGTGGGCAAACGAATCGGCATCGGACTTGTGAAAATGTATCAACGCACGACGCGCTGGATGCCGCCGACCTGTCGCTTCACCCCAAGCTGCTCCCAATACACCCTCGAAGCCATCGAGAAATACGGATTGATGAAGGGCACGTGGATGGGCGTCAAGCGCATCGCGCGCTGTCACCCCGGCAACCCGGGCGGACACGATCCCGTACCCTAATCAGACGATTCGCACCATGAGCAAACCTGCCGCCAAACCGGGCAACTTCATCCAGACGCTGCTGCTGGCGACCATGATCTTCTTGGGTCTCCAGCTGTTCATGAACAGCCAGAACCAGGGCCCCGACCTCAGCGCCACCGAAATCCTCGGCAAAATGGAGGAGGCCGCAGCCAACCTCCAAGACCAATCCATCGCCCGGATGCTCCCGCAATACGAGAGCAAGATCGGCCGCGAAGAGATGACCGAGGAGCAACGCCAAGAGCGGCGACTGCGCGCCAAGCTCCTCACGGCTGTCACCCAGTATCGAGCCGGCATCCAGCGCAACGACACCGGGCGTCTCGACGCCTCCTACAACACGCTCGTCCACGATTACCTCTCGCTCGAAGGCAAGCCGATCTGGACCCAAGAGTTCGGGATCCCCGAGCCCGTGGTGGCCAAGTCGAGGGAGCAGTTCCCCGAAACGCGCACCTCGGGCAAGGCGTTCTACGAAAAGCTGACGGGCGAACTCCAGCAGCGCAACAGCACCACGTTCCAGTACGCGATCATGGACTTCCTGGTCGGTTTGACCGGCAAAGTCCCCAGCATCAGCTACTGCGTCGCCGCGCTGCTGCTGGCCATCATCGTCCGCGCCATCGTGTGGCCGCTGTCGCAACGCCAACTCATGTGGTCGCGGCAGATGTCCCAGCTTCAACCCCTGGTCGCCGAGATCAAGGAGAAGTACCAGAGCGACCCGCAAGAGTTCCAAAAGCGGACCATGGCGCTCTATCAGGAATACGGCATCAACCCCATGGCGGGGTGCTTCCCGGCCTTGCTCCAAATGCCGCTGTTCTTGTTCGTGTACAACTGGATGACGACCTACCGGTTCGAATTCCAGAAAGGCGTGTTCCTGTGGGTCAACCCCGACACAGCGCAGAAAGCACCTTGGCTGGTCGCCCCGAACCTCGGACACCAAGACAAGATTCTTCTGGTGGTCTACACCGCGTTGATGGTGCTCAACTCGTTCCTGACCCCGGTCAGCGACCCAAGCAACGCCAAGCAGCAGCGGCTGATGGGCGTCGGCATCTCGCTGGTGTTCTCGATCTCGCTGTTCTTCTGGCCGCTGCCGTCCGCGTTCGTCCTGTACTGGATCTTCACCTTGGTCTTCGCTTCGATCCAGTCCATCCGGGCGTACCGCTTGCCCGTGCCCCCCTTGGTCAAGAAGGCGTCGGCGGCGGGCGGCGTCATCCCCACCAAACCGGTCTCGAAGGCGCCTTCGGGCAACGGCGCGGCGTCGAATCCCGTCGCAGAGGCGCGAAAGCGGGCCGCACTCACCCACAAACAGAAGAAGAAACGCTAGACTTCACACACAACGATTTCAGGAGTTCTCATGGAGGCTATCGAAACCACAGGAAAGAATCTGGCTGCCGCGCTCGCCGCTGCGGCCGAACAGTTGGGCGTCTCGGCCGATTTTGTCGCGCACGAGGTCGTCGAGGAATCGGCGGGCTTGTTCGGCAAGTCCTCCGTGCGCATCCGCGCATGGGTCGTGGACGCCGCCCCCGACGCTGAACCGGCTCCCGAGCCCGAGGCGCCAAAGACCAAACCCGCCAAGAAACCGGCCAAGCCCAAAACGCCCAAGGCCGAGCCTGTGGCGGCACAGGCGGAAGAGCCCGCACCGGCGCCCGAAGCCGCTGCGGCTCCGGATGCCGAAGCGGACGCGACGCCCGTCGTGGCCACACCCGAAGACGCGGAAGCCGTGCTCGACATCGTCAACGCCGTGCTGGCCGCGTCCAAACTGACCGCTTCGGCAAGCGTCTCGTCCATCAACGACCGGTACGTCAACATCAGCCTCGAAGGGCGCGACGTCGCATTCCTCATCGGCAAGCGCGGCGAAGCTCTGAACTCGCTCCAGTACCTGCTCAACATCATCTTGGGCAAGCGGCTGAGCAACGGCGTGCGCTTGACGCTCGACGGCAACGACTACCGCAACCAACGCGAGACCAAGCTCACCAACCTGGCCCTCCAAATCGCCCGCGAAGTCAAGCGCCGAGGCGAAGAGGCCGTGTTGGATGCGCTTCCCGCTTTCGAGCGGCGAATCGTGCACAAGGCCTTGATGGACTTCGAAGGCATCGCGACGTACAGCGAAGGCGAGGAGCCGAACCGACGCGTCGTCATCGCGCCCGCGGACTAAGGAACGCGCTGGAGTCATCGCCGTGAAAGCGGAAACCCCGATGCTCCAGCAGTACTTCCGCGCCAAAGCGGAACACCCCGGCACGCTCATGGCGATGCGTGTCGGGGATTTCTACGAGTTCTACGGCGAAGACGCCGAAACCGCCGCCAAAGCACTCGAGATCACCCTCACCGGACGCGAAGACGGCGGCAACGGACGCGTACCGATGGCGGGCGTGCCCTACCATTCGGTCGAGAAGTACATCGCCCGCCTGGTCCAACAGGGCCACCGCGTCGCGCTCTGCGACCAAGTCGAAGACCCCAAGAAGGCCAAGGGGCTCGTGCGCCGCAGCGTCACCCGGGTGGTCACGCCGGGCACCGTCCTCGAAGACTCGATGCTCAGCGCCGAGCGCAACAACTTTCTGGCCGCGATCTGCGTCTCGGACGGCGTTGCAGGACTGGCCACCCTCGACCCCAGCACCGGCGAGTTTCTGGTCACCGAGATCGTGGGCGACGACTGGCAAGCAAGGCTCCTGCAAGAACTGGCCCGCATCCGGCCCGCCGAACTCCTCCTGCCCAAAGACGCGGACGAGGCCATCGCCGACCCCGCCGCCGAAGGCCTGGGCGTGCCCACATCGAGCCAGCCCGCAATGAGCCCGCCTCAAGCCGAGCGGCGGCTGCTTGGCCAGTTCTCGGCGACCAGCCTGGCGGGCTACGGCTGCGCCGAGATGAAGCGCGCCATCGTCGCCGCCTCGATGGTCCTCGGTTACGCCGAACAAAACGGCCTCTCGCTCGGGCACGTGGATTCGCTGGCGACGTATTCGGTGGACGACTTCATGCGGCTGGACGCCTCGACGCGCCGAAGCCTGGAACTCACCCAGAACCTGGCCGACGGGTCGCGACGGTTCACGCTGCTCGCGCAACTCGATGCCACCGTCTCGGCGATGGGGTCGCGGCTGATGCGCCGATGGGTGGATCAGCCCCTGCTGGACGCTGCCAGCATCCGCTCGCGCCACGCGGCCGTCCGCATCCTGGTCGAGAACGCTTTGCCCCGCTACGACCTGCGGGACGCCCTGAAACGCATCGCCGACATCGAGCGGCTCGTGGCCCGTTGCGCCACCGGGCTGGCCATGCCCCGCGATCTGGCAGCCCTGCGCAACACGCTGCGCGCCCTGCCCGAGATGGCCGAACCGCTGCGGAAGATGGGCGTCGGCCGCATTCAAGAACTGCGCGAGAAGATCGGGGACCACGCCGAACTCGGCCTGCTACTGGGTCGCGCGCTCGTTGCCGATCCGCCCCAACTCGTCCGCGATGGCGGCGTGATCGCCGAGGGCTACGACGCCGAACTCGACAAACTCCGCGACCTCTCGCGCAACGGCAAATCCTACATCGCCAAGCTGGAGGCCCAAGAGCGCGAGCGCACGGGCATCGCCCACCTGCGCGTCGGGTTCAACTCGGTGTTCGGCTACTACCTCGAAGTGCGGAAGGGAGACGCCTCGCGCGTCCCCGACACCTACATCCGCAAGCAGACCACGGCCAACGCGGAGAGGTACATCACGGCAGAACTCAAGGAGCACGAGAGCGTCGTCCTAGGGGCGGAAGAGAAGGCGCTGGCGCTCGAAGCCGAACTGTTCCGGGCCCTCCTGACCCGTGTGGCCGATGGCTCCGCGCCCCTGATCCAAACCGCGCGCGCCATCGCCGAACTCGACGTGCTCGCCGGCCTGGCCGAGGCCGCCGTCCGCAACCGTTACATCGAGCCCGAACTCGTCGAGGAAGACCGTCTCGAATACAGCCAAGGCCGACATGCCGTGGTCGAAGCCAACGTCAACACGTTCGTGCCCAACGACCTGTCGCTCAACGACGCCGCGCGTCTGATGGTGTTGACGGGTCCGAACATGAGCGGCAAGTCCACCTACCTGCGCCAGACGGCCCTGATCGCCCTCATGGCGCAGATCGGGTCCTTCGTGCCCGCCGCATCTTGCCGCCTGGGATTGTGCGACCGCATCTTTGCCCGCATCGGCGCGAAAGACGAGATCGCGCTCGGCCAGAGCACGTTCATGGTCGAGATGGTCGAGAGCGCCAACATCCTCAACCACGCCACGGCGCGCAGTCTGGTCATCCTGGACGAGGTGGGCCGAGGAACCAGCACGTGGGACGGTCTGGCCATCGCGTGGGCCATGGTGGAAGAACTCGCGCGCATCGGCTGCAAGACGATGTTCGCCACGCACTACCACCAACTGAACGACTTGGCCACCCAACTGCCCAACGTCCGCAACTTCCGCGTGGCCGTCGAAGAGATCGGCGACCAAGTCGTGTGGACGCACCGCGTCCTTCCCGGAGGCACGGACAAGAGCTACGGCATCCACGTGGCCCGCATGGCGGGCGTGCCGCCCCGGGTGCTTCAGCGGGCAGGCGAGGTGCTGGCCGATCTGCACGCCTCCCAAGCCCCGCCCCGCCCCGTCGCTCCGGGCCTTCAGAACCTGCAACTCACGCTGTTCGAAGCCGAAGAGTCGCCCGTCGTCCGCGAACTTCGCGGGCTCGACGTCAACCAACTCACCCCGATCGAAGCGCTCCAACTGCTCGACGCGTGGAGGAAGCGGTTGTGAAACCTTGGCTCGCAGCCCTGCTCGCCGCCGCCCTCCTCGGCTGCGGGGGCCCCAAGAAGGCCGAGCAACCCACACCCGAGCCCGAGGCGAAGCCCGAAGCCAAGCGCGGCATCCTGACCGAAGCCGGAAAGGCGACCCAGCGATCCGCCGAAGGCGACCGCCCAGTCCTCTGGAACATCCATTGGGAGGCTGCCTCGCTCACGCTCGAAGGCGACAAGCCGGACACGGGCTCGTTCAGGGGCGTCAGCGGCGACCTGTTCCGCGAGGGCCGCAAGGCCAGCACGTTCAAGGCCGAACGCGGCGAAGCCGACGGCAGCGCCGAGGTGTTGGAACTGATCGGCTCGGTCGAGATCCTCGAAACCGAGCATCAGGCCACCCTGCTTTGCGACCACGCGACCTACGAAGGCAAGACTGGAATGGTCAAGGCCCGGGGAAACGTTCGTATTCTGTATGCAGGGTTCACAATAGGACCGATGCCCGAAGCCTGGGCCACGGCCGCACTCGATCAAGCAGGAACCCCCGACACGTTCAAGCCATGAAACTCCTCGCCCCCATCCTGCTTCTCGCCTCCATTACGGCCACGTTCGGCCAAAGCGGAGGGCGTGCCCCACAGACCTTCGACATCGTGGGCAAGGACGGCGATCTGGCCCTGCGCAATCTGGCCACCCAACGCTACGCGCGCAACGCGGAAGGCACGGTTACGTTCACCGTCGGCGGCTCGCCCGCCAAAGGCGAGTGGAAGGCGCGCGGCCTGACCATGGAAGCCAACCGAATGACCGTCATCACCCAAGACGGAGCATCCGGGCCGACCTCGGTCGTACGGGCCACCATCGAAGGGGGCCGCCCCTGGTTCGAAGTGCTCCAACCCTCCGCCGCGAACGCCCAGACGAACCAGACCATCCGGCTCGAGTCGCCCAAGGTGGACTACACCGCAACCACCGAAACCATCGTGCTCGCCGCACCGGTCCAAGCCGTAGGCAGAGACGCCGCAGCGGGGCGCCTCTGGAACCTGAACGGCCAAAACGGGAAGGCTGTCCTTTATCCCCGCGAACCCAAACGCGCCGATGGCGCCGTCGTCCGCTCGTTCGATCTGGCCGGCCCCGTCACGTTCTCGCTGGAATCCACAACCCAGCGGGCGGGCGCAGCCGAAAAGACCACGTACAAAGGCTCCTGCAACCGCCTGGTGTTCGACGACGCGACCAAGCAGATTCGGCTGACCGGCAACGTCCTGCTGGAAACCGACCGCTTCACGCTTTCAGGCGGCAAGGGCGCCGAATCCGCACTCGTCCAACTCGACGACCAACTCAAGGTGGTTTCGGTGGAACTCTCGGGCAGCCCGGGCGAATCGCGCATGCAGGGCGGTGGCCGATGAGGATCACGGCCCAACATCTGGTCAAGAGCTACAAGGGCCGCAAGGTCGTCGCCGACGTCTCGGTCAACGTGGATCAAGGCGAGATCGTCGGGCTCCTGGGGCCGAACGGCGCGGGCAAGACGACCTGCTTCTACGCCATCGCGGGGCTGGTGCCGCCGGATTCGGGCTCCGTCTCGGTGGACGGCGAGGACGTGACCTGGCTGCCGATGTACCGCCGCGCCAAGCTCGGGATCGGCTACCTGCCGCAGGAGGCGTCGGTGTTTCGCGGCCTCACGGTCGCCGACAACATCCGCGCGATCCTCGAAGTCGCGGTGGACGACCGCGAGAAGCGCCACGAGATGCTGGACGAGCTGATGGGCGAGTTCTCGATCTCGCACCTCGCCCGCGCGCCGGCGATCGCGCTCTCGGGCGGCGAGCGGCGGCGGGTGGAGATCGCGCGCTGCCTCGCGAGCCAGCCCAAGTACGTGTTGCTCGACGAGCCGTTCGCCGGGGTGGACCCGCTGGCGGTCGCCGACATCCGCACGCTGGTCAGCCACCTGAAGGACCGCGGCATCGGCGTGCTGATCACCGNNACCACAACGTGCGCGAGACGCTGGAAATCGTCGACCGGGCCTATATCCTGCACGGCGGGTCGGTGATCATGACCGGCACGCCCGACGAGGTGGTGCGCGACGACAATGTGCGGCGGGTCTATCTTGGCGAGAGCTTCCGCATCTGACCGCGACGGGCGGGCCGGCTGATGGCGCTCGCGCCCCGCATCGAGATCCGCCAGAACCAGTCGCTGGTGATGACGCCGCA
>DDSP01000080.1:11963-13451 GCA_002343445.1 Chthonomonas sp. UBA2387
CCGGATCGGCGGCGGCGGGGGCGAGGGCGACGTGCTCGACACGGTCGCGGCGACGGTGGGGCTCCCCGAGCACCTGCACGCGCAGATCGGCGCGGTCAGGGCCGAGGCCGGGGCCGTGCTCGCCGCGCATGTGCTGGCGGAGGAGATCGACGACGACGGCTACCTGCGCACGCCGCTCGGCGAGATCGCGGAGCGCCACGGGATCCGGGCCCGCGACCTGGCGCGGGGGCTCGAGATCCTGCAGTCCTGCGATCCGCCGGGGATCGGGGCCCGGTCCCTGCGCGAATGCCTGGCGCTGCAGCTGCGCGAGCGCGACCGGCTGGATCCCGCGATGCAGGCGCTCCTCGACAACCTCGCGCTGGCGGCGCGGGGTCGAACGGCGGAGCTGATGGCGCTCTGCGGCGTCGACGCGGCGGACGTGGCCGAGATGCTGGCCGAGCTGCGCGCGCTCGACCCCAAGCCCGGCCTGCGCTTCGCCGAGGCGCCGGTGCAGGTCGTGGCGCCCGACGTCTACGTGACGCGGGCCCCCGGTGGCGGCTGGACGGTCGAGCTCAACACCGCCACCCTGCCGCGCGTGCTGGTCAACAACCGCTATGCGGCGACGCTGGGCGGCGCGGACGGCGCCGCGCGGCAGTTCGTCTCCGAGATGCGAGCGGCGGCGAGTTGGCTCGCGCGCAGCCTCGAGCAGCGGGCGCGCACGATCCTGCGGGTGGCGAGCGAGGTCGTGCGCCGCCAGGAGAGCTTCTTCGACGCCGGCCCCCGCGACCTGAAGCCCCTCACCCAGCGTGCGGTGGCCGAGCAGCTCGGCCTGCACGAATCCACCATCAGCCGGGTCACCGCGGGCAAGTTCCTCCAGTGCGAGCGGGGCACCTTCGAGCTGCGCTACCTGTTCAGCGCGTCGATCCAGGCGGCAGGCGGCGGCGAGGCCTTCTCGGCGGTCGCGGTGCAGGACCGGATCCGCCGGATGATCGCCGACGAGGCGCGCGGCCGCGTGCTGTCCGACGACAAAATCATGGCGCTTCTTGCCGCGGAGGGGATAGACATCGCCCGCCGCACGGTTGCAAAATATCGGGAAGGCATGGGCATCCCGTCCTCGATGGAGCGCCGCCGTCACCAGTCCTCCCTTTCCGGAATCTGAATGATTTTGGCCTACAGGGCGGCGCAGGCGGACGAACCGCGCGGGTGCCCCGCTCGAAGGTCGCGTCGGCGGATCGCCGGCGTGGAGCGGTGACCGGCGATCGATCGGTCCAAAGGAGGGGCGCGGCAATGCGTATACAGGTCAGCGGCAAACAGATCGACATCGGCGACGCGCTGCACACCCATGTGGAGGATCGCGTGGGCGTGGTGGTCGGCAAGTACGCCGAGCGCGCCGTCGAGGCGGTCGTGACGTTCTCGCGCGACCGGCATGAGTTCTGCGCCGACGCCTCGGTGCACCTGCCCACCGGGCTCACCGTGCAGGCCAAGGCCAGGTCCGACGAGATCTACGCC
>DDSP01000013.1 GCA_002343445.1 Chthonomonas sp. UBA2387
CATTTTTGGGGAGCAGACCAGCCCCAAGACCCAAGTCCGCACCAGCACCAAGGCCTCCCACGGCATTCGCCGTCGGGGGCCTTTTTCGTTGGTGCGGCACCACGCACCGAAATGAACGAGAATTCACCTAGACTCAAGCGTCTGCCGCTTCTCCTCAAACCGACCCAGGTCTGCGCCGAACTCGGGATCGGCAGGACCAAGGCGTACCAACTCTTCCAATCGGGCCAGATCCAGGTCCGCCGGATCGGGCGCTCGATCCGCGTCCACCGGGACGAACTCGAGCGGTTCGCGCGATCGAACCAGGAGGTGGACTAGTGGAAGTCCTCGACCAAACCTTGCGATCGGTGCCGGAACTCGGCCTCGCCTTTTTCTATGGTTGCCGAGACAGCGCTCCCAAAGAGGAGACTCTCGGGTGGGACGCGTTCGTCGAGAAGTTGAGTCGTCGGGATGTTCGACCGTCGAAAGACGGTCTGGCTTTCTCGCCGGCCCGCTTTCGCGCGGGAGGGAAGCGCCGGAACAAAGACGTCTTGGCCGTTTGCGCCCTTGTCGCGGACCTCGACGGTACTGACTTCGAGGAGTATCGCGCCGTGTTCGAGTCGAAGATGTACGCGTGTTTGGCGCATACGACGCATTCGCATGAGCCCGGGAAGCCTCGGTGGAGGGTTGTGGTCCCTCTCGACCGGCCCGTCAGTGCGGCCGACTGGGGCGCGTTCTACACGGCGGCGTGCCAGTACCTGTTCGGAGATGCGTGGGACAAGTCTTGCTCGGACCCGGCACGGCTCCACTATCTGCCCTCTTGTCCGCCTGGCCGGAAGATGTGCGCTCGGGTCGTGGTCTTGCACGGGGAACCCTTCGAGGTGTCGTCGGTTCTTCGAGCCGCGCCCGCCTCGCGGGGATGCATCGAGCGGTTGCGGTCCGGCGAGGTCGCCGACGGCGAGAAGCACTCGGCGCTGCGCGACGCCGTGCGGGCCATGCGGGGCGCCGGTTGGGCAATGGACCGGGCCAAGTCGGAGGTTCGAAGGGTATTGACCCTGTGGGACCGCGAGGGCAGGCTCGGCGAGCCTCTCGATCGGGAACTCGAGGTCTGGGAGCGCGACGTCGAGCGCGTGTGGCGCCGATTCGAACCCGATGTTCGTTCCGACGTTCCCGACAGAGCCGGGCCGTACGTTCGCAACGATGGCATGCTGTGGCGCGCAAAGCAGTCGGCCGACGGCGCGCAGCTCGTCCCGCTCACCAACTTCGACTGCCGGATCGTCAGCGAGTCGTTTCGCGACGATGGCCAAGAGTGTTCGATGGTCTTGGGGATCGAAGGCGCTTGCGGAGGCGACCGCCTTCCGAGGGCGTATGTCGGCAAGGCCGAACTCCAAGCGGGCAGACTGCCCGACTCCTGGGGGCTCAAGCCGATGTACATGGTCGGCCCGTCGGTCAAGGAGCACGCGTTCCACGCGATCGTGGAATTGTCCGGCGAGATTCCCCGCGAGACCATCTACACGCATACGGGTTGGCGCAACATCGACGGTCGCGACGTCTTCCTGCACGCCGGGGGAGCCATCGGAAAAGACGGGCCGGTGGCGGGAATCGAGACGGACTTGGCCGATTCGCTCGGACGCTACTCTCTCCCGCCTCCTTCCGAAGGGCGGCAGTTGCTGGAGGACCTGCGCGCCGTGCTGCGGTTCCTGGATGCGGCCCCGAGTCGGGTTTCGGGACCTCTGTTCGCCGCCGCATTGAGAGCGGTGCTCGGCGGATCCGACGTCACCCTTTGGCTGTTTGGCCCGACTCAGTCCCAGAAGTCGAGTTTGGCGGCGGCCCTGCTGAACCTGTTCGGGACCGGGTTCGAGAGGAACCGGCTGCCTGCGACTTGGAACGGGACGGCGAACTCCATCGAGGGTCTCGGGTATGTCGCCAAGGATCTTCCTCTGGTCGTCGACGACGCTGTTCCGCGCGGCTCGCGCCAAGACGTCTTGCGGCTCGACGGCACGATTCAGAGGGTCCTGCGAAGCGTCGGGAACAGCGCCGGGCGAAGCAGAATGCGTGCCGACGGTTCGCTGCGTTCGGTCAAGGCTCTGAGGTGCGGCTTGATCTGCACCGGGGAAGACCTTCCGCGCGGCGAGTCGGAGACCGCGCGCTGTCTCGTCGTGGAGGTCTCTCGCGGCGAGGTCGAGCTCGACGTCATGAGCGAGGTGCAGCGGTTTGGCGCGGAGGGACGGCTCGCCCGCGCCATGGCCGCATACCTGAAGTGGCTGGCCAGGGACCTCGACGGCATGAAGCACAGGTTCCGGGAGAGGATCGCCTCGGCTCGGACGGGGCTGCGGACCGCCGAGAACGCGGCGCAACTCGAAGCGGCTGCGGAGCTGTTCGCGGCGTTCGCCTTGGAGTGCGGACTGCCCGAAGACGAAGCGAGCGAAGCCCTTGGCGCCATCGTCGGCGGTGTTCGGGAGGCGGCGTCGAGGCAGGAGCGCTATCAGCGCGACCACAATGCGGCGGACCGGTTCTTGGCGATCCTTCTCGAGCTCCGGGAGACCGGGCAAGCGCGCCTCGAAACCGTCTCCGCTCCACCGGGCGAAAACCTCGCGGGAACCATGGTCGGCTGGGCGCGGGACTGCGATGCTTTCCTGCTGCCGGAGATCGCCTACAAGATGGTCGCCGAGTTCGCGGAGAAGTCAGGACAACCGCTTGGAGCCAGCAAGACGGGGCTCTGGAAGATGCTCTCTGAAAGAGGCGTGCTGATTCGCCAAGTCTCCCAGAGCGGGTACGCCAGCAAGCAACGGATCGGGCACAGAGTGAGGAGCGTGATCCATCTCAAGGACGTCCTCGCCGATGACGACTTCTTTGGTAACTCCGGTAACGGGGAGGTCGACGAGGCGACGCAATGACCGCGAACGAACCAAGGGGTCGCTACCGGTTCTGTTACCGGTGCGACTCTTCTCGGTGCGGCGAGGTGGTAACGGAAGCGGTATCCGAGCCAGACTCGGGCCTCGTCCGCGCGGGCCCGCGGCGGAGGCCCGTTACCACCGTTACCACCGTTACCCTAGAAAAACAGCGGAGTCGGGAACGGCGCGGCAAGGCACGATTCCCCTTGGTCGCCATGACCGCAATGGAGAGAGTGCACGCGCCGTCCGCGGCGAGAGTCGGACGCAATCTTGGGAGCTCGGGTCCCCCCTCGAAGAGAGAGGAGCCCACTCCTCCGTCCGGATGTGACACGGGAATTCGAGAAAGGGTCTGCCGCGTACAAATCGTTCTGATTGTTGGAATACTCCGCGATGCGCGGAAGGATTCGTTCCCCTCCTTTCTGGGAAACGGCCGAGAGCCTCAGATGAACACTACTCGACTTTGCTTCCAGCGCGCTTGACTGCATCCTTGGTAGCCCCCTAGGTGGCTTGATTGGATGTGCAGAAGGGATCGAACGGCTTGAGTTCGTGCCCATTCACCGCAATGGACGAGCTTTTTGACACCAACTGCACCGCTCCAGAACCTGTGGAACACGAGCGACAAGTGATCCTGAACAGGGTGAGTCACGCGTTGACGATCTCTGCTTTTGACTGCGCTTGCTCATCTTCCACTAGGCGGTCGAGCCTCCTCTACACCACCTAGTGTAGTGTCTCATTAATA
>DDSP01000048.1 GCA_002343445.1 Chthonomonas sp. UBA2387
AAGTCCAGCAACGAGCGCAACCCTCGTTCTATGTTGCCAGCGGGTCATGCCGGGAACTCATAGGAGACCGCCGGTGTAAACCGGAGGAAGGTGAGGATGACGTCAAGTCAGCATGGCAGTTACGACTGGGGCTTCACACATGCTACAATGGGCGAAACAGAGGGCACCGATACCGCGAGGTGGAGGAAATCCCAAAAATACGCCCCCAGTTCAGATTGCAGTCTGCAACTCGACTGCATGAAGGCGGAATCGCTAGTAAACGCAGGTCAGCTATACTGCGTTGAATACGTTCCCGGGGTTTGTACACACCGCCCGTCAAGTGATCTGAATTGTCTTCACCCGAAGTCCGTGGCCTAACCGCAAGGAGGGAGCGGCCGAAGGTGAGGGGGGTAAGGAGCACTAAGTCGTAACAAGGTACCCGTACCGGAAGGTGTGGGTGGATCACCTCCTTAAGGACTTGAATTCGGCGTCGCACTGCGACAATGCCGACATGTCTAGGTATAACGATTTGCACGTGAGCTTTCACAAGAAGCCCCTCGAAAGAGGGGCTTCTGTCGTTTATCAGGCTTGAGTTTGCGTTGGAGGGACCTGATCCGTCGGGTCCTCATCAAGCCTTGGGCACGACAGAGCGTGCCCCTCCACCAATCGAAGGGCACGACAGAGCGTGCCCCTCCATCAATCGAAGGCACGACAGAGCGTGCCCCTCCACCAATCGAAGGCACGACAGAGCGTGCCCCTCCACCAATCGAAGGGCGCGACAGAGCGTGCCCCTCCACCAATCGAAGGGCGCGACCGAGCGCGCCCCTCCAAGGCGTTCAGTTGCCGCGCGTCGAGTACGGGCGGCCGAAGAGCAGCGACCCCAGACGAGCCTTCACGAGCGCGTACGAGACCAGCCAAGTGAAGAAGTAGATCGCCAAGTAGAACCACAGCAGCGGCAAGGGCAGCTTGCGCAGCACCTCGGTTACGCGTGGCCCGCTGAGCAAGAACATCACCGCCGGGTGCAGCAAGAACAGGGGCAGCGACAGATCGCCCACCGCTCCGAGCAAGCGATGCACCGAGGGCAGCCGCGCCTGCAGCCATTGCGCCAACCGCAGCAGGACCAAGCCGGTGCTCACGGCATAGACGTGCGCCGACATGGCGTAAACCATCGCCTCGACGCCCGGCTGCTTCGCCGCAATCAGATACGCCTGCCAGCCATAGACCGCGCCGCAACCCGCCCACAACAGCACGAACAGCGGCCAATAGCCCCGCCAGGCGTCGTTCCAGCGATCCCAGCGCATTCCGAGCCAGAGGCCGACGGAAATCGCGGGGATGTACCAGAGGAACGTCGTGGCCGGATAGGGGAACTTCACCTGCCACTGCAACAGGTATACGCCGTACTCGAGCGCGAACGATGTCAGGAGGACCGCCCACAACGGCCAAGAGACGCGCCGGATGATCGCATAGAAGACGGGGAACAGCAGCGCCACCTGGAGCAGCAGGATCATGAAATACAGGTGGAAGTACATCTTCCCCGAAAGAAACAGCTTCGCCAGATTCATCGGGTCGGCGGCCAGCGCGGGCAGCGTCGGCGGGCCGAACGGCCACCCGCTCGCGACCGGATTCAGGTCGTACGGGCTCTTGAGCATCGTCAGCCGAAAGCCGAGATAGAAGAGGAACCAGATGGCGTAGGGCGCGATCTGGCGCAGGGCGCGGCGCTTGTAGAAGCGGCCCCAGTCCATCTGCTTCCCTTTCGCGCTCATGGTGAGCAGGATCACCGACGCCATGAGGAACACGGGAACGCCCCAGTGGAACATGCGGTTGACGCCCGTAAAGAACCACCACGTCTTCGAACCTTCCGTGGTGAACTTGGCTAGGGCGTCGGGGTTCAGGGCATGGTGCAGGATGACCTCGGAGATGCCGAAGCCCTTCATCACGTCGAAGGTCTCGTCGCGCTTTTTGGGGGGCGGGGGCTCGGGCGGCGCAGTCATCGTCCGGGTGACCCATCTTACGCGAATCGGGCCTCCAGTTTCCTCCGACGGCTCCGAAGATTGAGCCACAAGCCTACCGACAGCAGCTCATGTGGAACGCGATTTCCCTTCTGGGCGCACCTCCGGTGGCAACGACGGCGGCGAGCCCGGTCGGCAACGAAACCGACTTTTGGACCCAAGCGCTGATCGAAGCCTTCGAAGTTGCGACCCCGGTAGGGCGAGAGGTCGCTCTGGAGCCGAATGCTCCCGAGAACCGACTGGACTCCGCCCCGACCGCGAACGACACCGAAGAGGTGTCGGCCGAGCCGTTGGTCTTCCTCTTGGCCCTTCCGGCCCCCGCGTTTGCTTCCACGCCGTTGAGCGGGACGCCTGCGGAGCCGGCGACTCGGGTGGTCGAGGCGTTGGGCGAAGGCGCTCGACAGGTCTCGCCCCCCAGTGCCACCCTTCAGGCGGAGGCGCAGACACCAGAGATCGAGGCGTTGGGCGAAGGGGCTCTTCAAGTCCCGCCCTCCAGTGAGGCGCAGACACCGGAGATCGAGGCGTCGGCGAACGAGGCTCGACAAGTCTCCCCCTCCCAACCTGAATCGCAAAGCCGCCAGAAGGCCGAGTTCGAGGTCGCGTTCGAAGCCAACCTCCTCGACCCGCTGGCCGAGCGGCAACAGGTCGTCAAGCTGATGGCGAGCGAGCCCGAGGCCGCCGAAGTCGAAGTCATTCCAACGGATTCCGCCGCCGACCGCGACGAAGCCGAGCCGCAGGTCTCGCACACCACGACGACCGAGCCCATCGCGCAGAAAGCGACCGATGGCGACGCCTCCCGCGACCAGCGCCACGATTCCGAGGCCCGCCGCGAGCAGGCCATCGCCCAGGTCAAGGAGCGGCTGGAGACGCTCGACCTCGGTCGGCCGCAGCGCGTGACCATCAAGCTGAACCCCGAGGAACTCGGTCAGGTCGTCATCACGCTCAAGCGGATGGGCACCAGCGTCGAGACGAGCATCCACGCGGAGAACCCCCAGACCCGCGAAGCGCTGGGCCAGGGCAAGGAAGCTCTTGCGGGCGCCCTCGAACAGCGACGGTTCGAACTGACCAACTTCCGAGTGACCAACCTTCGCGAATCCGAAATGTTCTTCGGGCAGTTCGGTCAGCAGCAAGGTGCCCCGCAACAGCGGCCGTACTCGAGGATCACCCCGGTTTCCCAACCCGAGACGCGCAACGGAGTGTGCGGCGTTTCCCCTCGTCCCCTCGCCCGCATGGGCTACGTCCCCAAGGGTGTGGACCTTTGGATCTGAAAGGAGCCAAACCATGACCACGACCGCAACGCAATTCAACCCCTACAATCCCACCGGGCAGACGCGGAAGCTGAGCCAGGAGATGGATATGGAGCAGTTCATGAGGCTGCTCACGGTCCAACTCGCGACTCAGAACCCGCTCGAGCCCATGAACGACCGCGACTTCTTCGCCCAGATGGCGCAGCTCGGCACCGTGCAGGGCCTGGACAAGATCCAAGGCTCGCTGGAGGTCGCCCAAGCCAGCAGCCTTATCGGCAAGAAGGTCACGGCCACCCGACCGCTCACCGAGACGGGCACGAGCCAGGCCGATACGGTCACGGGCACCGTGAAGTCGCTGACGATCCGCAACGGCGAGTACTACCTCGGCGTCCAGCAGGCAGATGGCGGCATCGTCGAAGTCAAGATGGCCAACGTTCGGTTGGTCGAGCAGGCGTAAGACCATGACCAACCCCGTGCTGAACAGCAAAGTCGCCGAACTGGTGCAGACGCGTCCGAGCGTCGCACCGAAGCACAACCCGGCCGTTCCGCGCGACGAGTTCGCCAATCTGTTCGCCGACAAGCTGAAGCTCAGTGGCCACGCTAAGACGCGCTTGGAGAGCCGGGACATCCAGCTCGGCGCGGCGGAGTGGCAGCGCGTGCTCGGCGGCGTGGACAAGGCTGCGGCCAAGGGATCGCGCGAGAGCCTCGTGCTCCTCGACGACGTGGCCTTGGTCGTGAGCGTGAAGAACCGAACCGTGATCACGGCCGTGGACCGAGCGAACCTCAAGGACAACGTGTTCACCAACATCGACAGTGCGGTGGTGGTGTAACCCAGACAAGTCTTTCCGGGTGAAAGGGCATCAACGAAGTGGACGCGAAAGCCTCGCGAGCTTCATCCTCTCCGCCGAATGCGGAGGGCCCTGGAACCCCCTGACCCCAACACACAGAACCTCAGGAAAACCAGAACAATGATGCAAGCCATGCTCTCCGGAGCCTCCAGCATTCGCGCCCACCAGCAGCGCCTCAGCGTCGTCGGCAACAACCTCGCCAACCTGAACACCACGGGCTTCCGCGCCTCGCGGATGAACTTCATGGACCTGATGTCGCAGACCCTGCGCGGCGCCAACGGCCCTTCGACGGGACGCGGCGGCCTGAACCCCGTCCAGATCGGAACGGGTGTGCAGATCGGCTCCATCGGCTTGGACATGAGTTCGGGCTCGATGACGGCCACCAACCGGCCCACCGACCTCGCGATCCAGGGCAACGGTTTCTTCGTCGTCAGCGACGGAAGCAACCAGTACTACACCCGCGACGGAGGCTTCGACCTCGATGCCTCGGGTTCGTTGGTCCACCGAGGAACCGGTCTGCGCGTGCAGGGCTGGATGGCCGGCGCCGACGGCACCGTCGCCTCCAGCGGCGCGACGACCAACGTTACGGTGCCCACGGGTGCGACTTCCTCGGCGCGAGGAACGACGACGGTTTCCGTCAACGGCAACCTCGATGCCGCGGCAGGCGCCACGGGCGAGGCGACGACCACGATCACGGTCTACGATTCGCTGGGCAACAAGCGCGAACTCAACGTGCGGTTCTTCAACCACCAGACGCCTCCCGCAGCGGGCGCACCGGATGGGGCTGCTGCCAGCTGGGACTTCGAGGTCACCGAGGGCGGTACGGTCATCGGCGGTACGGCTTCGGGTGCAGGGCCGATGTTCTTCGACGGCTCGGGCAAGGCAATCGGCGGCGATGCGTTCAGCTTCAGCCTGCCGGCTTCGGGCGGCGCGCCGGCGCAGAACGTGGGCCTGAACCTCTCCTCGATCACGCAATTGGCGCAAGCCAGCCAGGTTCGATTGGCCTCGCAGGACGGCTATGGCCCCGGCACGCTGACGTCGTTCTCGATCGTGCCCGACGGCACCATCGTGGGCATTTTCTCGAACGGCCAGACTCAGCCGCTGGGCCGCGTCGCGACGGCCGTGTTCGCCAATCCCGGCGGCATGAACCAGGTTGGCGGCAACATGTTCACGTCCTCGGGCAACTCGGGCGATGCGCTGGTCGGCGCACCGGGCTCTGCGGGCCAACCGGCGGTGTACTCGGGCTACCTCGAGACGAGCAACGTGGACCTCGGCTCCGAGTTCACCGACATGATCGTCACGCAACGCGGCTACCAAGCCAACACGCGCGTCATCACGACGGCGGACGAGATGCTGCAGGAAGTGCTCTCGATCAAGCGCTGATCCTCTCTCTGGGAGGCTTTCTTGCGGGCGGCCCGATGGGCCGCCCGCTCGGCGTTTGGGGTCAACGGGGCACGGCTGCGGAGCGGCCGGTCTGGAGCGATTCGACGATGGCGCCCATGAGCAGCACGGTCTCCAGGCCTTCCTCCAGATCGGGGCTGTTGGGCCGGTTGTTCAGCAGACACGACGCGAAGTAGTCGGTGTAGTTGCAGAACTCGCCGTAGTGCATGCCCTTGAGTTCGTGGCGGTAGTAGTAGCCTGTCATGGCGTGGTGAAAGTCCTCCTCGACCTCGACCCCGTTCTCGTCGTGGCGGTTGAAGCGCAGGTCGGGGTAGCGGGCGAGCGATGAGCCTTCGCTGCCCATGAGGAAGCACTCGATGAGCGCCCGGGCCTTGGGCAGTTCGTGGAACCCGTAGTTGCCCAGGACTCGGCCGATCGCGCCGGACTCGGCCACCAATTGGGCGGAGATGGCGTCGGGCGTCTTCATGCCGAAGCGCTGGCCGAGCGCCGTCGTGGTGCCGTAAGCGTGGACTTCGCGGATCGGGCCGAGGTACCAGCGGCACAGGTCCACGGGATGGCTGAGGCCGAGGTACGCCCAGTGGGTGGTGTCCACGGTCCAAGGGCTCTTCTCGTAGTACCAGTCCATGCGGTGGTTGTAGTGGGCGTCTACGACTTCGACGGCGCCGATGCGGCCCGCCTCGAATTCCTCGCGTTGGCGCTGGAACGGCTCGCCGAAGCGGGTGCTCTGGCCGACTTGGAGTCGTTTGCCCGACTTTCTTGCGGCCTCACGGATGCGGTCGGCTTGGGCGGGGTCGTTGACCAGCGGCTTGGTACAGATCACGTGCTTCCCTGCTTCGAACGCCGCGACGATCTGATCGGCATGGAGCGAATCGGGCGTGTAGATGGCCACGATGTCCACGTCCGGTCGGGCGAGCATTGCGGCGTAGTCGTCGGTCACCCACACGTGCGGCGCGGCGGCCAGCGCCGACTCCCGCTTCTCGGCCGAGAGGTCGCAACCCGCGACGGCTCGGCATAGGCCCGAGGCGCGCAGGGCCACCAGCAGCGTGTGGCCCTCGTGCAACCCGACGATGCCGACGCCCAGTTTCCGATCTTCTGGCAGGGTCCCGTAGGAGCGCCGGTGGCCGACGGTGGGCAGGCCAGTGGGTTGGGAATCGGGGTGCAGCAGCATGCCCCGATTATCCCCACGCTCGGCGGGCAGGAATCGGGCCCGTGCGTGTCCAATCACGAGAGATCATGCGCAAGCGTCTCGCACTCGTCGTCTTGGCGGCAGCGGTTTTGTTGGCCCCGGTCGCCTCGCAGGTGTCGGCCCAAGTCCAATCGCCCGTTTTCGACGCCCTCCAGTGGCGGCTGGTGGGTCCGTTCCGGGGTGGGCGCTCGCTGGCCTGCGCGGGAAGCAAGGCTCGACCCAACGAGTACTACTTTGGGGCGACGGGCGGCGGCTTGTGGAAATCCACGGACAGCGGCGACAACTGGGAGTGCGTCTCCGACGGGTTTTTCACCGCAGCCTCGGTGGGAGCGGTGGCCATCGCCGAGAGCAACCCGGACATCGTCTACGCCGGGGGCGGCGAGAAGGACATCCGGGGCAACATCTCGCACGGCGACGGGATGTACAAGACGACCGATGGCGGCAAGACCTGGACGCACATCGGGCTGCGCGACACCCAGACCATCTCTCGCATCGTCATCCACCCGGAGAATCCGGACGTGGTCTATGTGGCGGCTTTGGGCCACATTTACGGCCCGAACAAGGAGCGCGGCGTGTTCAAGACCACCGATGGCGGCAAGTCGTGGAATCAAATCCTGTTCGAATCCGAGCGAGCCGGCGCGATCGACATCGAGTTCGAGCCTGGCAATCCCGAGACGCTCTATGCCGCGACGTGGGAAGCGTGGCGCACTCCGTACACGATGAACTCCGGCGGGCCGGGATGCAAGCTGTGGAAATCCACCAACGGCGGCGCGACGTGGAAAGACATCTCGCGCAACCCCGGATTGCCAGAGGGGGTGCTTGGCAAGATCGGCATCAGCGTCTCACCCGTCAACCCCAAGCGCGTGTGGGCGATCGTCGAAGCGCTTGAAGGCGGCGTGTTTCTCTCGGACGATGCCGGCGAGACGTTCACGCTGGTCAATCAGAACCGCAACTTCCGCCAGAGGGCTTGGTACTACACGCACATCGTGGCCGACACCGCCGATGTGGACACGGCCTACGTGCTCAACGTGAGCATGTACCGCACGCGCGATGGCGGCAAGACGTGGCAGACCGTCGGGACTCCGCACGCGGACAACCACGACCTTTGGATCGCGCCCGACGACCCCAAGCGCATGATCAACGCCAACGATGGCGGTGCGAACGTGTCGAAGGATAGTGGCGCAACTTGGACGGAGCAGGACATTCCGACGGCGCAGTTCTACCACGTCACCACCGACAACGCCTTTCCGTACCGCATCTATGGGGCGCAGCAGGACAACAGCACGATCCGCATCGCCAGCCGCACGACTGGTGGTCTCATCGGCCCAGACGCTTGGACGGGAACCGCTGGCGGCGAGAGCGGCTACATCGCCGTGAAGCCCGACGACCCCGAGATCGTGTTCGGCGGCAGCTACGGCGGCTTGCTGGAGATGCTCAACCACCGCAATGGCGAGAGCCGCAACGTGAACCCTTGGCCGGACAACCCCATGGGTCATGGTGCGGCGGACCTCGTGCACCGCATGCAGTGGACGTTCCCCATCGTGTTCTCGCCCCACAACGCGAACAAGCTCTACACGTGCTCGCAGCACGTCATGGTCAGCACCAACATGGGCGAAACGTGGAAGAAAATCAGCCCAGACTTGACTAGAAACGACAAGCGAACGATGGGCCCCAGCGGCGGGCCGATCACCAAGGACAACACGAGCGTCGAGTACTACGGCACGGTGTTCGCGTTCGCCGAATCGCCCAAGGTGCCGGGCGTGTTGTGGGCGGGTTCAGACGATGGACTGGTGCACGTCTCGGTGGACGGCGGGGCGTCTTGGAAGAACGTCACGCCCAAGGGCATGCCGGAGTGGGGTCTGGTCAGCAGCGTGGAAGCGTCGCCCCACGACGCCGGCACGGCCTACATCGCCGTGGACAATCACGAGAACGACGACCACGCCCCGTACGTGTTTCGAACGTTCGACTTCGGCCAGAACTGGGAGCGTGTCGTCGAAGGGATCGCTCCGAACGCCTTCCTCCGCGTGGTTCGCGAGGATCCCGTGCGGCGAGGACTCCTCTTCGCCGGCACGGAGTTGGGCATCTTTGTGTCGTTCGATTCGGGCGATCATTGGCAGTCCATGCAGCGAAACTTGCCCGTTTCGCCGATCCACGACATCGCCATCAAGAACGCGGACGTGATCGTGGCGACCCACGGTCGTTCGTTCTGGGTGCTTGACGAGATTGGCCCGATGCGGAATCTGTATTCAGGCGACTCCGGCAGGGTGAAGCTGTTCCCCATTCCCGATGCCACGCGCAACTTCTTTGGCGGCGGCGGCTTCGGCGGCCGCGGCGGTCGCCCGCGCGGCGGGCCCGCGCCGGTGGGCGGTCAGAATCCGCCCTCGGGATTGCTGGCGACCTACGTGTTGCCCAAGGATGCCCAGAAGGTCCAGTTCGAAGTGTTCGACCCGTGGGGCGAGAAGGTCCACACTCAGGAAGGGCCGAAGACCGCTGGAGCGCACCGCATCGCGATGTCGTTCCGCTATCCTTCGTTCCAGGGCTTCCCGGGGATGATCCTGTGGGCTGCTGGCGCGCGACCGATTCCCGCGCCTCCGGGCGAGTACCGCGTCGTGATGACTGCCGATGGGGACGTGCAAGTCGAGACGTTCCGCCTGCGCAACTCGCCGAACAGCAGTGCGACAGAGGCCGACACGGTGGCCCAGTTCCTGTTCGCGAGGCGCATTTCGCAGCGCACGAACGACGCCAACGGCGCTGTGGTTAAGATCAGGGCCATCAAGCGCTCGATCGCTTCGGCCATCGAGAAGAACGGCGACCTGAAGGCCAAGGGCGAGGATCTGGCCGCGAAGCTCTCGGCGATCGAGGAAGAGATCTATCAGGTTCGGAACCAGAGCGGCCAGGACCCTCTCAACTACCCGATCCGGTTGAACAACAAGATCGCTGCGCTTCTGGGCGTCGTGCTTCAAGGCGACTTCCGCCCGACCGATCAGGCGTACGAGGTGTTCGCGATGCTCGACCAGCAGCTTGCCGTGCAGTTGGCTGCTCTGGACGAACTGCTTGCCCATGCGGGTGCCGAGTTCAACGCGGAACTCAAGTCGCGCGGCCTGCCGCCTTTGGGCGATAATGCAGGCAATGTCGGTGGATAGACACGGCGCGAAGCTGGGTGCGGACGGAGTTCAGGTTGTTCTGGGCTTCCGTTTGGTCGCCTTTGCGGGCACCGATGCCATCGGGTCGGTGCTCGAGCGGTATCGCGAAGTCGTGTTTCGATTGGCCTACCACATCGTGCTCGACGCCGAATCCGCCCACGATGTGACTCAGGATGTGATGGTCCGGGCCGTGCGCTCGTTCGACAAGCTGAGTGTTCATCCCAACCCAGACCATTGGATCCGATGCGTCACGGTGCGCGCCGCGAGGAACTTCCTCCGAAAGGCAAAGCACACTCGGCGTTGGCGGGCGGACGCCAACGTCGAGACGTTGACGCCGCAGTCGGGCGACCCCGTGGACGATCTGGCGATGCGCGAAGTCTTGGCGACGCTTCCCGTGGACTTGAGAACCGTTCTTGCGCTGGCCGTCGGCGAGCAACTGAGCTATGCGGAAATCGCGTCGGCCACCGGCGTGCCGGTCGGCACCGTAGCCTCGCGGCTCAACGCCGCCAAGTCGGCTTTTCGCGAACGATGGGAGGCTCGGGAAGCGTGAGCGACCCTTTCAATGAGTACCGCCGCTCTTACACCGGCGCCGTGCCGACGTTGCGGCAGACCCGGCTGATTCGTTGCGCCGTGATGCGGCGGCAATGGCGTGCCGAACTCGTTGGGTTGAGCATCGGCTTGGGGCTCATTGTGTTTATGATCACCCTTGGGTTCCTGTCCACATCCGCCACAGAGCAGCAGGCCACGGGGGTGCCGAGGGAGTGGGTCGAATCGGTTGGCGGGAGCGAGGCCCATGAGTGAGTAGGCGGTGGCGTCAGCGCGCTGCGATTCTGGTCGCGTTCGCTTTTGTGCCGCTAGCGCTGGGCATCGCCGCTTTTCCGGGCGCTTACTGGGTGATCCGCCTGCACAGCGCGTTGTTGTTCGGGATGGAGGCTGTGGACACGGGGATCGCCGAGGCAGACGATCGAGACCGCTTGGCCGCCTATCTTGCCGAGGCCGAGAGGGGCGGCGACTTGGCGTGGGTGTTGTCCAGAGTCTCGCAGCTAAAGCTGAGTTCCGAGGACACGCGGGCGGTCGCGGCTGTGCTCGGTCGGCGCTTCACGGCCATAGGCGTCCACCTCAAGCACCCGGGTCAGCAGGCGGAGGTCGCGGAGCATTTGGAGTATCTGGCCCTCCGAGGTTTGGGCACGGAGGGTGCGAACAGCTACTTTTCGATGCTGATGGCGATCTCGGCTGCGTTGCTGGGGGATCGCCCGCTTCTCTTTGCTTCGTTGGATCACGTGCGCACCAACGCGGCCTACCGGGACTATGCCAGTTTCGAGCCGGCGGTGCTGCAGCAATGGCAGCTCAAGCGCACCGGTTATCTTGGAGAGCGCATGGGTGCGCCCTATTCGGCCGAATCGGTCGAACTTGGCCATTTCGAGGGTCTTCGCCTAGTGGCCTCGAGGGTCGCCGAGTCCGATGCGCCGACGGCGGCCCCGGTCGCGCTGCTCTCGCTGACCCAACGGATTTTCGACAATTCGCGTTACGGTTCCGAGATACGCGGTTGCGACCGCACGCTGTCGGCGCTGGCGGTCGCTGAAAACGGTCCCAGGGGGTTGGAGGTCGCGTCTCGGGCGTTTCGCCACGAATTGGATCCTGTCTCTCGCGATGGGTATCTCAGGGCGACACTTGCCTTGTCTGACCGCCTGGCGAGGTCGAACGCTGCGTTGAACGAGTTGATGCACGAGCGCCCCATCGAGGAGGCGGGGCAGTTGTCGGGGTCTCGCCGTCGCGCATTGGGGCTGCTGATGGTTTTGGGTGCCCTGTGCGCGGTCGGGATATCGTGGCCGCTCCGCTGGGCGCACGGAGCCAGCACCGCAGCGGGTTCCAGAATGGCGTCGGCGGCCAGCGTGGCTGCTCTTTGTCTCTGGCTGGGCGCCACGCTCCGGTGGCATCCCGTCTTGGCGATGCTGGGCGTCGTCGTAGCGGCGGAGGGCTTGCTCCGGGCGCGGCGGTTGGGGGCGCCTGCGCTGTGCGCCGTGGCCATTCTGAGTTTGGGCGCTGGTTCGGCAACCGTGTTTGGGTCGTGGTCGTCTACCGTCGAACCCTGGCTCTCGGTCGCCTTAGGGGTCCCATTCGTGTTGGTCGGCGCGGGGGCGCTGTCGCAAATCGCCAAAGGCCAACGGGCGATGGCGTGGGTACCTCTGACCGTGGCCGTCGCGGGTTACACATTTGCGGTGGGCCAGGAACTTCGGGACAACGCGGCGTTCGCGGCGATGCGATCGGGCTGGCGGTACGACGTGATGATGGCCAAGCGATCGGGAGATGCGCCCGCGCCGTCAGCCGATCGGCAAGTCGGCTGAGAATCGGCTGCCCCGGTTGAGTTCGCTTTCGACCGCAACGGACCCGCCGTGAGCTTCCACGATATGCCGCACGATGCTCAAGCCGAGGCCGGTGCCGCCGCTCTGCCGCGAACGGGCCCGGTCTACGCGGTAGAAGCGCTCGAACACGCGTTCGAGATGTTCGGAGGCGATGCCGACGCCCGTGTCCTCCACGACCAACCTGGCCCGTTGGGCATCCGAGGAGAGCGACACTTTCACACCCCCTTCCTGCGTGTACTTGATCGCGTTGTCCACGAGGTTCCAAACGACCTGGGCGATCTGGGCCGGGTTGGCCTGAATGGTCAGCGTTTGGGGCCCGTCGTATTCGAGACGTAGGCCCTTGTCCGTCGCGACGATTTGGAGGTTGGCCATGACGTCGCGCACCACGGTGCCGAGGTCGCAGTCTTGCTTGCGCACGGGGTTGCTTTCGGCCGCGCTCAGAATGAGCAAGTCGTTCGAGATGAGGCTCAGGCGATCCACCTCGGCGATGATGCGTTGCAGGTAGCGCTCCTCGGTGGCCTCGTCGAGTTCGGGATCGTCTCGCATGGTCTCGGCCATCGCGCGGATGACCGTGAGCGGTGTGCGCAGTTCGTGGGAGACGTTGGCGACGAAATCGGCGCGCATGCGCTCCAGCTTCCGCAGGTGGGTGATGTCCGCGATGGTGATGACGGTGCGGTTTTCGAGATCGGGGTCGCGCCAGGCGCTGACCATGGCGATCCGCTCGTCCGGGTAGCGAAACGGCAGCTCGGCACGGTGAATGCCCCCTTCGGCGAGTGCCGACTGGACGAATTGCTCCAGTTCGTGCGAGAGCGTCACTTCGATCAGCCCCCTGCCTTCTGGACCTTCCAGCCGGAACATTTCGCGAGCGGCTCGGTTGACGAAGCGCAGCACCATGCGGTCGTCGCAGATGAGCAGGGCCACGTCCAAGCCGTCTGCGAGCGAGTCCACGGCCCTGACTTGGAGGGCGAGCTGACCTTGCAGTTCCTGGATACGGGTGCGGAGCAATGCGCCTTCGCGTCTGCGTCGCTGGGCGGCACGGCCGGTCTGGACGAACCGCGCCGCCGTCGCTCCGGCGGCAGCCAGGCCTACGAACCCCAGGGCGGCATCGCCACGAGCGGCATGGGAGCCTCCGACCCAAGCGAGCGCGCCGACGAGCGTCCAGTCGGCAAACTGGATCAGGCGCGCGCGGACGGTCGTGGCCTCCACGGTACAAGAGACGATGAAGAACCGCTGGAAGATCGTCGCGAGTAAACTCGGCGCGATGATCCGCTCCACCACGGTCGTCGGGGTCCGTCGGAACGGGCGCACCGCCATCGCGGCGGACGGTCAGGTGACCCTCGGCGAGTCCACGATTTTGAAGCACACGGCACGCAAGGTTCGCCGCCTCAGCGCTGGAAACGTCGTGTGCGGCTTTGCGGGAAGCGTGGCCGACGCCCAAGCCCTGCAGGATCGGTTCGAGACCAAACTCGACGCGTACAAAGACCTACGTCGCGCCGCCGTCGAGTTCGCGAAAGAGTGGCGGACCGACCGGATGCTCCGGCAACTCAACGCGATGATGATCGTGGCCGACGCCTCGACCATGCTCATCGTGGGTGGGGATGGCAACGTCATCGAGCCCGACGATGGGGTGGCTGGGATCGGTTCCGGGGGTCCGTTCGGGATGGCCGCGGCGCGGGCGCTGGTCCGCAACACCGAGATGGACGCGGAAGGCATCGCCCGCGAAGCGCTCAGCGTGGCCGCTTCGATCTGCGTGTACACCAACGACTCGATCACGCTCGAGGTGGTCGAGTGAAGCGGATCGAGGCGTTCGTCCGGGTGAACAAGTTGGATGCGGTGCTGGAGGCGCTCGATCAGGCGGGTCTGCCCGGCGTGAGCGTCGAGCCCGTGAGGGGCTATGGCCGGCAGTACGGGCGGACCGACAAGTATCGCGGGAGCACCTACGCGGTGAACCTGCTGCCCAAGACGCGCATCGAAGTCGTGGTGTCCGACGACGACGTCGAGGCGGCGATGCAGGCCATCGCCGAGGCGGCCCACACCGGCGAGATCGGCGACGGCAAGATCTTCGTCAGCGAAGTCTCCGAGGCGATCCGCATCCGAACCGGCGAACGGGGCGAGGCTGCGCTGAGTTGAGCCGACCGGTGTTGGGGGAAGTGCGCACCGTCATCGACGTGGGTTCGAACTCGGTCCTCACGCTGGTTGCGGCTTGGGATGGCGACGCGTGGCGAACCGTGCATGAAAGCTCGTGCGTCACCGGTCTCGGCGAGGGCACCAAGACCACGGGGCTGCTGAGCGACGCGGCGATGACCCGCACCTTAGCGGCGGTGGAAAGGGGGTTCGCCGACGCCAGACGGCTGGGTGCGGCTCGCGTCGAGGCTTGGGCCACGATGGCGGCCAGGATCGCCTCCAACACCGGGGACTTCTTGCGGCTCGCCAGCGCCCAAGGGACGCCGATCGGGGTGCTCTCGGGGGAGCGCGAGGCCGAGTTGGGTTTCTTGGCCGTTGCGAACGATCCCGCGTTTCGGGATGCGGAGCGTTTGACCATCATCGACGTGGGCGGCCACAGCACCGAACTCGTCGCGGCGCATCGTTCGTCGGGCGGTTGGGCTCTGGATGTCCACAAAAGCTATCCCATTGGAACTTTGGCGTTGCGATCGGGAGTACTGTGCAACCCGTCCCCCGGCCCTGCCGAAAGGATGCGCGCCGTAAGCGATATGGATGAGGCCATAGGCCTAGCGTTTCTTCCCGGCAAGTGTGGAACCACGGTTGCCCTGGGTGCAACGGGAACGAATCTCATCACGATCCGGGAACGGATGACTTCTTGGGAACCCTCCTTGGTACACGGTCGGTATCTGCTTTATGAAGAGGTCGGAAGAAGTGCCGGCTGGTTGCTCGACCTGAACGATGAAGAGCGAGCTGCCATCGTCGGCATTGAACCTGGACGCGAGCGGTCGTTGCACATCGGCGTTCTGATTCTCGAGCGGTTTCTGTACGCCGCGAGATCGGAACGGTGCTGGGTCAGCACCCGCGGATGGCGACACGCCCTCTTGGAGACTTCGGTCGGACTCTGAAGAGTACCTGCCAAGTCTCGCGAGGTATAAACGCAATGAGAAGCAAACAATCCGTCTTGAGGTTCGCCTATATGGCGACTGTTGTCTTGACCCTGACGGGCGCAGGGTTCGTGGGTTCCAAGAGACTTACGGAACAAGGTGCGTCCAGCATCACGGTCGAGCCGGACGGCGGCCAGAGCCCCGCACGGTTCGCCAACGCGATGACTGAGACCGTCGAAGAGCCCACCAAGATCACGATCTATGTGACCGGGGCGGTATCCAATCCGGGCCTCTACCAGATCCAGCCGGGAATCCGGATTGTGGACGCCATCGAACTGGCGGGTGGCGCCACGCCGCGAGCCGACCTCGAAAACCTGAACCTCGCGCAGCGCATCGGCGACGGCCAGCATGTTGCCGTCCCGCAACTGCCGGAAGGCAAGCAGGCGCGAACCATCGTCCTGCCCGACCCCGAAACCCGCACGAAGGGCGAATCGAAGGCCACCGGGATGGTGGAAGTGCACCCGGAGTTCGAGACCGGAGTCCAAACGACCTGAGTTAACGCTCTGTTAACGGATGGGAGGTACACCCTCCCTCCGTGAACAGACCCTGGTGGATCGCCGTCGCCTTGCTTTCCGTAGCCGGTTGCGGCGGCCCCAAGGCGGCCGAACCGCAAGCCGTCGCGGCCCCGAAGGAAGACCCCAAGCCGATCGTCGTGCTCTCGACGACGGCCACCGAGCCCGTCAAGGGCGATGCCGACGACCCCGCGATCTGGGTGCATCCCACAGACCCCGGGCAGTCGCTGATCTTCGGCACCGACAAGGAGGGCAACGGCCTGTACGTGTTCAAGATGGACGGCACGCTGGACCGCGTTCTGGAGGGCGTCGAGCGGCCCAACAACGTGGACATCGAGAAGGGCTTCGAACTCGGCGGCGCGACCGTTGACCTGGCTGTGGCCACCGAGCGGCTGAAGACCCGTCTGCGCATCTTCGCCATAGACGCCCAGACCGGCGCGACCCGCGACGTCACGGGCAAGACCGACGTGTTCGCCGGCGAAGTCGGCGAAGCGAGGGCCCCCATGGGCATCGGGCTGTTCAAGCGCGCCGATGGGCAGATCTTCGCCATCGTGGGCCGCAAGGAAGGCCCCAAGAGCGGCTATCTGGCCACCTATCGGCTGGAGGCGCGGGATGGTTTTGTGGACGCCGTCGAAGTCAAGCGGTTCGGCACGTTCTCCGGCGTGGGCGAGATCGAGGCCATCGTGGTGGACGACGAACTCGGATTCGTGTACTGCGCCGACGAAGCGTTCGGCATTCGCAAGTACCATGCCGACCCCGACGCTTCCGACGAGGAGTTGGCGACGCTGGCAACCTACACGTTCGAAGGCGACCGCGAGGGGCTGGCCGTTTACTCGCTGCCGGGCGGCGAGGGCTATTTGGTGGCCACCGAGCAACTGGAGGGCGACTCGCGCTATCACGTTTTCGAGCGGGGCGGCGAGCATCGCTTGCTCAAGATCATCCAAGGCGGCGCGGACTCGACCGACGGCATCGAGGTGCTCTCGGCCAACCTCGGTCCCCAGTTTCCCGCTGGCGCGTTGATCGCGATGAACAGCGCGCGCAAGAACTTCCTCATCTTCGATTGGCGGAACGTGGCCGAGACGGGCGAGCCGAAGTTGGCTGCGGCGAAGTAGTATCGGCGCGTGACTCCGCAGCGTGCGTTGCCCAGGGTGTTCGTTCCGGGGGCGTCGGCCGACGCCCCGATCCCGCTTTCCGACTCCGAGTGGGACAAGCTCCGCAAGGTGTTGCGCATGGGTGTCGGCGACCCGCTGGCCGTGCTGCCCGACGATGGCACGCTCATCCGCTGCACGCTGGCGCACAAGTCGGCTCAGCCCGAATCCGTCGAGGCCTTGGCCACCGAGCCCGCGAGGCGCATCGTGCTGGCCCAAGCGTTGCCCAAGGGCGACCGGTTGGACGACCTGGTGCGCGGCTGCACCGAGGTGGGCGTCTCGGGGTTCGTGCTGTTCCCCGCCGACCGATCGGTGGTCAAGTGGGATGCCGCGAAGTTCCGACAGAAGGTGGCTCGGCTGGAAGCGATCGTTCGCGAATCGGCGGAGCAATCGTATCGGGCGCGGCTGCCGAAGCTGGCGACGGCTGATTCGTTGAAGGAGGTTCTCGACCGGTACCCGGACGCTGTCGTGCTCTCCGAGGTGGAGGGCGTCGGCCGGGGAGTTCGCCATGCGCTGAGCGGGCGCGAAGAGGCCGTGCTGGTCGTCGGCCCGGAAGGAGGCTGGTCGCCGCGCGAGGTCGCCGCGATCGGCGAGCGGGCGGCCACGATGGGACCCCGGGTGTTGCGGGTGGACACGGCGGCGGTGGCGGCTTGCGCTCTGGCCCTGCTCGACGAGGGGCCATAGGTAGACTCCCAGCCATGCGCCCCGATGGCCGCCTGAACGATCAGCTTCGCCCCTGCACGATGGAACGCGGATTCGCCAAGTTCGCCGAAGGCTCGTGCCTGATCAAGATCGGCGACACGCACGTCCTGGTCACTGCGACGGTGGACGACGGTGTTCCGCGCTTCAAGAAGGGCTCGGGCTCGGGGTGGTTGACCGCCGAGTACGCCATGCTGCCCCGCTCCGGCCGCCAGCGCAACCAACGCGACAACCAGCGCCCCAACGGCCGCTCGCTGGAGATTCAGCGCCTGATTGGGCGTTCGATGCGCTCGGTGGTGGACCTGAGCCGCATGGGCGAGCGCACGATCACGCTGGACTGCGACGCGATCCAGGCCGACGGCGGCACGCGCACCGCCGCCATCACCGCCGCTTACGTCGCGACCTACGACGCCATGCGGTGGATGATCAAGCAACGCATGATCGACCGCGTGCTGTTCAAAGACTCCATCGCCGCCGTCAGCGTGGGCGTTTGGAAGAACCAGGAGATCCTCGACCTCAACTACGACGAGGACAGCGTGGCCGAGGTGGACATGAACGTCGTGATGACGGGTTCGGGCAAGTTCGTCGAGATTCAGGGCACCGCCGAGGAGTCGCCGTACACAGCGGCCACGTTGGGCACGCTGCTCAAGCTGGCCAAGCACGGGATCGACGAGTTGACGGCCCTCCAGCGCGACGTGCTCGGGATCGAGTGACCCGCAAATAGAAACCGCCGGCGGATGAGCCGGCGGCTATTGAGTCCATCAGAGGTCAGCATTGCTGGGCGTGATCCGACCTCGATGGGAAAGAACTCCTAAGTGATAGCACGGAAACGCGCGTTTCGCAAGGGGAATGTGAACTTTTCCTTTCATTTTCATGAAACCAGCCTGGCGGGTGGGTCGGTGGTGCGATGGCATCACGCCGACCCCGCCGACCGGACTAAACTAGCCGCAGGTTCAAACGAAGCGACATGAAAGCGGTGGTCATGGCAGGCGGCGAAGGGTCCAGGCTTCGACCCATCACCGTCAATCGTCCGAAGCCCTTGGTGCCCATCTGCAACCAGCCGATCATGGAGCATATCGTCACGCTCCTGAAGCGGCACGGCATCACGGAAGTCGTCAGCACGCTTTACTACCTCGGCGACGAGATTCAGGCTTACTTTGGCGACGGGTCCGACCACGGCATTTCGATGACGTACAGCGTCGAGGACACCCCGCTCGGCACGGCCGGAAGCGTGAAGAAGGCCGAGCCCCTGCTGCGCGACGGCACGTTCGTCATCGTCTCGGGCGACGCCCTCACCGATTGCGACCTGACCAAGGCCATCGAGTTCCACCGGCGCAAGAAGAGCATGGCCACGCTCATCCTCTACCGTGTGCCCAACCCGCTCGATTTCGGCGTGGTCATCACGGGCGACGACGGGCGCATCCTGCGGTTTCTGGAAAAGCCGAGTTGGTCGGAGGTGTTCAGCGACACCGTGAACACGGGCATGTACATTCTGGAGCCCGAGGTGTTCGACCTGATGGAAGCGGGTGGCAACTACGACTGGTCGAAGGACATCTTCCCGCGCATCCTCGCCGAAGGCAAGCCGCTCTTCGGCTACGTCATGGACGAGTATTGGTGCGACGTCGGATCGCTGACCCAATACCGCGAGGCGCAGGAAGACATGCTGAGCGGCAAGGTGAACCTGCCCGTGGCCGGCGCGGAGTTCCAGCCCGGCGTGTGGGTGGACGTGAACACCGTGATCGAAGAGGGCGCGATCATCGCCGCCCCCGTGTGCATCGGCCGGGGCTGCAAGGTTCGTACGGGGGCCACCATCGGCCCGTTCACCACGATCGGCGACAACTCGCTGGTCATGGAAAGCGCCACGGTCGAGCGGTCGGTGGTGTGGGATGGAGCGTACATCGGCCTGAACGCGGGCATCCACTCGGCCACGTTGGGTTCGCGCGTGACGGTGAAACGCGATGCCGTGGTCCGCGAAGACGCTGTTGTGGCCGATCGGTGCTTGCTCGACGTGGGCAGCCTGGTGCGCCCGAGGGTCAAGCTTTGGCCGGACAAGATCATCGAGCGCGGCGCGACCGTAACGATGTCGCTGGTTTGGGGCAACAAGTGGCGCGGGCAACTGTTCCGCGAGTTGGGTGTGGCAGGGCTGTCGAACATCGAGATCACGCCCGATTTCGCCACGCGGCTCGGCTCGGCGTTCGGCTCGTGCCTGCCGCCCCGCAGCAAGGTGGTCACGGCCCGCGATTCGACGCGCAGTTCGCGAATGGTCAAGCGGGCCATCATCGCCTCGCTGCTGAGCGTGGGGTGCGACGTGCTCGACCTGCGTAGCAGCGCCCCGTTGCCGATCACGCGCCACTTCATCAAGGCGAGCGGCGCGGCGGGCGCGATCAACGTCCGCAAGCTTCCTGGGAACTCCCGGGTGTCCTTGGTCGAGATGCTCAACGCCTCCGGGGCCTACATCTCGAAGAACCTGGAGCGCAAGGTCGAAACGACGTTCTTCCGCGAGGACTACCATCGCGCCGACCCCGACGACTTGGGCGTGATCGAGTTCGCCAGCCGCGCCATCGAGGAGTACCGCGCCGACTTCTTCCGCCATTTGGGCGGGGCGAAGACGGGCAAGACGATGCGCATCGTGTGCGACTTCGGCTTCAGCGCCTTGGCCTCGATCTTTCCTTCGATGCTCAGCGAACTGGGCGTCGAATCGCTCAGCCTGAACGCCTACAACGACGCCAAACGCTCCCCGAGGACGCCCGCCGAGATCGACCTGCATCTGGACAACCTCAAGTCCATCGTCGGCAAGCTGGGCTACGACATCGGCGTGCTGTTCACCGAAGAAGGCGAGCGGATGACGGCTGTGGACGACCAGGGGCATTTGGTCCAGGGCAACGCCTTGCTGGCCGTGGTGGCCACGCTGATCGCCCAGACGCATCCCGGCGCAAAGATCGCGATGAGCGTGGCCGCGCCGTCTTCGCTGGAGCGACGCCTGGTTCAGCAAGGGGCGCACGTGGTGCGGACCAAGGCCGACACCCGTTCCCTGCTCGACGCCGGGGTGGCCGAGGGCGCGACGTTTGCCGGCGACGACCGCGGAGGCTTCCTCTTCCCCGAGTTGCATCCGGGCTTCGACGGCATGTTCGGGTTCTGCAAGCTGATCGCCATGCTCCAGCAGACGGGCCTGACGCTGAGCGGGTTGCTCGAGGCGCTGCCCAAGTTCTTCACGGCATCCGAGACGATGCACTGCCCGTGGGAGGCCAAGGGCGTCGTGATGCGCGTGTTGGCGGAGGAGTCGGCCGAGGGTCGGGTGGAACTGCTCGACGGGATCAAGGTGTATGGCGAATCGGGCTGGGTGCTCGTGTTGCCGGACTCGGTGGACCCCGTTTTCCACGTGGTGGCCGAGAGCGACGACGCCGAGGGTGCGCGCGACCTTGTCGCGAAGACGGTGGCGCGCATCCGGGCGATTCAGGCGACGGCCAACGTGCCTTAGTCCGGCGCAGTCTGCGCACCACTTGCCAACCATAATAGAGTCATCGCCAAACGCGCCGCACCGACTCGAAAGCCCAGCCCTTGGCCCTTTGTGGTGCCGATTCTGGTGTTGCTGGCCAGCCTGTACCTGTTCTGGGTGCTGCCGTTCCAGTTGGGCGAGCGGGAGCCGCAAATCGAGTTCGCCGACGAGGCTACGCCGAGCGAGCCGCCTCGATAAACGCGCGGACTTTGCCCCAGTCCTTCACCCGGGGAGAAGATTCGACGCCGCTGCTCACGTCCACCGCCGAGGGCCGAACCCGTGCGATCGCTTCCGCCACGTTGTCGGGGTTGAGGCCTCCGGCCAGAATCACCGGCCGAGGCGACCGACGCACGACCTCGGCGGCCAATTCCCAATCCACCCGCTTGCCCGTGCCCCCGAACGCGCCCGGAACGGCGGCATCCAACAGCCAAGCGTCGGGGTCGCCGTCTTCGAGGAACGACAGGTTGTCGTCATCGGCCAGCGCATGCGCCCGCAGCAGTTTGAAAGCGGGCGCCGACGGCAAGCCATGGGCCTGGACCGCCGCGAAGCCCGTGCAGAGGTCCCAGTTCACCGTCCGCCCGAAGACGGCCACCGTGGTCGCGAAGGGATGGACGCGCCGAACGTGGGCGAGCAGTTCGCCGTCGCCCGCCACGCAGCGGGGGCTGGTGGGCTCGAGGATCACGCCGACGGCGTCTGCTCCGTACTCGAGGGCGGTCTCGAGGTCGCGGGCGGTCGTCAGCCCGCAGATCTTGACCCGGGTCACCACCCCATGACCTCTCGCACTCGGGTGGCCACGTCGGGTGCGCTGCAGAACTCGGTGCCGATCAGCACGGCGCGCGCTCCGGCCGCTTGAACCCGTTCGATGTCTTCGCGGCACCGCAGGGCGCTCTCGCTGACGGCCAGCACGCCTTCGGGAATCCAGGGGATGAGCCGTTCGCTGACGGCCAGATCGGTCTTGAACGTGGACAGGTTCCGGTTGTTGACGCCCACCAGCTTCGGCTTCAGGCGAAGCGCGGTCTTCAATTCGTCTTCGTCGTGGACTTCGACCAGGACATCCAAGCCAAGTTCGATTGCCTCGCCGTAGAGTTCTTGAAGGAGCCCGGGGTCGAGCCCGGCGACGATGAGCAACACGGCATCCGCGCCCCACGCTCTGGCCTCCAACAGTTGATAGCGATCGAAGACGAAGTCCTTGCGCAGGCAGGGCAGACCCGTGGCGGCCTTGGCGCGCCGGAGGTTTTCGGGCGAGCCCTGGAAGTAGACCTCGTCGGTGAGCACGCTCAGGGTGTGCGCCCCGGCGCGTTGGTAGGCGGTGGCGACTTCGACGGGGTCGAGACCGGCGCGGATCGTGCCTTGCGAGGGGCTGGCCTGCTTGACTTCGGCGATCAGGGCCACGGGCTGCGGGGCCGTTTCGAGGGCCCGGATGAACCCCAACGGGGCGGGAGCGGCATGGGCCTCGCGTTGCAGGTCGAGGGTGGACTTCAGGGTCTTGGCGAGCCGAACTTCCTCGCGTTTGGTGGCGAAGATCTCGCGGAGTCGGTCGCTCATGGTTGCGACGGCACCAATTGCTGGGTCGTGTAGATGATGGCTTCGAGTTTGGTCATGGTCAGCCCGTTGCGGATGGCCGCGCGGGCTTTTGCTGCGGCTTCGCTGAGATTGGATGCCGCGCCGCCGAGCCAGATGGCGGCCGCCGCGCCGGGAATGATGGCCAAACTGCGTGGCGAGTTGACCTCGTAGATGGCTTCGCGCAGGATTTCGGCATTGGTCTCGACGTCCACTCCGGGGAGGATGTCGTTGGGTTCGACGCGCTTCAGTCCCAGTTCTTCCGGGGTGATCGTCTTCATCTCGACCGCTCCGTCGCGCAGTTCGGCCACGTAGGTGGCGGCGACCGGGGAGATTTCGTCGAGGCCGTCTTCGCTGTGGACGACCATTGCGCGGTCCGATCCCAGCATGCGGAGCGCTTCGGCCATCGGCCGCAGCATGGCGCGATCGTAGACGCCGATCAGTTGCCGCTTCGCTCCCGCCGGGTTCGCCAAGGGTCCGAGCTGGTTGAACACCGTTCGGACGCCGAGTTCGCGGCGAGCTTTGCCCACGAACCGCATCGCGGGATGGTGCGTGGGTGCGAAGAGAAACACGAACCCGCACCGCTCCAGCACTTTGGACAGCACTTCGGGGTCGTCGGAGAATCGGACGCCGAGTTGCTCCAACACGTCGGCGGAGCCGCAGGAACTGGTCACGCCACGGTTGCCGTGTTTGGCGACCTTCGCACCCGCCGAAGCGGCCACGATGGCGGCAGCGGTGGACATGTTGAAGCTGGGTTTGCCGCCGCCGGTGCCGCACGTGTCCACCAATCGCTCGAATCGGTGGTCGAGCATGGTGGCCTTGGCGCGCATGGCTCGGGCGAAGCCGACCAATTCGTCGGGGACGACGCCTTTCATGCGCAACGCCAGCAAAACGCCTCCGATCTGGGCGTCGGTGGCCTGGCCCTCCATCAGCCAGTCCATCAGGCCCTCGGCTTGATGGGCCGCGAGGTCCCGACGGTCCACGAGCTGCTGGAGGGTCTCGGCGAAATGCATGGTGCGTGGCTCCCATTCTAGTCCGTCGGGGCCCCTTTTGGCGTGTTTCGCCTAGACGCGGGTCCTTGCCGAGGCGAAACGGGCCATCCGGCCCTTGCGTTTGAGCGGACTGTGGTATATTCGCCGCGTTACGGTCTTGACTCGAGTGTTTCCCAAGATTCCGCGCTCCGCGAGTTTTGTAAGAAGCGAAAGGACAATGACGTACGAAACTCGGCGGGCCTGAGCCCGCTCTCGGAGGCCTATCTTGGCAAACAAAACCCTATACGTTGGCAATCTGTCTTACTCCAGCACGGAGGAGACCCTTCTCTCTGCGTTCGCGCCCTATGGCGCGTCGAGCGCCCGCATCGTCGAAGGCCGTGGTTTCGGCTTCGTGGATGTGGACGCCGACCAACTCGAGGCAGCGATCGGCGACAAGCACGGTTCGCAGCTTGACGGCCGCACCCTCACGGTGAACGAAGCCCGACCCCGCGGCGAAGGCGGCGGCGGTGGCGGCGGTGGTCGCTCCGGCGGCTACGGCGGCGGTGGCGGCGGTGGTCGCTCCGGCGGTGGCGGCGGCTACGGTGGCGGCGGTGGTCGCTCCGGTGGCGGTCGCTCCGGCGGCGGCGGTCGCTGGTAAGCGTTCCGCTTCGACGACTCTCTCAGGGCCCGCTCTTCGGAGCGGGCCTTGTTGTTTTGGGGTTGGCGTTTTGCGGTCGCCTTGTGCGACATGTCCCCCCGCAAGCGGTGGAGAAGCCTCAGCCTAAGCAGGCTCGGTTCGGTCTACCATAGGCCATGTGGATCGCCGACGCTGAGCGCTCCCGGATCATCGACCAACGAGCCATCCACGAGTTCGGCATCCCCTCGCGAGACCTGATGGAGCGGGCGGGGCGAGCCGTGTTCGAAGCCCTGCTCCCCTTGGCCGCCGGCAAGCGCCGGATCGTGGTCTTCTCTGGGCCGGGCAACAACGGCGGCGACGGGTTCGTCGTGGCGCGGCTGGCGCACGAGCATGGCCTCCCGGTGGTCTGTTGCGCCTTCTCCGCCGATCGCATGTCCCCAGGTTGCCGCGAGCAGCGGGACCTGGCTACTGCGGCGGGCGTTCAGGTGGTCGAAGGTGCAAGACTCATGGCCAGCCTCGGCCCCGACGATCTGGTGGTGGACGCCTTGCTGGGAACGGGGGCGACCGGCGAGCCGCGCGGCCCCGTCGCCGACGCCATCCGCGCCATCGCCGCCTCGGGCGCGCCTTGCGTGGCCGTGGACATCCCGAGCGGCATCGCTTGCGACACGGGCCGCGCACTGGGGCCGTATGTCCGAGCGGCGAAGACGGTCACGTTCGGCCTGCCCAAGCCGTTCCTCTTCTTGGCCGACGGGCTGGAGGCCTCGGGCGAGTGGACCGTGGCCGAGATCGGCTTCGCGAAGGAACTGCTCGGCGAGCCGACCGGGGTCCTCCTTCTCGACCACGAATGGGTCGGGGCACGCCTGCCGCGCCGCTCGCGCAACAGCCACAAGGGCGCGAACGGCAGCGTGCTCGTCGTCGCCGGCAGCGAGCGGATGACCGGTGCTGCGGTGCTGGCCGCCACGGGGGCCCTGCGCGCCGGGGCTGGCCTGGTCACCGTGGCCGGGGGTTCCGAGGTCTGCCGCGCCATCCAGGCCCAACTGCCCGAGGCGATGGTGTTGCCCCTGACCGATGCCGCCGACCTGCTGGCGTTTCAGGGCCGGGTGGACGCTTTGGTGTTCGGGCCGGGGTTGACGCCGCCCGTGGCCCGGTCGCTGGCGGCCAGCCTGGCTCCGCATTGGGCCAAGCCCGTGGTGCTCGATGCCGACGCCTTGGGGCCGGAGATGCCCGCGTGGCCGGGGCCGGTGGTGCTCACGCCCCACCCCGGCGAACTGGGGCGCATGCTGGGTTGCTCGGCGGGCCAGGTGCAAGCCGACCGGTGGGCGTGCGCGCGGCGGGCCGCCGAGCGGTTCGGCGCGACCGTGTCGCTCAAGGGAGCGGCCAGCGTCGTCGCGTCGCCTTCGGGCGGGCTGTGGGTGAACGCGACGGGCAACCCCGGCATGGCGGCGGGCGGCATGGGCGACGTGCTGGCCGGGGTCGTTGGGACCTTGCTGGCGCAAGGCCTCTCGCCCGAGGACGCTGCGGCGTGCGGGATGTTCTGGCACGGTGCGGCGGGCGACGCGTGCGCCGCCGAGATCGGTCAGGCGGGGTTCTTGGCGAGCGAATTGGCGTCCGCGCTGCCCCGGACTTGGGCCGAAGGGTGACACTTGAGGCCGCGCCTTCTGGTTCGCCGCTGGCCCGGGGCCAGCGGTGTCGAAGGGGCCGCTAAGCCCAGTGCGTCCGCTTCGAGACGCCCCGAAGTTACGTCGTCCCAGAACCAAAGACCTCGCCCGGGGCTCCTCAGCGTGACCCTTGAGGGGTGTGGGATGAATGTCACCCTGAGCCCGCGCTCCTGACTTTGCGCTTCGCTGAAGCCAAAGGTGGCGCGGTGTCGAAGGGGACGCTAAGCCCAGTGCGTCCGCTTCGAGACGCCCCGAAGTTGCGTCGTCCCAGAACCAAGGACCTCGCCCGGGGCTCCTCAGCGTGACACACCTACTCGGCACCTTTAGCGAGGTCGAGGATTCGTTGCGCAAGTTCGGGGTGGTTGCGTTCGAGCGCGCGGACCAGCATCGCCACGAGTTCATCGAAGCGTCCGGCTATGCGTGCCGCCGGGGACGTGTCCTCCACGCAACGGCGCACGATGGCTTCGGCGTCCGTTGGGTCGTCGGGAGCGGCCAAGCGGTAGCGCAGGGCCATTGCTCTCAGGGCCTTCAGAGCGAAGTCGGCGAATCGCGCAGCGAGGGGCACCAAGATCGCAAGGGCTTGGTCGTAGTCGGCAAGGGCAGGGTCCGACGCTTCTGGCTCAAGCGCGTTGCCCCGGTTCACGTGGGCGTTGGCGAGGTCGTTGCGCAACGCGGGGTCCCATCGTCCCTGGGGTTCGAGCAGTTCCCTGAGGTCCTCCATGATCTGGATGGCCCTGCCGTAGTCCCCGACCGCCGCCTTGAGGTCGGGCACGTGCGCAAGCGCGTTGCCCCGGTTCATGTAGGCGCCTGCGAGGTCGTTGCGCAACTTGGGGTCCCATCGTTTCTGGGGTTCGAGCAGGTCTCTGAGGCCCTCCATGATCCCGATGGCCCTGCCGTAGTCCCCGACCGCCGCCTGCAGGTCGGGCACGTGCGCAAGCGCGTTGCCCCGGTTCATGTAGGCGCCTGCGAGGCCGTTGCGCAACTCGGGATCCCATCGTCCTTGGGGTTCAAGTTCTTTCCTGAGGTCCTCCCTGATCCGGATGGCCCTGCCGTAGTCCTTGACCGCCGCGTTCAGGTCGGGCATATGCTGCAGCGCGACGCCCCGGTTCATGTAGGCGCTGGCGAGGTCGTTGCGCAACCCGGGGTCCCATCGTTCCAGGGCCCATCGTTCCAGGGGTTCGAGCAGTTCCCTGAGGTCCTCCCTGATCCGGATGGCCCTGCCGTAGTCCTCGACCGCAGCGTTCAGGTCGGGCAGGCCCCGTCGCGCGTTGCCCCGGTTCATGTAGGCACCGGCGAGGTCGTTGCGCAACGCGGGGTCCCATCGTCCCTGGGGTTCGAGCAGTTCCCTGAGGTCCTCCATGATCTGGATGGCCCTGCCGTAGTCCCCGACCGCCGCCTTGAGGTCGGGCACGTGCGCAAGCGCGTTGCCCCGGTTCATGTAGGCGCCTGCGAGGTCGTTGCGCAACTTGGGGTCCCATCGTCCCTGGGGCTCGAGTTCGTCTCGGAGCGCCTCCATGATCGCGATGGCGGCGCCGTAGGCGTCCACCGCCGCCTTCACGTCGGGCACGCCCAGCAATGCGACGCCCCGGTTCGTGTAGGCGGCTGCGAGGTTGTTGCGCAACGCGGGGTCCCATCGTCCCTGGGGTTCGAGAAGGTCGCGCACGCCCTCGGACAGGGCGACGATGCCATCCCAAAGAACGGTGGCCCGGGCAAAGTCTCGATCCGTCATGGCTTGCAGCGCCGACTCCCAAAGCGGACCCTTATACGCCCACACCCGCTGCAGCAAGGCGTCCGCGACCTCGCCGGACACGGCTTCCAAGGAACGCCGATGGTGAACGCGGTGCAGGGCAAGGGCGTCGGGGTCGAGGGTCGAGGTCACGGGCGCGAGCAGACGACGGTCCACCAGCGAAGCCACATAGAAGGCGGCCGGGCGCGGGTCGCCAAGCGCGTTGGTGCCCCACTCCAGGTCGGTCCCTTGGTCCTGAGCCAGCAGGTCCTCCAACCAAGCGCGGGGGAACCCGGACTCGGGGAGCCGCGCCGCCAGGTCGAGCGCCCGCAACTCCGCCGGGTGGAGCGAGGCGCGCAAGTGGTCCAAGATGTCTTGCGCTCGATGGGGGTAACCCTCGACCGCAGGCAACTTCGCCGTGGGAAGGTTCCGGAGCCACGCCGCGTACTTCGGCAGGTCGGGCGACCGGTCCGCTTGCATGGTCGCCACCACAGCCGAAACGAACACGGCGATCCGATGGGTGTCGGCCAAGACTTGCTGGACGTCCGGATCTTCGAGACGCGCATCGGGGACGGCCTGTTGCAACAGTTCCAGCGCTTCCTCTTCGGTGAGTTGGTCCACGATCAGTTGGGACTTCGGCAGGACGTTGGGGTCGCGCGTGGTGACCAAGATGCGGCAGTGCTCTCCTGGGAGCCATCCATCGCTTCCGTACTTCTCGAACTGCGCCTTGTCCTCCACATTGTCGAGGATGAGCAGATGGGGCTTGCCAGCAGATCGGGACAGGGCGTTCAGCACCCGCTGGGCGCGTTCTTCTTGGGTCTTGTGGGCGTCGGAGTGGCCGTGGTAATCGGCGTAGAGCGCGTCCAACCGTGCATGGTTCGCGCAACCCAGCACCACGATGTGCTCGTAGCAATCCCGATAGCGACGGGCGTAGAGGTGGGTCAGGACCGTCTTGCCAACGCCTCCGTCGCCGAATGCCGCCACGGAGGTCGCCGCGACCGAGTTGTCTGCGAGGAGCCGCCTGTGGAGGTCTGCGAGGAGCCCTTCGCGTTGGACGAAGGCTTGGCCAGTCTCCGGCGGCAGGTTGGTGCGGAGGACGAACGCAGCCCCTTGGGTGACGGCCTCATGGATCTCCTTGACTTGGGTGTACGTCTCGTTGACGGTGACCTCTGTCCGGTTGACCGTGCCCTGGATATCCCGGAGCAATTGGGTTTGTTTCTCGATCGCTTCGGTCAGCGGCTGGAAGGGCTCGCCCGCGAACGCGCGCACGACCGTGTCGCGATCGCTCGCGAGGAGATTGGCGATGTCCGCCTGCAACTGGGCCACCGCGCCTTCGATGCGCTCAACGCTCGCCCCGGTCGCTTGAAGCAAGTAAAAGAACGTCTTGTCGCGAAGGACCTCGTTGCTTGCGACTTCCTGGGCATACGCCAGCCGCATTGCCTCGAAGATCGGCTGCCGCATGGCTTCCAGGCAACGCTGCGCTTCCTTGACTGACGTGTCGGGGCGGAGGCGATTCAAACTCGCACGCTGGGCTATGTTGCACGGGATGCTCTTGGGGCGCTTGTAGACGCTGATCAGGTAGGCGCAGACATCGCGCCAAAGCAGGTCCTCGAGGGCTTTGGGATCGCTCAGGTCGCGGAGCACTTGGGCCTCCATGTTCTCGCCCAAGTTGCCGAGGTCGTTGGCTTTGTGGAAGATGATGGCCACACGCTTGGGGTCGTCGAGCGTCAGGCGCAGGGCCCGCTCCCAGAACTTCGCCAACCCTTGACACTTGGGCCCGCTCTCGGCAATCATCAACTTGGCGATCGCGTCGGCGATGGCCTTGAAAATGGTGTGGTTGAGGGCGATTTCCTTATCGCGCTTGCGGTTGTTGAGCCATTTGTCGAGCCGGCCCGGAAGGATCGCCTGGAGGAATCCCGCGCCGCCTGCGGCCAGCGCCGTCGCTAGAGCGGGGGAGCAAACCCCGGCCAGGCCCGCTCCCAACGCGCCGCCGTAGTAGGCCCCAAGCGGCCCCAACGCGGCAAAGCCCGCCACCGAAGCGACGATCATGGCGCCCTTCTGGACATCTATGCCGGAACCCATAAGATCTTGATTATATCACTTCCCGGCGCTAGTCGCGACCATAATGCGCGCATGAGCCGAACCCGATTCGAGAACATTATCGCCGTGTTGCGCGTGGCCGATTTGCAGCGCAGCATCGCGTTCTACCGCGACCATTTGGGCTTCGAGGAGCAGTGGGGATGCGAGGCGGGGAGCCCCATCGGGTCCGTCGGACGGGATGGACAGGCCATCATGCTCTCGACGATGGAAGAGTCGGGGCCGACCACGCTTTGGATGGGGGTCAACGACATCTTGCCCGTCGTCGAGCGGTTGCAGGCGGCCGGCGCGACCATGATCCACCCGCCGCAGAATCGCCCGTGGGCGTACGAAGTTCGGTTCAACGACCCCGACGGGCACGTGCTGTGGTTCGGTTCGGACCCCCTCCCCGAACCCGCCGGGTGACGGCTCGGCTAGGGGAAGTTGACCGCAGGCGGCGGGATGCCGTCGCCGCTCCTGCACCGATTGTCTTCGTCGCGCGAGTCGAGAGAAGCCGGGTAGTCGGCGCAGCCGTTGCCCGAGAAGTCGATCCTGGAGGACACGTCGGCATCGTTGTCGAGCCCCGAGCCCAAGGGCTTGACCGGTAGGCCGCCGCCCTCGGTGGTATCGAAGATCTTCACACCCGCGCACGAGTTGCCCGTGAACCAAAGGTAGCCGCCTGCCGTGGTGAGCCAGACGTTTTGGAGGGCGACGCCTTCCACTTTCACAAAGCAGTTCGCAGGAATGGCCACTCCGGTGAACCCCGAGCCCGTCGCCTGGCCTCCGCGCACGATGACGGCCGTCGTCTTGCCCTCGCTTGCCGCGAGCCCCATCAAGCCGAGCCCTGCGTTCAGGGTGTTGTCTTCCAGCGTGTAGCGCCCGTCGCTGATGCCCAGCCCTTGACCCCCGCCCGCCGTGTTCCCGCGCAGCGTGCATTGCGTCAAGTCTTGGACGGCGATGGCATACACGGTGGAGCCTTGCACCTGGTTGCTTTCGATGAGACAAGGCTCGGAGACGGGCCCCGTCGTCCCGCCGCCCTCGAGGTCGCCGTCCACGGCGATCATGCCGGTCACCGTGTTGCCCCTGATGGTGACGGGCGCGTGGACCTCGTTCACCACGATGGCCAAAGCCCCGGACGCGGGGACGATGTTGTTCTGGATGAGCACATGCTCCAGAACGGCCGCCCCAGTCTCGACGTAGATGCGCGGCGCGGGTCCAGTGGTCGGGAGGAACTCGTTGTCGACGACCTCGATGCGGTCGTTGGCTGCGACGGTGCGGCGAGAGCGTGGCGAGAAGTGGACCGAGTAAGCAACGTCCAGCCGCTTCTCGAACTTGTTCAGGCTGAAGCGGGCCGAGCCCTCGCCGAGCCCGTCAGGGTCGTTCAACAGCAGCGTGGCGTCGGCCATCCGACTGTTGTGGGCATGAACTCCGCTCACCTCTCCGCCCAGGCCGAGACTCAGAGCGTGTGTGACCCGCCACAGGAACGAGCCCTTGCCCTTGACGTTGGCGTAACTGTGTCGGTCCCGGTGGCGGAGGACCGCTTGGGCTTCGCCTTGGAACTCGGCGTCGTCCCAGAGCAGCGAGAGTCCCGCGGTGGATTCGGCGTCGACGCGGACGTCCTGGTACCGACCTCCCTGAACCATCAGTTCGCAGGCGGCATCGGCGCGTCCGGTTGCGCCGAGGAACTCGAAATCGCCGCCGACCTCGCAACCATCCAGCCGCCCGGTGAGCAGCCCGCCACGCTCCAACTGGACGCGGAAGAAGTCGAACGTCCCGTGGGTGAATTCGCCTTCGACTTCGGTATCAAGGGTGGTCGTCGTGTTGCGGATGCCCGTGGCCGTGCCGATGAGCCGCGCCTTGGCCGTTCCTCGGAACCCAAGAATGCCTGTGTCGGAGTTGACGTTGTCCAGGGTGAGTTCGGTCTCGTGGCGGAGTGTCAGGTTTTGGTCGAGCCGGTTCAGGGTCAGGTTGCGGAGGCCGATGTCCGCTCCCGCGTCGGCGGTGAGTGCCAGGTTCAGGTCGCCGATGGTGCTGGTCTCGGTCACCAGCGGCCCGTTGAACAAGCCATCGAAGGAGAGGCTGGGCGCGACGAGTTCGCTCACAACAGCGCCAACCGGGGTTGCCGCTGGTCGAGAGCGCACCGGGCCAGGCGAAGGAAACTGGACGGCCACGGGCCCGGCGAACGCGCAATCGCGGAGCGTCACGCTGGCCGACGCTTGGATGGCGACTCCGGTGTCGCACGTCCATCCGGTGAGCACTGCGCCGACCGGCGCTTCGACCACGGGCGAGCCGGTGGTGCCGCCCAGCCGCACGCGATAGCCTTCACCCGGCACGATGCGAACCGATTTCGACAGCACGAGGCGCGTGAACCGCAGCGTGCGGTTGGTTCGGACTTCCACCGTTCCCGTTGCGTCTTCGTTCAGACGAGGGAGCAACGCCGCGATGGCGGGTTCGAGTTCGGTGAAGTGGTCGCTGCTTCCCGGCGGGATCGTGTCCACCACGTATACGGTCGGCCCCGACGAGACGGCTTGGGCGACAAGACCGTACACGCTGAACCCGCTGAGGTCGGCTGCGACACGGCGCTGCGCGGCATCGAGGCGGCTGGTCAGGGGCTGCCAGGCGCCTTCCACCAGTTTCGCCACCCGCAGGTTCGCGGGTTGCACGCCTGTGGGCAACCGGTCGGGGTCGTAGGCGATCGAGAGTTCTGCGACGCCGTCGAACAGCAAGCCGTCCGGCGAGAGGTCCACCGTTGATCCAGCGACAAGGTCTGGGTTCGGCGGTACGCTTACGTTGCGGTCCATCCGGATACGGGTCGGTCCGCGAAGTGCGCCACTTGGGACGGTCAGCCGCACGGCTCCGTCGGCTGTCGCCACCAATCCCCCCTCGGTGCCGAGTATCGCCCCTTCGATGACCGACAGTGCCAACGGGCTGCTCTTCAAGTCGCCTAGTTGCGCACGGACGGCGGCGTTCCCAGGAGTCAGGCCTTCGACCTCGGTGGGGACCCCTTCGTGTAGGCGCAGCCGATCGGCGCCTTGGATCACCGACCACGTCAAAGTCCCCGGCGCGGTCGCGACCACCTGCCCTGACGCATTCACGGGATGGCAGGGCAGGACCCGCCGCTCGGCGACAAACAAATCGGTCGGGCTGACCTCGAGGGTTGCGGCTCCCTGGATGTTGGTCCAAGCGGGCCACGATTCGAGACCGATCCTCACCTCGCCGTCCACGCGGGCAACCACCGGGCCGGTGCCGTCCGCGCCGGTGTGGAGCAATAGGGCGTAGGGATGGGTGCCCGCAGCGAGGCTTGGCGCCTGGGCGCGGGCTTCACCCGCCAAGCCGCGCGCGATCACCGTGCGCTGGCCGGCGACCAACAGCTCGGCCGAACGGGCGGATTCGGGACCCGCGGCGGCGAGCGACGCCCAGATCATGCGAAGCGCTCCAGCGTCTGGCTTGGAGCCTCCGCCACCCCCGCAGCTGGAGGTCAGGGCGCAGGCGAGGAGGAGTCCAAGTCTGGCGCAGAACGGCAACTCGGCCGCACGCTTCATCGTCCACCATTCTAACACAGAGGTAGGCTGAGTGCAACGTGGTTTTCTTGGCCGCCAGCCTGCTGTGGACGTCGGTTGCACCGGACCTGACGCGCGTCATCGAGGAGTTCCCGTCGGCGACGGCGCACCGCTACGCCTTGCGCGACGACACCGGCGCGACGATGGACTGTCTGAAGGTGGCGCAAGGCGCGAAGCCGGGTTACTTCGGCGTGTACCACACGCTCTCCGAGGGCGCGTTCACGCTCAAGCTGGCCCGATCGAGCGACCTGCTCAACTGGCGCTGGGTGGTCAACTTGGACCGACGCGCGCATCAGGGCACGTTGCGCATCGAGGGCCAACGCGTGTTCCTGGCCTACGAGAAGGACCAACCAGGCAAGCCCAACTGGATCCGAGTGCGCGAGTACGCCAGTCTCGACCAACTGATCGCCAACGAGTGGAGCCGCGAGTTCGACATCCCGACCACGCTGTCGAAGTTCGCCGAGGGCACGCCGCACATAGAATCCGTCCGCACCGCTCCCGACGGCAAGACCGTAGTGGACCTGGGGTTCCACTACTACCGCGACGGCAAGGTGGACCGCCAAGCGAGTGGGACGCTGACGGACTTCGCCCAGTGGCGCGCAAGGCCCAGCGACGCCCTCAACGACGCCATCGAGAAACTCGGCGTGAAGGGCAACATCGGCGACCGGGACGCGGTTGCGCTCGGGTTGCAGCGGGCGTGGGTCGTCGAAGGCATGAAAGTGCCCGACGATTGGGCGACGTGGGGTCTTTACTTCCTCGACCGGGTCACTCAGGACGTGCGCCCGCTGAAGTTCCAAACGCACGGCGGCTCGAAGGCGGCGGCGAACCCGAGCGTGACCGTCTGCGTTTCGCCTCGTGGCAAGCAGTGCGTGGTCGTGTCTCTGTTCATCCCTTCGCAAGGGGCGGCGGAAGGCGAGGCGGGCCAACTGCTGTTCTATCGCGAAATCGAGTTCTAAGTCAGAATGATCGGGTCCATGTCCAACCACTCCACGCAACGCGATTGGGGCCGTTTGATCACGGCAATGCTGACGCCGTTCGCCGAGGACGGCTCGGTGGCTTACGCCGAGGCCGCCCGATTGGCCAAGTGGCTGGTCGAGGTCCAACGGAACGACGGGCTGGTGGTGAGCGGCACGACGGGCGAATCCCCCACGTTGGACGAGGACGAGAAGCTGCGGCTGCTGGACACCGTTCTGGAGGCCGTTGGTGATACGGCATCGGTCATCTTCGGGGCAGGCACCTACAACACCGCCGAGAGCATCCGCCTGGCCAAAGCCGCCGAGCGTGCCGGCGCGCACGGCGCGATGCTGGTCAACCCGTATTACAGTCGTCCTGGGCAGGAGGGGTTGTACGCCCACTTCGCCGCCGTTGCCGAGTCGGTTTCGCTTCGCGTGATGCTGTACAACATCCAGGGGCGGTCGGCGATCAATCTGGAAACGCCGACGCTGATGCGGTTGACGGAGGTCGCCAACATCGTGGCCGTCAAGGAGGCCAGCGGCAACATCGGCCAGATCGGCGACGTGTGCGCTTCGGTGCCGGACGGCTTTCGCGTGTATTGCGGCGACGACGCCCTGACCTTGCCGGCGCTCGCTTTGGGCGCGCATGGGGTGGTGAGTGTTGCGGGCCACGTGTTGGGTCGGCAGATCAAGGAGATGATCGAGCGGTTCCCTTCGGACTGGCCCGAGGCGTTGCGTCTGCACCGCGAGATGCTGCGTCCCACGCGGGCTTTGTTCCAGTATCCGAACCCCGTGCCGGTCAAGTTCGCGTTGAGCCTGCGCGGCTTCGCGTGCGAGAGCGTTCGGTTGCCGCTGGTCGTTCTGGACGAGCATCAGAAGCAAGACATCCGGCGGGCTTTGCCGATTCTTTAGGGGTTCGGCTGAGGTTCGGATTGATTTGGGGCATGGTTTGGTCGCTCTTTGGCTAACCGCATGCCAGTTCGCGAAGGGGACGCGAGACCCAGGGCAATCGCTCGGCATCGGCGAAGCGCCAGAGAGTCTCGTCCCCCTTGCCCGGCGACAAACCGATGCGCGTGCCGACCCGCACTTCGGCGACTGGCGAAGCGGGTGGCATGAGCCGGAGCGGCGAGGCGGCATCGAACAGGTCCAGCCCGTACCGCGAGCCATCCAGCCCGAAGGCCTGGGCGAGCTTGCCCGGCCCGGAGAGCAGGTCGCGGTCGCGGGCGGCCTTGGCGCGGCGACTCCTCATGATCGCCAACCCTTCGAGGGGTTCGGCGGCCCGGAGCAGCACCGCCGCTCCCAAGCCCGGTTCGAGCGCCGTCACGTTGAGCATCCAGTGGTTGCCGTACGTGAAGTAGAGGTAAGCGCGTCCCGGCGGGCCGAACATCGCCCGATTCCTGGGCGTCTCGCCCCGGAATGCGTGGCATCCGGGGTCCTCGGGGCCATAGGCTTCGGTCTCGACGATGCGGGCGGCGCAGCCGTCGGTGGCCAGCGTCCACCCCAGCAAGGCCCGCGCGCCGTCCACCACATCCTCGGCCAGCAGCCGCACCATCGCTTGTGGGGTCACCCAGATGTGTTACCCCAGCAACGGGTACTGGTTGTCTTGCGGCGTACCCGGTAAAACTTCCAGCGTCGGGTCACAACCACCCGGCAGAGTTACCGTTAGACCTTTCGAGACGGCTCCGCTTCGGCGGGGCCGTCGCCTTATGTCGGGGTCGCCCACTCGGTGGCCAGCCGCACGTCGTCGCGGGTCAGCCCGTGCCCGGTTTCCAACACCACGTGGTCCACTTCCGCGCCCCGGTCGCGCAGCATGGCGGCGAGTTCGCGCGCGTTGTCGAGCGGCAGGATCGGATCGGTGCGTCCGCTGAGCAGCAACACCCGCTTGCCTTCAAGGCTCAGTTGTGGCGGATCGGGGAGCACAACCATCGCTCGCAGCAAGACGGCGCGGTCGAGGAGTTCGGGGCGCCGCAACAGGAGCGTGCATGCGATGTTCGCGCCGTTCGAGTAGCCCATCGCCGAGATCGGAAGCGTGAACCCATACTCGGTGGCCGCATTGCCGACGAACTCGCCCAGTTCCTGAGTCCTCGCTTCGACGTCCTCTAAATCGAACACGCCTTCGGCGTAACGGCGGAAGAAGCGGGCCATGCCGTGCTCGCTGACTTGGCCGCGCGGCGAGAGGACGGCATCGCCCGGAAAGAAGGTCTGGGCGAGCTCGACAAGGTCGTTCTCGTCGCCGCCGGTGCCGTGCAATGCGAGGACGGTGCGGCCGGTTTCGCCCGGCACCCAGCGGTGGATGAAGGGACTCAATAGAAGCTCCCCGGATGCTCGACTTCGTAGGCGTCCACCGTGTCTTTGGCGTCCTTCAGCGTCATCTTGTACCGCTCGCGCAAGCCTTTGATGGCCTCGATCTTGTTCGTGCCGGAGGCCTGCTCCAGATAGGCGGCGACTTCGTCGTGGTCGTAAGAGGGCGTCTTCTTCCGCTTTTCTTTGCGCTGCTCTCTGGCGATCTTCTTCTGCTTCCAGTCTTGGAACTCGTGCTCTTTGTTGAGCCCAAGGAGTGCGGGGATGACCTCGAGCATCATGAAGATGCCCCATGGACCGATGACCCATCCCGGCCAGAAGTAGCCCCGGCCCTGCGTGGTGAAGAACCAGATGAGGACGCAGACAAGCCCGGTCGAGAACCACGAACCCACCTCGGAACCGACCTTGCTGCGGCGGGCGGCCTTGAACTCCTTGCGCAACTGCTGGTCGGCCTGCTCTTCTCGGAGCTTTTCGGCGGCACGCTGCACGGCTTCGGGCGGGATGCCCAGTTCGGCGGCAGCCTCTTCGAGTTGCTGGTGCGACAGCCCGCCCGAGCCTTCGCGGACGGCGAGCTCGAGGATTTTGCGCGCTTCGTCTTCCTGGTAGAACTGCTGCACGTTTCAGGTACGGGGCCGGGTGGTTCGGCGTTCGATGCGTTTCTCGAAGTTTTGGCCATGGATGAGACGCTGGACAAAGATGCCCGGCGTATGGATGTTGTCGGGATCGAGAGCACCGACCTCCACGAGTTCTTCGACCTCGGCGACGGTGACCTTGCCGGCAGTGGCCATGGCCGGATTGAAGTTGCGGGCCGTCTTGCGATAGACCAGGTTGCCGCTCGCGTCGCCCTTCCACGCCTTGACGATGGAGAGGTCGGCGTGAAGGGCTGTCTCCATGACGTACATCTCGCCGCCGAACTCGCGCGTTTCCTTACCTTCGGCGACCACGGTGCCGTAGCCCGTCTTGGTGTAGAAGGCCGGGATGCCCGCGCCCCCGGCTCGGCAACGCTCGGCCAGCGTGCCTTGGGGGTTGAACTCGAGTTCGAGTTCGCCCGAGAGGAACTGCCGCTCGAACTCGGCGTTCTCGCCGACGTAGGAAGAGACCATCTTCTTGATCTGGCGCGTTTGGAGCAGAAGTCCGAGCCCGAAATCGTCCACGCCGCAGTTGTTGCTGATGAACGTGAGGTCTTTGACGCCCGAATCGCGCAGGGCGAGGATGAGGTGCTCGGGGATGCCGCACAGGCCGAACCCGCCCGCCATGATGGTCATGCCGTCCCAAAGGAGGCCGTCGAGCGCCGATTTCGCATCCGCATAGACTTTGTTCACTGGGGCAACCTCGCCAACCGGACCCTGCCGTCCGGTTGGATCATGATACTTGACGCTCCTCGGCGGCGATGTGCCAGCATGCGCATGAGGCAGTGTTGCGGAGTGACGAACTTGGTGGGTCGCCCGCCCCGCCGGGAGGCCGAGATAGATGAATTCGATTGAAACTGGGAACAAATGGGTGGCCTTTGTTGTAAATAGTGACATCATATGTGATGTCAGGGTGCCATCATGAGCCGAAAGCGATTGATTGACGCTTGGCGTAGCGGGCACCGCAAGGGCTACAAGCTGAACGAGGTGAAGGCTGAACTTGAAGCGCACGGATTCGTCGTGGTGCCGACGACCAAGCATTGGAAGGCGACCCACGCCGATCTGGCCGAGTGCCCCGACTTTCCGGGCGGAAGGGTCAACTTCAGCGCTCACGCCTTCGGGAAGCAGGGCGAGATTGATCCGGCTGCGATCAAGGACTTCACCCGCGCGATCGACTGGATTGAAAAGCAAAAGCAATGAACACTCTCAAGGACATTCTCGAAGGCTACAAGCTGGTGATCACTCCATTGGGCGAAGACGGCCCCGGCTTCGTTGCGCGCTACGAAGAGCTTGCCCACACGGTGCGCGGAGTCGGATTGACCCAAGCCGAGGCGCTGGCCGACCTCGAAGACCTTGCGCTCGACGGACTGGCCGATATGCCGCTCGACGAGTTCCCGAAGCCGCTTGGCGAAATGCCGTGGGCCGATTGCAGCGGTCGGCTCACTCTGCGTTTGCCCAAGATGTTGCATGGCAAGGTCGCTCGGCAGGCCGAGCAGCAGGGCGTGAGCATCAACCAATGGGTGTGCCACATTCTGGAGAGCGCGTCGGCCGCGGTTGCGGCAGGTTGCGAGTTCGGGCCGGTGGGCAAGGTGCGCGAGCCAGAAGCGCCGGCCCCGGAACCGGTTCTTGCGTAGGTCGGTCGGGACTTCGACGCTGGGCCTTGTGCCACCATTCCGCCTATGCTCCGCAAGAGTCTTCTCGCCCTTGTCTTGGTCGCCCAGGGCGTCACCGCCCAAGTTTGGCCGGACCATCTCGTGTGGTCCGAGCGGCTGGTGGACGACGTGCGCGCCAACGGCTTGCGGGGCAACTGGACCAACGCCGACTCCGGCATCGAACTCAACCGCTATGGCGGATCGTTCGGCGAGACCTACGTTCGCGTTCGTGGCTGGGGAGGCGAGACGGTGAGCGAGAACTACTCGCGGTGCGCGAGCTACCTCACGCTGCTCTTCAACAAGGTCTATGGGTGGTCGTCGACGCCCTCGACCGGCTCGGCGAGCCCCTACGCCTACCAATACAACCACCTGATCAAGAACGCCGTCGGCGCCCAGGGCGAGCCGTTCGCCAAGGTCGTGGACTTCCGCACCGTCCTGCCCGGCGACGTGCTGGCCGTGGACTACGTGGTGCCCCCGGTATCCGGCGAGGCGACGGGACACATCTTCCAGGTTCGCCGCGTGGACTGGGACAACGCGACGTTCGATGCCGACACCCAGCAGACCACCTACCCGGTCCATGTGCTCGACTGCAGTTCGTCGCGGCACGATGACGACACGCGGGTGTTCCCCGGCGTGACGACCCAGGGCGTCGGGCGCGGGTGGATCGCCATCACGACGGACAGCGACGGCAACATCGTGAGCCACCGCTGGCGGATCTCGTCGGGCGACACCTACACGCAGGCCGAACGGCACGTCGCCATCGGTCGCTTTGCGGGGCAGGCGTTCTCGTTCCTGCCGTTGGCGGGAACGGTGGGCTTCGATGCCAACGTGGGCGCAGGCGAGGCCGAGGTGACCGTTCGAGTGACCCAGGGCGGTTCGACGTGGACGCTGCCGGGCTTTACCGATGCCGAGGGCAACCTGCGCGTGTGGGGTCCTCTCGCGCCGGGCCTTTACGATGTGGCCGCGAAAGGGCCGAACAGCCTTCGGCATTCGGTGCCGAACGTGCTGGTCGGCGCGGAAGGCGCGACCGGACTCGCGTTCGCGTTGGTCCTGGGCGACGTGAACGGGGACAACTCGGTCAACATCGCCGACTTTCTGCGGCTGCGCGCGGCGTTCGGCTCGAGTGCGGGGCAGTTGGCGTACGACTTCGAAGCCGACCTGAACCGCGATGGCTCGGTGGGCATCCCGGACTTCCTGATCCTCCGCTCGAACTTCGGACGCTCGGGCGACTGACCGCTGGAAACATGAATTCTTGATGAGCCAACCGAAGCCATCGTTGGTTTTTGACGGTTAGTTGACGGTGGCCCTGTACGGTGGCTGGCAATGGTTCGGCACCATGTTTGGGTTCGTTTGGTCGCAGCGTTCGTTGCGATCGTCTGTGGCGGATTCGCCTCCGCTCAGGTGACAGGCGTTTGGTCGTGGGGAGCGAACGACGAGGGCCAACTCGGCGATGGGTCTCTGACCGACCGACCGACCGCCGTCCACGTGGCCGGCCTGACCGGCGTGGTGTCCGTGTCGGCTGGTTGGTACCACAGTTTGGCCCTGAAGGACGACGGTACGGTGTGGGCTTGGGGCTGGAACTTGTTCGGCCAACTGGGCGACGGCACGACCACGGACCGCCTGACGCCCGTGCAGGTGCAGGGACTGTCGAACGTGGTGGAAATCTCCGCCGGCGCCTACCACTCGCTCGCTCGCCTAGCCAACGGCCAAGTTTGGGCTTGGGGCCGCAACGAGAACGGCCGCTTGGGCGACGGCACGACTACGGATCGCCTTGCGCCGGTGCGGGTCAGCGGCCTCTCGAGCGTCGTCCAAATATCGGCCGGGATGGACCACAGTTTGGCGCGGCTCGAGGGCGGGTCCGTGCGGGCATGGGGCGGCAACGGGACAGGGCAACTGGGCGACGGCACGACCACGGAGCGGTGGACCCCGGTCGCCGTGACCGGCTTGACCAACGCCCGTCACGTCGCGGCAGGCGCGAACCACAGCGCCGCCGCCCTGACCGACGGCACGGTGTGGGGCTGGGGATGGAACGCGCGGGGCCAACTGGGCGACGGCACTTGGATCGACAAGCACACCCCCGTGCAGGCCGTCGGCGTGACCAATGCGGTGGCGGTTGCGGCGAGCAGCCACACGCTCGCCTTGCGATCGAACGGCACCGTGTGGGGCTGGGGATGGAACGTCCGCGGACAACTGGGCGACGGCAACACGGACATGATGGTGCTGCTGCCGGCGCAGACGCAGATCAGCAACGTGAAGGAGATTGCGGTCGGCATCCTGCACAGCATCGCGGCGAAGCACGACGGCACGGTCTGGGCCTGGGGCGGCAACGACTACGGCGCGCTCGGCGACGGCACCGAGCACGACCGCTTGACTCCGGTTCAGACCGTCGGCCTTTCGGCAGTCACGGCGATCGCGGCGAACGGCTTCCACAACTTGGTGGTGGGCGTCGGTATCCCTTCGGGTAGTGGTCCAACCCTGAATCCGATCGGCGACCGCGACGTGGACGAGGAGACGCTGCTCGCGTTCACGGTATCGGGCAGCGATCCCGGCGGCGGTGCGCTGACGTTCTCGCTGGATGCGGCCTCGCTCGCCGCGGGCATGACGCTGGACGCGACGACGGGGGCCTTCGCGTGGACGCCGAGCGAGGCGCAGGACGGCGTGCACTCGGTGACGATCACGGTGGCGAACGCGGCCAACGAAACCGCCTCGGAGACGTTTTCGATCACGGTGCGCGAGGTCAACCGCCCGCCCGTGTTGGACACGCTTCTGAACCAGTCGCTCCTCTGGCTGGCGACGTTCTCGTTCACGGTCACGGCCAGCGACCCCGACACGGTGAACCCCGGTGCCGTGCCGAACACGCTGACCTACTCGCTCGACCAGAACTCGCTCTCCAAGGGCATGAGCATTGACGCCGCGACAGGCAAGCTCCTCTGGGTTCCAAACCCCATGCAAGAAGGGGTGCACCAAGTCACTGTTACTGTCACCGACGACGGGACGCCTAGTCTGAGCGCTTCGGCCACGTTTGGGATCAATCATATGCGCAGAGCAGGTGCTGTGTACGCGTGGGGGCAAGGTTGGGACGGCTCGCTTGGCCTAGGGAGACGGGGTGGTAGCCCCTTGCCGGAGCGCGTCCTTGTGCCGCCCACGGCGGTGCAGGTGAGCGGGCACCAAGGCAATGGGAGTACCAACCACACGCTTTCCCTGCACGTCGACGGCACCGTCTGGGCCTGGGGAAGGAATCAGCGTGGCCAACTGGGCGACGGCACGACCGAGGACCGAAGCACTCCCGTGCAGGTCGCCGGGTTGACGGATATCGTGCAGGTCGCGGCTGGAGCTAACTTCAGCGCCGCACTTCGCGCGGACGGCACGGTGTGGACGTGGGGAGCCAACGAGAATGGCGAGCTCGGGCGCGGTTACATCTCTGGGGCCTTGCGGCTTAGTCCAGAGATGGTGAGCGGGATTTCTGGCGTGGTCGCCATCGCCGCCACAAGCGCTGGGGTGCTCGCGTTGCGCGAGGACGGAACGGTGTGGGCCTGGGGCCACAACCATAACTTTGCGCTCGGTCTTCCGTTCTTGGCTACGGGCAGTTGGTTCGACGAGAACAGGTACTCCGTGCCGACCATCACGCGGTTTCCATCGGGTGTCCGGTCGCTCTCCGCAGGCCCAAGCAGCTCGATGGTGCTGCAGACCGATGGGACCGTTTGGTCCGTTGGAAGGCCAGTGTGGCACGCCAACGGCACCAACGTGTACGACTCCACACTCGGCTTGCCCGTTCAGGTGCCCGACGTCGCGAACGCTGTCCGCATCAACGATGGAGGGAGCGTTCGATCCATTGGCCTCGAGAACGGCACCTTGCTCCTCATGGGAGACAACGGGGACGGCCAGCTTGGCGACGGCACCACCACGAAGCGGTGGTATCCAGGCCCAGTCTCAGGATTCTCCGAACGTGTTTTGCAGTCCACGAGTGGGTCGTTTCACACTCTGGCCGTGCGCGACGACGGTACGTTGTGGTCATGGGGTAGCAACTATGACGGTCAGCTCGGCCTGGGCTCCGACAGGGGGGAATACCTTACGCCGCACCAGGTGCCGGGCCTGCAGAAGGTGTTTTGGATCGACGCCCCCGACAGGAACAGTTTTGCGATCTTGGAAGTCAACGATCCACCCGTCCTCGATCCGGTCGGCGACAAGGAGATCAACGAACTCGCACCATTCACGTTCACGGTCACCGCGACGGACCCGAACCTAGACGCGATCAATTTCTCGCTCGACGCGCAGTCTGCGGGTAAAGGCATGAGCCTGAACCCGACTACGGGAGTGTTCACCTGGACCCCGAGCGAACAACAGGACGGCGTCCACACGGTGACGGTCACGGTCAAAGACACGGGTTTCCCGCAGATGAGCGACTCGGCGACCTTCACGATCACCGTGCGCGAGGTGAACGTGCGACCGAACATCGCCCCGATCGCCGACAAGACGGTGGACGAGCACACGCTCCTGACGTTCGTCGCCACTGCGACGGACCCCGACTTCGTGAACCCCGGCGCGGCGCCGAACACACTGACGTTCTCGCTCGATCGGGAATCGTTGGCCAAGGGTATGGTGATCGCCCCGGCGACGGGCGTGTTCACGTGGACTCCCAACGAGTCGCAGGATGGGCAGCACTCGGTGACCGTGACGGTGACCGACGACGGCACCCCGCAATTGTCGCACAGCGTCACGTTTGCGATCACGGTCATTGAGGTCAACGAGGCTCCGGTGCTAGACCCGATTGGTGACCGCTCGGTGGACGAGCTTGCGGCGCTGTCTTTCGCGGTCGCGGCCAGCGACCCAGACACGGTGAACCCCGGCGCGATGCCGAATACGCTGACGTTCTCGCTCGACGCGACTTCGATCGCCAAGGGGATGAGCCTGGACTCTCAAACAGGCGCGTTCTCGTGGACGCCGACCGAAGCGCAGGATGGTGCGCACAGTGTGACGATCACCGTGAGCGACGGCGCACTGACGGACTCGGAGACGTTCACGATCTTGGTGAACGAGGTGAACCTGGCACCGACCATCGACCCGATCTCGAGTCAGTTTGCGACCCAAGGCGCGTTGCTGACGTTCACCGCGACGGCGAGCGATGCGGACACCGTGAATCCAAGCGCCATGCCCAACGTGCTGACGTTCACTCTGGACGCCGACTCGCTTTCCAAAGGCATGGCCATCGCCCCCCTGACCGGGGTCTTCCAGTGGACCCCGACCGCGTTCCATGGCGGCATCCACATGGTGACGATCACAGTCACCGACGACGGCTCGCCTGAACTGAGCGACTCGGTCACGTTCACGATCTACTCGGACCGGGTCCGCAACGTTTGGGGCTGGGGCTTCAACGACGGCGGCCAAGTCGGCGACGGCACCACCTTGAACCGCATCCCGCCGACGACGATCTTGGAGGTCGCGGAGATCGTGCAGGTGTCGGCAGGAATGAACCACAGTCTCGCGTTGCGCAGCGATGGCCGGGTCTGGGCTTGGGGCTGGAACAACCACGGTGCGGTGGGCGACGGCACGACCATCCAGCGGCACGCGCCCGTTTGGGTCGCGCCCATGACCGACGTGGTGTCGGTGGCTGCGGGCGCCGAGTTCAGTCTGGCGCTGCGGTCCGACGGATCGGTCTGGGGCTGGGGGCGCAACAACCATGGGCAGTTGGGCGACCTCACGACGACGGACCGCTGGAGTCCGATCCAGATACCTGAGGCCTCGGCGATCGTGGCCATCGCGGCGGGAGGGGGCCACAGCCTGGCGCTTGCGGGCGACGGCAAGGTGTGGTCGTGGGGCCGCAACGAGTTCGGGCAGTTGGGCAATGGCCTGACGAACGACCGGCCGCTGCCGTTCCCGATCGTCGGATTGGACCAGATCGTGGCGATCTCGGCGGGCGAGTCGCACAGCATGGCGTTGCGCGCGGACGGCACCGTCTGGGTTTGGGGACGAAACAACACCGGCCAGTTGGGAGACGGCACCACAACGAACCGATTGACACCCGTGTTGGTGCATCACCTGTCGCAGGTGACGGCCATCGCTGCGGGATGGGGGCACTCGGTCGCCAGTCGCGCCGACGGCACGGCGTGGGCTTGGGGCGCCAACGGGTTAGGCCAGATCGGCGACGGTACGACCGTGGACCGCTGGACTCCGGTCCAGACGGCGGGGTTGGGGGGCGTGGCCGCCGTGTCCGCAGGTGCGGGATACAGCCTGGCCCTGCACGGCGATGGGACGATGAGCGGTTGGGGCTGGAACGCTTCCGGGCAGTTGGGCGACGGAACGACGGCGACCCGTACGACGCCGGTGCAGGTGGTCGGCGTGGGGCAGGTCACGTCGATGTCGGCGGGCGGCGGGCACGGTCTGGCTACGACGGGCCTGCTCCCGATGGTGCGCGGGACGGTTGTCCTGCAAGACTTGTCCGGCTCGCCCGCGGGCTTGTCGGTGACGGTGGAGGTGCGCGCGTTGGGCTCGGGTGCGGTCCTGGACAGCCGGCAGTTGGTGCTGGACGCGGACGGGAACTTCGCGATGCCGACGCTGTTGCAGGGCGACTACCAGATCGCGGTCCGGGGTTCGAACTGGCTTCGCCACGCAGTGGGTCCGGTGCACATCTCGGACACGGGTGTATCGGGTCTTAGTTTCAACCTGATCAACGGCGACGTCACGGGGGACAACACGATCAACATCCAGGACTTTCTGGCGCTTCGCCTCGCGTTCGGCTCCATGTCGGGGACTCAGAACTGGAATCCGAACGCCGACCTGAACAAGGACGGGGTGGTGAACATCGCGGACCTCCTGATTCTCAGGAAGGATTTCGGGCGGTCGGGCGACTGATCCCGCCAACGGCCTGCAAGCCTTGCCCGGGGCTTGACTCGATCGATTGGGGGGCGGTATGGTTCGGCCGTAGCGGGAAGTGAAACGTGAAGTCAAAGAGAAGCCTTTGGAGGACAAGCCTTTGGAGATGCTATGGCCTGCTCGTGATGCTGTGTTCGCAAGCGGCAGTTGCGCAGGCTGAAGAACCCTCGGCCACGATGTCGTTTGGAGCGTTGCCCAACTTCTTGACCGGGACCATGAACGCAGATGTTGACGTTAAGCTTCGGGGAGTTTATCGAAGTTCCTACGACGACGCCTACATCGCGTGGGTTCACGCAACCGAGGAGGGATAGAGATGAACAGCCTGGCAGCACTATTGCTTTCTGTAAGTGTTTTTGGGGGCAGGGACGCCCTTCAATTGGCCACCGATTGGGTGATTCGCAATTCTTTGCGTGAGCCAGGTGTTAAACCGTCTCACATCGAGCGAGACGATCTCCAAAAGACTACGGAAGTATTCTTTGGCCACCTAAGCGTTGAGGTACTTGATGAGATAGGCGTTGGGAAGGTGCGCGACTATCAGCGGGATATCGAGCGCTCCTTGAGAACGGAGGTGCGCGTGTCTAAAGCCATCTCCTCCGCGGAACAGGTCGAGCTCAAGCTTAGAGCCATGCTGACCCGATTTGGCGTACCGGAAGAGTGGCCCACTCTGCATGTGATGTTTAAGGAGGACCAGCCAATGTCCCTGCCAGATACATCGCTCCACGGCCTCGCTCGACTCAGCGTCGCAGAGCGGTTCATGGGTTTGCCACTGTTTGGGTACACCAACACTGCTTCGATTGAAGTAGACCCCGCGAATGGTCACATGCTGGGCTTCTGGATCAGCAAAGAAGCCAAGCCGGTCGAGGGCCCCTTCGTGCTCACGCCCGAGCAGGCGTCGGCCATCGCAAACCAAATCTATCGCGCGGAGCGCCACCTGATTCCGGAGAGTTTGGACAACCCTGTGCCGCACGAGGTCCAGAAAGGATACGGAACCGATCAAAAGCACGGCAAGATCCCCCAGGGCGTTCGCAAAGACCTGCCCGCCGTGCCCGCATACCGAGTGAGCTACGAGGGCGAGACGAACCCCTATGTGGTGGTGGATGCGGGGAGCGGGGCCGTGCTGTGGCGGTCGTGGCGTTTGATCACGCCGAAGCATCCGGACGGCGACTGGCGGGCTCGTCTGGGCCTCATTCCTGACTCCCGAGTCCAGATGGGGTATGTTCAGGGCACAGATGGTGGATGGAGCCGAGCCCGGTTCTGGGTTGACTCGACGTGATTTCATGGGTGCCGCCGCAGTCGTCGGCATGGCGTCCGTGACCGGATCCGGGTGGCCGCTCGCCGCCGCAAAGGACAAGACTATGGATGTGAAGCTCGTCGCCGTTCCCGAATCTCTCCCCGAAAAGGTCTTCACCACCGAGCGCGTCGGCATTTCGCGCAAAACCCACGAGGAGCACCTGAAGCTCTGGCAGGGCTACGCCCGCAAGACCAACGAGATCCGCCAGAAGCTCGCGGCGCTCGACGCCGACCCCGCCAAGGCGAACCAGATCTACAGCGACATCCGCGCCCTGAAGGCCGACTATTCGTTCGCCTACGAGGGCCTGATCAACCACAACGTCTACTTCGACACGATCGGCGGCGCCGGCGGCCCCGCCACGGGACGCATCGCCACGCTCATCGAGCAAGCCTACGGCAGCTTCGAGGCCTGGGTCCAAGACCTGAAGGCGACGGGCATGGGCGCGCGCGGATGGGTCTTCACGGCCTACGACCACGAAGAGAAGCGCATCTTCAACTACCTGGGCGACGCCCAAAACACGTTCCCCATCTGGAACCACACGCTGGTTCTGGCGCTGGACGTGTACGAGCACGCGTACTACCTGGACTTCGCCACGGCCCGCGCGAAGTACCTGGACGCGTATGTCCAGGTCATCGACTGGAACGCCGTCAACGCCCGCCTGGGCTGACCTGGCTCCACACAATGGCGACCCTCTGGCGGCTAGGCCGCCGGAGGGTCGTTCGGTTTGTGCCGATTAGCGGAAGTGCCACCCGACGGATAGCGGAAGTTGTTTGGGGGCTTGAAAGGCCGCATTGAACCTAGCGCCCCGATTTCAGGGGCCAAATAGCGGAAGTTCGCGCGCGTGGTTTAGTGCGGTTTTTGCCCAATCGCTGGAGCCCGCCACCTACGCCGCGACGGCCGATTCAGAGCGGATCGGTGCCGACCGCGCGCGGAGGGCAAGCGGTTTGCGCATCCCGCCGGCACCCTCGATGGCCACCATCGAAGCCATCGCCGCCGCCTCGTTCGCCCAACTGTGCGCGAAGGGCTCCGACGCGCCCGGCAGGAACGCCACGAAGTCGCCCTCGGTGCGGCGGCAGAGCATCCCGCCCAGCGGCAACTTGGCCCGCAACTTGCGCGCGAACGTGCGTTGCGCCCGCATGAGCGCCGGCCGGCCGAATGTCTCCAAGATGTCGCGCTTCTTCAGCGGCTCCAGATAGACCAACCACCCCTCGCCCGCCTCGGCGACGGACGTCTGGAACTCCTTGGCCGTCATCAGGCCGCTCTCCCGCTGGCTCTGCTCGACCAAGCGGCCGATGGCCTGGCCCAGCTCGGCGGCCACCAAGCGGAGCGTGTGCTGCTCGTGGACGTCGATGCCGCCCGCAACCGGGGTGGAGACGGTGAGAATCCCGTAGGGCGTCTCGTCGAACTGGATGGGGATGGCGCAGAAGCTGCCCACGCGTTGGCGGAGCGCCTCGGCGCGGTCGCAACGCTGGTCTTCGAACACGTCGAACAGAGCCAATTCGGGTGCGCCGATCTTCAGCCATCCGGCCGAACCGGGGCCGTAGGCAAAGCTCATCGTCTCCAGGAACCGGATCGTGCGCCCGCGTCCCGCCACGTGGAGCATCTCGGATCCGTCGAGGAACACGACGCCAAGGTGGTCCCAATCGAACGATTCGCCCAACTCGGCGACCACGCGCGCGGCCAGCGATTCGGGCGTTTGGGCGCCAGCGGTGGCTGTGGCGATTTCGTAAAGAAGCTCGGCCTCGCGCAGCCGGGCCTCGGTGCGGCGCTGGGCAGCGCTTTCGCGGAGCAACCAGGCCAGGATCGGGGCGGATTCCTCCGCTTGCTGTCGGGCCTCGTCCAACGTCTCCGGGTTCTCGCAACGGAGGGTGAGCATGCCGCACGGGCGGCCCTGATCGAGCAACACCACGTTGGCCGAAGTCAGCTTGTCGCCAGGCGTCTGAAGTGCGCGGAGCCGGTCGGCGGCTTGCGTCGGGATGGACTCCAGACCCTTGGTCACGTCCATGTGGAGCGCTTGTTGGGCCATCGGGTGAGGGACCTCGCCCTCCACGGCCCGCACCACGAACGCGTCGCTGAACTGCGCGTAGGTGTGCAGGATGGCTTGGTCCACACGCGTCAGTTTGGTCATGGTCGAAGCCACCGACTTGTAGAAATCCGCTCCCTTGGCGTGCCGGGTCTCGATCAGTTTGACAAGCAAGCGGTCTTGGCGGCTGCGAACCTGGAGCTGTCGGAATTCGTCGCGCAGCGCGCGGTAGCTCTCGCGAAGCTGCAAGTAGGCCGTCGGCTCGATCGTCTCGTCCGGCGTCTCGGGGTCGGCAGGGGGCAGCACCGGCTCGCCGATGGCCTGGCTCTCGCTCATCACGGTGCGGCGCTGGGTCATCAGCAGGCCGATCGCGGCGACCAGGCCGACCGTGCCCAAAAGGCCGAGGCTGGGTTGGGTGTGCCGGGCGACCAACGCGTCGGCGACCAGCAAGGCGGCGGCGGCCAAAGGCGCCATGGCGCTGGGGTGCGAACCGAACCGAGCGGCGGCATACGCCAGCGGCGCAAGGACGACATAGCCGAACGCATCCAGCCGCCCGACGGCCGCGAGTGCGAACGCGATGAGAAAGGAATCGGCCACGGCCGAAAAGCCGGAGACGCCCGGATTCCGCAGCCCGCGACGTTCGAGCAGAAACACCAACACGCCGAGCGCGGCGAACAGGGCCGCTGCGCCGCCCACCCACTCGAATTCGCTGGCCGAGCCGAAGCGAAACGCCGCAGCGGCGGCACCGATGGCAAGGAGAAGGCGCGCGATCAGTTCGAACATGACGACCTGCTTTAGGTTTCGGTCAAACCCCGCAACTTTGCAGGGTGTTCAGGCTCGCCGCGAGCGAATTCCACACGGATCGGGCCCTCGGTAAACTGCGCTTCAGGATGCCTACCCGGCGCGACGTGATTAAACTTGGCGCGAGCAGCGTTCTCGCGGGTTCGCTGGGCCGATTCGCCATGACCAACACCACCCAAGACCCCGTTCCCTCCCCCGAGCCTCGCGTTGCCTCGTTCGAATCGCTGGCGTTCGGCATGTTCGTCCACTGGGGGCTCTACTCCCAGATCGGCAAGGGCGAGTGGGCCATGCACCTCCACCGCATCCCGAAGGACGAGTACATGAAGCTCATGGGCACGTTCACCGCGAAGGACTTCGACGCGGCCAAGCTCGCCAAGACGGCCAAGCGGTCTGGGATGAAGTACATCACGCACACCACGCGCCACCACGACGGATTCAGCCTGTACGACACGCGGGGGCTCTCCAAGCTCGATGTCACCCACACCCCGGCCAAACGCGACCTCATCCTCGAATTCGTCGAGGCGTGCCGCGCCGAGGGGATCGTACCGATGCTCTACTGCACCACGCTGGATTGGAGCGACGAGCGGTTCGCCAACGACTGGGAGGGCTACCACAAGTACCTGCAAGCCAGCGTCGAACTGCTGTGCACGCGGTACGGGAAGATCGGCGGGTTCTGGTTCGATGGCAACTGGAGCAAGAAGGACGCCGACTGGCACGAAACGGAACTGTATGCGGTCATCCGCAAGCACCAGCCCGACGCCATCGTCATCAACAACTCGGGGATCGACGCCATGGGTCGGGGTGGCCATCCCGAGGTGGACAGCGTCACGTTCGAACGGGGCCGTCCGACGCCCCTCGATCGAAAGGGCGCGAAGAAGTACGTCGCCGCCGAGATGTGCCACACGATGAACTTCCACTGGGGCGTGGCGAACCAAGACTTCAACTTCCTTTCACCCGCCCACGTCATCGAAGAGCTTTGCTTCGCCCGACGCGCCGGGGCGAACCTGCTTATGAACATCGGGCCCGAAGCCCAGGGCGCGATTCCCGCCTACGAGGGTGCGGCGCTGGCCCGAGTGGGCGACTGGATCGAGCTGCACGGAGGTCCGGAAGGCGTCATGTACCAGGGGCGTCCTGCGGGGATCTCGGCCGAGGGCGACGACTTCGCCTTGGCGATGGGCGACGAGGTGTACCTGTTCGTGACGAACCTGACGGCCACCAGCAACACGCAGGCTCATGGGCCCAAGAGCCGGGGTCCGGGCAAGCGCGTGTTCAGGGGCTTGAACCGCGAGTTCAGCGAGGCGCATTGGATGGACAACGGCGAGAGGCTGAGCTTCGAGAGCGACCTCTCCGCGCGCGAACTGCGGCTCGAAGCCACGGGCTACCCCTATGGGACCAACACGGTCGTCCGGGTCGCCAGGCTCCGCTAAGGCGAGTCACCAAGCCTGAAACGCATCCGGGTAGTGGTGGATCGCGTCGGGGCAGACGACCACGACGTCGAACCGCCATTCGTGGTCCAAGCCGGCACCCTCGGCGTAGCGTGCCGCAGCATCCACCAGCCGCTGGATCTTGGCGGGCGTCACCGCCGACAAGGCGTCGTCGGGGTTGCGGCGGGCCTTGACTTCGACGAACACGAGCCGTTCGCCGTCCAACGCGATCAGATCGATCTCCCCGCGCCCGGACTTGAATCGGCGCGTGAGCAGCGTCAGGCCCTTGGCCAAGAGGTGTTCGGCGGCGCGGTCTTCGGCGTTCGTGCCTACGCTTCGAGGCTGAGGCAAAGCTGCGCCTCCTTCTTGAACGGGGCGAACGTCAGACGGTGGATCGGGCACGGTCCATGCCGCTCGATGGCGGCCAGATGCTCGGGAGTGGCGTAACCGAAGTGCCGCTCGAACCCGTACTCGGGATACTCGCCGGCGAGCTTGCGCATGAGGGCGTCACGATGCGTTTTTGCTAGGATCGAAGCGGCGGCAATGCACGCAACCTTGGCGTCTCCGTCCACGATGGCGCGGCCCCGGTCGGCCAATCCCGGAGGCAGTCGGTTGCCGTCCACCAGCACCTCGGCGTCTTGGATGCCCAGGTCAGAAACCGCTTGCTCCATGGCGTCGAGCGTCGCCCACAGGATGTTTCGGCGCTCGATGGCCCCGAGGTCGCCGATGGCGAGAGTCCAGCGGCTGGCGGATCGGATGCGCTTGGCCAGCCGTTCGCGGGTGGAGGCGTCGAGCTTCTTCGAGTCGTCCAGTTCGGGGCACCGGAAGCCCTTCGGCAACTGGACGGCGGCGACGACCACGGGACCCGCGAGGGGCCCTCGGCCTGCTTCGTCCACTCCGATCGCGTCGGGGATGCGCTTCAGCGGCATGCTTACGATGATGACGAGTCGGGAGGCGCGCGAGTCGCGCAACGAAGAAGTCCCAAGCACGAAACACTTCGCCACCCGTGTTGCGTCTGTCTTAGAACAGCCGATACAGAGGTTACGGCCCACCTTCGGCTGTGAACAACAGGAGGCAAGATGCCCGAAAAGATCAGCGACCAACATCCGATTCGACGCATGTTCGGCGAGATGGTGCATCGAGCGTTCCACGACCGACTCGAACTGCGTGGCGACGAGGATGTGGAACGTTACGTGTCCAATCTGCTCGTCGAGTTCCTTCACGACGACCAGATCTACGCCATCCGCAACGCGTACGGCAAGCGCGTGACCGACCTGGGCGAGATGCTCCTGGAAGGCGACGTGCGCTACAACGCCCCTTCCTTCGAACGCGAGCGGGAGGTCCACAAGCACGTCGGCGACTTTCTGTTGTTCTGGGCCGGACTGTTCCCCGAGTCGGTGCCCAAGTCCGCGATGACGCTCAACGGCGAGCCGCTGCTGCCTCCGATCGCCCAAGGCCGGACGAGCTACGGCATCGTCAGCGAGTTTCGGCACGAGCCGTTCGGACGCGAGTCGTCGTTCTACGACAAGATGAGCCGCCGTTTCGAGGCCTACGTCGTGGGCCTTCGCTACGTGCGCCAAGAGATCGGCGTGTTCTAGGCGGGTGTGGCGACGGAGGAGGCGACCAGTCGCCCGCATCGGTCTCCTGACCGCATCGCGCCCTCGATCGAGCTGTTGTCCACCCACTCGCCCGCCAGAAAGAGGCCGGGAGTCTGGGTTTCGATGCTCGGCGCGTGCTTCTGGAAGCCGGGTGCCTGAGCCAGTTGAGCGTTGCGGACGCGGTAGGTGCGCAGGTGACGCCACTGCTTCGGGTTGGCGTTGGGGAACCAGGCCTCCATCTCCTTGCGGAGGACGACGTCGAGGTAGGTGTCCGTGCGGTCGGCGCCGTCCAACAGGGTGAGCGATACCAAGTGCTTGCCGACAGGGGCGGCGGCGGGGCAGAGGTTGGTCACGGGCACGACATGGTTGGCCAGCCCTTCGCCGGAGCCGTTCAGAACGATGAACTTGCTCTTGATCACGGGCTCGGGGGTCTCGAAGTACATGCAGACCGACGTGGGTCCGTTGCTCGGGGCGGCGATGCCGGCCAGACGAGCCGATTCGCCCGCCGATGCTGCCAAGATCACGGCCGAGGCCTCGATGGTCTCGCCGTCCTCGGTGACGACGCCGGTCACGCGCCCGCCTTCTCGCTTCAAGCTGGCGACGCGCGCCTTGAAACGAAAGGCGCTGGCCGGGAGCGAGGCCGCGAGCTGTGCCGGGATCGCCTCGATGCCTTGGTTGGGCACCACGGTGTCGCCTTCGACCAGCATCTTGGACACCCAATTGAACTGGTTCGAGGAGACCTGCAGGCCCCGGTCCAAGAACACGCCGCCGTAGAAGGGCCGCATGAACGTGTCGAGCAGCCGCTCGCTGAACCCGAACCGCCGCAGGTAGGTCTCCGCCGTCGTGTCTTCCTCGTGCCGCAGGTCGGCTTCGGTCGAATCCTCCAGGTGCTTGGCCCACGCGCAGAGCCGGAACTTGTCGGGCCACGAGACGAATCGGTTGAACAGGATCAGCGACACGTCGCGCCGATCGAACTGCAGGCCATGCCGCTTGACGCCATCGAACACCTCGGCCCCCGAGGCGAACACGCGCAGGTCCAGCTTGCCCATGTCGAGTTCGGCTTGCGGCGTCGGATAGGCCGTGAAAAGCGTCTGGAACCCGCGATCGAGCCGGAATCCGTCCACGACGTCCGTCTTCAACCGGCCACCCGCGCGGTCGTCGGCGTCGAGGATGAGGAACGGAACTTGGGCTTCGCTAAGGCGTCGGGCGGCGATCAGCCCCGCTAGACCGGCGCCGACAATGACCACAGGCTTTGGCATTGCCGCTAGTGATACCTTGTCTGGAATGTCTCGGTGGCATACAGTTCGACCCCGATAGAGGCCACAATACGCCCACCGACTATGGAGTGGCTCGCCCAACCCCAAACCTGGATGGCGTTTCTGACGCTCACCATCCTTGAAATCGTCCTCGGAATCGACAACATCGTGTTCATTTCGATCTTGGCGGGCAAGCTGCCGGAGAGTCAGCGGGCCAAGGCGCGCCAGATCGGCCTGATGTTGGCTCTGGTCACCCGCATCCTGCTGCTGCTTTCGATCAGTTGGGTGATGAGCCTCAAGGCGACGCTCGTCGAACCGTTCGGACACCCGTTCTCGGGGCGCGATCTGATCCTGCTCTTCGGCGGACTGTTCCTGCTGTACAAGGCCGTCAAGGAGATTCACGGCAAGCTCGAAGGCGAGGAGCACCACGGCAAACCGGGCAAAGCGGCGACGTTCTCCGGCGTCATCGCCCAGATCCTTGTGCTCGACATCGTGTTCTCGCTGGACTCGGTCATCACCGCCGTCGGCATGGCGGACCGCATCGAAATCATGGTCGCAGCCGTCGTGGTTTCGGTCGGGTTCATGCTGGCCTTCGCCGGCCCGGTGAGCGACTTTGTCGAGAAACATCCCACGGTCAAGATGCTCGCGCTGGCGTTCTTGGTCCTGATCGGCGTCAACTTGATTACCGAGGGTTTCGGCGCGCACATCGAGAAGGGCTACACGTACTTCGCCATGGCGTTCGCCACGCTGGTCGAGATGCTGAACCTGCGGCTCAAGAAGGCGGCTGCCGAACCCGTCAAGCTCAGGAGTCCCGATGCGCCCACCTAGGGCGGTCGAGCGGTTCCAGTTGGGCGGTATCGCGTCGGTCCAGCCGTTCGCCAACCGCGGCAACATCAATCCCGAGTGTTGGCTCGTGGAGTTGGATCAGGGCAAGTTCTTGGTCCAGAAAATCAACACTTTGGTGTTCTGCGACCCTCGGCGGGTGATGGATGGGGCCACGGCATGGCTGGCGGCCCAGGATCGACTGATGCGCGAAGGCGCCCTTCCGCCCGGGTGGCAGGCGTTCTCGTTCGCGACCACACCGGAGGGGTCCAACCTGGTGGAGGACGGATCGGGCTGGTGGCGCGCGATGAGCCTGATCGAAGGAGTGCGCTGCTACAAGCGGCTGAGCGACGTCGGCGATCGGGATCGGCAGTTGGCCGTCGCTCGCGAGATCGGTCGGGGGTTGGCCGCCGCCGCCGCCATCGGCTCGCACGTGCGTTTGGATCGCGGTTCGTTGCCCGGGTTTCACGACACCGAAGGCTACTATCGTCAACTCGAGGCCGTGCTGCGCGGATGCACCGACGTGTCCCAATGCACCGACCTCCTGCCCACCGACCCCCTCGTGCTCGACGCCACCCGGCACCTCTACACGGTGCGTGATGGATCGCTTTTGAGCCAAAGACTTGCCCAAATCGGACCGATGGTGGAGGCCTTGCTCCGCGACAGGCCGGCCGCCATGGCGTTGAGAGACATGTGGTGCGAGGCGACGGCCGTCCATGGCGACACCAAGCTGGAGAACTTCCTGTTCGACGCCGAGGGCCGCGTGGTGGCGCTGGTGGATTTGGACACCGTCATGCCCGGGCCGTGGGAACTCGATTGGGCCGACGCCGTTCGGTCGCTGGCCAACCCCGCCGGCGAGATCGTGGCCGACCTGGAGACTGTGCGCTACGACGCCGAGGTCGAGCACGCCATGCGCGAGGGGTTCTTGGGTGCCCGCTCCGCTCCTCTCGGTACCGAGGTGTCCGCCAGGATGTGTCGCGCGGCATTGGCGATGACCTTGGAGCAGGCGTTGCGCTTTGCGACCGACTACCTGCGGGGCGACACGTACTATCACGTGCCTGCGGATGCGCCGGACCTCAACAGGAATCGCGCCGAGGTGCAGATGCGGTTGGCCGAGCTGATGCGGGACGCTTACGCGGCTTCGCTGTCCATCTCCGGGCCGTAGACCAGCACTCGGTTCCGGCCGCTGGCCTTCGCGGCATAGAGGGCCTTGTCCGATTGGATCGTCAGGTCCCGAAGCTCAAGGTCCTCGCTGTTCGCCCAAGCGATGCCAAGGGACGCCGTGACGCGCAGGGTGGTGCCTTCCCACTCCATGACGGCATCCTCTAGTGCGACTCGGGCGCGCTCGGAGACCAAGATGGCGGTTTCCATATCCGTGTTCGGCAGGAACAGGGCGAACTCCTCGCCGCCGTACCGGCTGAGCACGTCCACTTCGCGGGTCGCGCCTTGGATCACCTTGGCCACCAGCTTGAGCACTTGGTCGCCCGCCTCGTGCCCGTAGGTGTCGTTGACCGACTTGAACCGGTCCACGTCGATCAGCACCATAGCGGCAGACCAGCCCTGGCGGCGGCACATGCTCACGAGTTCGCCGGCCCGCTCCATGAAATGGCGTCGGTTGGAAAGTCCTGTGAGCGAATCGGTTCGGGCAAGTTCGTGCAACTGTTGCTCGGTGCGTTTGCGGTCGCTGATGTCCATTGCCGCGCCGCGCCACCCGACGATCGTGGTCGAACCGTTGGCGCAGATGGGAACGGCGCTGACTTCGAGAGAGATGCGTTCGCCGCCCTTGGAGAGGACTTCGAGTTCGGCACCACGGAACCCGTCGCTGCCGTTTTCGGGGTCCATGAGCACGGCGGCATCCTCGCGGACATCGGCTGTGAGCAGGCTGAAGATGGAGCGCCCGTACAGCTCTTCCGGCCTAAAGCCCAACAAATCGCGCACACGGTCGCTGGCGTGGGTGAACACCCCGCGCCGGTCGGTTTCCCAGATGAATTCGCCGACGGCTTCCGACACGTCGCGCAGACGGCGCTCGCTGTCGGCGAGTTCCTGCGTTCGTTTCTGGATGCGCTCTTCCAACGAGGCGTTGAGCCGGGCGAGATCGTTGCTGAGGTTCTTGATCTCCTGTTGCGTTCGGCTCGCTACGGCGCCGAGGGCACCGGCGTTGCCCACGGTGTAGACGAGGAACGCCCACCCGGTCAGCATCGAGCCTTCCAGGTTCCCCACGCTCATCCATACGTCGTGGCTGGCCGCCAAGAACGTGAGCAGGAACGACACGACCACCAGCACCGCGCCGTCGCGCTTGCGGGCGGCCGCCCAAACCACCCCGCCCAGCACCATGAGCATCACGACGAGGACGTAGAGCGACACCAAGCTGCGATGCTGCGTGAACACCGTCGGATGGGTCGCGATCACGTAGGCGGCACCCGCTCCGGAGAACGCCGAGGCCACCCAGAGCGGCACTTTGGGGATCTCGTGGGGGTAGAGCCGCCGCATGAAGCCATAGATGGCGAGCGGAATGGCGAGCAGCAGGACGTACTCGAGCTTGAGCCGCGACACCTCGTCAATGGCGGGAAACACCGAGTAGTGGTAGGACTGCGTGACCTGCAGATAGAAGCCCAGAATCAGCGAGAGCAGGGAGTAGAGCCCGTAACCCCAGTCCTTCGAGATCGCGAACATCACTGCGTAGTGCAGGAAGATGGCGAGCGCGGCGCCGAAGATGAGCCAAGCCAAGCTGCCCGCCCGTTGCTCTTGGAGAAGCAGGACGCTCGCACGACCGATTTCGGGGGTGACCGCGAGCCCGCCAACGGCATGAACGTGGTTCGACACGGCGATCGCCAGCCGGTGTTTGCTGTGGATGCCGGGAGGCAGCGTGACGACTTGCGGGACCATCTTGGACCGCTCGGTCGCGGCGTTGCCCGGCGTGCCGTTCTGGAAGATCCTCTTGCCGTCGAGATAGACGATGTAGGCGCCGGCGTTGTCCGGCATGGAAAGCGCGAGGTTGCCCGGATTCTTGCCGAGGTCGATGGTCAGGTGGTAGACGCCCATGCCTTGGGCGGGTTGCTTGACTGCGGCGTTCACCTCGGCGTCCCAGGGCGCGGGAACCGTGATGGCTTGCGTCGCTGGCTTTGCGACGTCCAGCGTTCCGGGCGCGAACAACCACTGGCCCGAGAGAGGGACGCTTCCGAGGCGGGAAAAGTCGACGCCTTTCAGGTCGAGCTGCCCGGTCCCGACGTGTGGGGCCGGGGCTTGGCTCAATCCCAGAGACGCCGTCAACGCGAGGACGACCCAGACGGATGCGCGGCACCATCGCAGGCTCATCTGGATTCGCGCAAGGTCGAACATGGCATCACGGTCGCCCACGTCTCTCGGCAGACCACTAGGAGTATCGGCAATTCCGCGCGTCATTCGGAGTCGCCGACGCCTCGTATAACTACCGATTCAGCGCAAACCAGAGCATCGTGAGAGCGCTCTGGCTGGCCTTGGAGCGAACCGCGCCGCGCTGGCCGGTGAACTCGTGTTCGACGACCTGTGTGCCCTCGAAAGAGGCAAGTGCGATGAACACGGTTCCCACGCGGGTTCCGGCGGCGTCCACGGTCGGCCCTGCGTTCCCCGTGATCCCCAAAGCGAAGTCGGTCGCGAACCGCTCGTGCGCGCCTTCGGCCATGGCGACCGCGCACGCTTCCGAGACCGTCCCGTGTGCGTCGAGCAACTCGCGCGAGACCCCGAGAAGCTGTTCTTTGATCTGGGCTTGATAGGCGATCACGCCGCCCACGAACGCGGCGCTGGAGCCCTCGACGGATGTCAGACGCCCTCCCAGGCCACCCCCGGTCACGCTCTCGGCCACAGCGAGCGTTTGCTTTCGATCGCGCAGCAGGCCGATGACGGCCGATTCCAACGGCTGGTCGTCGAAGCCGTAGACGTGGTTGCCGAGGCGTTCGCGGATGGTGGCGACCACGGGATCCAACACGCTTGCCGCAGTGTCGCCATCGGAAGCCATCGTGCTCACGCGCAGGTGGACTTCGCCGAGCTTTGCGTAGGGGGCGACGGTCGGGTTCTCGCCATCCACCAAGTCGCGAATGGTGCGCTCGACCATGCTCTCGCCCATGCCGCACACGCGCACCACGCGGGAGTGCAGCGCCATCCCGCCGGTCAGTGCGGCGAGATACCCCCCTACCGGCCCCTCGACCATTGGCCCGAACTCGTTGGGCGGGCCGGGAAGCGCGATCACCCTCTTGCCGTCTCGCTCGCAGATCAGGCCCGGTGCGGTCCCGTTGGGGTTGGCGACGGGTTGGGAGCCCTCGGGCCTCTGGGCTTGCCTTGTCTGGGAATCGGTCCACGGAATCCGCCGGCGCTCGAACATCGCTCGCAGATGGGCCTCGATCTCGGGGTCGTGGACCAGCGAGACGCCCAGTGCCAGGGCGATGGCGTCGCGCGTCAAGTCGTCTTGGGTGGGGCCGAGCCCGCCGATCGTGAACACCGTGTCCGCACGGAACAGCGCCTCGCGGATAGCCTCGGCGGCGCGCTCCAGATTGTCGCCCACGGTTTGGCGGCGACGGTGCACGATGCCCAGAGCGGCCAGTTTGCGGCCGAGTTCGGCGGCATTGGTATCGACCGTCTGGCCGAGGAGCAGTTCCGTGCCGACCGAGACGATTTCAGCGGTCATGGTCGCTGCAGTTCGGGTTCGCGCCGCGCGCCGGCCAGCGCTTTGAACGCCAGATCGGGCCGGTCGGTCGCGATCATGCCGATGCCTTGGCTCACCAGGTTCGTGTAGACCGTCGGGTCGCTGGCGGCCTTTTCATCGAGCTCGCCGAACGTGCCCATGATCGTTCGAATGCCGCGCTTGCCGAGTTCTGCGACCACGGGGGCGTTGAGACGCCCGACGCCCGTGAACACGGTCAGACGCTTGGTCGGCACACCCGAGTTCAAGATCGCTGCGACGTCTTGGGCGTTTCGTGCGCTGCCCGCGATGTTCAGCGAAGGGTCGAGCTTGTGGTAGGCCAGCAGGTCTTCGAGGTTGTAGACGATGATCGTTACGCGGTTGCCCGCGCCGGCTTTCTTCACGGCGTCCACGACCAACTGCGGCGGAATGCCCCGTTTGATGTCGAGCGTGAGGATCGCGCGGCCTTCCGACCACGCCAAAGCTTCGGCCAGCGTGGGCACCGAGTAAGGCGTGCGGTTGCCCTGATTGTCGCGCAGACGCACGATTCGGATGCCTTCCAGAGTCTCGTCCGAGACCCTTCCTCGGCCCGTGGTGGTTCGGTTGAGCGTGTCGTCGTGCATCAACACCAGGTTGCCGTCGCGCGTGAGTTGGACGTCGCATTCCAGCACCGCAGGGCCATGCTTGAGCGTGTTCTCGAACGTGGCGAGGCAGTTCTCGGGGAAGCCGGGCGTCGGTCCCCCGCGATGCGCGCTGACCAACGGTCCCGTCTCCGCATCGCCTCGCAGGTACCCCGAGAGCATCTCGGAATCGGCGAAGCGCACGAGCTTCGGCGCAGGGGTCTCGGTGGTCGTTTGTTGTTGGGTGGGCTGAAGGCAAGCCGCTCCAAACGCGCCGACGAGCAGCGCGGTCAGCCCCAAGCGGAGGAACCGCTTCACTTGGTCCTCTCGGCCGCCTTCGCCCGAACCTTGGCGTCGAGGTCGGCGAACAACTCGGGATGCTCCTCAAGGTAGCCCCGAGCGTTGTCTCGGCCCTGGCCGAGCCGCGTGTCGCCGCAGTTGTAGTAGGTGCCCGCCCGGGTGACCAGACCGAATTCGGTGGCGAGGTCGAGCAGGTCGCCTTCGCGGCTGATGCCCTTGCCGTACAGGATGTCGAACTCGACGTTCTTGAACGGCGGCGCGACCTTGTTCTTGACCACCTTCACCTTGGTGCGCGCGCCGATCTGCTCGGTGCCGACCTTCAGCGCCTCGCCCTTGCGGACTTCCAATCGCACCGAGGCCCAGAACTTGAGCGCGCGGCCGCCGGGCGTGGTCTCGGGGTTGCCGTACATCACGCCGATTTTCTCGCGAAGCTGGTTGATGAAGATCGCGACCGTGTTCGACTTGTTGATGCCGCCGCCCAGTTTGCGCATGGCCTGAGACATCATGCGCGCCTGGATGCCGACGAACGAATCGCCCATCTCGCCTTCGATCTCCGCCTTCGGGACAAGCGCCGCGACCGAGTCCAGCACCACCACGTCCACGGCGTTCGAGCGGATCATCCCGTCCATGATCTCCAGAGCCTCTTCACCGGTCGTGGGCTGCGAGATGTAGAGCCGATCGATGTCGACGCCGAGTGCGCGGGCGTATTCGGTGTCGAGGGCGTGTTCGGCGTCGATGAACAGGGCGAGTCCGCCGCGACGCTGCGCTTCGGCGATGACTTGAAGGGCGAGGGTCGTCTTGCCGCTGCTTTCTGCGCCGTAGATTTCGGTGATCCGGCCCCTGGGAATGCCGCCGACGCCCAGGGCGAGATCGAGGCTGAGCGAGCCCGTGGGGATGGACTCCACAGGCGCGCGCTCACCCGTCCCGAGCCGCATGATGGCCCCTTTGCCAAACGTGCGCTCGATCTGGCTGACGGCGGCTTCGAGTTGGCGTTCGCGTTCGGCGAGGTTCTTGTCTTGGGCGGCGCTTTTGTCTGCGGGCACGGTTGCTCCTTGGTCGTGCTTCGCGAGAAACACGTTGAGACTAGTCTACCAAGATGCCCTCCAGAATGGAACACTCGTGCGCTCGAACGAGCCGATTTTGGCCACGTCCCGAGCGCAACGTCTCCCGATCCCGTAGAATCGTCCCATATGGACTTCGCGACGATTCCCGAGGCGATCGAAGATCTGAAGGCCGGCAAGATGGTCGTGGTGGTGGACGATCCCGACCGCGAGAACGAAGGCGATCTGATCATGCCGGGCGAAACGTGCACGCCCGAAGCCATGAACTTCATGCTCAAGTTCGGTCGCGGCGTCCCCTGCATCCCCACCACCCCCGAGGTGCTCGACCGATTGGCCATCCCCATGATGACCAAGAACAACACGAGCCGCCACGGCACCGCCATGGGCGAGACGGTGGACGCCATCGAAGGCTGCACCACAGGCGTTTCGGCGTTCGACCGGGCCAAGACCGTCGCTCTGTTCTGCGACGACGCGTCCAGGCCCGAACACCTCGCGCGGCCCGGCCATGTGATCCCTCTCCGAGCAGAAGACGGCGGCGTGCTCCGCCGAGCGGGTCACACCGAAGCCACGGTGGACCTCTGTCGTCTGGCGGGCTTCAAGCCCGTGGGCGTGCTGTGCGAGATCCTCTCGGAAGACGGCACGATGATGCGCATGGACGGCCTGGTGCCCTTCGCCCGCGAACACGGCCTGAAGCTCATCACGATCTCCGACCTGATCGCCTACCGGCGCAAAACCGAGAAGCTGGTCGAGCGGATCGCCGGGCCGATCCAGTTCCCCACCAAGTACGGCGTGTTCGAGATCCATGCCTACGAGCCGCAGGTGGAGTCAGCGCCGTATCTGGCGATCGTCAAAGGCGACGTCTGCACCGACGACCCCGTGCTGGTGCGCGTCCACTCGAGCTGCCTGACGGGCGACATCTTGGGCTCGCTGCGCTGCGATTGCGGCGATCAACTGGCCATGGCGCTCCAGACCATCGAAGCCGAAGGGCGCGGCGTCGTGCTCTACATCGCCCAGGAAGGTCGCGGCATCGGCATCCTCAACAAGCTGCGCGCCTATTCGCTGCAGGACGAGGGCTTGGATACGGTCGAGGCCAACCAGGCGCTCGGGTTCAAGGCGGACCTGCGCGACTACGGGCTCGGCGCGCAAGTGCTAGCCGATTTGGGTTTGCGGCGGCTGCGCCTGATGACCAACAACCCGGCGAAGGTGGCCGGACTGACCGGCTACGGGCTGGAAATCGTGGAGCACGTCCCGCTGATCGCCGAACCCTCCGACGCGAGGAAGCGGTATTTGGAGACCAAGCGCGACAAGCTGGGCCACTGGATGCCTTAGCCGTTCTTGACCAAGAAAGGCACGTTGGCCGTCGCCGCGTTGCCCTTGCCATCTGTGACGACGACGACCAATCGGTAGGCGCCTTCGGCCAGCGGCGCCCGGATTTGGACCTGATTCCCGATCTTGCCCGAGATCGCGTCGTAGATGAGCTTGGGTTCGACCCCGTCGCCCGTCATTTCGGCGCGGACCTCCCACTTGATCGTCAGCGGATCGTCGTCGGGATCGAAGGCGACGACCACGGCGCTTTGCTCGGAGCCCGGTGCGACGGGGCTCTGGTCAATGGTCGTGTCCAGATAGAAGATTCTCGGACATCGGTTGGCCGGCCATTTGCGGCTCCACGCGAACGTGAGGGCGTCCACGCCGCCCAAGCGCTCGCCGGTGGGTAGGAAGAGCCCGAACCACGACGGCGTCCCTTCGTACCGGTGACCCCAGAAGAACGCGAACGAACCCCAGCAGTTGGGCCGATGCGCCTCGACCGAGCGCAGGTAGTTGCTCAGATAGATGTCTTCCTTCTGCTGGCCCATGGGTTCGCGGGCCGCGCCCCATGGCGTCTTGGCGACTTCCCAGGGCCCGAATGGGCCGAACTCGGTGACCAGCCAGGGCTTCTTCCAGCCGTAGGTTTCCAGCCGCTGGGGCAGCGAAGCCAGCCCCGCATAGGTGTTGACGCCGATGGCGTCCACCTTAGGACAGAAGCGCACGATGGCGTCCACTTTGGCCTGCGTCACTTCGGCGAGCGTAAGGATCACGGGCCTGGCGGCGTCTTTGGCTTTGAGGGCTTCGGCCAGTTCTCCGAGGCCCTTCCAGAGGTTCTCGTCGGCGTCGTAGCCCACCTCGACCTCCGAGCCGAGCGACCACATGAACGGGGCGGGGTGGGCGGCATACCGTTCCCACTGCTCCAGCAGGCGCTCGCGTTGGCCCCGGCGCTGGTCGGCGCTGGACCAATCGAAGCCGAGCCGGGCTTGGCCCACATCGAGCGTGACGAGCGCGCGCAGTCCGTTGGCGTGAGCCCGGTCGAGCGTCTCGGCAGCGTTGCGGGCATCCACGATGCGGATGGCGTTGGCGCCTGCGGCGGCGAGCTGGTCCAGCCTTTCGGTGCCGACGACGCCTTTGATGAAGAAGGGCGGCGCGATGGCCAGCAAACTCGCCAGGGCCAGGATCATGCGCCCATTATGGGTGATTCAGCGTCGAGCGGAAGGCGCGGTTGTCGCGTCCTGATTCCGTATTCCAGAATGTGGAGCGAAGCGGATGACGTTCGACCTCAAGAGGATCGAGGCCTCGAAGAAGGCGTACCGGCTCAAGCTTGCCGCTCTGCCCTACGCAGAAAAGCTGCGGATTCTGGATCGGATGCGCGATCGCGACTTGGCCCTGCGCAACGCAAAACCGGTCGAGAAGGACCGCTGACCAGCGGTTGGATCGGGCGGTATAGTCGGGTCATGATGTGGCGCGTTCTCTTGGAAAAGGACCCCGTAACGGGCGATTGGGCCGTCTGGTGCCCCGAGCTCAAGGGCTGCACATCCGCCGGAGCGACCCGTGAGGAGGCGATCGAGAACATCAAAGAAGCGATCGCCCTCTACCTGGAGCCGCTACCCATTCAGGCTCCTCCAGGCACCGTTGAGCTGAAGGTCGCGGTTTGAAGTGGCTGGACGAATCAAGAGGCTCGGTGCAAAGGACCTGGAGACGATGCTGGCTAGGCACGGTTTTGAGTTCGTCTCGCAACGCGGTAGCCACCGGAAATGGTGGTGCCGCGAGAAGAACATTCAGGTCGTTGTTCCCATGCACGGATCACGCCCACTTCCGATGGGAACCCTGAGGCAAGTCCTCTTGCAAGCTGGGAATCCCGAAGATGAGTGGCGAGGAGACTGACACCACGCTCAACGCAAGAACCCTTCCCGATTCCCGCCGTCCACGCTGATCGTGCCGCCCGTCGTCCGGCTCGCCCGAGAACTCGACAGCCACACGATCGCCTCCGCGATGTCCTCCGGGCGGACCATCACCTTCAGGAGCGAGCGGTCGCGGTAATGCGCCTCGAGAGCCTCCGGCGCGATCCCCAGAGAAGCCGCTGTCTGCGTCCGCCACTCGTCCGACCAGATGCCCGAGCCCTGCAACACGGCGTCTGGATTCACCGCGTTGACCCGAATCCCGAACTTGGCCAAATCGTTCGCCGAGCAGCGAGCCAAGTGCAGTTCGAACGCCTTTGCCGCCGAATAAACGGCCGCATTCGAGCCCGCCGCCGACCCGTTCTTGGAAGCCACGACCACCATCGAACCGCCCGTTCCCTGCGCGATCATCACGCGCGAGGCCTCGGCCATCGTCTCGAAGTAGGCCCGCATCAGCAGGTTGCTCAGGAAATCGTAATCCTCGCAGCTTGTGTCCGCCACGGTCCCGCGCCGCGCGTTCCCCGCGTTGACCACCAGCAGGTCCACACCCCCGAACCGCAAGACGGCTTGGTCAAAGGCTGCAGTCAGGGCCGCCGAATCCGTCACGTCGCACGGGATGCCAAGCACGGCATCCTTGCCGGCGATCTTGGCCACTTCGCCCACGGCTTCGGATAGCTTTGAAGCAGTGAGGTCCAACAAAACCACCGTCGCGCCAAGGGAGGCCATCTGCCGTGCCGTGGCCAAGCCGATGCCCTGCGCCGCACCGGTGATCACAGCGATCTGCCGGCTGAGCTCGGCCTCCGGGGGCTGGCGCTTGAGCTTGGCTTCCTCGAGCAGCCAGTACTCGATGTCGAACGCCTCCTGCTCGGGCAACGCCACGTACTCGTCCACGGTCTCCGCGCCTTCCATCACGGCGATGGCGTTGCGATAGAACTCGCCCGTGATGCGCGCCTCGGCGGCGTTCTTGCCGAACGAGACCATGCCCAACCCAGGGACCAGCACCACGCTGGGGTTGGGGTTGCGCATGGCGGGCGAATCGGGACGCTTGCACCGCTCGTAGTAGGCGCAGTAGTCCTCGCGGAACGCCTCCAACGCGGGCGCGAGCACGGTCGCGGGGTCGGCATGACCGTCCCACTCGAGCACCAGCGGGCGGATCTTCGTACGCAGGAAGTGGTCGGGGCAACTCGTCCCGAGTGCAGCCAGTCGGTCGCGCTTGGCGCGGCCGAGGAATTCCAGCACGGGCTCGCTCTGGTCCACGCTGGCGATCAACCGTTGGCCGTTGTGGGCCACCCGGCCGCGCAGCACCGGCAACAGCCGCCGCCACTTGGCCTCGGCGTCGTCCGCCTTCAACTCGCGGATGAGTTCGCCGAACGGGTGGGCCGTGCGCCGCGAGGCGATGAACGCCTCGGCCTGGTTGATCAGGTCGAGGCTGAGGGCGTAGGCCTTCTCCCAGTCGTCCGCCCAGCAGATGTAGCCGTGCGAGCCCATCAGTGCACCCTCGATGCCGGGGTTGTCGCGGATCAGGTCGCGCAGCATGAGCCCCAGATCGAAGCCGGGGCGCTTCCAGGGCAGGTAGCCCATTCGCCCGCCCCAAACCTCCCGGCACAACCGCTCGGCGTCGCGACTGGCGGCGATGGCGATCACGGCGTCTGCGTGCAGGTGCGAAACGGCCCGATAGGGCACGAACGCGTGGAGCGGCGTGTCGATGCTGCACGCGCGGGGGTTCAGGTTGAACGTGCAGTGGTTGTAGAGGGCGACGATCTCGTCCTCGGGCAGACCCTTGGCTTCCAGGGCCACGACCTTGTCTTGGTAGAGGCTCGCGAATCCGCCCGCGTTCGCCGAACCGAGGTCGCCGCCCGAGCCTTTCACCCAGAGCACCTCGACCGTTTCGCCCGTGAGCGGGTCGGCCATGGGAATCTTCGCGCTGGTGTTCCCGCCGCCGAAGTTGGTCACGCGGGGGTCGGAGCCGAGCAGGTTGGACGCGTAGACCAGTTGCGCAAGGGGGTCCGAAGGAGCGAGCGCGGCATCCCAGCGGTTGGGGACGGGGGAACTCATGGCGAAACCGAGTGTACCGGTCGCAAATCAAGAGGGGTTGAGGAGAAATGGGAGGGAGCTTCCGTGCTCCGACCTCCGTTTCCACCAGTCCGTGGTGACTCCTGCCGCCATTGTACCGGCTGCCTTCTCGCCACGGCAACGGCGCGGCTGGGTCTAGGCGTTCGGGTGGGGCGCGAGCGCCTCCAAAACCGAAGCCATTTCGATGGCGGCCAACGCGGCTTCGCGGCCCTTGTTGCCCACTTTCAGGCCCGCGCGGTCCAGCGCCTGGTCCATCGTGTCCGGCGTCAGAATGCCCCAAGCGATGGGCACGCCCGAGCCGACTTGCAGGTTCATGAGGGCCGAACCCACCTGAGACGCCAGTTGCTGCGCGTGGGGCGTTTGGCCCTGCAGGATGCAGCCCAGGCAGACGACCCCCGCGAACCCGCCGCCGTGGACCAGCGGCTGCACCGCCGAAGGGATCTCCCACGAACCGGGGACGGACACCACGACCACCTCGGGCTCGCCGTGACGACGAAACTCGTCCAAGGCTCCTTCGAGGAGCTCCTTGGTGACCAACTCGTTCCACCGGCCCACGACGATCGCGAACCGCTTGCCGCTGGCATCGAGACGACCCTGTATGTTCACAGCCACGTCTGAAGTATACGACGCGGCGCGGGGAAGGTGGACATGGAACGACGTGGCGCGACGCCTCGTCTAGACTAGTGAAGCAGCCAGACCTATGCCCATCGAACTTCGCATCAGCATTCAGGACGACAGCCCGGTAGGCCATGCTGTCAAGCGCATGGTCGCGACGGGGGGCGTGACTCCGGAAGAGGCGGCCGAACGGCTGATGGTCGAGGGAGCCCAACTCCACGGTGAGGAGACTCCGGCCGAGAGGCTCATCGGCGCCTTCGCGCCTGCGGAAGATGGCGACGCGATGGATCGCGCGGTCGCGAGCGCCAAGGCTCATCGGGCACAGTTCGATCGCGTCCGAGATTTGGGGTTCTAGCTGGATGGCGAGGCGCGTTCTCGACAGCGACCTGCTTTCAGACCTTCTGAGGGGCGCGAACGCTCATGTTGTCGCGAACGCTCGGCGGTACCACGCCGACCATCAGGTCCTGACGTTCACCAGCCTAACGGCGCTCGAGATTCTTTCGGGACTTCACCACATCGGCGCCAGCGCACAGATCAAGCGCGCCGAGGCCCTGTTCGCCGAGAACGACGAGATTCAGCCTAACGTTGAGGACTATCGGCTGGCCGCAGAGATCATTGGTTCCCTCCTCCGTGCAGGGACTCCGATCGGTTTCATCGATCCAGCCATCGCCGCCTGCGCCATCCGGCGCGGCTACGCTGTCGCAAGCGCCAACACCAGCCACTTTGAGTACATCCGCTCGGTGGGATACGGTTTTCACCTGGAGAATTGGCGAGATGATCCAGAATCGCTTGCTCTCTGCGCGGGCGATTGACGGGTTCGATTCACATTCACATCCCCCAGGTTTGGAAAGCGGAAAACGGAAAGCGGAAAACTGAGGTCGCACTCACGATTCACATTCACATCCCCCCCAGAGGCGTCGGCAGTGGTCGGCAGGTGGTCGGCAAGTCAGCTCTCGCCGATTCTCCCACTCGAAGAGCTCTTTCACGTTGGGGTTCGTCCGTGTCTCTTCGCCGCGAGCGAGGGGTTTGTCAACCTCGAGTCGGTTCTCTGGCCGTGTCCGATGGTTCTCCAACAGGCGTTCGTGGTTCCGTTTGGGGACCCCGAGTCACCCCGAGGGTCCGGCCCGCGCACCCCACCAGGCTTCAACCACCAAAGACCCCCGCCGAAGCCTCGAAAGAGAACGCGGGGCAAGAGCGCAGTTGCCAATCCGACACGGGTGGCATGGGTCCCCCTACCGTCCAGAGCCCTCCGAACCCCCGAGCGTCCGGTCCGGTCGGAACCCATGAGAGGGTCGGTTTGGACGCACTGTCCTGCTCGCTCCACGCTCCCCCGCGTCACCTTGAGCTTCGGCCCGCGACTGCCGGGTGTGTCTCGTCGCTCCAGACTCAGGGCCCGAAGCCTCGAAAGGGAACGCGGGCTGGCGGTTCGGTCCTCCACGGCTCCCGGCACAGCCGGGACTTCGACGACTCGCCGGACTCGGCCCTTCGGCAGACGTCCAGCTTGAACTCGCGGGTGAAAGAACGACGCATCATTTCAGTTTCCTTGCCGAAAGGACTGTGTGTCTCGTCTTTTGGGCGCAGACCCAGTCCCTCACCCCCGGCCCCTCTCCNNCGAGGTCGGTCTGGGCTGAGAACGGCAGCCGGGCGAAGGCGAGGGGAGTCCGGAAGAGGGAATTCAGTGTTCAGGGTTTCGGGGTTGCTCTTCCGGAGCACAGTCGACGAGGCGCAGGCCCAATCGTGAACGGGCCACCGCTTGCCGACGTTCCCCGTCGAGTTGGTGAAGCGGATCGCGCCGCAGCGGCGTATGGTTCGGTGTGAACCCACTGCGAACGGTCGCGGCCTGCTCGGCCCTCGCCCTGAGCCTCGTCGGTTGCCAGACCGCGCCGCCCCAGGCCGAGGCGCCGGCCAAGCCATCGCTCGTCGTTCCCGCCGAGACCTCCATCACGGCGATGACGCTCACGCGGCTCGAATCGGGCGTCACGGGCGAGGGAGAAAGCGTCGTCCTGGTCGTGGCCGAGGACGTGACCGTCGCGGGCGAGGTCGCGATTCCCAGGGGGACCCCCGTTACGGCCCGCGTGGTGCGCAGCCGCAAAGCCAACCTGCTCACCATGGTGGCCAACCAGCCCGCGCGGCTCGAAATCGAGCCCGAGAGCCTGTTGCTTCCGGATGGCGGTTCGTGCCGACTCAAGGCCAACATGGGCCAGGCCGCGCCCTTGGCGCTGACCCGAGAACTGGGAGGAACCGGACCATCCTTGGGCGCGTTGCTCGACGACCCCGATTCGCGCAAGACGCTCGAAAGCCTTGCGGAAGCCATCGAATCGGGCGACGTGGCCGCCCTCGGCGACCAGCCCGCCGCCAAGGCCGCTCTGAGCGACGCCTTGGACCGCTTGGGCGTTTCGGATTCCGAGTCGCTGGTGGAGCCGAGCCAGTTGCGCCGAGCGGACGACGCGCTCAAGACGCTGCGGGCGGGCAAACTGCTCGACTTGGCCACGGGCGACGCCTCGTCTGCGGTAAGCGCCGCCTTCGCTCTGGTCGGTGTGGCCGGCGAGGTGGGTCGCGGGCTGGCCCGCAAGCTGGATGCTCCGAACATCCGCATCCCCGTCGGCACCAAGCTGACCTTTTACACGATGGACTCCGTCGAGGTCGAACCTCCCGGCCGTTAGAGCAGCCCAGGCAGCCTCGGTCCGCTATACTAAGGGACCTCACCCGCAGCGTGTCGGCCCCATGCAGCAACTCCTGGAGCAGCTTGCCCCCTTTACGACCCACGTCCTGTTGGGCCAGTCGGCGATCATCGCCACGCTCATCGTCGTGTTGGCCTCGATGGTGGGGCGGATCAAGCGGATCGAAGCGTCTCGGTCCACGCTGCTCCGCGGCGTCACGGGCGAGAACCTGGAAGAGATCGTGGACCGCCATCTGCGCGAGCAGGTCCGGCTGGAAGGCAAGGTTGACCAGATCGACCAGCGCACCTCGGTGATCGAGAAGAAAATGGCGCGCACCAAGCGGCACATGGGCATCGTGCGCTACGACGCGTTCACCGACGTCGGGGGCCAGCAGTCTTTCGCCTTGGCCCTGCTCGACGACAACGGGGAAGGGGCCATCCTCAACGGGGTCGTGGGGCGCAGCGACGTCCGCATCTTCTGCAAGCCGCTTCAGAAGGGCGAGTCCGACCGAACGCTCTCGGAAGAAGAGCAAAAGGCGTTGGCGCTCGCCGTGAGGGGGAGGTAACCGTGGCCGGATTGGACGATACCGTCCTGATCGAACGGTGCCAGAAAGGCGACCGGACCGCTTTCGACGAGCTCATCCGCCGCCACTCCGAGCGCGCCTACAAGTACGCGTTCCGGCTCACCGGCAACGCCGAGGAAGCCTCCGACGTGGTGGGCGACGCGTTCGTCCGCGTGTTCAACGCGATGAAGAACTTCAAGGGGCAGAGCGCGTTCACCACCTGGCTTTACCGGATCATCACGAACTGCTTCCTCGACTTGCGCAAGAAGGATCGGTCGAAGCAGACCACCAGCCTCGACGCTATGCTCCAGACCCCCGACGGCGAGATGGCGCGGCAGATCGAAGACCCCAACCGCAACCCCTATCAAGAGGCCGAGCGCAGCTCGCGCGAGGACCGCGTGATGCACGCCGTGGACCAACTGGCCGAATACCAGAAGGCGATGATCATGATGTTCCACGTCGAAATGCTCTCGTACGAGGAGATCGCCGAGGCTTTGGACCTGCCGATCGGCACGGTCAAGAGCCGCCTGAACCGCGCGCGGCTGTCACTTCGCGAAATCCTCACGCGAGACGAGGAACTTTTCCGACTGGGTTGAGTCTCAAAATCCAGAACCCTTTGAGGAACCCGTAAATGAACGAGACCAAAGCCCGAGAGCACTTCTCGGCCTACTATCTGGGCGAATTGGATGCCGGCATCCGGCAGGCGTTCGAGCGCACGCTCGAATCGAACAGCCAAGTCGCCGCCGAGTACCGCGCGTTCGAGCGGACGATGAAGGAAATCGCGAGCCTGCGCGACGTGCGCGTGGACGTGCCCGAAGACCTGATGGATCGGATCACCGCCCGCATCGACAAGCAGGTGTGGGAACAACGGCGCACCGAAAAGCCCGGACTGGCCACGTGGTGGCGTTCGCTCGCCCTCGGTGGGGTGGCGACGGTTGCCGTGCTCGGCGCCGTGATCTCGGTTCGCAACGCGGGCAACGTGGCGTCCAGCAGCCTGATTCCGATCGCGGGCGCGCCGATGGAGCAGGTTTATCTCGCCGAAAAGGATGGCGGCTACGCGCTTGCCTATCAGACTTCGGATCATGCCACCGTGGTGGTCCGGTCGGGGATCGACGGGCCCGAAGTGGCCCGGTTCGAGCTGAACGGCCAACGCCTTCACAGCCCGCTCAAGAACGAGTCCAAAGTGTCCGCATTGCTCTCGATCGAAGTCGAAAGCAAGGAGGCCCTGTTGGTGGCCGTGCCGGGTACCGATCGCGTTTCGGAACCCAAGGGCGAAGGCTCGCTGGTGGATTTGGCCAAGGCCATCGCCGGTTTCTACCGCAAGCCGGTGCAACTCGAGGCCGACAATCCCGACGCCCGTGTGGCTTGGGAATTCGTGGGCGCAGGGCCGGACGAGTCCAAGCTGACCGCGTTGGACGGCAACCACGTTTCGGTCGCCAAACTCAGTTCGGGCGCCTATTCGCTGCAGGACCGGTAGGCCCTCAGTAATCCACGGGACGCAGGTAGTACTCCCCGATCGCCGACGTGCTGAGCATGGCGACCGTCGGGGGGCGTCGCTTCCAATGCGTCCCGGAGAGCCTCTTCCAAACGATCGCCACTTCGGCTGAGTCGAACCCGTGGCGCACCAGCATCTCGGGCGTTAGGCCCCGCGTGAGGTGGTGGAGGATTCGGTCGGCGCGCTCGTAGGTGATGCCGAAGTCGCCTTCGTCGGTTTGGCCCTGCACCAGATCGGCGGTGGCTGGTTTGCCCACGATCGCTTCGGGGACTCCAAGCTCGCGTGCAAGTTCCCAGACGTGCGTCTTGAACAAATCGCCCAGAGGGTTGATCGGCGGCGAATCGTCGGCGTGCCACGTGTAGTAGCCCAGCAGCCGCTCCGACTTGTTGCCCGTCCCGATGGGCAGGGCGCGCAGCAGTGCCGATTGGTCGAACAGCACGATCATGCGGCAACGCGCGCAGACGTTGCCCAATCGCGTCCCATCCATGTCCGACTGTCCACCGACATAGCCGTCCACCATGGGCGTGATGTCCACCGTTTCGGCGGGCACGCCCAGGTCGTCCACCACCAGCTGTGCGTGGTCCAGGCTGGCTTGGCTCGAGATCTTGTAGGGCATCCGGAACACGAACACGTTCTGCGGGCCGAGTGCGCGGGCGGCCAGATAGGTCGAGACGGCCGAATCCACGCCTCCGCTCAGGCCGATCACGGCACGTTCGATGCCCCGCCGCCGCACCATCTCTTCGCGAATGAACCGCACCAGCCAATCAGCCACGAGCGGCGCGTTGATGGGCTTGAGCGGCGTTTCGCCGAGCGAAGCGGGGCGGATGACGGGCAGGGCGGGGCTCATGGAGTTGCGTTGAGTGTACGTCACGCCCGGCTTGGTGCGACGGCAAGGGCGATGGCCCCGATGGTGCGAATGGTCGAATCTGTCCCCTTCAGAGGGCCGATTTGGGCCAAAACTGTCCCGCTAAGAAGGACAAATCGGTCACGGGCAAGGGACTGAAGTCAAGACTCACGCACCGAGCGCTTGCGCGAGGTGACGACCTCGGTGTTCATGCCCGCCCAGTGAAGCTGTCCGCCATACCGACCGTGCTCCATCTTGATGCACCGGTCCACGATGGCGATCAGGCCGGCCTCGATGGCTCGGTCGGCGGCTTCCAGATGGACGATCCGCAACTGCATCCAAACCGCGCGCGCCCCGTTCGCGATGGCTTGCTCCACGATCTCGGGCACCTCGTTCGCGGGGCGGAAGATATCCACCACATCCACGGGGAAGGGGATATCGGCGACCGTCGGGTAGCACTTCTCGCCCAGAATCTCGCTGGCCTTTGGGTGGACGGGCACGATTCGGTAGCCTTCGTCTTGCAGGTAGGAGGCCACCATGTTGCTCGCCTTGGCCTTCTCGGTCGAGAGGCCGACGATGGCGATGGTCTTCGCCTCGCGGAGCAGGCGTTGGATGGTGCGCGGGTCTTGGTAGCGACGCCGTTGCTCGGCGTCGAAGCGCGTGTTCAGGGTGATGGAGCAAGCAAGGCCGTCCACGCCCCGGATTGTGGCACGCCTACGAGGGCTCGGCGAGATCGCCTGCCAAGTCTTCGCTGACGACGCCGACATACCACTCGCCGCCCTCGAATGGGGGCGATTCGTGCCAGTCGTAGAGGTAGCCGTTCACCAAGCCACGGTCGAGCAGGCTTTTGGCGAGATTGTGCCTGGGGAGCAACGTCTCGCAGAGGATGGGGTAGCACTCGCAAGGCAGTGGCGGTTGCATCAGGCGGTAGTCGTCGGTCACGTCCACCACCACCACCTTCGCCAGGTTCCATTTCCAGAGTTCGCCGTCCAGTCTTGCCATCCGTGGTTCAACCTTGCGCGCCTAAGCGCACACTCTAGGGACGGAGCGGATCGGCGAAGTGGAGCGACTGCCTCTCAAGGAACTCGGAGCCGCTATAATGAGCTTCCCCGCAGAGGTCGCATGAGCCGATTCGTTATCGATCACGAGTATCTGGTGCGGGTCCTGGTGGACCTGCTCAACACGCCTAGCCCGACGGGCGACACCGAATGGGCGGTCAACTTCGTCCAGCAGGAGTTGGAGGAACTGGGCATGGCCAGCTCCAAGACCACGAAGGGCGCTTTGGTCGCCGTCGCGGACGGGTTGGGCTACGACCGACCCCGTGCCGTGAGCGCGCACGTGGACACGCTTGGCCTCATGGTCGCCGAGATCAAGAGCAACGGCCGCCTGCGGTGTACGGCGCTGAACGGGATCATGTGGCCGACCGTCGAGAGCGAAGGCGTGACGATCCGCACCCGCGACGATCGCCCGATTCGAGGCTCGATCGTGTTCGCCAACGGTGCTGCGCACGTGAACAAGGACGCTCGGACGGCTTCGCGGGACGACAAGAACCTCGAGGTCCGAATCGACGAGCGCACGTCCAGCGCCGAGGAAACCCGAGTGCTGGGCATCCAAGTGGGCGATTTCGTCCACTTGGACACGCGCGTCGAACACTCGCGTTCGGGCTACGTGCGGTCACGGTTCCTGGACGACAAGGCGGCGGTGGCCTGCATTCTCGCGGCCCTGAAGTCGTTGCGCGACCACGGCATCACGCCGGCGCAGCAGACGCACGTGCTGATTTCCAACTTCGAAGAAGTGGGCCACGGCGGCATGGATTCGCTTCCCGACAACCTCAGCGAGTACGTGTGCGTGGATATGGCTGCACTTGGCGAGGGGTTGCAGGGCGACGAGCATCACTGCACGCTTTGCGTCAAGGATTCCAACGGCCCGTACAGCCGCAAGCTCTCCGGCAAACTCATCGACCTCGCCGACCGTGCGGGCATCGACCTGAAGCTCGACGTGTATCCGCACTACGGCTCGGATGGTGGAGCGTACTGGTTCTCGGGCGGGCGCGCCGAGGTGGCGTTGATCGGGCCGGGTGTGGACACCAGCCACGGCTACGAGCGGACGCACGTGGATGCTCTGAACGACACGGCACTGCTGCTGGCCGAGTATCTCGCCAGCGACTGATCGAGGCCCGGTCGCAAAATCTGAACAAACCGGCCCCGATGTGGTCCTGTTTCCTGTAATCTAATGGCGAAGGACTTTCGCGATGCGTTACTTCGTGGTGGGAAGCGATGGAAAGCGGTTTGGGCCGGCTGACCTACAGACGTTGCAGGATTGGGCCAACGAAGGGCGGCTGACGGAGTCGTCGAAGATGGTCGAGGAAGGGACTGGGAGCTTTGTTGTGGCTTCCGATGTGCCGGGCTTGGTTTTCTTGCCTAGGGCTCCCGAACCCGACCGGCCGGTCGAACGCGTCGACAACCACTTGGCGAAGTCCATCATTGTCGCCATCATTTGTTGCCAACCCCTGGGGATCCTTGCGGTGATCTTCAGTGCTCAGGTTGACGGCCTGGTGATAGCGGGTCGCACCGAGGAGGCGAAGAGGAAGGCCAAACTGGCCAACTCCTTCGCCAACTGGGGGATTGCGCTCTGTGTGCTTCTCATCCTGTATACCGTGTTCATGATGGTCGGTCCCCTGTTGGGTCGCGTCTGGGTCTGAGCGTGCGCACACGCCACGCGATCGCCGGTGCGCTTGTCGCTGTTCTCCTCGCTGTTGCAGCCCTTGCGGGGGTGTGGCCCAAGTGTTGGTTCCACGAACTCACGGGGTTGTATTGCCCCGGATGCGGCGGCACGCGGGCGTTCATGGCCCTGCTTCGCGGAGACGTTGCCCTTGCGGTCCGGCAGAATGCCCTGATCCTCGTTGTGATCCCGTTGGTGGCGATGATCGCAGGGCGTTGGGTCAAGTCCCTGTGGTCCGGCGAGGCCATGACCTGGCACCTCGGCGGCATGAAGGGAGCACTGCTCGTGCTGATCTTCCTCGTGTTCGCCGCCGCGCGCAACCTGCCTCTTCCAGCCTTGGAAGTCCTTCGGCCGATCGCGCCGTAGCCCGCAAAGGTACGAGCGGATGGCCCAAACGCAAGGACTCGCCGGCGGGACCCTGCGCGGGGGCGTGCCAGGTGCCGAAGGTACATTGATCACTTATGTGCGGCATCGCCGGATACATCGGACAGCGGAACGCGATCGACGTCGTCTACGACCAGCTCAAGAGGCTCGAGTATCGCGGCTATGACAGCGCGGGCATCGCCTACCTGAACGGGTCGGGCATCAACATCCTGAAGCGGGCGGGCAAGCTCAGCGAACTCGGCAAACTCATGGGTCAACGGCCCGACGAGTGCGGGCTCGCCATCGGCCACTCGCGGTGGGCCACCCACGGCGGGCCGACCGACACCAACGCCCACCCCCATTTCGACCGGTACGAGCAGGTCGCCATCATCCACAACGGCATCATCGAGAACTACCTCGAACTGAAGACCGAATTGATCAAGGATGGGCACGAATTCCGGTCCGAAACCGACACCGAAGTCGCCGCCCACGTGATCGGAGCGGAGTATGCCTCGGGCGTACCGCTGGAGGAGGCCGTGCGCCGCGGCGTCAAGCAGCTTCGCGGCGCGTACGCGCTTGTGGTCATGTCCAAGCGCGAACCCGGCAAGATCGTGGCCGTGCGCAACGCGAGCCCGCTCGTGCTCGGCGTGGGCCAAGACGAGAATCTTCTGGCCAGCGACATCCCCGCCCTGCTGCCCTACACCCGGGACATCGTCATCCTCGAAGAGAACACGATCGCGACGGTGACGCAGCACGCCATCGTGCTCACCGACGGCGACGGACGCGAACTGCCGCTCAAGACCGAGCACATCGAATGGGATGTGGCCGCCGCCGAAAAGGGCGGTTACGAGCACTTCATGCTCAAGGAGATCCACGAGCAGCCTGACGTGATGCGCCAGGTCATCGCGGGCCGCATCGACGACGAGGGCAACATCCGGCTGGACAAGGTGTTCAGCGACTTCGTCTGGCACGAGATCGATCGCGTGAACATCATCGCTTGCGGCACGGCTCTGCACGCCGGAATGATGGCCAAGCATCTGTTCGAAAAGTTGTTGCGTCTGCCCACAGACTGTTACTATTCCAGCGAGTTTCGGTATGGCGATCCCGTGCTCTCGCCGCGCTCGCTCGCCATCTTCATCAGCCAAAGCGGCGAGACGGCCGACTCGCTGGCCGCCCTGCGCCTCTGCAAGGAAAAGCGCATCCGCACGCTCGGCATCGTGAACGTGGTGGGTTCGAGCATCGCCCGCGAGTGCGACCGCACGATCTACACGCAGGCGGGCCCCGAGATTTCGGTCGCCAGCACCAAGGCCTACACGGCGCAGGTGATGACGCTGATCCTGCTCGCGCTTTACATCGCGCAGGTCAAGGAGATGCCCGGCGTGCGCGTCCCCGAGATCGCCGCCGAGCTCAAAGGCATGGGCGACCGCGCCAAGGTGATTCTGGGCCTCGAACCGCAGGTGGTCAAGCTGGCGGAGCAGGTTCGTCGTGCGCCGCTGTTCTTCTTCATGGGTCGAGGGGCGGACGCTTACGTGGCGCTGGAAGGGGCCCTCAAACTCAAGGAGATCGCCTACATCCCGACGGTCGAATGCCCTGCGGGCGAGATGAAACACGGGCCGCTGGCCCTGGTCAGCGATGGCGTGATGGCCGTCTTCGGAGCTTCCGAGAGCGACGTCCGCGACAAGATCGTGAGCAACATGCGCGAGATTCAGGCTCGCGGCGGTACGGTTCTGGCGATCACCACGGAAGACGACGCCATCGTGGAACGCGTGGCCAACGTGACGCTTAAGATCCCGAACGGGCCGTTCGACTTCCTCGACGCGTTGTTGACGATCATCCCGATGCAGTTGCTGGCGTACCACGTCGCGCGGCTCAACGGATGCGAGATCGACCAGCCGAGGAATCTGGCCAAGTCGGTCACGGTCGAGTAAGTCCTTTTCAGAAGCCTAAGGCGCAGCCGTCCTTGCGCGGGTCCGATCCTGCCGCATAACCGATCGGCAGCCGCTCGATCACCTGTCCGCCCCCGAACAAACCGGGTGCGCCGCCGGGCGCGATCGCGTGGCCCCACTCGGCCAATCGCGCGGCGCAAGCGGCGTCGAATCCGGCTTCCAGGTGCAACACCTTGCCGGTTTCGTCCACTTGCCACCTCGGCGCGTCGAGCGCCGCTTGCGGGTTCTGGCCCCAAAGCTGCCGCCGCAGAAACACCTGCAAGTGGCCTTGCGGCTGCATGTGGCCGCCCATCACGCCGAACGCCAGGTGCGGCTTCCCGTCCCGTGTGGCGAACGCTGGAATGATAGTCTGGTAGGGGCGTTTGCCACCGCCCACCTGGTTCGGGTGACCGGGGGTCAGCACGAACCCTGCACCCCGGTTCTGCAGGCTGATGCCCGTTCGCGGCACCACGACGCCCGAGCCGAAGCCCATGTAGTTCGATTGGATGAACGAGACCATCATGCCCGAGGCGTCGCCGGCGCACAGGTAGACCGTGCCGTAGTCCACGCGGGGCTTGAGGGCGCGAGGGATGGCGCGGCCCGGCTCGATGGTCGCGGCGAGGGACCGCAAGGCTTCTTCGTCGAGCAGACTTTGGGGTGTGACGGCCATGGCCGAGGGGTCGGCAACCTCTCGGAACCCGACCTCGAAAGCGAGCTTGATCGCCTCGACTTGCAGGTGGATGGCCTCCGGCGAGTCTGCGGCATGAACACGGAGGTCGGTGTTGCGCAAGACGCCCAACGCGACGAGGGCCACGATGCCTTGACCGTTGGGCGGCAATTCGTGAAGGTCTGCGGCATCAAAACTGCATGAAAGAGGCTCCACCCACTCGCCTGCGTGGGAGGCCAGATCGTCGGCGGTCATGGCCCCTCCCTCGGAATCCGAATGGAGCAACATCTTGTGCGCGAGATCGCCTCGGTAGAACGCTTGGCCTTTGGTTTCGGCGATGGCCCGCAGGGTGTCGGCCTGCTCGGGGTGTCGGAACAACTCGCCCGGGTCGGGTCCGCGGTGGTCGTCGAGGGCGAAGGCGTGGCGGAAATCGCACCGGCCCTTCAGCCGCTCGACCCCTTTCGCCCACGCCGCCGCAGTGATCGGCGACACGAGGAAGCCGTCCTCGGCGTAGCGGATCGCGTCCCGGAACAACCGCTCGAACGGTAGTTTGCCGAAGCGCTCGGAGAGTCGGACCCACGCATCCACCGCACCCGGTACCGTGACCGACTCCCAACCCATCGTCGGCATGGACTCCAACCTGCGGAACCTGTCAGGCGTCCAAGCGGCGGGCGCTCTTCCCGATCCGTTGAATCCGCGAAGCGAGGAACCGTCCCAGATCAGGGCGAACGCGTCGCTGCCGATGCCGTTGCTGGTGGGTTCGACGACGGTGAGCGCGATGGCGGTCGCGAGAGCTGCGTCCACGGCGTTGCCCCCGTCGCGGAGGATCGCCAGCCCCGCCTGAGCCGCCAGCGGCTGGCTGGTCGCCACCACGTTGCGCGCGAGAACGGGCATGCGGCGCGACGGGTAGGGAAAGGCGGTATCCATGCCCCGAGTCTGGCACACGGGTCAGATCGCGGCTTGGACCGGCGGGTGCGACGCCCTTGGCGCAGACCTCTGCTCAGAGCATCTGGGTCAACTCGAGCGGATACCTTAGGGGTGCCGGCCGGTCATTCTGGACGGGGCGGGAGCGAAACGTGGTCCTTGCCTTGGGCCGATCCACTCAGGGAACGCCGAATCGCATAGATGAGTGTGAGCGGGGCGGCCGATTTGCGTGGCGTGCAAGAGCTTCACATGCGTGTCTACGAACGCGTAATGACCCTTTCCAGAGTGTCGCTCGGCCCCGAACTTGCCGACGGGCGTCACCGACAAGGCCCCGACGATCGGCCAAAACTGGGGGTCGCGCATCAGGCTGTCCGGCACGGCAAGCTGTTCCTCGCACATCGTGGTCTCCGTTCCATCGTGGCGCACCACGCGGACACAGGCGGATTCGGCGAGCAGGATGACTTCAGACTCGCTCGACAACGCCCCGTCTCCGAGCAAACAAGAGTTGATCGCGTAGCCTCGGTTCTTCATGGGCTCATAGGCGGCGAAGGGCACGTTGACGTAGTCTGGACAGATCAGCGGCTCCAACGGGGAGTCCTCCGTCCATCGGCTGGGAGCGAAGTACGTGTGCCGGTACGCGGCGTCTTCCTCTCCGTAGAGTCGCAAGCCCTGGGCCAACTGCCGCATGTTCGATAGGCACGTCGCCTGGCGAGCGGAGGCTCGCGCCGATGCGAACACCGGCCAAGTCAACGCGGCCAGCACCAGAATCACGCCGACAACGGTCAGCACCTCGATGAGCGTGAACGCCATCCTCGACGCCCGAGCTGTACGTGCGAAAGTCCCTTGCCATCTCATCGCTCGTTCCTCCAAGGTCTCTCTAGCCTTGGCTCCTATCCTATCACACCTTAGTCGTTCTTGCGTGCGGGTTCAGATCGCGGCTTGGACCGGCGGGTGCGACACGGACTCGCGCGCGATCAGCACCGGATCGAACAGGTGCTCGCCAGGCGGGCAGCCGCCGCTTTCGATGGCTTCGACGACCATCGTGGCGACACGCTCGGCCATGGCTTCCAGCGGCTGGGCGACGGTGGACAGGGGCGGGTGCGCCATGCGCAGGTACTCGGGGTCGTCGAACGCGATCAGCGACACGTCTTCGGGGACACGGAGGCCCAGACGCTGCGTCATCGAGAGGGTCTCGAGCCCCAGTCCGGCGCCTGCGGCGAAGATCGCCGACGGACCCCGGCCACTCGTCAGCAGGTCTTCCAGTCGCGCTCGGGTTTCGTGGTCCAGACGCAGGCTCATGGGCACCAGAATCTCGCGTTCGGGCCGCAAAGCGACGCCCCGCGCCTTCATGGCCAGCCGAAAGCCGCGCAAGCGATCAATGGTGTCGGCCACCTCGGGAAACGCGCCCAAGAAGAGCACGTCGCGGTGACCGAAGTCGAGCAACTGGTTGACGGCCATCGCCGCGCCGAGCACGTTGTCACTGTCCACGCAGGGCAACGCCGAGCCTTCCCATCGCGCGCCGAGCACCACGACGTGCACCCCGGCACCGCTCAGCGCTTCGAGGTCGCCCAGGCTCTCGCGGGGTGGATTGAAGGCCACCAGGGCGTTGGCTCCGGCGGACGAACGCGCGACGTTCGCATCCAAGACGACGAGCTCGGGAACGATGCCGGATGCGCCGAGGGCGCCGCGCAGGGTCCAGTACAGCGTGCCGAAGTAGTGGTCGTTTCGGACGAACGAGGGATCGGAGGCCACCGCGATCTGCACCTTGTAGGTTTCTCGCGCCCGGGCATCGCGGGCCACGAAGGTGCCGACGCCCTTGGTTCTGACGAGCCAGCCTTCGTCCACCAGGGCCAGAATCGCCTTGTTGGCGGTCATCCGGCTGACTCCGAAATCGGCGGCGAGTTGGGGTTCGGGGGGCAGTTTGGCGTGGACGGGCAGTTCGCCACTGGCGATGCGCGCGCGGAGCGTGTCGCGAACCACTCGATGGGCGGGGACGGTTCTTTTGGGAGCGGCCATGGTTTGCGGCTGCTTCCATTGTGCCCGAATCAGCTCGCTTTCGTGGGCAAATGTCTAGACAAAGCTTGCCTCTCGGGATGTAGCCAGCGAATCGCGGGCCTTGGGCCGATCTGGGGGCCCGACAGGCCAGCGTCTCGCTCCGGCAACGCCCAACCGCTCAGCCCTCGACTTCGGCCCAACTGCTCGGCGTCTCCCAGACGCGGACGCGTTCCAGCCGCACTCGCCCGGCGGGGATGCGGTAGGGCACTCCGGAGGCATCGCGACCCTCGAAGCCCGAGGCGAGGACCTCCGCCGCGAAGTCGTACAGACGCTTCGCCAGAACCTCGGTCGTTGGGTCTTGCCCAGGCACCACGACCACGGCATGCTCCGGGTACGCGCCGAGCGACGCCAAGAACGGGTCGTCCGAGTTCACGGCCATCGCGTGGTCGTAGCGTTCGATCTCGGGTTCTAGGGCCAGCTTCAGCGCTTTGAACTCGATCACCATGTCGTTGGCATCGAGCGAATCGGCGGCGACGACCACCTCGATCGTCCGCGTGTGGCCGTGGGGAAAGCGGCACGCCGCCGGGTGCTTGCTGAGCATGTGTCCGCTTTCGACCACGAAGCGCCTGCAGACGCGAAAGACCGCCATGTGCGATTGATACCCGTGGTAGGCTCCAGCCTGCCGATGGAGCCCGTCGCCAACACCGCGAGGTCCCTCACGTGGGATGGCCACCAACTCGTCCAAGCCGAGGGCGAAGCGGCTTGGGCGGCGTTCGATCAGCCCGCTCACGCGGCTTGGATCCATGTCCACGTGGTGGACGAAGCCTCCTGCCGCGAACGCCTTGAAGGGCTCGGGTTCCACCCGACAGCCGTGGAAGACGCGCTCACCGATCACGAGCGGCCCAGCCTCGTCGAGGGCGAAGGCTGGCTCTTCCTGAGCCTGCCGGTGTTGGCCGTCAACGGCGAGCGCTGCAAATGCCACGAGGTCGGCTGCTTTCTGAAGGCGAAGTGTCTGTTGACCGTCTCCAAGGCGGAGGTGCCTGAAGTCGAGCGATGCATGGCGTCGTTCGCCCGTCGGCCCAAAGAGGTCGGCCAATCGGCGGCGCACCTGCTGCACGGGCTGGTGGACATGACCGTCGACCAGTACTTTCCGGCACTGGACCGAACTCAAGACGTCATCGACACGCTTGAGGAACGCGTGTTCGTCACGGGCCAGATGGGGATGCGCGACGCCCTGCGCGTCAAGCGGAACCTCATCGAGCTCCGTCGCAATCTGTCGCCTTTGCGTGACGAGTTGGCTGGACTGCTCCGGCGCGATCTGGTGCTCGTCCCGGCCAAGATCAAGCCTTACTTTCAGGACGTTTACGATCACACGTTGCGGCTGCTGGAGTCCATCGACCTCAACCGCGACCTGCTGGCGACCATCTTGGACACGCGGTTGAACATCATCTCGAACCGGCTTGGCGAGACGATGAAGATGCTCACCGTGGCGGCCACGATCCTGATGTCCGTCACGCTGGTCTCGAGCATCTACGGGATGAACTTTCGCCACATGCCCGAACTTGCGCAGCCCTGGGGCTATCCGGTGGCGCTCTTGCTCATGGTCCTGATCGCGGGGATCGAGCTGTGGGTGTTCCGCAAGAAGGGTCTGCTCTGATATGATCGGCTCCATGCGTTGGGCCTTCCGGTTGTTCGTCGTCACCGCTTGTTCGGCGTGTCTTCTCGGGTGTGCGAAGGCGCCCACGGGTGGCTCTGCGGCGAACGTCTCTGCGGAGGAGGGTCAGCGGCTCGAGGCTGACGTTCTGGTGTTGGGAAGCGAGCCCGAAGCCATCGCGGCAGCGGTTGCCGCCGCCGAGGAAGGGGCGAAGACGATTCTGGTCACCAAGCACCAGCGGATGGGCGGGCTCCTCGTGGTGAGCGAGATGAACTCGTTGGACGTCGGCCCCGGTCCGATGCGGCCCAAAGGGTTGTTCGGCAAGTGGTGGCGCATGGTCGGTGGCGGCAGCGCCTACGACATCCGCGTGGCCGAGCAAGCGTTCGACCGGATGCTGGAGACCGCCGGCGTTCAGGTGATTCGGGGTGCGAAGGAACTGAGCCCGCTCGTTGAAGCGAAACAGGTCGTCGGGGCGAAGGTCGGCGGCACCCTGATCCGAGCGAAGCAGATCGTGGACGGCACGTCCGAAGCCGACTTCGCCGCCGCTGCGGGCGCGCCGTTCACGCTGGGCTGGAACTCGATGGGCTACGACGCCCGCATGGCCGACACCCTGGTGTTCCGCATCGACCATGTGAACTGGGACGCCATGCGTCGGCACATCGCCCAGAAGGGGGCTTCCTACGCCAAGGCCGATGGGCGGGCCGCGTGGGGCTTTTTCGGACGCAAATGGATCACCGACTACAAGAGCAAGGAGCCGGGCATCCGTCTGCGAGGGCTGAACCTGGGTCGCCAGAACGACGGCACGGTGCTGGTGAACGCCCTGCTCATCCACGGGATCGACCCGTTCGACCCGGCGAGCGTGCGCGAAGGCCGCGAACGCGCCAAGCGCGAAGCCGAACGCATCGTCGCCACCATCCGCAAGGACATCCCCGGCTACGAACGGGCGACCTTGGGCAGCGTGGCCGAAGAGCTGTATGTTCGGGAGACGCGCCACCTCCAGGCCATGCACATCGTCACGTTCGACGAGGCGCTGGACAACTTGGTGACCGATCAGGCGGTCGCGGCGGGCAACTACCCGATGGACGTGCAGGTGCTCACGCCCAACGACACGGGGTTCGTGTACGGTGCGCCGAAGTACTACGGCATCCCGTTGGGCGCGACCGTGCCGAAGTCGGGGCCGGCGCTTTGGGTGGTGGGCAAGTGCGCGGGCTACGACCCGATCGTCCATTCGAGCGCGCGCGTTGTGCCCACGGGCATGGTTGTCGCCGAGGCCGTCGGTGTGGCTGCCGCGAGGTGCGCGAAGTCAGGGTTGGCGCCCCAGGCGGCCGTGAACGACAAGCGGTTCGTGGCCGACCTTCGGGCTCGGCTGAAGGGGCGTGGCGCGGCGATCCCGCCGGTGGGCAAGTCGCGCTTGGGTCCGGCCAGCCATCCGGCGTTCGACGCCTACCGCGTGATGATGTCGCGAGGCCTCGCGACCGGTGGCTACGGGAACGACCCGAATCTGAACGAGACCATCAGTTCGCAATCGTTCGGGTACATCTTGGCCAACGTGTTGACTCGGTTCCACGCCAACCCGCAGGGCGCCAAGGCCGCAGCCGGGTCGTTGGCGGGTGATACAAGCAAGCTCACCACCGACAAGGCGTGCAAGGGCATGGCGGCTGCGGCCAAGGCGATGGGCCTGTCGGTCGGATCGGACTGGGCTTCGCTTTCGGCGGCGGGTTTGACGCCCAAGGGGTCGCCGCCAAGCGGCAACTGGACGCGCGGAGACGCCTACCGGATGGCCGCAGCGCTTGCGGCGGTGAAGGACTGACCCCAATCCCAATCGTCGCTCTGGAGGGGCATGGCTCCGTCTGGAGGGGCATGCTCCGTCATGCCCTAACTCTCGGAGGACGCGACGGAGCGCGTCCCTCCATGTCGGTGCCGTTGTCAGGATCGGCGACGACGGATCGTCGCCACGGCCTCGGCGAGTCTCGACGCGGCTTCGACGGCATCCCGCTCGCTGTTCGAGGAACCAAACGAGAACCGCACCCCCTCGCCCGCCTCCTCGTCCGACCAGCCGCATGCGAGCAGCACGTGGCTCGGCTCGATGGCCCCCGACGAGCACGCCGCGCCTGCGCTGGCCGAGACACCCAGCCGATCGAGCACGATCAGCAGCGACTCGGCGGAGACCCGTGGGATTCGGAAGTGGGTGTGGCCCGGCAGACGTTGGATGCGCTCGGGCAGCGTCCAAACCAGATCGGGCACAAGGCGGGAGGCCTCGCTCCGAAACGCGTCGGCGATCCCGAGAACGTCGCCCCGTCGCGCGCCCAGAGCGGCGGCGAACCCGACGATGCCTCCAACATTCTCGGTGCCGCCGCGCATCTCGCGCTCTTGCCCGCCACCCCGAATCAGGGGGGCCACGCGCGTCCCTGCCTTGACCCGCAACGCACCGGTGCCTTTGGGGCCATCCAACTTGTGAGCCGACACCGTCAGGAGATCCGCTTGAAGCGCTTCGTCAAGGGGCAGGTGGCCGAACGTCTGCACGGCGTCGCAGTGCCAGAGCGCGCCGACACGCGCCACCGAAGAGGAAAGACGTTGCAGATCGGCGGTGACCGCACCAGTCTCGTTGTTGGCGTGCATGGCCGAGACCACCAGCACGTCGTCGCCCAGCAGGTCGCTCAGGTGATCGAGGTCGGGACGCGACCATTGATCGGTTTGCACCATCTCGACGCGATAGCCCAGCCGCTCCAAGATCGGCTCGGTGTGCAGGACTGCGTGGTGTTCGGCGGCCGAGAACAAGATGCGGTTGCGTCGGGGGTCGGGGTTCGCCAGCGCCGTGCCAATGATGGCCAGATTGGCCGCCTCGGTGCCCCCCGAGGTGAACACGACTTCGCCGAACTCGCACCGCAGGGCACTGGACAGGGCGGCGCGAGCTTCGTCGAGGGCGTCTTTGGCTTCGCGCCCTTCGGCGTGAAGGCTGCTCGGGTTGCCGAACCCGCCCGCGAGCCACGGCTCCATGGCCTGCCGCGACTCGTCGCACAGGGGCGTCGTTGCAGCGTGGTCGGCGTAGATGCGCTCCACGGGGCTAAGCCAGCAACCCTTCGAGAACGTTGCCGTGCACGTCTGTCAGTCGGAAGTCGCGGCCCTGGAATCGGTACGTCAGCCGGGTGTGGTCAATGCCCATCTGATGCAGGATGGTTGCATTCAAGTCGTGCACATGGACGGGATTCTCTGTGACGCGGTAGCCGAGGTCGTCGGTCTTGCCGTATGAGAGTCCCGGCTTGATGCCGCCCCCGGCCATCCAGATGCTGAACGCATGCGGGTGGTGATCGCGACCGAGGAACGTCGAGCCGTTGCGCGCCTCGTTCATCGGCGTTCTTCCGAATTCGCCCCCCCAGACGACCAGCGTCTCATCGAGCAGGCCGCGTTGCTTCAGGTCGAGCACCAGCGCAGTCGCGGCTTGGTCCACCTCCCGGCAGCGTTGGGGCAGCGATTTCATGATGTCGTCGCCCTCGCCCGTGCCGTGACTGTCCCAGCCTCGGTGATAAAGTTGTACGAATCGAACGCCACGTTCGACCAGTCGGCGGGCGAGCAGGCAGTTGTTGGCGAACGAGGGCTTGCCGGGCGACGTGCCGTAGAGTTCGTGTGTCTCGGCCGACTCCTTGGCGATGTCCATCAGGTCCGGCACGCTGGTCTGCATGCGGTACGCCATCTCGTAGGAGGAGATGCGCGTGTCGATTTCGGGGTCGCCGGCGGCCTGGAGTTTGGCGCGGTTGAGGTCTTGGATGGTGCGGATCGTGTCCAGCCGAGCCTCGGCGTCCACGCCGGCAGGGTTGCCTACGAAAAGCACGGCATCGCCTCGGGAACGAAACTCGACGCCCTGATAGACCGTCGGCAGGAAGCCGCTCGACCACAGCGATTTGCCTCCGTCGGGGTTGTTCTGGCCCGAAACCAGGACGACGAACCCCGGCAGATCGTGGCACTCCGAACCCAGGCCGTACGTCAGCCAGCTTCCCATGCTCGGGCGGCCCGGCAACTGGAATCCGGTGTTCATGAACAACTGCGCGGGCGCATGGTTGAACTGGTCGGTCTGCATCGTGCGGATCACCGTGATGTCGTCGGCGATCTTGGGCAGGTGCGGCAGCAGTTCGGAGATCCACTGGCCGCTCTGGCCGTGCTGGGCGAACTTGTAGGGCGATGCCAGCAGCTTCGGCACGCCCTTGATGAACGCGAACCGTTCGCCTCGCAGGTACTCCTCGGGACATTCCTGCCGGTCGTACTTGGTCAAGGTGGGCTTCGCATCGAACAGGTCGAGTTGGCTCGGCGCGCCCGCCATGAACAGGTAGATGATGGACTTGGCCCTCGGCGCAAAGTGGGGGGCCTTTGGCGCGAGCGGGTCCTTGCGGTCCTGCGCCCACCCCGACTCCCGGAGCAGTGCCGATAGGGCCAGCGATCCGATTCCGTACCCCGCCGTTTTGAGCAGGCTGCGGCGCGTGATGGCTTGAAGGGCGGCTTGGTTGAGCAGCAGGTCGTCCATGTTCAGTCCTTGGTGATCGTTTCGTCGAGGTTGAGCAGCACGTTGGCGCCGAGGACGTATGCGGCGCTTTCGGCCAGCGAGGTGCTGTGCGGGAAGGGCTCGGCGCTGTCGGTGGCCTTCTTGGCGGCCTCGGCGTCCGCTTCGTAGGCTTTCATGCGGCGGGCGAACAGGCCGGCGACCTCCGACAGTTCGGCGGCGGTGGGCTGGCGCGAGGTGCAACGCCGAAAGCCGTGGCGCAGACGAGATTCCACGGTCGTACCCCCTTCTGCGAGCATCGCCTTGGCCAAGGCGCGGGCATTCACCATCGCCGCCTCATCGTTCAGAAGGGCCAGCGCTTGCAGCGGGGTGTTGGTGTTGACGCGATTCACCGTACACGCTTCGCGGCTCACGGCGTCGAACGCCATGAACATCGGATAAGGTGCTGTTCTGCGCCAAAACGTATACAGACCTCTTCGGTAGCGGTCCTCGCCTTCGCTGATGCGCCACTGGTCCCCGTTGTACGGCAGGTCCCAGATGCCTTCGGGTTGATAGGGCATGACGCTCGGCCCGCCCACCTTTCGGCTGAGCAAGCCTGAGGCGACCAGGCCCGCATCGCGAACCGATTCGGCGGGTAGCCGTTGTCGAGGGAACCACGAGAGCCACACGTTCTCGGGGTCGGCGGCTCGCTTCGCCGCCGATGCCGAGGACGCCTGCCGGTAGGTCGCCGACGTGACGATCAGCCGCATCAGCCGCTTGATGCGCCAATCCCCGGCCATGAACTCGGTGGCCAGCCAATCGAGCAATTCGGGGTGGCTCGGCTTGGCCGCGCGCAGACCGAAGTCTTCGGGGGTCTCGACGATGGCTCGCCCGAAGATCTGTTGCCACATGCGGTTCACGAACACACGCGCCGTCAGGGGGTTGTCGTCGCTCACCAGCCATCGCGCCAAGCCCAGTCGGTTCGCGGGATCGCCGGGCGACATGGGTTGAAGGAACTTCGGCGTGCCCGCCACCACCATCTTGTCGGGCAGCAGGTAGGTGCCCTTCAGACGGATGGGCGTGGCGGGGGGATACTGCCCGGGACGCTCGCGCAGGATCATGGTCGTGGGCGGAGCGAGCGCGGCGGCTTGATCTCGGACGGCCTTGAGGGCGGCTTCGGCGGCCTTATAGACCTCGTCGTCGCGTTTGAGCTTGGCCAGCGACGCTTCGAGTTCGGCGATGCGTCGGTCCAGTTCGGCTTTGCGTGCGGATGCCTCGGGGTCCATCGAGAGGTCCGGCTCGTCGGACGTCTCGAAGAACGCCAACATCTTGTAGAACTCGTCGATCGAGACGGGATCGTACTTGTGGTCGTGGCACTGGGCGCACGCCAGCGTCGAGGCCAGCCAAACCGTGCCTGTGGTCCCGACTCGGTCCACGAGCGTCAGCCACCGCTGTTCGCCTTGGTCCACGCCGCCTTCCCGGTTGGTCATCGTGTTGCGATGGAATCCGGTGGCGACGAGCTGATCGCGCGAAGGGTTCGGCAGCAGGTCGCCAGCGATCTGCTCGATGGTGAACCGATCGAACGGCATGTCTTGGTTGAAGGCCCGGATCACCCAGTCGCGGTAGGGCCAGATCGTGCGGCGGAAATCGGCTTCGTAGCCGTCGGTGTCGGCGTAGCGGGCGAGGTCGAGCCAGTGCTGCGCCATCTTCTCGCCGTAGTGGGGTGACTCGAGCAGCCGATCCACGAGCCGTTCGTAAGCGTCCGGTCGTTTGTCGGCGAGCAAGGTTTCCAGTTCGCGAAGGGTCGGCGGCAGGCCCACGAGGTCGAGATACACACGCCGGCAGAGCGCGGCGCGGTCGGCCTCGGGGTTGGGGTTCAGGCCTCGATCGTCCAGAGCACGCGCGACGAACCGGTCGATGGCGTTTCTGGCCCATCCCGCGCCCGCGTTGGGGGGTGCGGGGCGCGTCGGCGCCTGGTACGCCCAGTGCTTGGCCGGTTTGGCTCCCTCCGTCTTGGCGCCGGCGCGGATCCACGCTTCGATCGCGGCGATTTCGGCGGGTTTGAGCGGTGCGAAGCCCATCGGCATGCGCGGCTTGCCGTCGAGGCCCTTGATGCGGCGGACGAGTTCGCTCTTCAAGGGGTCGCCCGGGACGACCGATTGCGCGATGCCTTCGGGCGTGTCGAGCCTGAGGTCGCCGAGTTGGACGTCTGCGCCATGGCACGACCAGCACGAGGCGCGCAGGATGGGCTCGATGTCGCGCACGTAGTCGGGGGGCGTTGCCGCCGCCTGTTGCCATGTGGTCGCCGCCAGCACCCAAGGTGCCGCCACCGCCGCGCCGATCGCCGCCTGTCGAAGCTTCATCGCCGTCCCCATTCTAGCCTGCCTGGGGAACTTTTCAGGCCGGATCGGATTCTGAACACACAGTGGCGAAGCGGTCGAATACAACCCCCGCCGATGAAAAGTTCCGGAAAATGTTGGAATTCCCGGTGAAGTTGGCGTAGACTGTTTTAGCTATTTGAATTCCTTTCGGAGGTCCTAGCACAATCTTGAAACGCAGAGCCTTTACACTCATCGAGCTCCTCGTCGTTATCGCGATCATCGCGATTCTGGCGGCCATGCTCTTCCCGGTCTACGCGCAAGCGAAGGAATCGGCGAAGAAGACGACGGCCCTCAGCAACTACAAGCAGACCGGCACCGGCATCCTGCTCTACACGGCCGACAATGACGACAGCTTCCCGCTGGCGTTCGGCACGGACGGCGCGACCGGTCAGGCGCGCTGGAACTTCTGGCACCGCGTTCCCGCGGGCTGGCAGGCCAACGGCATCCACAACGTGGAGCCGCGACGCAGCGAAGACGCCCAGATGTGGGCCGCTTCGACGATCCCCTACCTGAAGAGCCTTGAAATCGCTTCTCAGACGGGCGTCAGCAAGTACCGCCTCGCCACCGACTACACGCTGGCAACGACCGCGACGGCCTCCGTCGGTATGTCCATGAACGGCATGCTGCACGGTTGGGGCGTGACGGCTGTCAACCAGCCGTCGAAGCTTCCGCTCCTCTGGGCGGGCATGTTCAAGCAGAACATGGACGGCTTCGCGATCACGAGCCCGCAGCTGTGGTGCACGGCCGCCGGTCCCTGCCGGTTCAACCCGAGCGGTTCGCCGGTCGCCGGTGGTCCGACGGACTACGGCTACGTCTGGTGGGGCTTCGCCAACGGATTCACCACGTGGGTCTATGGCCGAGGCATGCACTTCGTCGCGACGGACACGTCTGCGAAGTTCCGCAACATCAACGCCCCCGAATGGAGCACCGCCAAGGTCATGACCAATGACCACGCTTGGTCGGCGTTCGAAGACGGTCGGGGCGGCGCGGGCGTCCCCTACTGGATGACGGACTGCGTCCAGCCGGGCGGCACGAAGAACGGGACGATCTTCTACCCGGGCTTCTTCCGACCGGACTCGGAGTTCAACTACACCGAGGTTCAGTGCGACATCGGCAACGGCTAATCCCGTTGGCGTGACGCGAGACAAGTCTTGCCTCCCCAACGGGGGGCAAGACTTTCTCATGGAGGCGAAATGAGAACATCCATCTTGACCCTGATCCTGCTACTGGCCGTCGTCTTTTCCGCGCTCGGATGCCGGGATGGCGAAGGCACCGTCAACATGACCGAAGAAGACAAGGCAGCGTCTGCCAACGTGCAGAAACAAGGCGGCACCGCCGCGCCGATGCCCACCGAGGGCGTCGACAACTAAGAGAGGTTTCCCCCATGCGATCCATTCTTACCTTGCTCGTTCTCGTCTTTGGGCTTTTGGTCGTCCTCGCGGGCTGCGGCGAGCCGCCGCCCAAGACGCTTGAGATCACTCAGGCCGACAAGGATGCCATGAAGAACGTGAAGGGTGGCGGCCGGCCCGCGCCGATGCCCGTGGATGGCATCGACAACTGACCTGTCGCTTCTGATCGGTCCACCCAAGGAACTCCGCCTCTCCCCCGGGAGGCGGAGTTCGTTCTTTTGTGGGGGCGCGGATTTTATTGGGCCTCAGGCTTGCCGTTGATTGCCGGGACCGGGTTTGGCCAGCATGTTGGCCGTGTCGCGCAGCCCCATCCACCACTGTTTCTTGGGGCGCTGGTTCTTGACGTCGTAGTCGCGCAGGGCGTCGGCGAGGTCGCTGATGCGCGTGGCGTCGCCCTCGATGCCGACGCAGGCCGCTCCGGCCTCCCCTGCCAGAGCCTGCTCTTCGAGCCATCCGATGCATCGCAGCGAGAACTTGGTGGCCAAGATGCGGTCGAACGGGCTAGGGTCGCCACCCTGCTGCAGGTGGCCCAGCACCGACATGCGGACTTCGTACAACTCTCCACCCTCGGCCTCGAACAAATCCGCCATGAACTGCGTGGTGTACAGGGGGTGGGCCTTCTCGCCCCGCACCATCACGCCCAGCCGCTTGCCATGCGCGAACCCTTCGTTCAGCAGGTCCACGTCGCGGTGCAGGTCGTTGAGCGTGACGCCCTCCTCGGGCAGGTAGGCGCGCTCGGCACCCGTCGCGATCATGCTCATCAGAGTCAGATAGCCGCACGTGTTGCCCATGACCTCGACCACAAAGCACCGCCGCGAAGCCACCGCCGACTGCTTGATCTTGTTCACGGCGTCCACGATGTTGTTGAGCGCCGTGTCCGAGCCGACCGCCCACTCGCTGCCCGGCAGGTTGTTGTTGATGGAGGCCGGAAGGCAGATGATGGGTAAGTTGAAGGCAGGATAGTTGTCTCTTTCCTTCACCAGTTGAAGCACGGTCGAGTAGCCCGCCCAGCCGCCGATGACCAGCAGCGCGTCAATGCCCTTCGACTCGATGGTGCGCGCCATCGCATAGAAGTCCTTGCCCACCGGGGCCTTGCGGTTCGTGCCCAGGTCCGCGCCTCCGCGAGACGCCCAATGGTCCACGTCCATCCAAGCAAACTCGCGCATATCGTCGTGGATGAGCCCTTGGAAACTGTGGTGGACGCCGAGCATGGTATGTCCCCGATCCAGACCCAGCCGAACCGCCGCACGAACGGCGGTATTCATCCCCGGCGCAGGCGCGGAGGCGTTCATCACCGCGATCTTCAGCCGCCGCCGCTCTTCGGAGGGTTTGTGCGGCGAGGCGCGCACCAGCGTGCGCAGCGTCTGGAAATCCTCCTGGAACGCCTTGCCCCGCAGATCGAGCGCCCGGTCGAAGTCGAGCGCCGCGATGGCCTCGTTCACCTCGCGGGTCTTCTTCACGCATTCCATGAGCGGCCGCTTGGTCACTCGGTTGGCGTCCATTCCGATGAGCTGCGGTGTCGAGTCGCGCCCCGCCTTGAGTACTTCTTCCACCGCGGCCACGCCGACGAGCGTGCTCATCAGCCGGTCGTACGCACTGGGCGCCCCGCCCCGTTGCACGTGGCCCAAAATGGTCAGCCGCACCTCTTCGTTCAAGTGGTCCGAGATCACCTGGCGCACGTAGGAGGCCGCGATGCGGTGGCCGTAGCGGTCCACGGCACCTTCGGCAATGATGACGATGCTGTCGCGCCGGCCCGCTTTGCGCCCGCTGCTCAGCACTTCGCACATCTTGGCTTCCCAGTTCTCGACGTCGGGCGGGCTCTCGGGGATGAGCACCCAATCGGCCCCGGTGGCCAAGGCGCTCATCAGGGCCAAGTAGCCCGAGTTGCGGCCCATCACTTCGACGACGAACGCGCGTTGGTGGCTGGCGGCGGTGCTGCTGATGCAGTCCACGGCCGAGACGATGCGGTGCAAGGCGCTGTCTGCCCCGATCGTGGTGTCCGTGCCCCACATGTCGTTGTCGATCGAGCCGACGAGCCCGACGATGAGGAGATGGGGGTGCGAGGCCGCCTGCTCGGGCGTCAGCTCGCCCTGCGCCACCAGAGCGGCCAAAGCGTCGTTCCATTCGGCGCGCAGCGTGTCCGCACCCGTGAGGCTGCCATCGCCGCCGATGACCACCAAGGCTTGGATGTTGTTTTGGACCAGGTGCTTGACCGCGACCATACGGCCTTGCGGTGTGCGGAACTCGGCGCTTCGCGCCGTACCGATAGCCGTTCCACCCGCCTGCAGGATGCCTCCGACGTCGCTCCATTCCAGCGGGTGGATTTGGTCGCCGCCACGGATGAGGCCCTCGTAGCCTTCGCGGATCGCGAACACCCTTGCGCCCCGGTCCAAGCCCGCACGCACTACGGCACGCAACGCGGCGTTCATGCCTTGGGCGTCGCCCCCGCTTGTGAGGACGCCGATATTCTTCACGGCACCTGGAATCATCCTGGTGATTCTATCGGGACGAACGCGCCGATCAATACAGGAACATGGGCTTTCCGAGCACGTGGCGCACCTTTGGACGGTATTCCTCGGGGTCGTAGAGTTCCGAAACGTCCACCCGCTTGACGCCGCTGGTCACGGTGCTCATGGCGATGTGGGTGTACGCGCCGTCGCGCAGGGCCACCATTCGTCCGCTCGAACCGCTCGTGATGAGCTGCACGGCCAGGTTGGCGTAGTTCACGCCGACCATGAGGTCCAAGGCGTCCGGGGCGCCCGAGCGCATCAGGTAGGAGACCTGTTGGTAGATGATGTGCTCGCCGGTGAGCTTCTTAAGGGCTTCGCCCGTGAGCTCGCCGATGCCGCCCAGTTTGCGGTGGCCATAGGCGTCGGCTTCGCCGTATTCCACGACTTGGCCGCCGAGGAAGTGCGCGCCCTCGCTGATGGTGACCATCGCGTAGTTGCTCGGGTTGGCCCTTTTGTCGCGCATGACCAATTCGGCCAGCTTCTCGACGTCGAAGGGCACCTCGGAGATCAGGGCGCGGTCCACGCTGGCGAGGTAGGAACTGATGAGGCTGGTCTCGCCGCTGTTGCGGCCGAACAACTCGACGACGGCGATCCGCTCGTGCGAGCCCGTGCTCGTACGGAGTTGGTGGATGAACTGGACGCTGCGCGTGACGGCCGTGCCGAAGCCGATGCAGTAGTCGGTCCCGTACACGTCGTTGTCCATCGTCTTGGGGATGGCGACCACGGGGAAGCCTTCGCGGTGGAGCCGCTCGCCGAAGCTGAGGGTGTCGTCGCCGCCGATGGGGATCAGCCGATCAATGCCGAGGAACTCGAGGTTCTTGAGCACGTGGGGCGTGAAGTCGAGGATTTCGTTCTCGTTCTTGGGCGGGTTCTCAGGGTCCTTGAGGAACTCGGGTGTGTCTTTGGCGCGCACCTTTTGGGGGTTGGTGCGGCTGGTGTGCAGGAACGTGCCGCCGGTCCGGTCCACGGTGCGCACGACGCCCTTGTCCAGCGGGATCATGCATCGGGCATAGGATTCGGGGTCCTCGCGATCGAAGTGAAGCAACCCCCACCACCCTCTTCGGATGCCGACCACTTCGTGGCCTTCGTCAATGGCTCGCTCGACGAGCGCTTTGATACAGGGATTGAGACCGGGGACATCTCCTCCACCGGTGAGTACGCCGATTTTCATGGTTGCTTGCCTCTGAGGAGCGACCGGCGACGTTGGCGGCCTAGAACTGACTCTTCAACCGATTATAGACGCCTCGGGCCGTCGCCCGACGGACCTGGTCGCATCGAACGCAGTCCAGAGCCCGCAGCGGTTCCAGCACATGCACTCGCAGCGTCAAACGGTCGAGGCTCGCCGACTCGCCCGACTCGATCGAACAGGGTCATGCTATCATAGGGGTTGAGTGACCGCAAGCAATGAGCTCTGAATCCCTGCCACAGCTAGCAAACCCGCCCATAGTCGAGGCAGTCGTTGATTTGGATTGCATTTTTGATCAAGCCCCGGATCTTCAGGGGATTCGGCTTGCCGCGGCAGAAGCCGTTGGCCAGGACTACCCCGAGTCGGATCAAGTCTGGCGAACAGACTTTAGAGTGGATATCTCTAAGGCCGGCGCCAACGTCGGCGCAAGTCAAGTTGCCCCTGAATGCCAAGCGTTGCGGTTCTGGAACAAGCAAAGAAATCAGTTGGTTCAGTTCAGGACGGCAGGCTTCAGCTTTAATCGGCTTCGCCCCTACAGTGGATTTGATGCATACAAAGAGGAGTTGAGGGCAAACTGGCTCAAGTACTGTGACATCGCTGCGCCTAATCGCATCAATATCGTGCGCCTTCGCTACGTGAACGTCATACGAATTGAGCAGAATCTGCACGATATTGACGACTACTTCAAAATCGGGCCCAGGATTCCGACGATTGAACCTGAACTGAGCGTGGCTCGGTTCTCCAACAAGTGCTTGGTCTTTGATTCGGCCCGGAGTTCAGATGCTGAGATTGCACTTGACTTGCGTCCCGCAAACGACTCTTCGAGATACACTCTTACGATCACGGTTGGAAAGAGGGTGGATATTGAGCCGATCGATTGGTTGCAGGTGTGCTCAACGATTGAAAGCCTGCGAGGTTTCAAGAACATCCTATTCAAGGAGTCCATTACAGAAAAATGCCTACAACTGTTCGGTTAGCAACGGCACTCGCGCTCTCTATGGCTGTCGCATGCAACGATAGCAACAGTCTGGCGTTGCCTCTCCAGGACCATCCGATGGCCGATCAGGCGACTAGTACACCAACCGATGCCTCCGCGCTCAATGCTGGATCTGAGGTGACTCCCACAGCCATGTCGGGAGAAGAGATGGCTCTGTTGGCCCAAGTCCCGAGCGAGGTCAGGAACCGGTCGCTTGAGTTCGCGAACTTGATTCGTGACATTGAGCCTCCGGAGTACGATGTCGTTGACGAACAGGACTGGGTTTGTGCGACATGGCAGTATGGCGATCGATATCTGATGTTGTTGATTGGTTCTGATGACACGATTGTCGGCTCCTGGTCAATAGGAGATGACATCCGTAGTTTCAGGTATCGGTTGTCGGACCGATGCCTGTTAGAGGAAGTCGGCCGCGTTGTCTGTCTTGTGAAAGCGATCACGTCGAGCACCGATTGAACTATGGCCAAGCATGGTGACTCTGGTGCGACGGCTTCGGAACTTCCCGATGCGACTGACTTGGCGCGGATTGCCACAGAAAGAGGTAAGTGCAACAAGGCGAAGCTGTATATTCCGCCGCGGAACCTTCGAATGTCGACGGCTGTGATCAGAGAAAGGAATTGCGAGTCGATAAAGGCCGTTGCTTCGCTGCTAGATCTGAGCCCAGTTATGGGTGCAGGATTGCTTACGGTTGGCGACGTCCAGTCCGTTGGTACACTCAAGGTGGAACTTGAGCCGACAGAGAGCACACGTGATCACGCCGTTATTGTCGGATGGCCCAACCCCGCTGCTGACGCGGACCGACGAGAGGCTCTGTTGCTCGTCGCTGGCGAGTTGTTCAAGTTGCATTGTTGGTGCGATTGTCCGCCTTCGCATTCGGACGCAGGGTGACCATGCTCGAGCAATCCTTCCGGTTGTGTGGGAACGCAGGGCACTGAGTGCGCTCACGGGCGAAAGTCACGGCGAATGTCCGAAGCGTCCGGTGGGCCTGTGAGTCAGAATAGGGAGACCCCAGCACCCATGACTTTGACCCATTTCGCCCCGATCGCGGCCGTTCTGGCCCTTGCCGGATTCGCCGCCGCACAGCGCTCCGCCTTGCAGGTGGACATCGAGCGCTTGCGGAGCCGCGACGAGATCGCCGCGCGCACCGATGAAGCCGTGCGGACGTTCGCCAAGACGTTGGCGCTGCAGACGCGCGCGGCGCGCGACGCCCGCCGGTCCATCCAGGTCCGGGAGCCTCTGTACTTCACGCCCGTGACGGTGCGCGTGAACCCCACGCCGCCGCGCAAGACACGGGGCGGACCGGGACCGCTGACCCTGGTTTTCGACGATTCGGGTTCGCGGGCTTTCCCCAGCGACTACCGCCAGTTCCTGAGCAAGCTCTACGATCAGGCGAAGCCGACGCTCGACCTGGTGTTCGGTTCGCCAGCGCAGGGAGGCACCGTCCGCGTCCGAAACTACGACGCCGACATCGCCGACCGCGAGTACCTCGCCGGAGGCTACTTCCTCCCCGACAACGGCTCGGGCGAGCCGGAGATCCGATTTCCGCTCTACACGTCGGGCGGCGAACTGCACATGCCCAGCGCAGCGGTCAACTTCATCCACTGTCTGTTGCTGGCTTATCTTGGCCCGGCCCCGTTCGAGTTCGACGCGTTTCAGGAGGGCTTGGTCCGGGCGGCCACGATGCGCGTGGCGCGGTCTCCGGGGGTCATGCCGAGCGGCTTGGACCCGGAACTCGTCGAGGCCGTCCTCGACCTCAACTACGACGCGGGACCCCGTTACGACTGGACCAACCAGCCCGCCCTGAGCGGCCCGACGTTCATCGCACCGAACCTCCGCACCACGCCGCTCCCCATCGGCGGCAGTTTGGGCGGCCTGTACCTGCAACGCTACCGCATGGCGGGCGCAGCATGGCAGAAGGTGCTCGTCGAGCATCCCGGCTTCGCCAAGGAGTTTCTCACGCGCTACCACGGTTCCAAGGGCACCTCGGGCGATGTGGCGGCGCTGGTGGCGATGGCCGATCAGGCGATCAAGGCGCTGGCCGGGCCGAGCGGCACCGTCGAAGGATTGCCGTTCCCCGATTGGTTCGCGCGGCAGCACATCTTGGACACCCATCAGGCGTTCGGCACGCGGCTTTTCCTGGAGCCCATCCCGATCGCCGACGGCTTGGGCGGGTCCGACTTCGGCGTCTTTATTCTGGAAGCGACGTTCTTCTCCTCCGACCTGGCGGGGAACGAGCAGTTGCTGAGCGGCACCGCCTACCCCATCGTTTGGGACCCGTTCTTCAACCGTGTGTTCACGTCCTCGGGGCAGGACGACCGCATGACGTTCTTCCAGAGCTACGGCTCGGTGACGCCGAACCTGCCCAACCTCTCGCTCGGCAAGCCTTACGCGGCGACGGTTGATCTGCCCGTGCAGGACCGCATCGCCCGCGTGGTGCTGCCGGCGGGTGCGATCGCCACGGCTTCGACGAGCGGCGACCCCAACCATGTGTTCGGGACGGTTGTGGGTGCGCCCGCCGCGACACCCATGAAGGTCCGCATCGGCAATGGGCTGACCACGTTTGGCGAGCTGACCGTGACCGATGGCGCGTTCGGCGGCAAGTTCGCCACGGCCTTCCAGAACTCGCAGCGGCTGATCGTCGAGGTGCTCCGCGCCGCCGACAACGCCTTGCTCGCCACGCGGCGCGTGAACAAGGGGCCCGGGCCGTTGGCGTTGGACATCCGCATGGACGCCGAAGCCACGTTCCCCTTCGCCTCCGGGCTGCCCAAGGGCGTCTCGCTGATCGGCGTGCCCGTGGCCCCGTTCCGGACCGATGCGGCGAGCCTGTTCGGGGTTCCCTCGGGGCAATTGCAGTTGGCCCGCTACAACCCCGCGCGCGCGGCCTACGACCTGTTCCCCTCGCTTCCGCCCGTGGAGCAGGGGCATGGCTACTTCCTTCGGCTCAATGCGGCGAAGCCCGGGTTCACGATGACCGGGCGGACCGTGCCCAACATGCCCGTGGCCGTCGCGTTGCGGCCGGGCTGGAACCTCATCTCCAACCCCTCGCCCTTCTCGACGGCGTTTGGCAACGTGCGCATCGTGCGAGGGTCGGACTTCCCGCGATCCTGGGCGGAAGCCACCAATCCGAGCCAGACGGGCGGGCCGTTGGTGGGTGCGGATGTGTTCAAGTTCATGCCAGGAAACAACGATCCATTCACGGGCGCTCCCGAAGGGGGCAGCATGGTCGCGGCGACTCACTTCGAGGCAGGGGTCGGCGTCTTTGTTCGCGTTCTCGCCCCCGAGGGCGTGACCTTGTTGTTCGAAAGGGCCTCGATGGGGACCCTGACCGCACCCGTGCGCGATCGCTGGAGCATGAAGGCGATGACGCGTTCGGGCCGAGCGGTGACCGAGGTCGTCATCGCGCAATCGAAGTTCGCCAAGGGCGGGGTGGAAGCCCACGACACGCCGACGCCGCCAACGCTCGGCGGGACGCAATCCTACTTGTCGTTGAACCAGAACTCGCTGTACCGCGACACGCGAAGCCTGAGCGGGTGGCAGACTTACCGCATGGTTCACGAGAACCTGGAGGTCGGCAAAACGTACACGACCACGTTCCAGGTCGTCGAGGGCTCGGTCGGCTGGTTCTGGCTCTACGACCCTTCGACGCGCCGGACGCACCGGATACACCCGAGCTGGAGTTTCTCGTTCGTGGCCCGGACGCCCAAGATGACGTTCGACTATTCCGTGCGGGGTGACTTCTGATGAGATCGTGGTGGCTGCTCCTGATGTTGATTCCCGTGGTCCTTGCCGCTGCGTGCGGCGGCGGGGGTGGCGGAGGTGGTGGCGGTCCCGCCAACGTGTTGGTGACGGGGCGCGTGATTGACCTGCGCACGTTCGGCCCGCCCACCCCTGCGGCGAGCGTGCAGATCGGCTCGGTGGCCGCGTTGACCGATGCCAACGGCGTGTTCCAGCTGTCCGTGCCTGCAGGGGCCACGTCGGTCGTTATCGACAGCCGGGGCCCTTCCGGCGTGTGGACTTACTCGTTCGCGGCGGCGACCCAACCGACCAACGACGTGGGCGATCTCTACGTCGCGCCGCAGAAGACGACGGTCACGGGACGTGCGCTCAGCGCCGCCGACGAGTCGCCCGTGGTCGGTGCGCAGGTCGAGTTCGGCGGGCGTCGGGCGACCACGTCGGGCTCGGGAGCCTTCACGCTCGCCGATGTCGCGTACGTAGCCGCCGACTTTGCGGGCTTCTGGCAAATCGAAGGCGCCGTGCGCAGCAGCGGCTTCTTCACCGGCCTGTTCCGCGCCGAACCCTCGATCGCGAATGGCGAAAATGTGGTGGTTTTGGACGATATCCTGCTCATACCCGTCAGCGACACCACACCCCCGGACACGCCTTACAATGTTTGGGGGCGCGTGTCACCGGGGGCTAATGCGCCTGGAACGCTCGTGACGGTGAAGCAAGGTGGCACAAGCATTCGACGCTTCACCGTCGGCGCGAACGGACTGTACTGGTTCTGGCTGACTCCGGGCGCGTACACTCTGAGCTACACCAACGGATCGCTGACCACGGCGGATCAAGCCGTCAATCTCGAACGGTCCGATCAGGTGGTGAGACGCGATGTCACGCTCAACTAAACGCTGGATCGCCCGATTGCTCGGGACCGTCGCCTTTGTGGCCGGCGTTCCAGCGGTTGCGCTGTACCTGCGAGAGATCGTCACGCTGGATCCGTTCGCTTCTTATCGGGCGGGCAGCGACAACCCGTGGATGGAGTCTGGCATCACGGTCAACCAAGCGACGGTGAGGCACTGGTCGGAGGGCAAGCTGGTCAGCCGAACCCGAGCCGACTCGCTCACGATCCGGGCCGATCGCCAAGTCATCGCGTTCCGGGACGCCACGGGAGAGGTGAACTCCGAGCAGGGGCGCTTCCATTTCTCGGCTCAGACGGCTTCATGGAACGCCATCGTCAAGAATCTGGACTGCCCCACTCAGGTGCGGATCTGGAACGACGACCTGGACCTGATCGTCCCGGGGTTCAAGTACAGCCAATCGCGTGGAAAGTTGGACGTGCCCGGCCAAGTGCGCGGCAAGCTCTATGGCGGCGACTTTTCGGCGCAGGATTTGGTGTATTTCGTCGAAACAGACCGGTACGAAACCGGACCTATCCGGTGGGTCGGGGAGCGCGACGACGTGGACCTCGGCCAAGAGAAGCGCTCGGGCATCTGGGACGTCTCGGGCAAGAAGATGCGGTCGCTCTCGCGCGATGTCGTCGAGTACACCGAGGGCGTTGCCAAAGACAGCGAAGGCGAGATCATCGTCAAGGCCAACGTGGTCCAGGTGGACCGCAAGACCGACGTCGTCACCGCCAAGGGCAACGTGCGTTACTACGGGCTGGAAGCGAACCTGACCGCCGACCAAGCCGTGGTCTATCGCAAGGAGAAACGCACCGTGCTCACGGGCAACGTCCGCATGCTGGTCAAACCGGAGGACAAGCAGGTGCTCGAAGAGATCGAGATTCCCCCGATTCGCCCGCTGGTTCCGGACGAGGTGTCCAAGTCGCGTCCTCCCGCCCCAGTCCAGATGCCTCCGGACAAGGCCAAGGACGACGAGATCCGCGACCCGGCGACGCGGCGCAAGTACCCCATTCTTCTGAGCGCCGACCGCGTGGAGTACTGGTATGCGGAGGGTTCGCGGCGCGGGGTGGCCACGGGCTCGCCCAATGCGTTCCAGCAACTCTCCGGCGACCGCTGGCGGCACATGTGGGCGTTCCGCGCCGAGTTCGACGGCGAAAAGGACGAACTCCAGTTGTTCTCGCAAGAAGAGAAGCGGGACGTGCGCTTCAAGTCTTCGCTGGGCGACGACCTGACGGCCAAGTGGTTCAGGGTGCTCACCAAGGACGATTCGGACGAATGGGAAGGCGACGACGTCGTCGGCAAGGTCTATGTGGACGACGAAGGCGAACTTCCCCGCTCGAACCGGGGTGGCGGCGGTGGCGCACCTCCTCCCAGCCGCACCCGAGCCTAGCCGAAGCCGATGAGCGATCTGCTGAGCGTCACGCCGAGCGGCCTCTACTGCGAGGCGGGCGGCTTCTACATTGACCCGTGGCGTCCCGTGGAACGCGCCGTCGTGACGCACGCGCACAGCGACCATGCTCGTCCGGGCTCCAAGCGCTACCTTTGCTCGTCGGCGTGCGCCCCGTTCGTGCGGTTGCGCTGCGGCGAGGAGTCGGCGATCTCCTGCCTCGAGTTCGGCGAGCGTCGGACGATCAACGGGGTGACGCTCAGCCTCCACCCCGCCGGGCACATCCTGGGTTCGGCGCAAGTGCGCGTGGAACACCAAGGCGAGGTTTGGGTGGTGACCGGCGACTACAAGACCGAGCCCGACCCCACGGTCGAGCCGTTCGAGTTGGTGCGGTGCCACACGCTGATCACGGAGTGCACGTTCGGGCTGCCCGTCTATCGTTGGCCAGAGGCGCTGGCGGAGTTCGAGCGGATCAACGCGTGGTGGGCGGCCAACCAATCGGCGGGACGCACCAGTGTGCTCATGGGTTACTCGCTCGGTAAGGCCCAGCGTCTGCTGGCCGGAGTGGATGCCGGGCTCGGCCCGATCTTCGCCCACGGGGCGGTTCTTGGCCCGACGCAGGCGTACCGCGATCAGGGCATCCGACTGCCGCCTGTGCGGCCGGTTTCCGAGGCTCCGCTGGACGTGGATTGGCCGCGCGCCTTGGTCGTCGCGCCGCCCGGCGCCGAGGCCACGCCCTGGATGCGCCGGTTTCGCGAGTCGGCGACAGCCTTCGCCTCGGGCTGGATGGCGGTGCGCGGGATCAAGCGGCGGCGGGGCGTCGAGCGGGGATTCGTGATCAGCGACCATGTGGATTGGCCGGCGCTCATGGAGGTGGTCGCGGCGACGGGGGCTTCACGCGTCTTGACCACGCACGGCTACTCGGCGGTGGTCGCCAAGCACCTGAGCGAGCGGGGACTCGACTCCTCGCCCCTGGAGACGCAGTTCCGAGGCGAGGCCGAGGAGGAAGGCGCGTGAAGCGTTTCGTGCGCCTGTTCGAGGCGCTGGACGGCACGACGGCCACCAAGGAGAAGATCGCCCTCCTGCGCGCCTACTTCGAAGAGGCCGAGCCCGAGGATGCCGCGTGGGCCGTGTGGCTGCTCTCGGGAAACAAACCCAAGGGCTCGGCCAACCGGACGCGGCTCGCCGCTTGGGCCAGCGAGGAAGCGGGCATCGCGGGCTGGCTGTTCGACGAGTGCCGTTCAGCCGTGGGCGACTTCGCCGAGACCATCGCCTTGCTGCTGCCCAAGGCCTGCGGCTCCGAGACGGGATTCACGTTGGCCGAGAATGCCGCCAAGATCGAATCGCTCGCCGTGCTCGACGAAACGGGCCAGCGGGAGGTCGTCCTGAGCGCCTGGCGCGGCATGGACGGAGCCGAGCGGCTCGTATTCAACAAACTGGTGACCGGGGCGTTTCGTGTCGGGGTCTCGCGCGACTTGGTGGTTCGCGGCTTGTCCGAGGCCTTGGGCGTGCCACGGGACGAGGTCGTGCACCGCTTGATGGGCGACTGGCGCCCGACGGCCGAGTTCTTCTCCTCACTGACCGACGGGGCCCCAAGCCCGTTGGACCGTCCCTACCCGTTTTGCCTCGCCCACCCCATCGCGGGCGACCCGGCGGAACTGGGCGCGATCGAAGGGTGGCAGGCCGAATGGAAGTGGGATGGCATTCGCGCGCAGGTGATCCGACGCAATGGGACGACGGCCATCTGGTCGCGCGGCGAGGAACTGGTGACCGACCGCTACCCCGAGATCGAGCAAGCCAGCCGCCTGCTGCCTGAGGGTTGTGTGCTGGATGGCGAGTTGCTTCCGTGGGGCGAGGGGGGACCGATGCCGTTCAACCAACTCCAGCGCCGCATCGGGCGCAAGACGGTGGGCGCGAAGCTGTTGGCCGAGATTCCCGTCGTGCTGATGGCTTACGACCTGCTGGAATCCGACGGCCAAGACTGCCGCCCTCTGCCCTTGAGCGAACGCCGAGACCGCTTGGCGGCCGTGGTGAACGAAGCGGGCCACCCGTTCCTGTTGTCTCCGACCGTCGCGGCGGGCTCTTGGGAGGAGCTAGGTGCCCTGCAGCGGTCCGCCTTGGGTCGTGGCGCGGAGGGGTTGATGCTCAAGCGGTTGGACTCGCCCTACGGAGTGGGCCGCAGGAGGGGCGCGTGGTGGAAATGGAAGCTCCAGCCGCGCAGCGTGGATGCCGTCTTGATGTACGCCTTGCGCGGTTCGGGAAGTCGGGCGTCGTTGTTCACCGATTACGCGTTCGGCGTGTGGAAGGGCCACGAGCTGGTGACGATCGCCAAGGCGTACTCGGGACTGACGAACGCGGAGATCCGCGAGGTGGACGCGTACATCCGCGCCAACACTCTGGAGAAGATCGGGCCCGCCCGCACCGTGCCGCCGGAACTCGTGTTCGAGATAGGGTTCGAGGGCATCCAGAAGTCGACGCGCCACAAGTCGGGCTACGCCGTCCGATTCCCGCGCATCTTGCGTTGGCGACGCGACAAGCGTCCCGAGGACGCCGACACCCTTGAGACGGTCGCTTCGCTCTTCGAGCCGCTAGAATAGGCGTATGCGCTTGGTTGCTGGGTTGTTGTTCGCGTTGAGTTGCCTGTCGGTCTCGGCCCAGGTGTTCGAATTCACCGTTTTGCCCTCGGCGAGCGGCATCAATGGTGCGATGGAGGTGCGGCTGGACACGGACGGCACGCTGATCGGCAACTACGACACGGCGAGCAACCCCACGGGGACGCGAACCAAGCCGGGGCTGTTCGGTTCGTTTCTCGACACGGAGAACGTCGCCGTGCCCGTCGAGGTGTTCGGCACGGTCGGCAGCCGCTCGGCGGGTTCGATCTCGACCCAATCTTCGGGCAACTTCACGTTGGAGATCGACCCCGCGTTGGGCAAGGCGTATGTGACGCGGTTCTCCTTGGACTTCTTGAACGGTTCGTCGCTCTCGATTCCGTCCAACATCTCGCTGCGCCAAAACGGGTTCCGGACGCGCTCGCCTTCGTTCTTTTACCTAGGCGGCACCATCGGGTTGCCGATCGGCAACGTCACCGTGGGCTCTCTTCGCGGCACCCAGATGGAGCCGAGCCCTCTGGGCACATGCAACACGCTGTCGGCGACCCAGTACAGCGTGGCGGTTCCGATCCCGCTCGTGCTTTCGGGCTCGATGCTGGTCATGGGGTCCGAGATCCCCTTGCCGCCTATCCCCTTTGAGATCCTGCTCATGGGCGTGGTGACCGTGGATGGTGCATCGGCGACGGTGGCATCGCAGAGCAGCTTCACCCTTGAAGAGACGCGCCAGCCCAACCAGCCGATCCCACCCTTCGATTTGGCGCTACCCACCACGGGCGACCCCGCCAACGTGATCATGAGTCTCATCCTGACCGAGCAGACCACCTACTTCCAGGGCACGAACACGATGGCCTGTTCAGGCCCCGTGTTGGCCTCGGGACACGTGGACGCGACGGTGACCTTCCAGGACCTCGCGCCCGGCATCTACGGGCCACAGGATGCCACGATGGACATCTACGATGTGGCTACGGGCGACCTCGTGTACCGCCGAGGACTGCTGCCCGCGGCCGGTCTGCACGCCATCCGGTTGCCGCACGGCACCTACGACTTGGCGCTCAAGGAGAGCCACTGGCTGCGCCGTCGTGTGCGCGTGACGGTGGGAACGACGCCGGTAGCGGCCACGCTGTCGCTGCTCAACGGCGACGTGAACGGGGACAACTCGGTGAACATCGCCGACTACCTGATCGTTCGAGGGGCGTTCGGCACCTCATCCGACAGCCCGAACTATGTTGCCGCCGCCGACTTGGACGGCAACGGTTCGGTCAACGCCACCGACTTCCTGATCCTCCGAAAGAACTTCGGGCGCGCGGGCGACTGAGCCAAGTGGGCTTGGAGGGACGCTCCATCGCGTCCTCGGCTGTCGGGCATGACGGAGCATGCCAGCTCAGGAGGCCCGAAAACGCTGATTACCAGCTCAGTCGGTTCATGGTGCCCTGGAACGGCCAGTTCTCAGACGCCTTGACCAATCCGTGCCGCACCGGATTCTCCTGTACGTAAAGCCACTTCTCCCCGTAGCTCTCAGTTGAACGCAACTGGCGGTCCCAAAAGCTACGTTGCCAGATAGGCTGGTCCCGCGGCTCGGGCCATTCTCGGCTGACCAAACTCTTGAAGAATGCCACCCACCGCTCAAGCGCGATCTCCTCGGCAGGAGAAACAAACGCGTGAATGTGGTCGGGCATGATGCAGTATCGCCCGACTTTCCATGCGTCGGCTCTCGTCCAAGCGGACCGAATCAACGCGTGGGCAGTGTCATTGGCCAACAACGGCCGCCTACCGTCAGTGCAAACGGTAAGCATCACGAGAACCGGTCTGGTGGCGCTGTCGACGGGCGGTACATGAATGGGCGCCTTGCGTTCGCGCACGATACCGGCAGTTTAGCATCAGGTTGGAGGGACGCGCTCCGTCGCGTCCTCGGCTGTCGGGCATGACGGAGCATGCCCCTCCGACGTTGCCGGATCGCTGGGAGGGACGCGCTCCGTCGCGTCCTGGGCTGTCGGGCATGACGGAGCATGCCCCCCCCAACGTTGCCGGATCGCTGGGAAGGACGCGCTCCGTCGCGTCCTGGGCTGGTCGGCCATGACGGAGCATGCCCCTCCAACGTTGCCGGATCGCTGGGAAGGACGCGCTACGTCGCGTCCTGGGCTGTCGGGCATGACGGAGCATGCCCCTCCAACGTTGCCGGATCGCTGGGAAGGACGCGCTCCGTCGCGTCCTGGGCTGTCGGGCATGACGGAGCATGCCCCTCCAACGTTGCCGGGCACAAAGTGGTAACTTCGGTCGCATGGCCGACAAGCGCCTCATCATCGTGGACGGCTACAGCCTGCTGTACCGGGCGTTCTTCGCGACTCGGTACCTGAGCACCAGCGATGGCAAGCCGACCAACGCGTTGTACGGCTTCTGCAACATGCTCTTCATCCTGTTCGAGCGGGAGCATCCCGACGCCGTCGTCGTGGCGCTCGACGCACCGGGCAAGACGTTTCGGCACCACTACTTCGCCGAGTACAAGGCCACGCGGTCGGAGACCGCCGACGAACTCAAGGCGCAACTCCCTTGGGCGCGGGACCTGATCGCCGCGCTCGGCATCCCCAGCATCGAAGTCACGGGCTTCGAGGCAGACGACGTCGTGGGCACCATCAGCCGGCTCGCCGAGGAGGAGGGCTATGCGACGCTTATCATCACGGGCGACAACGACGCCCTGCAACTCGTGGATGAGAGCGTGCGCGTCGTCACGCCGAAGGTGGGCGTCACCGACGTGCAGGTCATGGACGTGGCGGCCGTCATCGAGAAGTACTCCGTCCCGCCAGCCTCACTTCCTGATTGGAAGGCCATCGTGGGCGACAAGAGCGACAACATCCCGGGCGTCCCCGGCATCGGCGAGAAGGGTGCCGCCGAGTTGCTCGCCCTGTTCGGGTCGATCGAAAATCTGCTGGAGCACTACGACGACGTGCCGCCCAAGTACCAGAAGAAGATCGACCCCGTGAAGGATCAGGTCCTGGACTACAAGTTCTTGGCCACCATCAAGCGCGACGTAGAGTTGGACTACGACTTCGACCCGTTGGTGCTCACGCCCGAGCAGTTCGGGACCGCCCGCGAGATGCTGGAGATGTTCGAGTTCCGCTCGCTGGCTCGGCGCGTCCACAAGATCCTCGGCCCCTACGTGAAGGGTGAAATGACCACGAGCGACGTGGTCGAACAGAAGCTCGACATCGAGTTGGTGGACACCCGCAGCCGAGCCGAACTCTTCGAAGCCGTGGGCGACCGGCCGTACGGCATCTACTTCGAGCCCGTCTCCGAGCAGTTGGGCTTCTTCGACGAGCCGACCATGGTGGCCTACGTGGCTGTGGGCGACGGCAAGGTTTTCAAGACCACTCAAGAGTTGGCGCAAGGGCTGTTCCGCGAGAAGACGGGCCAAGCCGTGGCGCACGACGCCAAGCCCATTTACAAGCGCGTCGCCACCGATGGCCGGAGCGTGCGCTTCGATACGATGCTGGCTGGGTTCGTGCTGCAATCCGGAAGGACGCAGTACGCGTTGCGCGACCTGATCCAAGGCTACACCGACCTTGGCGCGCCGCAGCGCTCGGAGGAGGTGGCGGCATCGCTGCTCGTGCTCGAGCGGGCCATGCGGGAACGGTTGGGCAAGGAAGAGCAGACCTCCGTGCTGGAGGATATCGAGCTGCCGCTGGTGCCCATTCTCGCCGAAATGGAAGGCGCCGGGATCATGGTGGACCCGCAGTACTTGGGCGACTTCTCGAAGTCGCTGGAGGGCGAAATCGAGCGCCTCCAAACCCGCGTGTGGGAACTGGCGGGCCAGGAGTTCAACATCGGCTCGCCCAAGCAGTTGGGCGAAGTCCTGTTCGAGAGGCTCGGCATCCCGGGGGTCAAGAAGACGAAGACGGGCTACGCCACGGGCGCGGAAGTGCTCAACATGCTCGCGCCCACCCACGAGATCGCGACCGAAATCCTGAACTGGCGCGAGCTTACGAAGCTCAAGAGCACCTATTCCGACTCGCTGCCCAAGATGGTTGCGGACGACGGGCGCATCCACACGTCGTTCACGCAGACCGGGGCCGCGACCGGGCGTCTGAGTTCCTCGAACCCCAACCTGCAGAACATCCCGATCCGCACCGAGTTGGGCCGCAAGATCCGGTCGGCGTTCATCGCGCCTTCGGGCTGGCGGCTGGCGTCGTTCGACTACTCGCAGATCGAGCTGAGGCTGCTGGCGCACCTGTGTCGAGACGAGAAGCTGGTGGACGCGTTCCAGCGGCGGATCGACGTCCACACGGTCACGGCTTCGTTGATGTTTCAGATACCCGAGGCCGACGTCACCAAAGAGCAACGGCGGTACGCGAAGATGCTGAACTATGCCGTTCTGTACGGCGTGACCGATTTCGGGCTAGCCAACCAACTGGGCGGCGGCTTCTCGGTCCGTGAAGCCAAGGGCCTGATCGAGAACTACTATGCGCGCTTCCCGGCGGTCAAGGAGTTCACGGAGTCGGTGGTCAAGGATGCGCGATCCAAGGGGTTTACGACGACGCTGTGCGGCAGGCGGCGGTACTTCCCGGACATTCACGCGGCCAACCGCAACGACCGGATGTACGCCGAGAGGCAGGCCATCAACGCCCCGATCCAAGGCGCCGCGGCCGACATGATCAAGATCGCCATGATCCGTGTGCGCAAGACGCTGGGCGCCTCCTCGACGCGGATGCTGCTGCAGGTGCACGACGAACTGCTGTTCGAGACTCCCGCCGACGCCGAGGCCCTTGTCGAGCCGATCCGTCAACAGATGGAGGAAGCCCTGCCGCTCTCGGTGCCTGTCGAGGTGGATGCCAAGGTGGGGGCGAACTGGAACGACATGACCCCAGTTCCCGCCGGCACATAGGATGGGGAGCAGGAAGTAGAGCGGAGTCGGGGAAACGTACGGACGTGATCCTCAGCGTCACCCTCAACCCCTGCGTGGACTACGCGGCATTCTGCAACGGCATCGTGCTCGGCGAGGTCAACCGAGTCACCCGCACCGAAACAGACGCGGGAGGCAAGGGCGTGAACCTTTCGCGCGTGGTGCGCGAGTTGGACGTGCCAACGGTGGCTACGGGATGGCTCGGAGGCGAAGCCGGTGAGTTTGTTGCGAACGTGCTCGCCCATCAGGGCGTCTCCGCCGATTTTGTGCCGATCGCGGGCGAAACGCGCGTGAACTTCAGCGTCGAGGATGGCACGGGCCGTCCGCCCACCCAGTTCAACGCTCCGGGACCGCTCATCGCTTCCGACGACTTGGCGCGCCTGGCGTCCAAGCTCCAAGCGATCGCGCCCGGCCATCGCTATGCCGCCATCGGCGGTTCTGCGCCCCCAGGGGTTCCGGACGACGTGTTCGCCCATCTGGTGGGTTTGCTCAAGTCAGCGGGTTGCTACGTTGCTCTCGATGCGGACGGCAAGCGGATGGCGTTGGGCTTGGGGGCCAACCCACACCTGATCAAGCCCAATACGTCCGAGGCCGAGGGTCTTCTTGGCCGCGCCATCGAGGGCCTAGACGAGCATTGCCGAGCCGCGATCGAGCTGGCCGCTTTGGGCGCGGAGAGCGTCTTGTTGAGCATGGGCAAAGATGGCGCGGTGCTCTACCGGCCCCACGGGATGTGGCACGCCACGCCGCCGAAGGTGGAGGTGCGAAGCACCATCGGCAGTGGCGACTCGCTGCTTGGGGGCTATTTGGCCGGATTGTCCAAGGGTATGGACGACGGCGAGGCCCTGCGGCTGGGCACGGCTTGCGGGGCGGCTACGGCAACCACGGATGGGTCGCAGATCGCTCGGCGCGAGGTGATCGAGTCGTTGCTGGGGCAAGTGGTCGTACGGCCCTTGTAAAACGACCCGGCCCCGCTCCGAAGAGCGAGGCCAGATACGGGTTCTCAGCTTTGTGGGCTTAGAACTTGGCGGAGAGCTGGCTCGTGACGAACGCGCCCTTCGCTCGGCCCATGCCGGGGAACGGGTTGAAGTAACCCACGCCCTTGGCATCCACGTCGCTGATCTCGGCCAGGAGGCTGAGCTTCGCGTTGTCGCTGAGGCGGTAGCCCACGCCGGCGCGGAACCAGTTCTCGTTGGGCTTGACCGTCAGGACGTTCATATCCCACTCGACTCGCTCGTAGCCGAGCATGAGGTTCCAGTTCGGGCTGAAGTGCCAATCAAGACCAGCCTTGAAGCTGTTGATCTTGTCGTCCTTGCCCAGACCAGCGACCGCGCCACCGGGGGTGGTGACGGTCTTGCCGAGGCCCTTGGCGAACTCGCCGGAGGCGCTCAGCGTGAGGTCCTCGTTCATCTTGAAGTGGCCACCCACTTGCAGGCTCTCGATGTCGGTGGGGTTCCACCACATGCCGATGCGGCCCCAAGAGCCGGCGGCGCCGAAGTTCGGGCCGATGTTGCGGTAGCCCGCATAGACGCCCCACTTGTCGTTGCTGTACTTCACCTTGCCGAACAGCGCAGCGTTCTCGTCGTCGAACCGAGACTTGTTGAAGTTCTTCAGGATCGACTTGGAGTAGCCGCCCTCAACCGCGAGGCTGCCGAACTTGTAGTTGGCAGTCGCCGCCATGACGTCCACGGCGTTGACCTGGTTGGCCGTACCAGCGTAGAGCGTCGTGTTGCTGCGGTTGATGATGTACGACAGGTTGATGTTGCCCTTGTCGCTGAGCGGAACGTTGACGTTCGCGCCGAGGACTCGGTCGACCATCAGGGTCGCCGCGCTGAATCCGCCGTAGCCGATCGGTCGAGCGCCGCCTGCGAGGACGGAGCCGAGCTGACCCGCCATGACCGGCGAGATTTCAACGCCGTTCACGCTCTGGTTGCCCGAGGTGCGACCGAAGAACAGGTCGAGGTTCACGCCGCCGAACTTGAAGCCGGCCACGCCGCCCGTGAGGACGTGCTCGCCGCTGTCCCACCGATCGTTCTTGAAGTACGGGGTGTTGTCGCCGCGCTGGAACACGTAGGGGCTGATCTTGTAGCCGAGGCGACCGACCTTGACCGACGTGCTGTTGCCGAGGATGCTGGCATCGAAGGAGACGTTGAGGTCCTGGATGTACAGGTCGCCCGCGCCTTCCTGGTAAGCCGCACCAGCGGTGACGGTGCCCTGGGTGCCGAAGCCGTCGTGGAACAGGCCGTTGGTCACCGCGGGAGCGGAGAGCATGTTGCCGTACACGAACGTGCCCTGCCACTTGGGGCCTTCCTTGTTGGTGCCCTTCATGGTGATGGCGGCCTCGTGGAATGCCGTGGCGCCCGTGATCAGACCGGATCGGTTGATCGGGAAGCCAGGGACCATGCCGGGGAGGCGACCGTCGACGGTGATCGGCTGGTTGCCGCTCTGGCCCTTGCCGCTGATCGTCACGAAGTCGATCGTGCCGTTGACCTGGACGTTGAGTCGCTTCTCAAGCTCGTCCATGCGACCGCCGAGGCTGGACAGATCCTTCTTCATCTGCTCGACGTCCACGCCAAGGCGGGACAGTTCGCGCTCGAAGGTGCTGGCCATTCGCTTCAGGTTGTCGATTTCCGGCTTCCACTTGGCGACTTCGTCGGCCTGGTTCTTCATCCGGGCGAGTTCGTCGCGGATGGCGCGGATATCGGCGGAGTGATCGGTGCCGCCGCCGGTTCGGCCCTCAACGCGACCGAGGCGAGCGATCAGATCGTCGATCTGGCGCTGCTGGCCGTTGTGGAGCTTCATCAGATAGTCGTACAGGCTGTGGAGCGCGTACGCCATCTCGTAGCGGGAGGCGGGGCGGGGGCCGCGGAACAGTCCGTCCGGATAGCCCTTGAGCAGGCCCTTGTTGAAGAGTTCCTTCAGTGCGTCGTAAGCCCAGTGAGTCTCGCTGACGTCCGGGGGAACCGGGCGACCCTGCGCGAGCACGGGGGCGACGACACCAAAGCAGAGGGTTGCGCTGAGCGCATACTTGAGCGTTCGCTTCATGATGTCCGTTCTAGCATCTCCTATCGAGAGTCCACTCTCAGGAGGCTCAGCGGACTTTGGAACCGCTCGGCTCGCACAACTTTCCTTCAGTTTCCTATGCTCGCCGCGCTATTCCTTAGCCTGCGTCGCTTCCTGCAAGCGGCCTGGCCGAACACATACTTTCAGCCACCTGCAGTTTAGCGCATTCCTGCCGACAATGCAAGAGCCGATTTGCAGGTTCATGCAAATTCACCTGCCCTAGGTTCGACAGGACCCTTTGGGCATGGGCCGAAGGGCTCAAAACCGCAGGGCAAGGTTCAGCGAGGTTCCTTGGTTGGCGCCCACGCGGCCATAGAGGGAGGCCAGTTCCAACGAGAACGTCTGGTTGCGGTCGAGGTACACGCCCAGCCGGTCCGTCACGACGAAGTCGGTGCGAGACTCCTTCACCGAGCCGTAGTCCACGGTCGTCCAAGCCGCCCCGATTCCCAACCCGACGTATGCCGATCCGAAACCCCAAACGTGCTCGTAGCCCAAGACGGCGATGCCGACCTCGGCGTCTCCGAAGTCGTCGCGCCCCTTGGTCCCGAGGAACGTCAGCGTAAGGAAGTCTTCGTTCTGCCGTCGCGAACCCAGGCTCTGCAGCGCGTACGCCATGCTGAGCGACACATTGTCCTTCTGGGTTTTGCGCAACGACTCGTTGCCTAGGAAGTACGCACCGAAGGCGACCCGCAGGGGGGCTTTTCTCTGTGCGACCGATGAGGACCGCGTTTCGGGTCGCTCCTGCCCCTTGGGCGGCGCAGCCGTGGGAGAGGGCTGGGTCACGGGCGGCACTTGCGGCTGAGGCGATTGCCCTCGGACGGGAAGTCCCACGTCGAAGCGCACGCCGCCGGCGGGTGGCGGCTCGATGGCGGGGGGTGGCTCGCTGGTTTTGGTGGGCGGAGGCTCGGCGGGCGGCGTCTCGCCCCGATACACCAGCGCCTCCGCGATCGCGCCGTCGAGCTTTCGGATGGCCGCAATGAACATGGTTTGGCTAGGGTTGCGCGCGAGGAAGGAACGAACGTCGGCCCACGTGCGCGTGGCCGCGTATTCGCCGCCTCGGATTTTGAGCGCGATGATCGTCTCGCCTGCTACAACCGCTTCTTGGGTTCCAGAGCCCGAGATGCGTGCCTCGGGCGAGTTGGGGTCGGCGACGATCCCGCGCAACCCAGAGGCCTGAGCCCACACAGCGGCCGTTGAGACCATCAACACGCACCACAAGCCGAAACGAAGCATTGGAGTCACCTTTCCGAGCAAGCCGATTATAACCCTGCCAGGCAGAGATGCGGGCTAAAGACGGGTTCAAACGCCAGTTTGTCCCTTTGGGCCTAGAAGAACCCGCACGAATGCTGGTTGGTCCCGTTGAGGATGCGGAATGAATCAGCCGATATATGCCTTGACGACACAGCAGGCGCCGGTCGCCCTGTTGAGGAGGAAACACACACCGACCATGGTTATCACGAAGAAATCGCGCAAGGGCTTCACGCTTGTCGAGCTCCTTGTCACCGTACTCATCCTTGCCGTTCTGATGGCAGTCGCGCTCCCGCTCTACCTGAGCGCGGTCGCCGACTCCGAGAAGAAGACGGCCCGCTCCAACATGCAGACGATCGCGAACGCCGTTCAGGCTTGGAAGATCAAGACGGGCGAAGATTACGCCCCGATCGCCAGCCCTGTCAGCACCACGCTGCTCGACCTGCAGAGCGAGCCCGTTTGCCCGCGCGGCGGCGAGTACTTTGTCGACCTCAGCGCCGAGCCGTTCACGGTCCACAGCACGATCGAAGAATTCGAAGATGCCGATGGTCCCTGCGGCGCCGGCTACACCCCCGGCTGCGACGGCAGCTAGTCTGCCCACTAAGCCGACCGGAAATTCGGCCTCGCCCCTTCGGGGCGGGGCCGCTGGTCGTTTGGGGGGTCTCAGGCTTCGCCGACGAACTCGATCAGGCGATAGCTGCGCGACGTGGATTTGAGCCGCCGCAGGATGCGCTGCTCGATCTGGCGAACCCGCTCCCGCGTGATATCGAGTTCCTTGGCGACTTCTTCCAGCGTGCGGTGATGCCCGTCGTCCAGTCCGTAGCGCAAGATGATCACTTCGCGCTCTCGCTCGTGAAGGTCCGACAGCATTTCGTCGATCAGCGAACGCATGATCGCCCGGGTCGTGGACGCGTCTGCGGATTCGCTGTCATCCGTGAGGAAGTCGGACAGCGACGAGTCGTCGCTGTTGGCGAACGGCGAGTCGAGGGATAGCGGTTCGTGGATGGCCGCGAAGAACTCGGCCACTTTTTCCGATCCCATGCCGGTCGCATCGGCGATCTCCTGGATCGTCGCGTCCCGCCCAAGGGTCTGTTGCAGGCGCGAAGCGGCGCGGAGCAACTTGCTCGTGGCTTCCAGCGTGTGGACGGGGATGCGGATCGTTCGCCCTTGGTCGCTGACGGCACGGGCCACGGACTGGCGGATCCACCACGTCGCGTAGGTGCTGAACCGGAACCCGCGCTCGCAATCGAACTTCCCGACGGCTCGGATCAATCCCACATTGCCTTCTTGGATCAGGTCCTGGAGCGACAGCCCACGTCCAACGTACCGCTTGGCGATGCTCACCACCAGGCGCAGGTTCGCCTCGATCAACGCCTGCTTTGCGGCTTCGTTGCCCTGCTTGGCCGCGCGGGCCAGTTCGGCTTCGCGATCGGCGGACAGCAGGGGAATCCGCCCGATCCGACGCAACCACATGCGAACGGAATCGTCCAGATGGACGCCGTCGAAAGCCACCTCTGATGTGCTGTCCTGTTCCGAGTCAGGGGACGCGGAGGGATGGGATGCGCCAGAGGTCGCCTCGCGGCTCGACTGGTCGCGAGGCGTACCCACCTGAGGCACCCGTTCCGCACCGGACGCCGCAGGGACGCTTCCTTCAACTTCCACATCGCCCCAGGCGGACCCGATCGGTGTTTTTGCCATGGAGCACTTGCAGCAGCTTGTTCAGCTTCCATTCACTATAGCAAAGGAATGGGGAAATCCCGCCGATTTTTTGCGGTCAATTTCCAGCGCGCCGCCGAAGCCGCTCTTGAAGCTCGCGCAACTTGGCGTCGTCGGCGTCGTTGAGCCCCTCCTGCGCCATGGCCAACCGCTCGCGCCTCTCCTTGGCCGAGCGCAGTTTGGCCGCGCAATCTTCGAGGTACGACTCGGAGAGGAAGGGCCGCTCCATGAACGAGAGGTCCACCAGGAGCGACACGGCATCGTCGTCGGCGATTTCGGCGATCCACTCGGCGGGTTCGCCCGTCGGTCCGGTTTCGTCGAACGCCCCGACCATCGCGCTTCGCAGGGCGAGCCCTTCGGGCGTGTAGCACAATCCTTCCTCGCGAATCGCCTTCCACGCCTGAGCCATGAAGCTCTGGCGCAGCAAGCCTCTGAACAGTCCCCGCTCCTCCACGGACAGCGGCGGAGCGCTCCGCTTCTTGGCGGCGGGTTGCGTCGAAGGTGCGCTCGACCGATAGATGCGACGGTGCTTGGCGACTTCGGTCCGTAGTGCGCGTTGAGCGGCGATCTGATCGGAGTGTCCGGGGTAGCGCGTCGCCAATCGCACGATGAGCCGGTCCAGCTCCATCGCGTTGGATTGCTTGGACATCACGCGCACGGCTTCGCGCCAGAACCCCTCTTGGGTGGGGGCCAGCTGGCTTTCGAGGTGGGCGAGTTCGAAGTCGATGGGGGAGATTCCCGCCTCCACCACGGCTTTCACGCCGCTCGGGCCCCTGGCTTTGAGCAACGTGTCGGGGTCGTCGCCTTCGCGCATGACGGCCACCTTCACCTCGATCTCGGCCGCTTGCAGCAATTCGGCGGCGCGGATGGCGGCCTTGGCTCCCGCTTCGTCCGCATCGTATAGGATCACGACCTTGCGGCACCACCGGCGGAGCAGGCGCACTTGGTCGTCGGCCAAGGCGGTGCCCAGCGAGGCGACGGCGTTCGTCACGCCCGCGCGGTGGCACGCGATCGTGTCCATGTAACCTTCGACGAGCACGGCTTCGTTGCCCTTGGAGACGGCGTCGCGGGCCAGATGGAACCCGTAGAGCACCTTGCTCTTGCGGTAGAGCGGCGTGTCGGAACTGTTGATGTACTTCGGGTGGACGTCGCCCATCGCCCTTCCGCCGAAGGCCACCAGTTCGCCTCGTTCGTCGCGGATGGGGAACATGAGCCGTCCCCTGAACCGATCGAAGTAGCCGCCGGAGTCATCCTCGTCCACCAGAAAGAGCTCTCGGGCCTGGGCCAGCTTGACGCCCTTTCGTTGCAGGTGGTTGGCGAGCGCCCCGCCGCCTGGGGAGAAGCCGATCTCCCATCGGAAGAGCGACTCCTTGTCCAGTCCCCGATTCTCGCAGTACGCGGCGGCTTCCTTGCTGAGTTCGAACTGGGTCCGGAAGAACTCCTGGGCCAGGCGCATGATGCTGCGGTGGTCGGTGAGGTCTTCTTTGGGGACGTCGGCGCGTCGGGAGAGCTTGACGCCGACGGATTCGGCGAGGATGCGGAGCGCTTCGGGGAAGTCGAGGCGCTGGGTCTTCATGACCCAGGTGAACGCGTCGCCGCTCTCGCCGCAGGCCCAACATCGGTAGCGCTGGAGGGTCGGGCTGACCGAGAACGACGGTTTGGAATCGTCGTGAAAGGGGCAGAGTCCGACATAGTTGCGCCCGGATCGTTTCAGGGCGACTTGTTTGGAGACAAGTTCGACCAGATCGATCCGGGCGCGTACTTCAGCGAGATCGTCGGCCAAGGCCGGGCGACCTCACACTTTGCCGGCGGAAACCACGACGCCGGTGACTTCGTAGTTGCCGTTTCGCTTCAGTTTGTTGAATCGGAACGCGACTTTGTCGTTCTTCAGGTAGCGGACCACGAGGGTGTCGGAGCTGATGTCGTACCCATCGGGGTTGCCGTACTTGGTCATGACGTTGCCGAACGACACGCCGAAGCCGACGCCTTGCCGCGTTTTGACCTTGCCATCGTTGATGCCGACGGCTTCGATCTGCACGACTTGGTTGTACTTGTTCAGGATGAACCCGTAGCGGCTGCCGCTGCGGTTGTAGACCCATCGCGTGTACTCGGCGTTCTCGGTGGCTCCACCGCCCGGGGCGCGTCCACCGGGGGCGCCGGGGAAGCCCATGCCCGCCGGAGGTCCGGCCGGGGGTCGCTGGGTGCTGGGCCCGCCGACTTGGCTGGCGCCTTCGATCTGGGGCACGGACTGCCGAAGCGAGTCGGTGCTTTGAAGAATGGTGTCGCCGAAGTCGAAGCCGTTGTTCAGGTCGATGCCCATGGGCGCGCCGCCTCGGGCGCCGGCTCCTCGTCCTGCAGCGCCGGCAGGGGGTCCGCCGGCTGCGGGGAATCCGCCGCGTCCGCCGAATCCGCCAGGGGGGCCACCGGCCGGAGCACCGCCACCGGCTCCGCCGGCGCCAATGCCCGCACCGCCGCCGATGGCGACGGCCTGAATCTCGTTCGGTGTTCCGTACAGCCCGATCAGCCGGATGCCGGTGTCAAACAACTTCACGCCGACGAGCCCTGTTTCGGCTCGGGTTGGGGTTCCTTGCGTCGCGCCGCCCGCAACAAGCGACGTGGCTGCAACGACCAAAGCGATTGCTTTCAGTCTCAAGAATTCGTCCTCCGATTGCCCGACGTTTGGACGTCGGGAAGTCTGTGAATAGGACGCACCTTCGCCCAGGGAGGTCACAAGGTCCCAAAGCGGGTTCGTCCGAGGTTCCTGAGGTATACCTGACGCCAAGAACAGGAGCCTCCGATGGGGCCAAAGCCCGCCGTTCGCGTTCGTCCGGAACCCTTGGCGTCGCCTTCGGCCTTCTCTTTGGATGAATCCTGATCAACGAGGAGTTTTCGAACCCAACATGGCAAGCAACCTATCCCTGACCGCCGCTGAATTCGACGAGAAAGTTCTGCAATCCCCCGTCCCCGTCTTGGTGGACTTCTGGGCCGAGTGGTGTGGCCCGTGCAAGGCGATCGGCCCCTCGGTCGAAGAGATCGCTTCCGAGTACGCGGACAAGGCGCGCGTCTTCAAAGTGGACGTGGACTCCGAAGGCGAACTCGCGATGAAGTACGGCATCATGAGCATCCCCGCGCTGCTCGTTTTCAAGGGCGGCCAGGAGGTTGACCGCATGGTCGGCGCCGGCCCCAAGCAGAAGATCGCCGGACTGCTCGACCGCCAACTCTGACGGTCGGCGCTACCGGGGCATCTTGAAGTCCCATCGCCCCGCAAGGACGCCATTGGCGTCCTTGCGGACCTGCATACCTGCATAAGGGCGTGTGCCAAACCTTCCCACGCGGTCCCAATAGGCCCGGTTGACCAGTGGGTCTCCCTCGAACAGGATGTCGGCGAAGTAGAACCCCGTGCGCGAGCCCGACGCCAATCCGTACGCGTGGATGTGAGCGGGTTCGGTGCCGCCGGGATACGGCGCTGGGCGCGTCGTGCGCAAGACGTACTGCCCCTTGGCATTGGTCTTGAGCCAGCCGCGCAGCGTTCCGTGCCACCTAGTCCACCCGCTGGGAGACTCGCCGGAAGGGTAGAGCCCGCGGGCATCCGTGTGGTGGAAGTAGAGGGTGACCCCGGCGGCGGGCGTCTTCCCATCCGCCTGAGTGACGGTGCCTCGCACCTCCAACTTGGGTCCGGCGTGCGCGGGAGGCGCGATCTCGAGCACGTGGGTCAGATTGCGCGGAGCGTCGAGTACGGGAAGCCAGTCCGGCTCCGGCCGATTCTGGGCGACGAGGGCGAAAGCGAGGAGCGCGACCACGGGCTTTGTTACGGCTAGGAGATCGGCGGCGGTTCCACCCTGCCTCCGGTCCTACAGACGCACCAACCGCGTGATGCGGCCCTGCGGCACCCATTCGGCCACCAGGATATCGCCGTTCCGCAGGAACATGGCGTCGTGCGGGTGGATGAACTTGCCGGCGATGAACTCCGATTCGGGCTTGCCGCGCAGGTTCGTCGGGTGCCCGTCGCCGAGGCTGGCGATCACGCGGTTGTTCTCGTCGAGCAGGGTGACCACGCTTTCCAAGTCCGGCACCAGCATCACGCCTTGGCGCAGTTGGAAATGGCATGGCAGACGCATGCCCTCCGACACGAACTTGACGTGCTCGCCTTCAAGGTTGAAGTACTGGATGCGGCGGTTCGAGCGGTCGGCCACGGCCAGCAGTGGTTCGTTGCCTCGGTCGTCGAGCCAAAGGCCGTGGGGCTGCAGCAACTGGCCCTTCTCTTTGCCCGGTCCGCCAAACGAATTCCTCAGCTCGCCTTTGGCTGTGAACTCGTGGACCCAGTGCGAGCCATAGCCGTCGGCCACGAAGAACCCGCCGCCGGGGTGGAACGCCACGTTGGTGGGCACGTAGGGCTGGCCCCCGGCGTACTTGCCCGATTCGTGTGGGACGCCGATCTCTTGGAGCACCTTGCCGTCGAGGTCGGTCTTGACCACGATCTTGCGCGCGATGTCGCAGTGGTGCAGGACCTCCTGACCGTTCTCCGTGCGGATGTCCAGTCCGTGCGCGCCACCCCGGAACTCGGCGCCCCAAGACTTGAGGAACTTGCCCTGCTCGTCATAGACCACGACGGCATCCGCCGAAGGGCTCTCGGCGTGGACGGTGTGCGCCACGTAGATGCGGCCCTTGGAATCTTGCGCCAGTCCGTGCGTATCGCCGAACTTCAGGCCCTCGGGGGCCTTGAGCCAGTTGTGCTCGCACCGGTACCGGTGGCTGCCGCTGCCGAGGACGAGCGGGTCTTGCCGCCGAGCAAGCGCGGGAGTGGCGGCCAAGGCGGCCGCGCCGGCCAAGAAAGTCCTTCGCGAGATGGTCATGGCGAACGTGCCGATGTTACCGGAGCGCAAACCTACATCCGCTCGGGCGCCGAGATGCCCAGCAGCCCGAACGACGCTCGAAGGGCGACCTGCGTGGCGCGGCACAGGGCCAGTCGGGCGCGCGAGAGGTCCGGCGATTCAGGCTGGATCACGCGGCACCCGTCGTAGAAGTGGTGGTAAGCGCGGGCCAGTTCGACGGCGTAGGTGGCGATGCGGTGCACTCCGTAATCGTCCGCCGACCGCTGAATCTCGAAAGGCAGGTCCGCGATCTTCTTCACGAGCGCCGTTTCGCGCCGATCGGCCAGCAGCGACTCGTCGAACTCGCTGGCCTCGAATCCCGCCTCGCGCGCCTTTTCAAGCAGCGAACAGATGCGGGCGTGGGCGTACTGCACATAGTAAACGGGGTTGTCGTCGCTCTGCTTGGCCGCCAGGTCGAGGTCGAAATCCAGGTGCGTCTCGTGCGAGCGCATCAGGTAGAAGAAGCGGGCGACGTCGCGTCCGATGCGCGTCTGCTCGGCGGCGTCGGCTTCGGGCGCGGCGGCTTTGCCGATCTCTTGGATGAGGTCGATCAGGGCGTAGATGTTGCCGTCCCGCTTGCGCATCGGGGCGGGCTGACCGTCTTTCAGAAACCGCACGAGCTGGAAGATGACGACCTCGAGCTTCTCCTTGGCTTCGGCGAGAGCGGCTTGGCAGGCGTCTCGTTCGGCGGCATCGGCGTAGATGCGCGACTCTGGGTCGGGAAGAGGGAATGAGGAAGAAGGAGCTTCCATCTTCCCCCTCTGCAACGCGGCCACGACGGCCGTCAGGCGTCCGATGTACCCGTGGTGGTCGGGGCCGAGGATGGTGAGGAGTTTGTCGGCGTTCGGCGGGCGGTTGAACTTGTCGTCGTGGTAGGCGACATCGCTGGCGATATAGGTGTAGCGCCCGTCTTTGCGCTTGAGCACGCGGTCTTGGTCGTCGCCGTACTTGGTGCTGCGGAGCCAGAGCGTCTTGCCCGCGCCTTCGGCGTCGTCCTCGTCGGTGGGTTGGGCTTCGATCTCGACGTCCTCGATCACGCCCTTCTTGCCGAGCTTGAGTTTGGTGCGGTGGGGCCGGTCGTCGGCGGAGCCGTTGGCGTGGAGGGCTTGGATGGCGGCCTCGACCTTGCCGTCGTCGTGGAGCGACTGCTCGCTGAACCACGTGTCGAACCAGACTCCGAACGCCGCGAGGTCCTCGCGTTGCTTGGCGAGCATCAGATCCTGAGATCGCGCTTGGAACCACCCGACGGACTCGTCACCGCTTGGCGTGATCTTGGACGCTACTTCGGAGACATAGTCGCCACGATAGCCCTTCTCGGGAAACGGCAGTCCAAGGCACATGCTGCGCACGCTCTCGGCGAACAGCCGCATTTGCTCCGAGTTCACGCCGTCGTTGATGTAGTACTCGCGGTGCACCGTATGGCCGGCGGCTTCGAGCACGTTGCACAGCGTCGAACCGAACGCCGCGCCGCGCCCCGAGCCGATCGTGATCGGCCCGTTCGGGTTCACGCTGACGAACTCGACGTTCATGCGCTTGGGCTGTTCGGCGGGCAGGCGGGCGAAGTCCTCGCCCCGCTCCAGCACATCGGCGACCGCCGCTCCCACGAGCGAGGGCGACAGGCGCAGGTTCAGGAACCCCGGACCCGCGACCTCGACCGCCGCGAGTTCAGGGGCGGATTCCAGCGCCTGGGCCAGCCGCGTCGCGATCTCGCGGGGGTTCTTGCCCGCCGCTTTGGCGACCATCAGGGCGTAGTTGCACGCGAAGTCGCCATGCTCGGGGTTGGCGGGCTCGGAGACCTCGACGGGCGCGCCGAGCCCCTCGGGCAAAAAGCCCTCGGCCTGCAGGGAGGCGATGGCGGAACGCAGCAACGCGACGAGTCGAGATCGGATCACGGGGCCCAAGGGTACCTTCCACCCCCTTGCTCTTGGGGATCGGAGCATGAGATGGGGTCGGTGGGTGGAGCCCCGGGGGTCAATCGTCGGCCGATTGCCAGCCTTTCCGATGCAGCCTTCCAGCCACGGTCGTCTCTCCGGAGACTTTCACCAGGTGGATGGGATCGCATCCGACCCGTTTGACGATGGCGCGGGCCAGGATGTCGGAGTGCGTCGTGATCCACAGTTGGCTGAACTGGCTCGCATAGGCGAAGGCATCCGCCAATGGTTCCAGGACGGAGGCATTCAGACTGGCCTCCGGCTCGTTGAAGGCGATGAGCGGCGATGGGCGGGGGCTGAAGCATGCCGTGACCAAACAGAGGAACTTCAGCGTGCCGTCCGAGAAGTCGCGCGGGTGGAACTTGCGGTCGATGCCCGGCAGGACCATGAAGGGCTGCTCGCTATCGGAAACGAACTCGGTCTCGGGGAACGCGTCGGCGAGGATCGAGCGGAGCGAGTCGTTGTCGCCTTGCTCGGTTACGACAAAGAGCGCTGGCCCCAGGTTCGAGCCATCCTCGGCCAGGCGCGGCGCGTAGGTGGCTAGGGCTGGACGGCGAATCGGCGAGGAGTCGTCGGTTCGAAAGTCGTGGTAGAAGGTCCAGCGCCGGACCATTTCCTGGAACTGGAACAAGAAGGGGTATCGCTCCGGATCGCGGATTTGGGCGAAGATGGACTCGGCGTCAACCAAGTCGGTTCGCAGGTTCCACGGGCCCTCCAGCCCCCGCATTTTGGCGACGGAGGAACTCCGGTCGACCAAGACTCTGCCGGCCAAGCGGACGGTCTCGGACTTGATCTGGGGGTCCAAGGGGAAGAGCGGGAGTTCACTTGCCGGGCGCAGCCCGAGCGTCACTTGGTATTCGAAGGGCTCTGCCGCGACTTTGAGGCGCATGCGCACCGGCCCTTCTTGTCGGGGGCCGGCCCACAAGAGCGATGCCAATCCGCCTTGCTCCGCCACTGCAGCGGCAAGTCGGCCCTCTACCGACGCACGGATCAGGCGAAACGCGTTAAAGAGGTTGCTCTTGCCGCACCCGTTCGCGCCGGTGACGAGATTGACCGCTCCCAAGGAGACCTCGACGTGGCGAATCGAGCGGAAGTTCTCGACCTCGAGTCGCTGCACCTGCCCGAACATGGTGGAAGTTTAGCCTCCGGGCTGGGCCGAGGGTGGAACGCACCCGTGCTATAACAAGGTCATGCGCATCCTCGCCAGCGGCGAACGGATGTGCAGCACGTGCCCATGTCGAAACGAGAAGCCACAGCCCTGCTTGAACGAATCACCACGGACCCTGCAGTCTGCGGCGGCAAGCCGTGCATTCGCGGGATGCGGATTCGAGTCAGCGACGTGTTGGACCTGCTTGCCTACGGGCTCCGGGCCGAGCAGGTGGTTGAAGAACTCCCCGACCTCGAGTTGGACGACGTGCGCGCCGCGATCCTGTACGCGGCTTAGTGCGACCAAGGGGCCCGAAGTTCGGGGCGCATGGGCGGTAGTGTGACAACCCCCGTGCTATAACAAGGTCATGCGCATCCTTGCCACACTCCTCTGCCTCGCCGCCATTGGCACGATCGGCTTGCCCGTCCAAGCCCAGACCGCCCAGACCTCGAAGCACGAGCGCGTCAAGTTCGACCCCAAGCGGGATGCGGCCAAGGACATCGAGGCCGCCGTGGTCAAGGCGACCAAGGAGAACAAGCGCATCCTGCTCGACGTGGGCGGCGAGTGGTGCGGGTGGTGCCACAAGCTCGACGAGTTCTTCGCGACGAACCAGGAAGCCGCCAAGATCCTGAAGGACCGCTACATCGTGGTCAAGATCAACTTCAGCCCCGAGAACGAGAACAAGGCGGTGCTGTCGCGCTACCCCACTATCAAGGGCTACCCGCACCTGTTCGTGCTGGACAAAACGGGCAAGTTGATCCACTCGCAGGATACGGGCGAGCTCGAAACCGGCCCTGCCCACGATGCGGCCAAAGTGATCCCGTTCTTGAAGAAGTTCGCCGGCTGAACCACGGCAGGAACGCACGCGCGAAGGCTGTAACTGTATGGGGTGAGTCGACCCAAGGTCTATTTGGCTGGACCCATTTCGGGCTGCAACGACGACCAAATGCGCGTCTGGAGGCGCGACCTGCGCCGCGGCTTCAGCGATGAGTTCGAGTTCATCGACCCCACGGAAAGCCTGATTCGTCCCGGAGGGTCTCATCACGAAGTCGTGCAAGCCGACGTGCAAGCCATTCGCAATGCCGATGCTGTGTTGGCCAACATGTGGCGCGAGTCGGTTGGCACGAGCTTTGGCGTATTGCACGCCCACTTGAATGGCAAGATCGTCGTTGTCAACGATCCGAACCTCATCCGCAGTCGGATGTTGGCCTTTTACGCCGACGCCGTCGAGCAGTCGCTTCCCGCTTCGTTGAACGCCATCCGGACGTTTCTGCGTTCGGAAAAGCTTATCCGCGAAGTGATCAAGCGCGACGGACGCACCGAACCCTTCAGTCGCTCAAAGCTCAGCAAGGCGATTCGGCACGCCTGTATCGACGCCAAGTCGGACGACATCGTGCCGACGCGGGCCATCGTCTCCCGAACGCTCAGCCTGTTGCTCGACGATGTGTACGAGGACCGGTCGATCGCTTCGGAGAGCATCGAAGGCGCCGTGTGGCAAGCGATGGCCGAACTCGCCGCCGACCCTCTGCACGAGACCGATTACGACGCCGTGCGCTTGGCTTGGGAGCGACACGGCAAACCAGTAACGGTGCCCACAGCCCCAGCGGGCCAGCAGCTCACGCTTGTGCTTCCACAGGTGCACCCCACGCCGCTCAGGGTCAAAATCCACACGATCGGTGGACACTCGACGATCTGGGGCAGGAAGGGCATCGGGGAAGAAGCGAGGGTGATCTTCGACGCCATGCGTTGCGTCGACGGCATCACGGAGATCGTACTGGGTCCGTTCTCGAACTCGAATTCACCTCCCGCCAAGCCCCACGTGCGATTGCAGGCTTCAAAGACGCCCCACTTGATCGAAGGCAAGTGCTACGACAAAGGCCCGCGAGGAACGCTACAGACGTTCCAGATTCGGGTCGCCGATCCCGGTGGTCGAGAAGCAGTGCTCCAAGTGTTGCGCGACCATCTTGAACGGCTGGGGCACATCCGGCCCACGCCCGCATAGGGATCGTGCATCATCAAGGCGATGGCGAACGAACCGCGCAGCGGGCTGTGTCGAGTCTTCCGGCCCGGAATCCACCTGCAAGAAGGACCCGAGCCCGGCACCTACGTCCTGCCCGAATGGCACGACCGCTACATGGCGTGGCAGGACGAACTCGACCAACGCGGCCCCTCGCGCGACCCCAAGCTCCAGGCCGTGGTCCACAAGCTGATCGAAGACATTCGCCGGGGCGGGGCGAAGGCGGCGTGGCGAGCGGCCCGCAAGTTCGACGCCGCCGAGCTCAAGTTCTCGCAGTTCGAAGTCTCCGAGGACGAGTTGTGGGATGCGGAAGTCGAACCCGAGCACGCCGGCGCGATCCAGCACAGCATCGAGCGCGTCCGCGCCTTCCACGAACACCAACTGCAAGCCGTCACCCAAGGCTGGACTGCGGGCTCCGACGCCGAGGGTGCCCCCTTGTGGCGCTGGACGACCCCGGCCCGGCCGTACGAACTCGACACGGGCTACGAGGGGCAACTCATGCGTCCGCTCCAATCGGTGGGGCTCTACATCCCCGGTGGGCAGGCGGACTACGCGAGCTCGGTGATCATGACGGCCATCCCGGCGACCGTGGCCGGAGTGGATCGGCTCGTCATGTGCTGCCCGCCGCGCAAGGACGGCACGCTGAGTCCGGCAGTCCTGTTTGCGGCGCGGTCGGTGGGCGTCGAGACCATCTACAAGGTGGGTGGCGCTTCGGCCGTGGCGTTTATGGCGCTGGCGGCGTTCGACCAACCCGCGTATCGGCTGCGGGGCTACGCCCCCGGAGTGGACAAGGTGGTCGGCCCCGGGAACAAGTACGTGAACGAGGCCAAGCGTCAGCTTTGGGGCACGGTGGGATTGGATGCCTACGCCGGGCCGAGCGAGGTGGCCGTGGTGGTGGACGAGACCGCCGATGCGCGGGCCGCCGCCGTGGACTGGCTCACCCAAGTGGAGCACGCCGAAGACAACGAGGGCTACCTGTTCTCGACGAGCGAAGCCAAGCTGGACGAGGTGCTTCGCGAGGCCGAGCGGCTGCTCGACGGTGCGCCCCGAGCCTTCGTGATGCGCCGCGCGCTCAAGGAGCGTGGCGTCGCCCTGTTCGGCAACCGCAATATCGTGCTGCGATACGTGAACCTGGTCGCGCCGGAACACCTCACGCTCATGGTCGCCGACCCCGAGTGGTGGATCGGCCGGGTCGCCAATGCGGGCTGTATCCTGGTGGGCGAAGACACGCCGCAGAGCGCGGGCGACTTCTGTTCCGGCCCGAGCCACACGCTCCCCACGGCCGGGGCTGCGCGGTTCGGCAGCCCGCTGAGCGTGCTCGACTTCCTCAAGGTGCAGTCGCTGAGCCGCCTCACCCACTCGGACCTCACGGTCCTGCGCCCGACCATCGAGGCGTTCGGCGACCTGGAAGGCTTCCCGATGCACGGGATGGGAGCCACGGTTCGGTTCGAGGACCACGGGGCGGTGTAGAATCGAACGGACCCGCATGTACGCGCTCAACTTCTACTCGGACCTTTACGGCGACGTTCTGCGCAACTCGCGCAAGACGGTGACGATCCGCTTGGGCGACAAGACGGACAAGTACAAGACCGGGATGCTGGTCTGGGTGACGGTCGGCCCCCGTTTTTCGAGGCGGCAGAAGCTGTACACGGCGATTTTGGACCGGGTGGAGGTCAAGACGATCCGCGACCTCTCGCCCCGCGACATCGAGCGCGAGCATCCCGAGTTCCGCGGCGAGGACGACGTGATCGCCATGCTCTCGCGGATCTACGGCGACTTCATCACCCCCGACGATCTGGTCACCGTGATCTATTTCAGCCGCGTGGACGAGTAGGCACCTTGGGGCCGATTGGGGTTGGTGGCCTGCGGTTGGCGGGAACGGCCTATACTGGTAACTGTGCAGCCCGATTGGCATGCCTCGGCATTGGCGATCTTGCGCCGCGCGCTAGGTGCGGAGGCCGTGTTCCGCGATGGTCAAGCGGAAGCGATCCAAGCCGCTGTCACTCCAAGTTCGCGAACCCTTGTCGTCCAACGCACCGGTTGGGGCAAGAGCCTCGTCTACTTCGTTGCCACCCAGCTGTTGCGCCAATCGGGCAAGGGCCCTACGCTATTGGTCAGCCCGCTCCTCTCCTTGATGCGGAACCAGCAAGAGATGGCGCGACGGGTTGGCGTCCGCTCGGCCAGCATCAACAGTACCAATCGAGACATGTGGCCGGATCTCGAGCGCTCAGTCCTTGCCAACGAGCTTGACCTCCTGCTCGTTTCGCCGGAGAGATTGGGCAATCCAACGTTCGCCGAACGCCTGCTGCCTTGGATCGAGCAGCACTGTGGGTTGCTGGTCGTGGATGAGGCCCACTGCATCAGCGATTGGGGCCACGACTTCCGTCCGGCTACCGCCGCATTCTGAGCACCGTCGGACGCCTCTCGCCCGACGCCTCGATCCTCGGAACGACAGCAACGGCGAACGATCGAGTGATCGCCGATGTCGCCCGCCAGCTTGGCTCGCTGCAAGTCATGAGAGGTCCGTTGATGAGGGAGTCGCTCCGCCTGCGGGTCGTGCGCTTGGGCGACCAAGCCGAACGACTTGCCTTTCTGGCGAAGTACATCCCCAAGCTGCCAGGCACCGGAGTCGTTTATGCCCTGACCGTTGCCGACGTCAAGCGCATTGCCGATTGGCTCTGCGCCGAAGGCATCCACGCGGCCGCCTACCACGCCGATCTAGAGTCCAATGTCCGCGAATCGCTCGAAGACCGATTCCAACGCAACGAAATCAAGGTGCTATGCGCCACGACTGCCTTGGGGATGGGCTACGACAAGGGCGACGTGTCTTTCGTCATCCACTTTCAGCGCCCCGGCTCCATCATCGCCTACTACCAGCAGATCGGCCGCGCGGGGCGTGCGCTCAATCTCGCTGAGGTCGTGCTTCTGGAAGGCTGGGAAGATGACGAGATCAACACGTACTTTATTGAAAGCGCGTTCCCGAACCGAGGTGTGTTCGAAGCGATCCAAGCGCGGCTGGGCCAGGGCGATGTCGGCTCGATCAATGCCTTGGTCTCGCATACCAACTTCACTTATGGCCAAGTCGAGAAGGCCGTGCGCCTGATGGAGGTCGCCGGGGCCATTCGTCGCGAAGGACGCCGCTACGTCCTTGCCGACGAACTCTGGGGGTTTGCCGAGCTGCGCTCGGAAGAGGTGGTGGCCGCGAGAAAGATGGAACTCGCCCAGATGCGCGAATACGCCGAGACGCCTCGCTGCCGCATGGAGTTTCTGGCTCGCGCTCTGGACGACCCGACGGCTGCCCCGTGCGGAAGGTGCGATCGTTGCCGACCGGCCGTCGCGCCGTCCATTGATCACACGACGACATTGCGTGCTCTGCGCTTTCTGCAGCGGCACGTGCAAGTGATCGAGCCGAAGAAAATGTTTCCCGCCGGCGTCTTCGCCGAAGGAAGGAAGAAGATCCCAGACGCGGAGGTGCTCGAACAAGGGCTCGCCCTCGGCGTCTATGGCGACGCGGGATGGGGCAAACTGGTCCGGCAGGGCAAGTACCACGCTGGCCGCTACTCCGACGAGTTGCTGGAGCCCGCCGTCGAAGCCATCCGGTCCATGTCGGTCGTGCCGGAGTGGTTGACTTGGATTCCCAGCCTCCGCCACCCGGAATTGGTGCCCGACTTCGGCAAACGTCTTGCCGACGCTTTGGGGATTCCTGCGTTAGCCTGCCTCGAACGAACCGAGGCACCGGAACAGAAGTCCATGCACAACGCCTCGCGCCAGTTCCTCAACGTTTGGAGCACGTTCCGAGTCGCAACGAGCCCGCCTCAGGCAGCAGGACTCCTTTTCGACGATATCGTAGACTCTGGGTGGACGTTGACCGCTTGCGGCGTCTTGTTGCTTCGGTCTGGTGCGTCCAGGATCGTTCCCTTCGCTTTGGCGAGCGCTCGACCCCGCGAAGAACCATGAACTCACTCCTTGTCGCGACCTTGACTTCCCCCCTGGTGGGGGACGCCCCCACGCTTACAGCCCGCCAATGGCGCGCCGTCATGCCCTTGGTCGAGTCCGCATCCGACGCCGATGCCTTCGCGCAGGCCGCGGAGCAGTGCTTGGCGCAGGAGGAGCGTTCGGCCGTGTTGGCTCGGCTAGACATGGTGGATCAATGCGCCAGTGCGCTCGACCAACTCAGTGAATCCGGGATTCGGGCGGTCACTTGGCTCGATGAGCGGTACCCGGCGCGCTTGGTGGATCGCCTCGGATCCAACGCGCCGCCGCTGCTGTACATGGCCGGGTCGCTGGACCTCTTCGCCCAGTCCTCCCTTGGCGTTGTGGGGTCGAGGGACGTGGACGATGAGGCGTCGCGGTTTGCCGAGGAGGCGGCCCGCAGCGCGGCAGAACGGGGTCTGGCCATCGTCAGCGGTGGAGCACGGGGTATCGACTCGATCGCCATGCTTGCCGCGTTGCGAGAGGGCGGATCCTCCGTGGCTTACATGGCCGATTCGCTGGCCCGTGGTGCGAAGAGCGCAGCCCTGCGGGATGCGATGGAAGATGGGCGCGTCGGTCTTGCTTCCCCGTTCATTCCTACCGCCGGGTTCAACGTGGGCAATGCGATGGCCCGCAACAAGCTGATCTACGCCCATTCCGAAGCAACCCTCGTGGCCGCTGTGAAGGAAGGCGAGGGCGGAACGTGGGCGGGTGCCGTCGAAGCGCTTCAGAAAGGCTTGCACCCCGTCTTGGTGCGAGCCGACGGATCCCCAGGGGCGGAAGCGCTTGTCCGCAAGGGTGCGGTCGCCGTTCACACAGTGGAGGAGGTTTGGCACGCCATTGCTGGCTACCAACCCGCACAAGCAACCTTCAAACTCTAGCCTAGCCCGACTTCCACGGCAATGCGACCGTCGGGGGCGGGGAGGGGGAGAGCGACGGACTCGCCACCGATGCGAACGCCTTCGAACCCGCGCTTCAGCGTGATCTCGTACTCGCCTCCGCGATAGGGGCGGACCATTCGCACGTCGTCCCACTCGGCCGGCACTTGCGGACGGATCCAGAGGCCTTCGCTCGTCGAACGCACGCCGAGGATCCACTCGTGCGCGATGCGCCGCAGCCAAGCCGCCGAGCCCGTGTACCACGTCCAGCCCGCACGACCTTCGAACGGCGAGTCGGGCCCATCGGCGTTGCCCGGCATCACATAAGGTTCCGCCGCGTAGAGGTCGGGGTCTTCGGCGCTTCGAGAAGGAGGCAACATGCCGCTCAACAACGCGTAAGCCTCCTCGGAACGGCCCTCCAGCGCCAACGCCTGAACCGCCCACGTGCTGGCATGGCTGTACACACCGCCGTTTTCGCGCAAACCCGGCGCGTAGCGAGACAGGTAGCCGATGTAGCGGTCCACTTGCGAGTACGCCGGAGACAGGAGCAACGCCCCGTAGGGCTTGATCAGATGCTCGCGAACGCTGTCCATCGCGCGCCGCGCGCGCTCGGGCGGGGCGATCCCAGAGATCTGGGCCCACGTTTGCGGATTGAGGAAGATGCGGCCCTCGGCGCATTCGCGAGACCCGAACGGGCGGCCGTCGTCACGCGTCCCCGCGATGTACCACTCGCCGTCCCACGCGTGCTTCTCCACGGCATCCTGCAACTCGGCCGCGGTCTCGTTGAACTCGGTGGCCAACCCCGGGTCGCCGATGCGCGCCAAGTACGGTTGCCAACGCTGAAGGATGTCGTACAGGAACATCGCCATCCACACGGACTCGCCGCGCCCTTCGATGCCCGCATGGCTCAACCCGTCGTTCCAGTCGCCGGCACCCAGCAGCGGCAAGCCGCGGGGCGATCGGCGGTCCAAGGCTCGACGGATACCCCTGAGGCAGTGCTCGAACAACGAACCGCTGCGGACTTCGCAGCCGTTCTCGCCCTTTCGGTAGCGGTAGGGCTGCTCGAGTGCGGCGAGGTGGTCGGTTTCGTCCAAGTAGGCGAGCGTTCCATAGGCCAGCCACAGGCACGTGTCGCTGTGGTGGCTGGGCACGCCGATGTCGGCGCCGGGGTGCCACCAGTGCAGCACGCTGCCGTCGCAAGCCATCACTTCGGCGTGTCGCCCCAATTGCTCCAACGTGCTTTCGGGCTCGGAGGCCAGAAGCATGAGGCTGTCTTGAAGCTGGTCGCGAAACCCATAGGCGCCGCCCTGTTGGTAGTAGGCGCATCGCGCCACCATGCGCCCCGCGATGGCCTGATACGGCAGCCAAGCGTTGAGCATCACGTTCAACGCCTCGTCGGGAGTCTGGGCATTCGCGGAGCGGCAACGCCTCTCCCAGTGTTCACGGGTCGCTCTCAACTCGTCTTGCGCCGAACGCGCATCGAAGCGGTTCGCAAGAGCGAGGGCGGCCTCTTCGGTGTCTGCTGCGCCGATGGTCGCCAAGACTTTGATCTCCTCACCCGGGGCAAGCGACACCTCGCACAGGGCGGCGGCGATCGGGTCGTCCCATCGGGCCGCACGCTCCACACACGGTGGCGACGCCAACGCTTCGGGGTCGCCCAAGTCGCCCGCTCGCCCAACGAACGTGGCCTTGTCGGTGACCCACTCCACCGCGCACGGGCCCTTGAGGGAAGCGAACGCCCAACCCTGCTCGCGCTCGGACCTTCGGGCGCCTTCCACCAGGCCGCGATGCTTCCAGGCTAAGAGCGTATCGCCCGCGGTTCGAGACTCCATGAACAGCCTATGGAACTCGCGGTGCCATTCGCCGGGGCCGCCAAAGTGCCACTCCAGGTAGCTGGCCAGCCGCAGGTTGCGCACGCGGGAAGACGTATTGCGAAGCGTCACGAGCCACAACTCGCACGCCTCGGCGCGCGGGACGAACACGGTGTGCTCGAGTTCCAGACCGGCGAACTTGCGGTTGAACGTCGTGTAGCCCAAGCCATGCTCGATGGTCTCCTCGACCGGGCGGCTCCTCACAGGCTGGAAGGTCGTGGAGAAGGTCTCACCCGTGTCCGTGTCGCGCACGAAGAAGAAGCGGCCTTGGTCGTCGGCGGCCAAGTCCTGATCCCAACGCGTGAGCCGTCCGAGTTGGCAGTTCTTGTACCAAGAGAACCCTCCGCCCTTTTGGCTGATCACCAGACCGTAGTCCTCGTTGGCCATCACGTTCACCCACGGGCGTGGAGTGAGTGGGTCGCGGATGACGAACGCCCCGGTGGCCTGATCGAACGAGCCGTAGGGGTTGTCCCGCCAATCCAAACCGGCAAGGCGCGCCTTGGGTGCGATCATCGCGCCAGCCTCAGGGGGCGCTTTTCGAGCGGGCCCTCTTCGGTCTTGCAGAATCCGGCCCGCGCCATGCCTCGCTCGGCGACGGGGTGACTCATCGAAAGGCGGTGGGGCAGCCCGTCGCGGTGGTTCTCGATGGCGAGGAGCATCTGGCCTAGGTCAATGCCGATCACATCGGGCGACTGCCACTTGCGCGTTGGGTTGAAGCCCGTGGTGTACCCGTACCGACCGTAAGTCTCCGGGTGCTTGGCTTTGATCGCTCGCGCGGCAGCTAGACTCTCCGCCGGTGTGAAGATGACGCTGGCGACGGCTGCGGCGGGCGCCAGCGTGCCGTCGTCGGAGATCCAGCCGGGCGCGCCGAACGCGTTGTAGCCGTCCGGCCCGTCGCACGCCGAGAGGCCCCACACGTCAGGCCCGTAGGCGGCAAAGCCCTTGGGATTGTCCACACAGTACTGACGGTTGGCGAGCGTGGCGTTTCTGGCGCCCACCCAATAGTCGTAGCCGAGAGCGTCTCGGCGGCTGGAAAAGTCGTAGAACACGTGGGACATCTGGTGCAGGAACAACGGTCCGCCCACAAAGAGCTTGTGGCCCTTGTATTCGACTTCGGGGCGCTTCCAATCGGCCCAGCTCTTCTCGGGGAACCGCTCGTTCGCTCCGAGGGCCAGAATATAGAGCAACATGAGTTCGTTGTAGCTGTCCCAGCGTGCCTTGATGAATCCTGTTTCGGGATGCCAACCCATCGTGAGGCTAAGCGAATCGGGTTTCGCCCCGCCATCGGTGAGCATCCACTCCCAGTCCACTTCGCGCAAGATCCGGTCGGATGCGCGCGTGATTTCGGGGTCTTTGAAGTAGCGCTCGGCGACGAGCATGCCCGCCCACAGGATGCCCGAGTCGATCGTGGAGACCTCGCTCTTCCAAAGGCGGTTGCCGCTCTCCCAGTCGACCCAGTGGAGGTACCAGCCCCGGCTGCGGATCGGGAAGTCGACGAGTGTTCTCATGGTCGCTCGCGCACGCTGAAGGGCTTTGTCGCGCTCGATCCAACCGCGCTCGGCACCGATGGCCAGGGCCGAGAGGGCAAAGCCCGTGGCGGCGATGCTGGCGACGTGTTCGGTGCGGGGCAGGTCTTCCTTGTTGTTGGCTCGGTCGAGCGTGAGTCCGGTCTTGGGGTGGGACTGCTCCCAGAAGTACTTGACGGCCCGCTGGGAAAGATCGTCGAGGACCGGATCAAACGCGGCGACCGGAGCGACCGAGACGGCGGCGCACAAGAGGAGCGAAATCATAGGTACGCGGGAGGGTCGTGGGGGACCCGCGAGAGCGGGTCCCCCAACGTCAAGGCAATGGGCTGGCTTACTGAGCCGCCCGGTAGGACTGGCAGAAGGTGTCGAGCCACTCGAGGCCGGCGGCGAAGTAGCCGTTCGGCAGCATGCTCGGAACGTAGCCCCAGTTGTTGAGCTCGTTCGCTCCACCGGCGCACGTGCGACCAAGGTCGATGCGCTGCGCGTGGCCGTCGAAGAACGTCGAGACCATGGCCTTGTGGCCCCACTTGCCGTAGTTGGGCGCGGCGCCGGGCCAGACGCGGGGAACGTTCGGACCCCACCAGGTCTCGCCGTCGACGCAGTGGCCGTAAGTGGCGCTGGCCGCGCTGCCGTTGCAGTACGGGATGTAGACGCCGTAGTCCACCCAGACGGATGTGGTCTCGGTGATCTGCATGACCTTTGCAGGCTCGTCGACTTGGCTGACGCTGATGCCGTTGCCGCCCCAGTCGCCGGAGAGCCAGAACGTGTTGTTCATGGAGTAGCCGCGGCGGAACACGGGGTCGGCCGGAACGAAGTTGTCGGCCAGCGAGATGTACGGGTCGGACACGTCGTCGACGAACTTCGAAGCCGGGTTGGTCGAGTCGGTGTAGATGTCGGTGCTCTTCGCATAGGGGTGCGTCGAGTGCTTCCAGGAATACAGCGCGCGTCCGGGTGCCGTGGTCACGGCCACCTGATAGCGGCGATTCGGGAAGCGGTCGTCGTTATCGGCCGTGTACATCATGAGTGCCGTGCCGATCTGTTTCAGGTTGGAGATGGAGGTCGTGTTCTTCGCCGCTTGCTTCGCTTGCGCGTACACCGGGAAGAGCATGGCCGCCAGGATGGCGATGATCGCGATAACGACCAAGGAGTTCAATGAGCGTAAATGCCCGAGTCTTGTTCATGGGTTTGGACCTCATCGTCACGAGTGCGATGTTCTGTTCGGTAGAAATCGTTGTCATTGGCCTTGGGGCTGGCTGATCATCGGGCCGCCCCGGGGGGTCGGGTTCTTCATGTAGTCCCACTGGGTCTTGGCGACGGTCTCGTCGCCACCCCAGGCGTCGATGAACTTCTTGCGGTCGTCGGGAGTCAGCTTCTCCCAGTCGCCTTCGACCTTGTCGAAGATGGCCCGCATTTCGAAGGCGCCGGCCGTGGCCTTCTCCAGGTGCTGTTCGTCGAGTTTGGGTGTGCCCGAATCGCACCCGGCGAGCGCGATGCCCGCCACGGCGAGAGCGGCACAGGCGATCCGGAAAGGTGTGGACTGGTTCATAGGGCTATGGCGGATTCAACGAAGGGAATGCTCGACGCGCGGATATCGAGCGTCGGGGGGTAGACGAGACCGGTGCGCTCCACGGGCTCGCGGCGAGCCAGCTTGGCCAGCAACCTGGCGGCATCGCGCGCCATCGCGGACACCGGTTGGCGGACGCTGGTCAGCGGCGGAGTCACGCGTTCGCAAGCGTCCGAGCTGTCGAAGCCGACGAGGGACACGTCGCGGGGAACCGAGATGCCCCATTCGGCAAGCTTCTGCATCAGCATGAACGCCACGTCGTCGGACCACACGAACAGCGCCGTGGGGCGTCGTTCGGCGCTCATCATGCGCTGAAGCGGTTCAGCGTCATAGGACGGACCAGGGACCGTGACGACCCAATCTGGGTTGGGCGAGATTCCAGCCGTTTCCAGGGCGTCTCGGTAGCCGTTGAACCGATCGTTCGAGGCCACCGACCCGGCGGGGCCGACGATCATTCCGATGTCCTTGTGTCCCAACGAAAGCAGGTGCTGCGTCGCGATGCGGCCACCGGCGAAGTTGTCGCAGTCCACAAAGGGAACGTCGGGATCGGGAGAGCGTGAGAAGAACAGCACGCACGGAAACGAGCGGCGGAGAATCGCGCGGAGTGCGGGATCGTCTCCATCGCGCAACATCAGCACGCCGTCGACTCGCCCGTCCGTAAGCCGGTCGGCTTCCTCCTGCGCGTCCTGCACGGGCTTGGTGTGCAGCATCAAGTCCAGCCCTTGCTCGACGCATGCCTCGCACACGCCGCGCATCGCCTCGGTGATGAACGTGGACGACGCCGTGAAGTGGTCGCTGTACTGGAAGACGACGGCGATCGAGTCGGCCCGCTTTTGGCTCATCATCCGCGCGATGGCGGACGGGCGATAGTCGAGCGAAGCGGCAGCGGCGAGCACGCGTTGCTCGGTCTCTTCGCTGATCCGGGCTTCCTTCGTGCGGCCATTGATCACATAGCTGACGGTGACCTTGCCGACGCCGGCGAGCCTGGCGACATCTTCGATCGTGTGACGGCGCTTCATTGCTGAACCGTTTCTGCAACCCATTGTACAACGACTTTTGCCGTTTGCCAACCCCTTTCTGAAGAATTTCGCATGGGCTCTCCCGGGACGCGCGATGGGGGAGCGGGTATCCTAGCGTCCGGTTTCTCGTGGGAGGCTGGGTTTGCCCCGGCCGCCATACGACCACAGGAGACGACCATGCGAAAGAACATCAAGAAAGAGCGGCACTCGCCGCGATTCGTCACGCTGACCGCCAAGGTCGAGAAAGACAAGCTCCACGGAGTCGACGAGGCCATCGACCTCGTCAAGCAGACCGCCACCGCCAAGTTCGTCGAAAGCGTCGACATGGCCGTTCGGCTCGGGATCGATCCCCGCAAGGGCGACCAGAACGTGCGCGGCATCACCAACCTTCCCCACGGCACCGGCAAGACCAAGAAGGTCGCCGTGCTCGCCAAGGGCGATCTGGCCGCCGCAGCCGAAGGCGCGGGTGCCGACAAGGTGGGCGCCGAAGAGCTGATCACCGAAATCCAGAACGGCTGGCGCGACTTCGACGTCCTGCTCGCCACGACCGATATGGCCCCGCAACTCGGCAAGATCGGCCGCGCGCTCGGCCCCCGAACGCCGAACAAGCGCAACGGAACGGTTACGGATGACATCGCCACCGCTGTCAAGGAAATCAAGGGTGCGAGCCGCGTCGAGTACCGCGCGGACAAGGAAGGCGTCGTCCACCTCGGCATCGGCAAGGTGAACTTCTCCAACGAGCAGATCCGCGAGAACATGCACGCCGCGATGGACGCGTTGGTCAAGGCCAAGCCGTCTTCGGCCAAGGGCCGCTACGTGCAGTCGGTGACGCTCAGCAGCACGATGGGCCCTGGCATCAAGCTGGACCCGGTCGAAGCCGCCAAGGTCTAACCTAGCCCTCACCCCTAACCCCTCTCCCACCGACGGCACGCCGCTGTAAATCGAAAGGTTTCCACGGTGGAAGAGGGGGATTCCGGGCGCACCTCAAACCTTCGGCGAAGACTACATTCTCACCAGAAGACACTCGTCCCTCGGAGACGTTTCTCCCACGACCTTCGAGGAGCGAATCGCCGAACACGCCCTCGAACTGTGTGTCTCATGAAAAGGGCGTACCTCACGCTGAGGTTCGCCCTCACCCCTAACCCCTCTCCCACCGACGATACGCCCTGGAGTACGAGAGGTCTCCACGGTGGAAGAGGGGGATTCCGGGCACCCCTCGCCTTCGCCGGGCAGACGTCTCTCAGCCCACACCACTCCCGGCAGAAAACTAGACCCGCGTTTTTTCGCGGCCTGCCGGCAAGGACACCTGCTGCGCGCCCGTGTCGAGTTCCTTCTTGCCCTTGTCGATCACCGACATGGCGTTCCCCACCACACGCTCCAGACGCACCAGAACGTCCATCGCATATCGGTCGGCTTCGCGTTGCATGGCCTTGGCGTCGCGGTCGGCTTGGTGGCGCAATTCTTCGCTCTGCGACTTGGCCAGCTTGAGGATTTCGTTCTCGGCCAGAAGCCGCTCTTGCTGGATGCGGGTTTGCTCGAGGATTCGTTCGGCTTCGCGCGCGGCTTCTTCCACCAGACGTTTGGCCTCTTTTCGCGCGTTCTCGACCGTCATGTTGGCGTCCTCGCGGGCGCTGCCGATCAGGCGCTCCGATTCGCGGACCGTGTGGACGGCTTGCTTCATTTCCTGAGGCACCGTCGCGCGGACCTTGGCGATCTGCATCGTCAGCTCTTCTTTGTTGAAGCCGAACGTGAGAGGCCCGAACGTGCGGGGCTTCTCCACCATTTCCTGTAGTTGTTCGAGTACGCGAAGAATATCCACGGCAGACCTCCGAGCGCGGGCGCAACGCTCATTCTGGCACAGCCGACCGGCAAAAGGGACGGCTTACGACTCCTCCACCAGGTCTTGAAACTCCTCGTTGTTCAGCTGGCGGCGTTCCTCCGCCGTGAGCGGACCCCGGTATCGGCCCATCAACCCGCGCAGAGCGGCGATGCGCTTCTCGATGGGCGGGTGCGTGCTGAACAGCGTGTCCGCGATCTGCATGGGGCGGAACGGGTTGACGATGTACATGTGCTCGGTGGCTCGGTTGCGCACGCCGAGTTGTGCGGGGTCGCTGGCGATCTTCTGGAGGGCGCGGGCCAAGCCGTCTGGGTATCGCGTCAACTCGGCGGCCGTTGCATCGGCCATGTACTCGCGTTGGCGGCTCACGGCCAGTTCGAGCAGCTTGGCGAACAGCGGGGCGAGGATGGCGAGCGCGATGCCGATGGCCAGCATGACCAGTTGTCCCTGGCCTTGGCCCTCGCTCTTTCGGCGTCGCCCACCCCCGTACCACAGGCTGCGCAGGAACAGATCGGAGATCAGCGGAATCAGCCCGGCGACCAGGCCGATCGTGGTCATGAACCGGATGTCGTAGTTGCGGATGTGGGCGATTTCGTGGGCCATCACGCCCTGCAACTCGTCGCGGTCGAGCTTCTCGATGAGCCCCGTGGTGAACACGACGACTCCCGAGCGGGGGTCCTTGCCCGTGGCGAACGCATTGGGCGAGGGGTCGTCGATGATGTAGACCTTGGGCATGGGGATGCCCGCCGCGATGGCCATTTCCTCGGCCACGTTGCGGAGCCGCCGGTCCTCGTCGTGGGTGGCTTCGCGCGCGGCGGAGACCTGGAGCACGATGGAGCCGCCCGCGTAGTGCGCGACGATGGCCGCGACGACGCCCAGCGCCGCCGCTCCCGCCGCGCCGAGCGCGAGCGACCCGGGCGAATACACTTCGGCGAACACCCCGCCCAACAAGCTGAGGAGCACGACCAGGAGAAATCCCAGGAAGATGCTCCACCGCTTGTTGGCGTCGATCTGTTGTCTCAACGTCCGCATGGCCACAGAATCATACGCCAAACGGGGTCGCGCGTTGAGGGCGGTCAGCGTCGACACATCCGAGCAGCCCCAAGGCGCGACCACGGCGAGGGGCCTTGACGCCAGGTGTTGGTCGCTGGCTCCAAGGCCGCCGAAGAGGACGGAACGCGCCTCAGGGGCTTCGTCGGCTACTGGTCGCTCGAGGTGCCTCGTCGGGGCGTGGGTGGGCCGTGTCGCCGGCACACAGCGGTGTGACCAACTAACCCTTTGATGCGAACTGCTTAGATCCAACAGACCCGACCAGTGGTTGTCGGATTCGGCCCCCTAACCCGGCCATTGTCGTCGATCAATGGCCGGGGAACGCCGAAACGCTCAGCGAGGGACTCCGCAGCCGTGGCCAGCGACTCGCGATCGTCCTCGCTCAGACATGGGGCGCAATAGTGAAGCTCCGCGTAGCAATCCAGACTTGAATCGGGGCAACAGCGAGGAACCCCTTTGCCGAGTATTGCGAAATCAGCCTCCGTGATCAGCACCATTCCCGGCAGCTTGCCTCTGTCCGTCTTCCGTTGCTCCCACAAGGCCGTCAGTTTGTCATTCGAGGCCTCCATCTCTTCGGTCAGAAGGAGGAGCGACAGGCAGTTCTGTGCTTTGTCGGCCGCAGTGCACTCGAACAACTCCTGCAATATCTTGGATTTGTATTGACTCGGACGATAGACCAGCCGGACAAACACGAGACCGCAGGTCGTTCGATCTAGCGCAACTCCCAAGACACGCACCTCTTCCGACTAGCAATGCTGGCGATCAACCTTCCATCAGGCTCAACATGAAGGGTCAGCCTTTGTTCGGCCATCGGACGGTGGAACACGACGTCAATTCCAGCATCCCCGCGGACCGATACAGCCACAGATCCGGTGCAATAGGAACGGTTACCGATGAATGACTTGAGGGCAGTCTTAGCGATCTCAATGTTGGTCAATGTCGGTCGAGTCAGTCCATATTCGTCAACTTCGTCCAGAGCCTCCTTCAGAAGGCTCGCCGCGCAATCGGCCACTCTGATCTTTTCGATTTGGTCAACCGATCTGGTCCACGCGAAGTCGCCGTGAGTCACGCTCGTGAAACGACCGTCTAAGAGTCCGATCGTGCTGATCCGTTCGTTAGCATAGTCAAGAACCATCTGCAAACCCCCAGCGCTTGCGCGCGTTCTCCGTCAACAACTCAATGAAAAACTTCTGCAGCTCGTCGTGCACCGTAACCAGGCTATGGAGCCAACCCAAGTCGTGGTCAATATAGCGGCCAGCAGATGTTTCCAGCCAGAACCCTGGACCAGACTCTGAAGCATCATAACCCAAGACTCGCAACCTGAAATCGAACGGTGCGCGGTTGAAATTGAGAGCGGCTTCGTGAATCTTGCTAGATCCGCTCACGAACTTCTTGTTCCACCACACGTGTGCAAAATATTCTTCGACTGTATCCGCTTGCGAACCTCGTTCCTCGTCCACCTTGTTGACGTAGACAAGATTCGCGAGCTTTACTTGCTCCTCCTCAATGCCCAGCGCTTCGGCGACCTCCGCCAACGCTCCGGCCATTGCCCCGAAGCGAGGATAGCTCTCCGACTTGGAAACGTCGCACACGGCGGCTACGTACTCGGGCGTCAATTCAACCAGAGTCCCGTTCGAATGCGTGAATGCGACCGCCGTTGCAGGCGCTAGAAACGGCAAGGGTTGCATAGGCTGGATCGCGAGCGGGGAGATCGAGGCGAAGCCGGTTGCTTTGAGGCGGGGCCACATTTCGGCGACCTGCTCCAGCCCAAACGACCACGGCTTGGACGCTGCGATCCGCAATTCCACCCTCCGAAGGGGGAGCATGGTGAACTCCAATTGGACTCGCGGTTCGATCTGTTGCATGCCAGTCTTTGAGTCCATTCTACGGCATGGATTGATTTCCTGCTCGGGACGTGACGACTTGCTTCAGATTGTGGCGAAGTCTTGCTGGTTCTACACCCCTGAGGGAGGTCGGCCCATGTTCGAACTCGATGTATGGGTCGGCCTGGTTCGACCGACCCAGAACGATGGGCGATGCCGCGCGATTGAGACCCATCATTCACGTCGATGATGGGGTCGAACCGGTCGCGAGGGGCGGCGCGTTGAGGACGGCCGATCAGCCCTTCCAGGCTGCCAGCACCTCGCGAGCGGCCGGGGAGCCGAACGGCTGCGCGGGCGGGGTCGCTCCGGCCTCCAGCAACAGACGCAAGGTGGTCGCAAAGTCGCCATCGCTCCGCCACGAGTTCTCCGAACCCCACAAGCAAGTGCCCAGTGCGGTTCCTCCATACACGTTCTTGGCCGTGAGCGAGGGCTTGTAGGGCAGGATCGCCTCGACCACATCGGCGTAGCCGTGCATCGCGCCCCGCATCAGGGGGCTCATGCCCTCGCCGTCCTGTTCGTCGGGCGGAAAGCCTCTGGCAAGCAGGAACCGCGCCACGGGCGTCCTGTGGTGAAAGGCGGACTCGCGCAGGAAACCAGGCGCGCTCGCCGCCAGCCGGGCTACCGCTTCGGGGTCGGCGTCGGCCTCGCGCTCGGCACTTTCGATCTGGCTCGCCCAGAGCCAGCCCATGAGCCTTAGTTCCGTGGGAGAGCGATCGAGAAGCACCTGGAGGCACTGAGTGGCGCCAAACTCGACGGCCGCCTGATGGAGCCGAGAGGACTCGAAGGCGTAGGTGTAGATGTGTTCGCCCGGGGCCTGGGGGATCATGGGGTTGCCCGGCTCGTTCTTGGCGCGGACCAGACCCCCGGGATCGGCATCGAGCAGCCGTTCCAGCAGGGGTGCGTCGTCGAGCGAAGCAGCAATGAACACGTCCGGGGTTGCCCCGTGCTCGAGAAGGCGTCGGCATACCGGCTCGTTCCGGACTTGGACCTGGGCGGGAGTGCCTTCGTGGTCCACGTCGCGGGCGTCCAGTTCGGCGCCGGCTGCGACCAGCACGTCCACGATTTCGGGGGTCTTGGCGAAGTGCAGCGGGTACTGGCCGTCGCCTCCACGCCGGTGAACCGCTGCCGGGTCTCGGGCTAGGATGGCTTGGAGTTCGTCCAGCCAGCCCAGGCGAGCGGCGGCATGGGCGGTGAGGGTTGCGCCACGCTCCAGCAAGAAACGTGTCGTCGGCTCGTCGGAGAAGTCGAGCGGCCCAAAGCCTCCGGCCCACCAATCGCTGATCGCGTTTGGGTCCGCGCCGTGCTCCAAGAGCAGGGTCATCAGCGGAATGTCGCCGCGCCGGGCGGCGACGGTGAGCGTGGTCGTTCCGAAGTCGGGTTCCCACTTGGAGTGAACCAGCGCCGGGTGCTGGTCGAGGATCGCGGCGGCGCGTTCGCGGTCCCCGGCGCGCAGGGCTGCGAAGAGGGCAGCCTGCCGGTCGGCGGAGCCTTCGACGAAGCGCTTCAACCGGGCCCACGACCCGAACCCATACGACCGTGCGACGGCGAGTTGGGCGTCGGAGAGTTTGGGTTGGGGCTTGCCGATCTCGGCGAAGCGGCCGGCGGCATCGGGGTCGCCGGAGCGGAAGGAGGCGAGCAGGGCCTTGGCCTGGCCTTTCAGGTGATCGAGAGAAGCCCGTTCGGGCAGCGTGTTGGACATGGAACCTCTATGCGTTCGCCCGAGGTCCGCGATCAGGCCGCACAAAGGCGTTGGTCGTATGAAGTTGTCGTTCGGTGGGCTGTGCCCTGTCCGCGGACCCGGTTGCGCCCGACGCGCTTGGGCCGATGATACCCACGCCGCTCTGGGCCGTAGGTAGACTCCCCTCGCGTTTCGCTGCAAGAGGTTTTGCCGTGGACAGTGTGGCCCCCAAGATGAGTCGTCGCGACGTTCTGGCTGTCGGCGGTGCGTTGGCTCTGGGGAGCGCCGGAGTTCACGCTTCAGATTCGCGCCAGAAAGGCCAGCCAAAACGGAAGCGGCTGAAGGACCTTCTGGCCAAACACGAGCCGGAGACCTACTCGGGGGACGACCTACGTTACATCGGGATGCCCGTGGGCGGGCTTTTTGCCGGGACGGTCTATCTTGGCGGCGATGGGCAACTCTGGAATTGGGACGTCTTCAACGTCGGTCGTCTGGGTTGTGTCGAACGGGATAGCACGGTGTTCATGGGCGATACGCTCACAGCCATGGGGGGCGCGAACTACGTGGACCCCGTCCGACAACAGTCGCCGTTTCGTCAGGGGTGGCGACTGATTGTTGAAAGTGGCGGCGACCGAGCGGTGCGCTTCGGAGAGGTTCGTTTCCGTGGCGAGTATCCCATCGGTCGGGTCGAATGCTCTCAGGCCGATGCGGACCTGCAGATGACGCTGGAGGCCTTCTCTCCCTTCGTCCCATTGGACGCCGAGAGTTCATCGTTTCCAGCGACCACGTTGACGTTTCGGGTCTCCAACACCGGGCAACATCCGATCGTCGTGCGCCTCCAGTACGACGTCGAGAATCCGATCCTGATCGGAACGAGAGCGACACGCGACGACGCCGTGTTGGCGGGGACTGCGACGAGTACGCGGAGCATCTCTTTCTCTGCGTCGCAGAAGCCACCGATCGGCCAAGGTCGGCCGACAATTGTGTTCGAGGATTGGCGCGATGGGGTGTATGGATCATGGACGACGACGGGCACCGCGTTCGGCGAGAGACCTCAACGGGTCGCCGCCATGCCGGCTTACATGGGCCGCATCGAGGCTGGGACAGAGTTCGTAGCGAACAGCCACCAAACGCGCAACGGTGAGGACGTGGCAGAGGGTGACGCCCATGTAGGCAGACTTCGTTCGCCGGCGTTCACGATCTCACGGGACTTCATCAACTTGCGCGTGGGTGGCGGTTCGCACAAAGGCAAGACCTGCGTCAACCTCGTCGTCGGCGATCGCGTCGTCCGGTCGGTCACGGGCCGCAGCAGCAACGTGATGCGGTGGGAGTCGCTCTCGGTCTCGACGCTTCAGGGCGAGAACGCGACCTTGGAGGTCGTGGACGACGCGACCGGCGGTTGGGGGAACATCGCCCTGGGAGAGGTGGAGTTTTCCGACGAGCCGAAGGGTTGGCCCAAGCTCGAAGACCTAGGGGACTTCGGCACCTTTTGTGCCGAGTTCGTGGGAGGCGCCACTGAAAGCACGGCCGACGAACGCTCCGGTCGTGTTTCCAAGCGACTGGCGATCGCGCCTGGCGAGGTCGTCGAAGCGACCTTGGTGATCGCTTGGCACTTCCCGAACTGCGCGCCTGGAATGCCGGGCAATCGCCACTGGTACGCCAAACGCTGGAGCGATGCTTCTGCCGTCGCCCAAGACCTGATCGCTCGATGGCCCGCTCTTCAAGCCACGACGCGGGCGTGGAACCGCTGCTGGTACGACTCGACGCTTCCCGCCTGGTTTCTCGACCGCACGTTCGTCAACACCTCGGTACTCGCCACCACGACCTGTTTCCGGTTCGAAGACGGACGCTACTACTTCATGGAGGGGGTCGGTTGCTGTCCCGGCACGTGCACGCACGTATGGGGGTATGCGCAGGCGGTCGGTCGCGTCTTTCCCGAGATCGAACGCTACTTGCGCCGAGCCATCGACTTCGGCATCGCCTACCACGGCGAAACGGGGGCCATCGACTACCGGGCGGAATACCACCGCGCCGTCGCAACCGACGGCCAAGCCAGCTGCATCCTTCGCGCCTACCGGGAACACCTTGGATCCGGCCACGACACGTTCCTCCGTTCAATCTGGCCGCAGGTCAAAGGGGCGATGGGCCACCTCATTTCGCAGGACCCTGACAAAGACGGCATCTTGGACGGCGCGCAATACAACACGCTCGATACGGCTTGGTATGGCAAGATCGCGTGGATCTCGTCCCTGTACGTGGCTGCGCTGCGGGCCTCCGAGGCTATGGCGACCGTCATGGAAGACGAAGCGTTCGCCCACGAGTGCCGACAACTTGCAGAACGCGGGTCGAAGCGCCTGGTTCAAGAGTTGTTCAACGGGGAGTACTTTGTCAACAAGGCGGACGACGCGCATCCAGAAGCCAACAACACGCGCGACGGGTGCCACATCGACCAAGTCTACGGCCAGTCGTGGGCCATGCAAGTCGGGCTGCCGCGGGTGATTCCGGTGGCAGAGACCAAGGCTGCCCTGGCGGCACTGATGGAGCACAACTTCTTCGACGATGTTTGGGAGTACCGCCGCAAGATGAAGGACATTCCAGGAGGTCGCTGGTACGCCACTCCCAAGGAGGCGGGCATGGTCATGTGCAGCTTCCCAAAGGGAGGCGCCGCCCGCGCGATCGGACGGGGATCGGACGCTTGGGCCGTCGGCTACTTCAACGAGTGCATGTCCGGGTTCGAGTATCAGGTGGCCAGCCACATGATCGCCGAGGGCATGCTCGAAGAAGGCCTCACGTTGGTGCGGGCGATTCACGAGCGCTACCACGCATCCAAGCGGAACCCCTACAACGAAGTGGAGTGCTCGGACCACTATGGCCGTGCTGCGGCTTCGTATGGCGCCTTTGTGGCGATCTGTGGCCTTCGCTTGAACGGCCCAAGGGGCACCATGACCATCGAGCCGAAGACGCCCGGCAGGCGTTTCCGTTCGGCGTTCATCGACGAGCAGGGTTGGGGGTCGGTTGATCGCGCATCGAGCGGTGTCACGACCCGGCACTACCATTTCCGCGACGGCCGATTGGTCGAGCCGAGACCCAAAACAAGCTCATCGCTGGGATAGCTGCCCGCCTTGCTGGATCGGCCCGACCGTGACGGCGTCGGACCCACTCCCGTACAGCCCAAAGGTACACTTCACCCGCGATCTCCGCAAGGTTTCTCACCCGTGAACACGCCCAGCGACCTCAAGTACACCAGCACCCACGAGTGGGTGCGTCTCGAAGGAGACACCGTGACCATCGGCATCACCGACCACGCGCAGAGCGAACTCGGCGACATCGTGTTCGTCGAGTTGCCCACGGTGGGCCGCGCCCTGCAGCAGGAGGAGGAGTTTGGCAACATCGAGAGCGTCAAGAGCGTCTCCCCTCTGTACGCCCCGGTGGCCGGCGAGGTGGTGGCGGTCAACGAAGCGCTCGGCGCCCGGTCCGAACTCGTCAACGGCGACCCCTACGGCGACGGGTGGATGGTCAAGCTTCGCGTGAGCGACGCCTCGCAGGTCGAGGCGCTCCTCGACGCCGACGCTTACCAAGCGGTCGCCGAACACTGATTCCCAGCCCATGGCTTACATCCCCCATACCGAACAAGATCGCCGCGCGATGCTCGAAACGATCGGCGTCGGCTCGATCAACGAGTTGTTTCGCGAGATTCCCGAGGCGTTGCGCGTGCAGGAAATGGACCTGCCCAAGGCCCTCGACGAGCATCAGCTTTACATTCACCTGCGCGAGATCGCGGCCAAGAACGTCAATCTGGCCGACACCGTGTGCTTCATGGGGGCGGGCATCTATGATCGGTATGTCCCGTCGCTCGTCGGCGCGGTGCTTTCGCGCGGCGAGTTTCTGACGGCTTACACGCCCTACCAGCCGGAGTTCTCGCAGGGCTACCTGCAGACCATCTACGAGTTCCAAACGATGGTCGCCGAACTGTACGGCATGGACTTGGCCAACGCCTCGATGTACGACGGGGCTACGGCCATGGCCGAAGCCGCCATCCTCGCGACGGGCGTCGCCAACCGCACCAAGATCGTGGTCAGCGGCGCGGTCCACCCCAACTACCGGCACGTGCTGGACACGTACTGCTGGTCGAACGAACTCACCGTCCAGACGATCGCGCCGACCGATGGCGCGACGACCGACTACTCTGCGGTGGACGGGGAGACGGCCTGCGTGATCGTTCAGTATCCGAACTTCTACGGCATCATCGAAGACCTAGGCGCGGCGCGAGACGCGGCGCGTGCCGCTGGCGCGATGTTCATCGTGGTCGCGGACCCGACCGCCATGGGGTTGCTCAAGCCGCCCGGTGCGTTCGATGCCGACATCGTGGTGGGCGAAGGCCAACCCCTGGGCATTCCGATGGGCCTTGGCGGCCCCGGCTGCGGCCTCTTCGCTTGCAAGCAGGAGCACGTCCGCCGCATTCCTGGACGGATCGTGGGCCGCACGACCGACCATGCAGGCAACCCGGGCTATGTGATGACCCTGCGCACGCGCGAACAGGACATCCGCCGCGAGAAGGCCACGTCCAACATCTGCACCAACGAGGCGCTCATGGCCATGGCCGCGACGGTTTACATGACGGCGCTTGGCAAGAACGGTCTTCGCTCGGTGGCCGAGTCCACGGTGCGCAACACGCAGTACGCCATGCGCCAACTCACCGAGGCCGGTGGCCGGGTGAAGTTCCCCGGTCGGGTGTTCGGCGAGTTCGTGCTCGAACTGCCCCGCGATGCCGAGGCGGTTCAGAAGGAGTTGCTCAAGCAGCGGATTCTGGCGGGCTTGCCTTTGGGCGTATTCGACGAGTCTCTGAAGAACTGTCTGCTCGTTGCGGTCACCGAGATTCGGACCAAGGCGCAGATCGACCAGTTCGCGCGGCTGCTTCGCGCCGCGATTGCCTAGAGACGTTGGACCCTCGGCTACAGCGATAAGTACCTGTACCCGTTTACGCCTCGGTTCCACCAACGTCCGAACTCTCTACAAGTTTCGTCGGTCACGGGGAGAGGCTTGAACTCAAAGTCAGCTTTGCCCGACATGGCATCGCCGAGCGACACGGAGAAGAGGAACCCTGCTCCCGAAACACCAACAAAGGCTTCAGTCGGCAACGCCGGTGGATCATCCGAAGCCGGAGTTGGCACTACGACACTCACCGAACCGTCACGGCCGACTCTCAGTCTCTCAATCGCCTCAACAAATTGGGCTACTGTGGTAGACGCGAGGGGCTCCTCCCAAGTGACGATACGGATAGGAACCGATCGATCAAAGTGACTCAAAAGCTCAATGCCCCGCGAAGACAACTGGCCATCCACAATCAGCACTTCGGAAGTGTTGACACCTGTCAGCGACGACCAAAGCTCCTGCGCTCGTCCCCGTTGTCCGCGTTCGAATTGCGCCGGGCCACCCAGCAGGTCCGTAGACTGTGGCAACGCCTTTGAGGTGAACCTCTCCACGGAATCGAGGTGGGCAGCGCCCTCGGCCAGCCTCTGCTCAAGCGTTGATATCCGTTTCGCGACAGACTCCTCCCCCTCGCCATGCAGGACGCGCGTTGTCAACTGCTTCGCCACCCCCTTGATCGCTTCGGCTTGGCTCAATGCGACCGACTCCCTCACGGCCTTTACGATCTCCTCTTGGATCTCGGTAACGTAGCGTTCGACCTCAGAACCCAGGCGCTCTACGCACTGATCCCGCAGTTGCTCAGGGCGTGTGAGGGGGCCACTAGGCGTGCCGAGGACCAGACGCGATGCGATGTACGCGAACAGCGTTCCGGCGACGACAAACGGCCATTGAGGGCCTGGAATGAGTATCGCGAGGGCACCCAACCCGAGGCCTGTGCCTGCCGCAGTCAGCTCCGACGTGGAGACTGTGCTCAAGGGTCCTGTCTCCACGATCCCAGCTGGTTCAATTTCCGACAGGGCGGCAGACACGAGCTGCTCCGGTGCGGTCAAGGACACTTGCAGCGCGTCCTGCATGTCCAAACCCAATTTTTTGACGGTGGCCTGGAGTGCAGGGCGTTCGTCGGCGACGAACTTCTCTAGGATGCCCTCGACGTGCTCCCGCATGATCGACTCCTCGGCGATTTGCTGCAGACGGCCTTTGGAACGAAGTTCGTCGTCGGTAAGGCGCTGGAGGCTGTCAAGGGCGCGCCGTCGGAGGCCGGTCCGAACTGCGTCGACGCATCCGTTCGCCAACCGTTCGCCGATGTCACGGCAGCTCTCCGCGACCTTGTCCTCGGCTTGCTTGAGCAGGCTTTCGTAGCGCTCGAGTTGGTTCGACAAGCGCAACGCCAAGGCGGAAATCTGGTCGTTGTGCGAGGCGAGGATCGCCCTCGTGTCGCCGGCAGCAGCCTGAGAACTGAGCCGCTCAGGATTCATCAGGATCAGTTCATGGAGCTTTTGAACGAGTCTGGCCAGACCTCCGTCCGCGTCAACTGCGTCGCTGCCAACGGGTGAACCGGAACTCAGTCCCTGGCTGGCTAAGGCGAGTGTGGCGCTGAACGGCACAATATCTTTGAAGACGACGTTCGCATACAGCTTCGGGATTTGCGTGGACGCCCGTATGAAGTCCTCTGCTCCTAGGACTTCCGCCTTGTTGACCACGCCGACGATGAGCTTGCCCCGCTTAGACAGTTCCTCCATCGCGGGCGCGATGCCAGCCATGCCGATCGTTTTGGCGTCGAACACCCAGACTGCAGCGTCCAGTTCCTGCACAAACCGCTCGGCGGTCACATGGTTTATGTCCGCACCCCCAAGACCCGGCGTGTCCCAGAACTCAACCCTCCGGAGGTTCTCGCTCGGGTACGCGAACTCGAGGCGCTCAACGCTCGCCAGCCAACCCGTATCGTCTCGGCGCTCATCTGCCAATTCAAGCAGCGACTGAATTGGAAGATCAGTTCGTTCGCCTGTGATCGTTACGATTCTGGCGGCAGGCTCTTCCGCAAAATAGTATCGCGAAATCGTCGCCGTCGCTTCGATTTCGTCCACGAAAGCAACCTCTGCGCCGACGACCGCATTAATCAGCGACGACTTGCCAGCGCGAAACTGGCCGATAATCCCGAGTTTGAACGGCTGCGAAAGCCTGTCGCGGATCTTCTCGATGTTTTCCGCGCGTTGAGCCAGTTCGATCTCTCGGTCCACGGGTTCGCGCAGCCAGGCCGCTACCGTCTCGAGAACAAGCAGCAGGTCCACTCGTTCGCCATCAACCTCGAAACGATTCTCGAGGGGTGTCATTGATTTCATGCTTTCGTCCATTTGAGTAACCTCAGTTTAGCAGCCGTGAGATCGGCCCACACCGGTGCAGGCGGTGCGGCTCTGAGAAACTGTTCTAGTCTCACGATTCGAATCTGCTGTTCGGCCACGCTGCCGAGCCGTGCGGCGTGCTCTTCGATGTCCCTACTCACAGTCTCGGACAACCGCAATGCCTCATTCCGGAGTGCGGATTCCACACCTTTAGCTACCTCGGACAGCTTTGGCTTGACACAGGCGCGTATAGTCGACTTCATCTCGTTCTCCGTCAGTTTCCTCTTCATAGGGCCACCAAACAATACATCTATCACTTCCCCAAAAAGCGGAATTCTCGCCACAACATCAAGAACACGCACCCCCAATCCGCGCTTGCCTCTCGGCAAGATGGCATCGAGTTTGACCCGGGCCACCTCGATCTTGATCGCCCCCAGGCTGCTTGACTGAAGCAACTCCGCCACAGCGCCGTCTGCGGCGAACTCGGTCTCGCGATAGTCTCCGTTCGGGCCGTCGGCTGTTGCATAGAGCCTTGCGAAGGCGTGCTCGATCCTCTCCGCAATCCTTTGCTGTTCGGCGCGGCACAGGTTCTCAATCTCCTGAAGGTCCACCTTCTTCTCCGGGTGCTCGCAGTCAGAGTACTGCAGCCGTGCAATGCCGTCATCGAGTAGCTTTTCCATGTCCTTACGGAGCTGCCCGAACCGGCTCTCAACCAATGTCGACGTCTCAGTTCGAGCATCCTCAAGCATTGTGGTGAGCTTGTTATACCGAGCAAGATTTGCACTATGATCATCAAGCGCAACGCGCGCCATTTTTCTGAATTCGGCTTGTTGCACACGAAGACGATTGTAGGCCGCTTCGTTTCGAATGGCAGCCAGATTGGTCTCAAGCTTCTGCTGAAGTATCTCTCGCAGCAGAGGGAATCCACTCGCTACCAGAAGTTCGTCGTGGTTTCGCACCTTCATTCTCTCCATGAACTGTGTTAGCGCGATTCTCTGTGAGTGCTCCACATCCCCGATAGCTCTTCGCGTGATGCCAACTGATGCAGCCAACGCTGAAAGGAACACGATGTCGTTGACAATGGACCCGTACAGCTCCCTTGCTCGATTCGCGAGCTTCACAGTGTCCGAAACTTCGTCCCAGCGGTTGACGACAAGCACCGACCGCTTGGCAAACCTCCGGAAGTTGTTCATCTCGGATCGCATCGAGGCGTCGTTGAGATTGAGGGCGGAGATCACCCAGATCACGGCATCTGCACGAGCGAACTCCCAGCTGAGTCGGTGCAGGTGTCCTTTCTTCTCGCGAATACCGTTGATACCCATCGTGTCGACCAGCCGAATGCCCTTGAGCACCGCGTTCGTTGTCGGCACCTGCCACTCCATTTCAAGAACGGGTGAGACGTACGGGTTCGCGGTGTTCAGGCTCTCCTCTGTTTTGCGCTCCTCCATGGCCATCAGGCTGGCAGCCTGTCTTTGCGTCAATTGGTGGGTCCTCAGTCCGTCGGCCTGACCTGTCGGAGCACCGAGCAGATCCCTGAGATCCTTGTCGGTCGTTACATGCCGGTCGTCAACGAACACGCGAACGTGGTCCACGGGTGACTCCGTGGCCACATAGCGGTTGAAGCACCATGTCTTGGGCATCATGTCGGTTGGAGCAACATCTATGCCAAGAAGCGCGTTGATCAGCGTCGATTTGCCGAACTTGACCGACCCCAACACGAACACTTCGAAAGGCTTGTGCGACGCACCAATTGCGAAGGACCCGCCGCTCCTGAAGTGCGGGAGCTTTTCCCTCAGCCCTGCCGCGACGACAGCCTCGTCCAGCTTCTCGCGTTCCTGACTCACCCAACGTTCGAACCACTCACTGTGGGCTCGAAATATGACATCGCGAACTCGGGCAGCATGCTCATTGTAAATCGCTTGAGGCTCAGGACACCCACAGGGATCTGCATTCATCACCGGACCGGCCATATTCTGATAATGCCTCCTTGCAGGAGAAACGCCATGACGATCCCGCCTAGGCTTAGGCCCAGAAACAATGTGCCCCACCACGCCAGTCTGCGCCGTACCCGCAACTCGGATTGAGCTATCACAGTGCTCAGCGCAGCCTCTTGCTTGCTCAGGCGGATTACTTGCTCATTCTCCCATCTGCTGGAAGCCGCAGCCACTTCGTTCGAGATGCCCTCCTTCGCGCTGATTATCGCGGCGCTCAACTGTTTCGTGCTGTGATTGAGCAACTCTTCGAGCTTGCCCACCCGTCCGTCGAGATCAGAGACGGCTTGGTTCATGCCGTCTCTGATCTCGTGAACACCTGTCATCAGCTT
>DDSP01000054.1 GCA_002343445.1 Chthonomonas sp. UBA2387
GGCGCGGCAGGGCGAGGATGTACGATGAACTCCGACCAAGTGGGCAGCTCCTCATTCATGGCGTGCACCCCGTAGCGGGCGCGCCAAGCCTCGCTCTGGCGGACAAACTCGGGCGTGCCGACCTCGACCCCGGCTTCGGGATCGAGGAAGAGCAGGCGGTCGGCGTGCCGCAGGGCGACGGGGCGGTGGTGGCTGACGACGACGACGGCCATGCCGTGCGTGCGCCTCAGCAGGTCGAGCAGGGCCATGGCCTCTTCCTCGGCGACGGCGTCCATGGCGGCGGTGGGCTCGTCGAGCAGGGCCAACCGGGCCTGGCCGGCGATTATCTGGGCCGTGGAGGCGCGGGTACCCGGCAGCGCCTCGCGGTCAATCGCCCGCGTATCCTCGAATCTGGTGGCAGTCCATCGCCTCGTAGATGCAGGTGTCGAAGCCGAAAACGAAGCAACTTGCGTACGAGTTGTCAATGAGCACGAAGGTCAACTCGGCCTCTACGCTCGGGCCAAATACTGTCTGTGTGACTGGATCATAGTCAGTCGGATCCGCGGAGTGTTCCAGGTTGAGAAAGCCACTCACGGGCACCTCGCGGCACCCGCTGTCGCCGGGAGTGACGCCCCACGGGGGCTCGTCGAGAATGCAACCCTCGTTCGTGTAAAGTTCCCCCATTGGTACAAGAGGCCCGGTCATGCCAAACATGATTTCAAAGTATGCTCCACCGAGGCTCAGGCTCATCTCCTCCGACGACCAGTCAATGGTGATTCGATCCTCGTAGCCAGGAATCGAAAAGTTCCCACATTCCGGGATCACGGGCTCAGCGGTATCGACATTGGTGTCGCTCTTGGGGCCATCGATACACGCAGACATGATTGCACAGATGCCAATCGCAGCATGCCTGGTCAACCTTTGTGTTGTCAACGAAGCCATCGCCCACCATCGGCATCAAACAAAGTCAGACCAAGATCCGGATTGCTGCACCTGTACGGTGCGCTCGATGTGCCGGCTTCAGCTATACCCATGCTGCCGCAAAGACCCAGATTCGCGATGACCACCATAATCTCTACAGAATACTCGGTAGCGTACTCATCACCTTTGCACGATCCGACATCAGGTACATTGACACAGAGAAAGCCTGCGCTTCCTGGTTCGCCTTCGGAGGTGAGGTGGAGAATGCCGTTCATGTTGTTCAGACATCCGCCATCGAAGAAGATGCCTTCGGTTTCGTATCCGAATGCTGTTGACCGCCCTCCCAGGGGAAGGCAAAGCTCCCTGGGCAGTTCGCTGGCGTTCAGATAGTGCCTTGCAGCAAGAGGTATTCCATACCTGCCGAGAACTGCCGCTTGGAAACCGTATGCCGACGTCTCCATGAAGCATCCCTTTTCACAATGGCCGCCCTGGCTACCCATGTTGAATACATGTCCGACCTCATGAATTTCGATATGAGCGAGAAAGCTGAGATAGTGGAGCACCATGCGCCCAAGCCACCAGGCGGGAACGAAGTGGCTCTCATACCGCAGGGCTGCTTGCTCGTAGTCATTGGACTCCCAATATCTTGCAATTGCTGCCTGTGCCCAGAACATCAGCTCGTCGCAATTGTATGACAGCCGTGTTAGCGTGAGGGCACGCATGAAGACATGTCCACGCACGTCATCGGGCCCTTCGCGCGCAAACGCAGAAGGAAGCGACATTCCACCAACGCCATAGGTAGGGCAAGAGCCGTTGTAATCGGCGCAAGGATCGTCGATATCAATGGGGCCTCCATAGTCCCACGGGTGCCAGCCGGTCACCGGCCTGCCTGCTACAGTCATGTTTTCGATGTCCGGCAGCCCACACTCCCCGAAGTCGACCGATGACTCGCCATTGTACCGCTCGTCGTCCGAGACGAAATTCAGCTGCACATCCCGTCGCTCTCCCGGGTGGTAGTCATGCAACGCCGACCGAGCCGGTCCCGGCCAGTCGTCTGGGTAGAAGACTCCGACAGGATCGAGGTGGCGTGCTCGATAGGGCAGGTCCGGCAGGTCCAGGCTGGACCCCAGCAGCTCGGCCCAAAATTCCGGGTAGCCCTTGCCATGATCGGTGCCAGAAAAGCGGTCCTCGAGGGCGCCGATGTTGGCGTGGATGAGCCGCAGCGTGTTGAGGATCACCGCCTCGGGTGCGCCGCCGCCGTCTCGATAGAACAGCCACATGGTCGGGTCCATGGGCATGTTCACGCAACCAATTCGCTTCTCCATTACCTTGGCGGCCCACTCCTCGCTGGCGTCTCCGTCCGCTCGCACCGAGTCGGCGAAGTCGCCCCAGATGGCCTCGACGACGTCGGCCTGGGTCGGACCGGTGCCGTCGAGGACCGACCGCCAGTGGTCGTAGAGCCACTGCAGGGGGAACTTCAGGTGGACATCGCCGAGGTGGAACTCGACCTCCTCCTCTTCGTCCAGATCGAGCTCTCGGGCGCCGGGGCCGACCCTCAGGTCGTCGGCATCCACTTTCGTTCCCACGTCCTCGGGGGTCGCCTTGGGAGGGGCGTTCTTGCCTCGGAGAGAAGCGGGTTCTACTCCCCGCGAGCGGGCTTGGACGGCGAACCGCGTGGGCGCGGTCTTGGCGCGAAGCACATCGCTCAGCATCGCCCGTATCCCGTGGCTGCGTACGGTGCTACACCTGCAGTCCTGCACGCCGCCTTGTGTGGCGGCCAGCATGCGTCGTAGGTTTCGCGTCAACGCGGGCCCGGACCAAGGTCCTAGTGGAAGCTCGCCGAAGACGGGATGGACGATAGTGCTTCGGGCACTGGCGATCGCATCGTCGATCACCTCGTCGAGCGACCGCTCCCCCTTGGTTTCCGATGCGACGAAGCCGTTGTCTGGTTGCTCGTTTCCGCAGATGAAGCCCTGGTAGGGGCTGGTCAGCGTCGGGTCCTCAGACCGCTCGCGGACTGGGGCCCGGCTCGGCTTCGACCCGCTTGGGATCGTCGATTCCGCAGGATCCTGGCATCCGCAGGAAGCCACCCTCAGGTCCTCGCCAGTCCATCGGCCATGAATTGCACCGAAGTCGTCAGGCCGCCAACCCGCCACCGGAGGAAGCGGGCGGTGTCCGTCAGTCGGATCACCTTGTTGCTCGACGCGAACAGGTCGACGGTCACATTCGGGATGTCGGTGAACGCCTCGTCCTCGAGGACGTTTGACTCCTGGATGTAGAGCAGCGCGCCGGCCGCGGTGTCCTTGACCGGAACGCGAACCTGGATGACGACGTGGCGGAACCCGCCCACGTCGACAGCATCCTGCTTGATCTGGGAGAGGTTGGTTACCACCTTGACCAGCTCTTGCAGCCGGAAGGACTTCGACATGAGGTGCTCCTGTTTGAACTCGGGGATGAGTTGCAGGGAACATAGCGG
>DDSP01000001.1 GCA_002343445.1 Chthonomonas sp. UBA2387
CTATTAATGAGACACTACACTAGCTGCCGAGGCAGGCGGACTCGGAAGGGCTCCGCACCGGGGTAGGTCGCCTCCACCGTCACTGTCCGCCCGTCGAACGTGTACCGGACGTCCACGATGCCGACCAGAGATTGCTCGGGCTCGCTGGTGATCCGCAGGGGCCCTTCAGCGAGCTTCTCAGCCAGCAGACCATAGGCCGCTCGCTTGCTGGGACCAAGCGAGAGCAGATTCACGGGGTCGAGTTCCGTGATGAGCTTGAAGTAGAGCTCGGCGGCGGTCGGGAAGGCGAAGGCCCAAGGGTGCCAGTCGGCTTCGACTCGTTCGAAAGCGTCAACCAGTTGTTCCGGCGGGAGGTCGAGCGCGGCCCAGCACTTGCGGTGTCCCTTGACGATCTCCGCCTTGGCTCGTGCCTTGCTGACGAAGAAGGTCGCGCGCTCAAGCGGGTGAACGCCGTCTAGTCCCAGTTCCTCTATCCCTGCTTGGGTGCTGCAGAGTTCGATCAGCGAGAGCAGGTCGGACAACGACGACCGATAGGCGTCGCGGGGGTGCAGGTCGGGGACGCTTCTAGCAAGCTCTGCGAGTTGCTCGTTGTACTGTGGGTTGCGGAATGCCAACGCCCACAAGGCGGTCGCCGAAAGCAGGTCGTAGTGGATCGCGTGGGCGACCAGCTTGCCGAGATCCACGCCCTCATAGGCTGCGTGGCTCGCCAAGACTTTGGCGTTGTCGAGGTCCTGGAGCGCCTGGGCGACATCCCCCTTGCGAGCGGCCATCGTTCCGCGCAACAGGACGACTCGCCCCACGAACTTCATGTCGGCGTACTCGGGGGACAAGAGGGCGGCGCCCTCCGACCAGTCTCGGTCGAACCAACACTTGGGCAACTGGACCGCTTCTTCCACGAGCTTCAGCGCAGCGGCGGCTCGCTCAAGCTCCAGAGCCGCCTCCTGGAGCGACGCTTCGTCGCCCACGAAGCAAACGCGCTCGATCAACTGGTTCACGTCGGCGGCTTTGGCTCCGCGTTCGGGTCGGTAGCGTGTTGCCGCGAGCTTGGCGTAGAAGGGTGCGGCGTTTTCGTGGGGCTCGGCGGTCGGTACCAGCGAGGCGAACTGCTGCCAGTTCGTGGGCAGGCCCTCGCTCCACGCCAGCTCGAGTTGTTCGCGGAGCGCGATTTCGTCTCGGTACCGCGAGTAGGCAAACCAGACTCCGGCGAAGACGCCAACGACGACCAGGCTGCCAAGAACCCATCGCCAAACCTTCCGTTTCATCGTGGTCCCAGTATAGGGCAGAAACGCCGGGAATGGTGCGTCGCACGCTGGAACGATTTACCGTTGCTGCCTTCCGGCCCTGGCGGGGTTCACCGACCACACGCCGCGCAGTTCCCGGCGGTCACTATTCTAGCACCGAACCGACCCGCGACCCCGGCAGCCCTAGACCTCGCGGGTCCAAACTTCCATAGCCGTCTTGCCTCGGTTGCACCACGCGAAGTAGGGAATCCACGTGGCGGGCCCGCTGGGCGAGAGGGCACGGCCCTCCCAGCGCTGGTACAAGGGTCCGTCCTCGGTCTCTTCGGCGTACACCCCCTCGACCACACAGACCGTGCCAAGGTCCGACGCTTCGGTGCGAACCTCGGCCTCGGGGTCCACGCAGAGCGTCTGTGGAGGAACGCCCAGGTCGGTGGCTTCGGCGCAATACACCAACGGGCCACGAACCAGCGCCACTCGACCTGCGTTTTCGAGCACGCGATGGTCGGCTTGCATCCACGTCGGCTGCATCTCCATCGAGACCTTCACCGTGTCGCCGTCGTGCCACGTCCGCCGATAGACAGCGTAGCCACCCTCGAACTCGCCCTCCATCTCGACACCCTCGATGTCCACCGTCATCTCGTCGCACCATTCGGGCACGCGCAGGCGAAGCTCGAACTCGGAGGGCTCCGCAACCCGGAAACGGACCGTGTAGTCCCCCGAGTACGGATAGGACGATTCGACTTCGAACGCGCACGCGTCGGCCTCGAAGTGGCCACCCACCGGAAACTGGATGGTCAACTCGTGCTCGCGTGCCAGATAGGCGAAGCTGGCGATCGAGCCGATCATTCGCGCGATGTTGGGCGGGCAGCACGCGCATGGGAACCAAGGGACCCGTTCATGCTGGCTCCGGCTCTCCAGCGGGTTCGCGTAGAAGTAGGAATCTCCCGAGAGCGAGATGCCGGCGAGCGCGCCGTTGAAGATGGCCCGCTCCGCGATGTCGGCGAACTGAGCGTCGCCGGTGACGGCGGACAGCCGTCGGCCCCACAGGGCCAGTCCGATCGCCGCGCACGTCTCGGCATAGGAGTGCAGGTTCGGCAGGTCGTAGTCGAACGTGAAGCCCTCGTTGTGGCCCGAAGGGCCGATCCCACCCGTGACGTACATCCGTCGCTCGGTCAAGTTCTCCCAGAGCCGAAGCGATGCGGTCAGAAGCGCATCGTCTTCCGTGCGGGCGGCTTGCTCGGTCGCGGCGCACATCATATACATCGCTCGCACGGCGTGGCCCACGACTTCGGTCTGCTCACGGACGGGAGCGTGGTCTTGGAAGTACTCGCCCCCCACGTAGTTGCCCTCGGCATCCACGTTCTTGGCGATCCAGCCGCCGAGCCACGTTCCGAAATGGTGGATATCGGGATCGCGGGCTTCCTCCGCGAACGGCGACCCCGCTTGCCCTCGCTCGTTGATGAAGTAGCATGCCAGGTCGGCGTAGGCTTGCACCTCGGTGGCGTCGAAGAGCCGCCAAAGGGCGAGTTCGATTTCCTGGTGTCCGCAGTAGCCGCGCCGCTTGCCTGGGCCGAAAACGCTGCCGATATGGTCGGCGAAGCGGCGCGCGCAATCGAGCAGATCGGTGCGCCCCGTGGTTTCGTACCGGGCCACAGCGGCTTCGATCAGGTGCCCGGCGCAGTACATTTCATGCATCGCCGAGAGGTTGCGCCACCGCATGTCCGGCTCCTTGAGCTGGAAGTAGGTGTCCAGATAGCCGCTGGGTTCTTGGGCGGCGATGACCGCGGCGACCACCTTTTCGATGAGCGGCTCGTTGGGCGCGTGCGGGTGCATCGCCTGGGCGTAGGACGCCGCTTCGATCCACTTGTACACGTCCGAGTCGTTGTAGCAGTAGCCTTCGTGGGGGCCTTGCTCGACGCCCGCCGCGCGCAGGAAGTTGCGGAGCCGGGGCGTGTGTTCCGCGATCTGGAGGTACTGCGTCGGGATGGTCACTTCGGACAGCACGCGCAAACGCTCCGACCAGAACGGATCGCGGATGCGGACCTGGGCGAGCGGGATCGGGCGGCGCAACGACGCGAACATAGCGTCATTTTGCCTTGCCGCCGCCCGACGATGCTCAGCTGTTTGGGGCAGCCGTCATGACGAAGCCCTGCGCCGTCAGTTCTTGACCGATATGCCGCAGCTTCTTCATGGCGCGAAGCTCGATTTGGCGGACTCGCTCGCGGGTGACGTTGAGCTCGGCGCCGAC
>DDSP01000069.1 GCA_002343445.1 Chthonomonas sp. UBA2387
AAGTTCCACGGGATGATCTGGCCCGCCACGCCGACCCCCTCGTACCCCCGCGCCTCGAACTCGGACTCATAGAGCTGCGCCCAGCCCGCATGGGCGTAGAAGTGCCGCGCCACCAGAGGGATGTCGATGTCTCGCGTCTCCCGGATCGGCTTGCCGTTGTCGAGCGATTCCAGCACCGCGAACAGCCGCGCGTGCTTCTGAACCTGCCGCGCCAGCGCATACAAGAACCGCGCCCGCCCGTGCCCGCCGAGCACCCGCCATCCCGCCAGCGCCCCGCGCGCCGCCTCGACCGCACGACCCACGTCCTCGGCTGACCCCTGCGCCACTTGGGCGATCTCGGCCCCAGTCGAGGGGTTGAACACTGGAAACATTTCGTCAGCCTGACGAAATTCTCCGCCAATGAAGCAACCGAATCGCCGACCGTGGCCCTCCAGCCACGTGTGAGCCAGGTCTGCCGCCTCTGGCGCCGGGCCATAGTCCATGCCTTCGGGCAACCTCACGAGCGTCCCACCTTGGCAAACGCCTGCACGGCTCGGTCCGCCTGTGCGTCGTCGATGTCGGCATGAAACACCAGCCTCAGCGTCGTCGCCGAAAACGGGATGGCCAACACGCCTTGAGCCTCCAACGCCGACGCCCACTTCGCAGAGTCGTCAACATGGATGAGCACGATGTTGGTCTGAACCCGGTCTAGTTCCACATTTGCGCCCAGTCCAAGGTTGTGAACCGCCTCGGCCACGCGTCGGGCCCGAGCGTGGTCTTCGGCCAGACGACTCACTTCCTGCGTGAGAGAAACGATCCCGCACGCGGCGAGCAATCCCGATTGCCTCATACCTCCACCGAGGCGCTTGCGCCAGATCCGCGCCTCCTCGATGAACGCCCCCGAGCCGCAGAGCAGCGACCCGACCGGCGAGCGAAGCCCCTTGCTCAGGCAGAAGTTCACGGTGTCCACGGTCGCGGCGATCTCGCGAACCTCGACGCCCATCGCCGCCGCCGCGTTGAAGACCCGCGCCCCATCCAGGTGGATCTTCACGCCCCGCTCGTCGGCCAAGGCCCGATAGGCCCGGTGCTTCGCCAGCGAGATTACGGTGCCGCCCTTCCGGTTGTGCGAGTTCTCCAGACAGATGAGCTTGGTGCCGGGGGTGTGCAGCGAGGCCGGGCGGCAATGGCGGGCCAGGTCCTCGACCGCAGGGCCACCGTCCTCCGAAGGCAGCGTCCACGAAACGACGCCCGCAATGGCCCCCGGCGCGCCGACTTCGTAATAGAGCATGTGCGCTTCTTCCTCGAAGAGAACGGCGTCCCCGGGCCGGCAGTGAACAGCCAACGCGATCTGGTTGCCCATCGTGCCGCTCGGGACGAAGAGGGCGGCCTCTTTGCCCACCATCTCGGCGGCCAGGCGCTCCAGCCGGGCCACGGTGGGTTCGTCGCCAAGCACGTCGTCGCCCAGGTCGGCTTCCATCATCGCCTGGTACATCGCGGGCGTTGGGCGCGTGACCGTGTCGCTACGAAGGTCCACCCACTTCTCGGCATCCGCCGGAAATCCGCGCTTAGCCAACGGGTCCCAACTCCTCGCCGAGAAACGCGTCGAACTCCCGCTCGATTTCGGCCCACCCCCCGAACGAGAACGAATGGCCCTCGCCTTCGAGAATGCGCTTGCGCACCCGAACGCCTTGCTCCATGAGCGCGCGCTCGAGTTCATCGGACTGTTCTACGGGAACGATGTCGTCGGCAGTCCCGTGGATCAGCAGGTGAGGCGGCGAACCCGGGCCGACGCCGAACACGGGGCTGGCTTCGCGGTAGACGCCCTCGTTGCCCTCGGGCGGGACGCCCATGAACTGCTCCAGGAACGAGTACGAGATCGGGAAGTGCCTCACGCGGTGGTCGGTCACGTTGGTGATCGGACAGATGGCCACCACGGCATTGGCCCTCGACTCAGGGGGGATGCCGTCGCTGCCGCACATCGCGGCCAGGTGACCGCCCGCCGAGTTGCCCAGCACCCCAACACGCGAGGCGTCGAATCCCAAAACCCCGGCTTGGGCGCGGACCTGCCCCAAAAACGTGCGCACGTCGGACACCGCCGCAGGAAACGGATGCAGCGGCGCCAAGCGGTAGGCCGGGGTCGCGGCGGCGTATCCCATTGCCTGCAACCTCTCCGCCACGTCGTGCATGCCCTCGGGCTCGCCGGAGATCCACCCGCCCCCGTGGATGCAGACCACGAGCGGTGCGCCGGGGCGGGGCGGAGGAAAGTAGTCGTAGGGCAACTCGTACCCGCCACTCAGGTAGTGGCGCCGTTCGCGGACCATCACCGCCCGATTCTACCGACCAAGCCGGGCAGAAACTCCTGCACCGCATAGTACGCGGCCAAGATCAGGCCCAACGCAACGATGCCTCCGCGCAGCTTGTCCTCGTCCATCTTGAGCATCCAGCGCCCCGCGTAGTAGCCGCCCAGCAGGCCGCCCGCGAGCATCGAGCCCGCCGCCCAAGGGTCCACCAAGCCCCCCTGCAACACCACGGCGCTCGAAATCACGCTGATCACAAGGGCGAAGACAATCTTCAACGCGTTCTGTTCGTTCAGCGAACCCTCGACCGTGAGCGCGAAGGTCGCCAACATCATGATGCCGATCCCGGCCCCGAAGTAGCCCCCATACAACGAGGTGAGGAACTGAAGCGCCACGGCCGAGGGCTTCCCAAGGTGCCGATCGTTGCGCTTGGCCCACGCCTTGATGCGCGGCTGGAACGCGAGCAACACCGCAGCGCCCAAGATCAGAAACGGGACGACCACGCGGAACAACCTCTCCGAGGTCGACACCAGCATCCACGAACCCGCCGCGGCACCAACCACTGTCGGCAGCATGAGCAGCTTGAGGTGGGGCACGACCGTTGACAGGTAGCCACGGAACGGGAGGAAGCTGGAGACCCGCCCCGGCAGCAGCGCCACGAAGTTCGTCGCGTTGGCCGTCAGCGACGGCAGCCCGAACCCGACCAGACTGGGGAAGGAAATCAGCGACCCCGCGCCCGCCACCGCGTTGATGGCGGATGCGATGGCGCCAATGAAGAAGAGCGCGACCAGCTTGAGGACGTCGTGTTGCGGGTCCAGAGTCCCCTGAATCTACCCGCCCACGGTCATCCGTCCACGACTTCCCCGTACTCCTGGAATCGGACGTTCGTCCAACCATTCCCTTCGATGAAGCGGCGCACGTCGTCGGTCACCAGTTGTCCCCGAGCTTGGTCGGTAGCCGTATCCGCCCCTCTCCATCGTGATCGCCCACCCGATGCGGTACCATTTCGTTCGACTATGTTCGGCCCGACTCTCACTCAGGACAAGACGCGCCACGTCTTCACCTTACTGAAGTCCGTTGGCTCGGCTCTGGTTCAACGAAGATGAAGCTCCTCATACTACAGCTCAGCGACATTCATCTTACCGGTGATAACGACCCGATCATGGGCCGTGTAGAAGCACTCAGAGGCGCGGTGCAAGCGGAGGCGCTGGACATCGACTCCATTCTGGTGGCCGTCACGGGCGATCTAGTGGATCGGGGAAGGGAAAGGGCTTATGAAGTCGCTGGCCACTTTCTCACAGAAGTCGCAGAGGCCCTTAACTCCGTGAAGAATGGCGGAGTGCCCGTACAGTGGGCGTTCATCCCCGGCAACCACGACTGCACGCTTGACCGGGCCGACCAGGCACGCAATATCTTTATTGACGCGCTTCTGAAGGATCCTCAACGGCTCACGACGCTGGACTCATCCGTGCTTAGCCCAGTTCTCACTGTCCAAGACCCCTTCTTCGAGTTCGTAGCTCAGTGGCGTGGTGCGCAAGGGGGGGACGAAGATCCCTTTGACCGCCTGTGCGACGACCGGATGTACCGATTCGGCGAGCAACGCATCTTCGTCCGATCCCTCAACTCATCGTGGATGTCGCAAATTAACGAGATGCGAGGAAGTCTTCTCGTGTGGATGAGACCAATGCCCGACTGCGCCGAGGACGCCAATCTCAAGATCGCCCTCGTCCACCATCCCTACGCCTGGCTTGAGACGAAGAACTCGACTTCGGTCAAGCACGACCTGGAGCGATGCTTCGACCTCATTCTCACGGGACACGAGCACGTTGCCGAGGCATATAACAAACGTTCGATTAGGAGCACGGCCAACGAGTACTTTGAGGGAGCCGCTCTGCAGGGCCACCCCCGAGAGGAGAGCGGCTTCACAATCGTAGTGGTAGACACACACTCTCGCAAGTTCCGGACAGTCCTCTATAGCTGGGACGGCTTCATTTACAGGAGCGAGCTTCGTTCCGACTGGGGCAGCCTTAATCACCGAGCACTAAGCGGTCCCTCTAGGTTTGCAGCAAACCTCGCCTTCGAGGCTCACCTCGTCGATCCAGGTGCGACCTACACGCATCCCCACAAGGTGTCGCTCCAGCTGGACGACCTGTTCGTCTATCCCGATTTGCGCGACGTTTCCTACGACAGACGCGACGGCGATCCAGACCGAAGGATGCCCTTTGACGGTCGCGACATTGTGGCGCGCGTCCTCCTCGAGAAAGCGGTGCTCCTGCTGGGTGCTGAAATGACCGGAAAATCGACGCTGTTGCGAAAGCTGTTTCGGGATCTGCAACATGAAGGACTCGTGCCCGTCTTGCTGGAAGGCGATGACTTAAAGAAGAGCGACAGCGATCACATCATGAAATCGGTGCGCCGTCGGCTCTCCGAGCAGTACTCGCGGGAGGCGTCGGAGCAAATCCTCCAGCAGCCGATTGATAAGCGCGCCATCTTGGTCGACAACTTCCAGGACTGCAAGCTCAACCGCAAGGGCTTGCGTTCCGCGTTATCCGCCATGCGACAACTGGCGGACGTGGTGGTCTTCGCCGCCATTGATACTTACAACTTGGAAGATTTTCTGAAGGAGGGAGAAGACTCGAGTGGCTTAGCGGCTTTCAGGCACTACTCAATCTGCGAGTTTGGCCACCGACTCAGGAGCAGCTTAGTTCGACGATGGGTCATGGCGGGTCGTGAGGAGAGCCTTGAAGACGCGGAGGTTACGCATTCCTGTCGTACCTTGGAGACCCTGCTTTCCACACTGATCGGCAAGAACACGGTTCCAGCAGTTCCGATCTTCCTGCTCACCCTCCTCCAAGCCCATGAGGCTCAGAAGCCGCTCTCAACCGAAGTTGGCTCGTTTGGCTACCACTACGAGTTCCTGATATCGACATCGCTCCACGCGGCGATTGCCTCAGACTCACACTTCAAGTCCACGGTGAGATTCGACATGGCACAGGTGGTCCTGCAGGAGATTGCACATACCATGTTTGAGCGGGCTGAGACAAGGATGACTGAGGCCGAACTGGACAAGGCAATCCAAGACTATAAGGAAGACTACGCATTGAGTTTCGGCACGGATGTCATGAAGGGGCTGCTGCTTAAATCCCGTATGATAAAGCGTGAGGGTGAGGGACGTTTCCGCTTTGCCTACCCATACATCTACTTCTTTTTCGTGGCTCGCGCGCTCCAGGCACGACTCGCAGACGAGAAGCGCGAGATGGGGGCTCGAGGAGCCGTTGATAGGCTAGTTGAGTCAATCCATGTTGAGGAGAGACTGAACATCTTGGTCTTCCTCGTTTATCTAACCAAGGACTCTCGGGTAATTGATTCCATCGTGGAGAAGGCGTCGGCCATATTCCAGAAGGTCCCGCCGTGCAACCTTGACACCCACACGGCGCACGTGGGCGGCGAAGGTTTGGACGACGAAAAGGTGATTGACGGTACCCCAGAGACCAACCGGGAACAATATCTCCGGGATCTTGACGAAGCAGACGAAACAATGCGAAGGGAGCCTGAGGAGTACGACCCTGAGGACTTCTTCAGCCAGCTGAACGTCGCGGCGAAGTACGTCCAGATCTTGGGACAAGTGCTTCGAAACTTTCCCGGTTCTCTCGACGGAGCTACCAAAGTTAGGATCGCGGAGGAGACCTGCGGATTGGGTCTTAGGACGATGAACGTGGTCGTCAACTTGATGCGGCTGATTGACGCCGAGATTCGGCGGATGATCGAGAATTACTTAATTGAACGGCGCAAGGTGGGCAACCCCATTGAGGCAAGAGATGCGGTAAATCGTGCAATTGCCGATGTCACGAGCGGTTGGTGCTACAGTGTCGTTTCGCGTATTTCGGGAGCAATCGGCTCCGACTTGCTTGAAGAAGTGTATCGCAAGATTTCTGACGGCGACACACCAATCCCAAAACGATTGATTCGACTAAAAGTCTTCCTGGATCACTTCAAGCAATTCCCAGTAGACGAGATTGTCGCCGCGGACCAAGCTTTCGCAGGGAAGCCAGTTCCACGGACCATAGTGAGAATGATGGTCTATGAGCATTTGTACATGTTCAATGTGCCTCAGCGCGTACGCCAGTCCATGGCTGATCAGCTAAAAATTAGGGTTGATCACCCTGCTGTGCTCGGCAGGAGAACGAAGAAGATATAGCTAGCTAGTCCCTTTCCCACGAGGATCGGTCCCATTTCGTAGGAACCCTCTTGCCACGAGGACTCCGGTACACCCGCCCACCGTCATCCGTCCACGACTTCCCCGTACTCCTGGAATCGGACGTTCGTCCAACCCTTCCCTTCGATGAAGCGGCGCACGTCGTCGGTCACCAGCGTGAACGGCTCGTACAGGAAGATCGGCGTTCCTTCGATCGCCGACCGTGGGAGCAGGACGCCGTTGCCCGGCTGCCTCGGCTTGCCCGGAACCGGCTCCCAGCGTTCTCCGATCAGTTCCTCGCCGGGGTCGGTCTCCGTGCCGAGAATCCGGTAGCTGCGCCGCCCGCACACGTCGCAGCCGGCTTTGAGCTCGAGCGTCGAGAGCTCGGGGTTGTACTGGATGACCCGCGTCGGTCTCAGGTGCCACACCTTCTCTTGAATCCGCGTGCCCCGCTCGCCTTTCGGTTTCGTCACGCAGATCGGCAGGAGATCAAGCCCGCCGAACACCCTGGCCAACTCCTCGCCGACCGAGCGCAGCGCTAGGATCGGGCCGATGGCGGACGTGAAGNNGCCCGCCCGTCCAGGCGAGTTCGAGGGCGGAACCAGGAATCCGACGATACTGGCCGAATGGACAGTCGTTTAGCTGGCAAATCTTCTCCAGGAGTCCATTCGGGTCGATTGGTTCGCCCCGCGGACTCGCGCGTGTCTTCTTCCATTTGACCACATGGTCCGAGTGCGGATAGAAGTACCCGTAGGTATCGCCGAGGATGCGCTCGGTCCGGACTCGAAAGAGGGCTGTCGACTGCATATACTGAACTCGCGACCTATGCTGCACTATACGGCCAGCCGTTACGCACTTGGATGCCTCATGCGGTATGCCTATCGCTTGGAAACGGCCCCAATTCGGCGATCCATTCGTATCCTGCCCGGAGACTCGCTGCAAACCGCATCGCCTCTTCTGGGCTGAACTCGATGAAACGGTAAGTGAACACACCGAACCGTCCAGCTTGCGGTACATAAAGACTGAGGTAGATTCGATCCGATTGTCGAGGTCTTCGCATCAGGAGGACTTCTGCGCCAAACAAGTCCGAATTCAGGGGTCTGTCGCAATCCCAACCGGTTAGGTCGGGACACTGCGATCCAACGCGAGTCGTATCAAGCCCTGCGGCCTCGTGAAACGCCACGGATGCGAACTTTAAATAGATGGTTGCCAGCTCATCGCGGTCGCTATGGGCTTGCCAGAATACGGTGCGCTGATTCCCACCCGAGATCAACCCGCGCAGCGACAGAACTGCACCGGATAGCGTAATGTCCACACACAGAGACATTGACCGCCCTCTGGGCGATAGACCGTTCAATATGCACTTCCACGTTTGGACAGCCATTTACTTCAGAAGCCTCGCTTTGGAGGGCCTTTGGGAGCCAGAATACCTCCGACAATCACTCCGGCTCCAACAACGACACCAGCAGTCCCAAGGCCGCCGGTAGTGACGATCGTTAGACCTCCCAGAACTACCGCTCCGCCGATGACTGTTCCGACGACAACATGTTTGCCAACCTGACCCCAGTCCACACTGTCCCACCAGGTGCGTGGGCGCGGCACGGTAGAAGACTCTCTTAGTACATCGTTCAGAATGTCGATGATCTCCTCTTCTGACAAATCTGGATTCCTCGTTTTGCCGGGACGTTTTTGGCGACCAACTTCCCGATGAACCTGCTCTCTCAGTTCGGGGTCGTTTCTGTAGCGCTCTCCCGCTCCAGGTGGGAGTTTGCCTTTGTTCTTCTTGATGATGTCCTCAATCTTCTTGTCGAGACCGGTGGGGTCCGCGAAGCTCAAAGGGTTGTTCTCACAGTACGCATACCAGTTTCGACCAGAGTAGATCGGGTCGCGGGTGAGGAAGCGGCCGGTGCTGCTGTCGTAGTAGCGGTGGCCGAGCAGTTTCAGGCCGGAGTCGGCGTCCGACTGATACCCGAACAGGCCGCCGTAGCCGAAGGGGCCGTTCATCGTCCCGCTCGAGGCCGCCACGTTCCCAAAGGCGTCGTACGCGCGGCTGGCCGCCACCGTTTGGTTGGTCAGCGATTGGGCGTCCGCATTCTTGATCCCCGAGTGCTGAAATCTGGTCGTCCCGGATCGGCGCTCGGAGACCCCGGGAGTGAACGTCGCGAACCCGTCGCCCACCACGGGCGCAGTGACTCCCGCACCCAACCTGCGGGAGCTCACCCAACGACCGGCGCGGACCCTGGATGTCCCGGACCTGACCGATCGTAACAAACGCCCTTTCGCTATGCCGACCACACTGAATTCCATGATAGAGCATGCGCGTGAACTTGTCAACCCGAAGCGCCTGACGGGTGAGTCAAGCACCAACCAAGGACGGGCCAGCCAACCCGTCTGTCATCATCCCAGGGTGTCTGCGCCCCTGCTCATCGTTGACGGCGACAATCTAGCGCACCGGGCCTACCACTCGATGCCCGAAGGCCCCGGCAACGCGGTGCGTGGGTTCTTTTCCATCCTGCAGCGCATCGAGCGGGAGGAGCAGCCCAGGGCTGTGGTCGTCGCCTGGGACACCCTGGGGCGCGACACGTTCCGCTCCGAGCTTTGGCCGCCCTATCAGGCGGGCCGGGTGTTCCCCGCCGAGCTCGTCGCGCAGCTGAAGGCGTTGCCGCAACTCTGCCGCGAGTTCGGCCTGGGTGTCCAGAAGGCTGCGGGATACGAAGCCGACGACCTTGTTGCGGGAGCCGTTCGAGAGGAGACCCAGGCAGGCGGCCGATGCCTCGTGATGACCACCGACCGGGACGCCTTTCAGTTGGTGAGCGAGCGCACGACGGTTCTGGTCCCCAAGCCCCGCACACGCGAACTGGTCCGGTTCGGCCCGGTCCAAGTCGTCGCAGAGCTCGGCGTGCTCCCGGAGCAAGTGCCCTGCTTCAAGGCCTTGTGCGGCGACGCCTCCGACAACATCCCCGGCATCAAGGGCATCGGCCCCAAGAAAGCGGCCGCGCTGTTGCTGGCCCACGGCACGCTCGATGCCGTGGTCGCCGATTGGCCAGCCGAGCGCGCCGAACTGGCCCTGCGGTTCCGCGAAGTCGTCCGCATGCGGCCTTTCCTCGCCGAGCCACTCCCCATGCAGCGCCCGGATTGGGATCGCGACACGTAACGATTGGGCGCGTCCTTCTTAGCTCTGCCGCCCTTCGATCGCTGCCAACAACACAGCAGCCGCCAACGCCACGCGCGGGTCGAGGACGTCTCGCCGATCAAGCACGATGTTCAGGTGGTACGTGAACGGGTTGAAGTTCTGCTTGAAGTCCACGTGGCGCTCGCCACCGATCAACAGGTCGTAGTTCTGCGGCACCAGGTTCGAGACGAAGCGCCGGATCACGGCCAGCAGCATGCTGTCCTCGACCATCTTGCCGATCTCCGCTTCGTTTGGCCCGCAAACCGACCACTCGTCCCGCAACATGGACTTCCAGCCCATCCGCTGAAGGACCGCGATGCGTTGGCCGGTCGCCGAATCGAACACGTCGTAGGCGCTGGCGAAGTCCACAACCTGCCGCGCGGCGATGCGCATGACCTCGACCTGCTTCGTCTCGTCGGTGTAGGCGCGGATGTCCTCTTTGAGCTTGAAGCCCATCTGATGCACGAACAAAACCAGCCGGTCCTGGTCGTCGAAGATCAAGAAGTCCGCGCCGACCAGCTTCATGATCTTGCGCTTCAGAACAAAAGTGCGACTCTGAAGCCGATCGCCAAGCAACGGTGTGATCGCCATGCCCCCTTCTACCCCATCTTCCCCATCGTGGTGAGAACCGCAAGAAGGCCCACAACCAGGGTGATCCGGTGTTACAATCAACGCACTTGACGTACGGCCTCGAAACCCGGGAATCCGAGACCGATAGCTTTCAAAACGACCGAGTCCAGGAAATGCTCGACCTGGCCGACCGGCTTGTCGAGCAGCATGGCGGGCGTTTGGACGATTCGGCCATAGCCGCAGTGGCGGAAGCCACGGGTGCGGATTTGGACTACGTCCGCCTGGCCCTCACGGCTCGGGTCCAGCGCCGCAGAGAAGGGATCCTCTCCCGGATCCGGGCAAGCTTTCTGGGCATGGAACCCAGCGTCCGCACCTACGTCGGCTCGTCCTACCTCGCCGCGCTGACCGGCGTCGCCGGAGTGCTGGGCAAACTGTTCGGGGACCAGTACGGGCTGGGGGGCATGTTCCAGCTCGTCTGCGGCGCGCTCATGGTCTATCTCGTGGGCATGGCCCGCAACGAGCGGACGGCCGTCGTGGCGGGCGGCACATTCGGTGCGCTCTACATCGTCGCGTCCGCGTTCATGGGGGCGTTGCTCCGCGTCCCGGGCATGCGCATCGTGCCGGGCGAGTTGCTGCTCTATGCAGCCGGGGGCGCCGCAATCGGCCTGATCGCCCATCGAACGGTCAAGAAGCACCGCGACCGATTCGGCCTCAAGGACCCGGTCGCCGAACGGCAACAGCTCCTCCATCAATTGGTCGAGATCCAGGACAAGCTCAAAGAGGCCGAACAGCACTTGGCGTTCCTCAGTGCGGACATCGTTGGCTCCACCCAGTTGAAGTCCCAATCGGACCCGCTGGCGGTCGAGTTCACGTTCACCGAGTACCACAAGTTCGTGGACATGGTGGTCCGCAAGCACGGCGGGACGGTGCACTCGACGGCGGGCGACGGCGTCACCTGCGCCTTCCCTCAACCTGCCCAAGCGTTTGCCGCAGGCAAAAACCTTCAGGCCGGGCTGGCCGAGTTCAACGCGTTCCGCAACCGCATCGGCTCGCCCATCCGGCTTCGTGTCGGCATCCATACGGGCACGGTTCTGACGCCCCACAAGAACGACGTCCGCAGCGTGAACTTCTCCGAGGTCATCGACGTGGCGGCGCACATCCAGAAACACTGCCCCGTGGGAGCCGTCGCGATCAGCGAACTGGCGGCGGCGACCATTCCCGGCGGCGCGGCGGCGATCGCCCAAGAGTGGCTTGAAGTGCAGAGTGTGCGCGTAGCGGTGTGGTCGCCCCGACAGGTGGTCCCGCTCTCGGCACCGGTCGGCATGCCGCCACTACCCGAATCGGCGAACTGAAGTTCCAGCCGACGGCAAACCATCGGCTGGAACCCGAGCGTCCGGTTTACTCGCCCGAGGTCTTGGGGGCGTCGCCGCCCGTGGCCTTATTGGCCTCTTCCTCAAGCTTCTTCGTCTCTTCGGCAAGCTTCTTCTCGGCCTCCGCGTCGGCCTTCTTTTGGTCCTCTTCCTCCTTGTCGTAGGCGGCCTTTTCGGTCACCCACTTGTCGAGCGCGCCATCCACCAGAGCAGCCGCATCTACCGAGATGGTCTTCTTCTCCTTCATTTCGACGAGCTTCTTCAGCACCTCGCCGTGCATCCGCGTGCCGCCCTCGCCGAAGTCGAGCGTGTTCGCCATGTCGAGCAGCATCTCGGCGGCCTCGTCCTGGCGCTCGGCCTCGATCAGCATGTCCACAAGCTGCATCCGCAGGGTCGGCTGACCCTCGAGTTCGGGAAGTTCCATGAGGTACTCGATCCGGTTGGCGAGCATGTCCTTCTTCTCTTCCGCCGAAGCGCTGGCGTAGAGTTGCTCGTAGGCCGCGTAGCGCGCCAATCGGGCCACGTTCACACCCACGTCCGAGCCGTCGATCGCCTTCTGGGCATCTTCGACCACCTGTTGGTACTTGGCCTTGGTGTCGGCCGCTGTCCCCGAAGACGCCATGCCCACCTTGTTGTAGTCGTAGATCGCCTTGTAGCCCAAGCTCTTCCACTCAATGGTCACGGCTTCCTGAGCGGTCTTGACCTCTTCGCTCACCAGCGAGGCCACCTTGGCTTGCTTGGCTTGGTCGATGTACTTGGCCTTCTCCTTGTCCCAGTCGGCGGGCAGGTTCGACTCGACCTTGACCAACTTGTAAACGGCGACCCCGTTGAATTCCTTGAGCGGAGCGCTCGTCTCGCCGGGCTTCAGCGCCGCGACAGGCTTGAGCGTGGCGTCGGTGGACACCATGGCGTAGCCGTACTTGAGTTCGTTCTCGCTAACCCGCTTCTTCGGGTCGGCGGGCGTCTCGTTCGAGTACTTGTCCATCGCGCTCTCAAACGTCGCACCGGCTTTGATCTCGCCCAGAATGCGTTCGGCTTCGGCGTTCAGGTCCTTGCCCTCGTTTTTGTCGGCGGTCAGCAAAATGCGCTTCAGGACGAGCGTGTCGTAGCCCTTCTTGGCCTCATCCTCCGTGAGTTGCACTTTGGCGAGTTCTGAATCTTGGAGCAGCTGCGGCGCGACCGAGAGAACCAGACGATCCCGTTGCGCCGGGTCGGTGAGGACCTGGTTGAGTTGGTCGAGGTTTTGCTTCTTGATGTCCTCGAACGTGGTGAAGTTCGGGTTTTCAGCCTTGACGGCCTTGACAAAGTCCTCGGGGGTGGCATCCGCCTTGAGCTTGCCCGTGGAGACCAACCGCTCGCGCTCGGACTGAATGCCCTTGTCCAATTCCCGCGAGAAGTGGGTGCGGATGGCCTCGTCGTTGATCTCGATGCCGCGTTTCTTGGCCAGATCGAGCGTGACCGTCGCTTGAACCAATTGGTCGATCGCTCCGCCCACGATCATCGCTTCAAACATGATGGGGACCTCGCCGAGTTGCGAGCCGAACTGGCTTCGCTGTGCGGCGGCCAGATCTTCGATCTCGCGGGCACCGATGTTGCGGCCGAGAACGACGGCGACGACGTCCGAGACCTCGCCCTGCGCCTGCTGCGGGCCGCCGCAGTTCATGTTGAGCATGCCGATCACAAGACCGACGCCGATGGCGATGGATACGACGAGCGCGCAGCCCGACTTCTCCATGAAGTTGCGTACTTGAACGATGGACAAGGTTTGGTTCTCCGAGACCGGACCCAATGGGCAAACCGGCGGGGCGCACCGAAGCGGTGCGACTCAAGGTGAAAGTATGACACGCTCGCAACGATCTACCCAGGGCGGCACTGCACAGTCCTGTTCCATGGGTATACTGCCTTCGCGCCATTATGCTTCCCTCGCCAGACATCCTCAACGACTACGAGTACGGCAAGTTCGTTCTTTCGAACCTCGCCGCCAAGCGCGCCAAGCAACTGCGGACCGGCGCCCCGCCTTTGGTTCGCATTGACTCGAACCATCCGCTGACCATTGCTCTGGCCGAAATCGCCGCGGGGAAGATCAAGCCGATCCTCGGCGAAGCCCGCAACGAACTCGATGACACGATGCCGGAAGTCGTGAGCCCCGAAGAGCGCGGCGTCCTGCTGCCCGGGTTGGACGAGGAAGACGAAGTGCTGGTGGTCGACTCGCTCATCAGCGACGACTTCAGCCTCGACGACTTCGATACCGAAGATCACGAGGAGTCCGAGGACGAGGACGGCATCGTCCGCCCGGCGTCCATCACCGACCTGGTCGGCGACGACGAAGACGGGGCCGAGCACGAGGACGTCGAAGAAGTCGTGCCCGAGGACGATACGATCCCGCTCTCCGACCTTGAGGAATCCGTCACGGGCGACGACGAGGAACTCGGCGACGATTCGTCCGACGACTAAGCCCGCATGACCGGCACAGACCCGTACGAGATTCTTGGCGTCTCGCGCGAGGCGACGCCCGACGAGATCAAATCCGCCTACCGGCGGATGGCGCGCAAGCACCATCCGGACGTCAATCGCGACGACCCGAACGCCGAGGAGCGTTTCAAGGAAATCGGTCAGGCGTACGCCGTGCTCTCGGACCCCGAGAAGCGAGCCCACTACGACCGGTTCGGCACCATGGAAGGCGCCGACCAACCCTTTACGGGCGGCGATGTCCGGTTCGGAGACCTCTTCGACATGTTCTTTGGCGGGGCGACCCGCACCAGCCCGACCGGCCCTGTCGAAGGCGACGACATCCGAGTCGAGGCCACTTTGAAACTTGAAGACGTCCTCGAAGGCGTCGAGCGCACCATCGAATACCGGCGCTACGCCTCGTGCAAGGTATGCGACGGCAGCGGCGCCGAGGGCGGGTCGAAGCCCACACGCTGCCCCACGTGCCAAGGCACCGGCATGGTCAGCGCCATCCGAAACACGTTCATCGGCAGCGTTCGAACGACCACGACGTGCACCAAGTGCGGCGGACACGGGACGTTTATCGAGAAGCCCTGCTCGGCGTGCCGGGGCCACGGCCTGCAAGAGGAGCGAACCAGCACGACCATCCGCATTCCGCCTGGAGTCGAATCGGGGCAAACCATGCACGTCGGCGGCCATGGCCACGATGGCCCGCGCGGAGGCCCCCCCGGGGATCTGTACGTCGTCTTGCGCGTTCAAGATCATCCGCGATTCGAGCGGCGGGGCAAGGACTTGGCGACGCACCTCGAACTCAGCATGGTGCAGGCGGCATTGGGCGATCAAGTGGAGTTCGAGGGGCTCGACTCCACGCTGGAACTGGAAGTCCCCCCAGGCACACAGAACGGCGATGTGTTCACCGTTCGGGGCGCGGGTCTCCCGCCCTTGCACGGGGGCCCCAGGGGCGTGCTTCGTCTGCGTGCCAGCGTCCGCATCCCCAAGAACTTGAACGACGAGCAGCGTCGCATCCTCATCGAGTTCGCCAAAGCGAGCGGTGAGGAAGCCCCCAGGCACGAGTCGCTGGGGGGACTGCTCGGGGGGCTGTTCAAGAAGAAGAAATGAGAACGTGGGTACTGCTTCGTGTCGCCTTCGATGCACCGAAGGACGATTGGTCGCCTTGGATCGACGTCCTGATCGGGCACGGCTCGCACGGGGTCCTCGAAGAGCCCCAGACGCTGGTAGCCTACTATCCAGAGGTCCCTGGAGTGGACGGTGTTCTCGATCTGGCAGAGTCCGATATGCTGGAAATGGGCGCGATCGGGGTCAAAAGAGTATCGGTTGAGGAAGAAGATTGGGACGCGACGTTTCGGACCCACTTCAAGCCGCGCCGCATCGGCAAGCGGTTCGTCGTGCGCCCCACGTGGGAGGCCTTCGCCGCCGAGCCCGACGATTTGGAGCTCGTGCTCGATCCCGGGCAAGCCTTCGGGACGGGTGACCACCCCACCACCCGAATGTGCCTAGAATTGCTTGAAGATGCAACCATTGCAGGGCGAATGGTTCTTGATTTGGGCTGCGGCAGCGGCATCCTCAGCATCGCGGCAAGCAAACTCGGCGCGGCCCGCGTGCTGGGTGTGGACGTGGACCCGCTTTCGGTCGAAGTCGCCAAAGAGAACGCCACGGCCAACCGCGCCGCCGCCACCTTCCAGAGCGGCGAAGGGTTCTCGGGCATCGCCGAGGCATGGGACGTCGTCGTGAGCAACATCATCAGCGCCGTGCTGATCCGCCTCGCCCCCGAGGCCTATCGCGTCGTCGCACCTGGGGGCACGTGGATCGTCTCCGGGATCATCCACGACAACTGGCCCGACGTCCGGAAAGCAGCCGAGTCGGTGGGTTTCACGCTGATGACCCAACGCCGCGAAGACGACTGGGTGGCGGCGTCGTTCGCACGGCCCTAACTCAGCCCAGCGAGCAGAGGCTCCAAGACCTCCCAAACCGCATCCACGCCGATGCGGTCCAGTCCCGCCGGATCGTAAAGGCATCGGTCGATCTGACCGTACGGGCAACACCGCTGGGGCCGGGTAATCGAGTACATGGAGACGGCAGGCACGCCCAACGCGGCCGCGATGTGGCTCGTCCCGGTATCGCCTGCCACATTGGCTCTCGCTCCGGCGATCAGCGCGATCAGTTCGGCGACGTTGGTCTCGCCCACGAAGTCCACAGCGTCCCGACTGAACGACGCCACCTCGGCAAAAGCGGCTCGGTCGGCCTCGGCCCTTCCCCCCACGAACAACGGCAAGGCTCCCGCTTGGGCGACGCGCGTCGCGAGTTCGCCGAACGATGCGGGCGGCCATCGCTTCGTCGCCCAGCCCGCCCCGGCGTTGAGAACCACGTAGGGTTGGGCCGTCAGGCCACGGGCTTCGAGTTTGTCTTGGAGCGTAGCTTTGGCTTCGGTCGTGGGCACCATCCCAAACTCGGCTCGGTCCGCCACGCCGCCCGCAGCCCGTACCACGTCCACGTACTGATCCACGACGTGGAACGACGAGGGATCGGGCCACACGCGCCGGCTGGCCAACCAAGCCCCCTCGCGTTGCCAGTGATAGCCGTATTTGGCGTCGGCCTTGGTCCGCGCCAAGCAGAGCGCGCTCTTGGAAAGCCCCTGCAAATCGAACGCCGCAAGGTAAGGCTCGTCGAACACCGGCCACGTCTTGGGATGGAATCCCGGCTTGACGATCACGCACCGATCCACATGGGTGCAGGATTGCACCACGGCTGCGAACCGGGGGTCCACGGCCCAATGAACCTCGCAGCCCGGAAACCCAGTCTTCAACGCGCCTGCAGCGGGCAGCGTGCACACCACGTCCCCCAGCGACGACAGCCTAGCGATGAGAAAGCGTGGTCGTTCCATGAAGGGTCGCGACGGCTTGGAGCACGTCGTCTGGGTTGATCTCGCCCGGGTCGGTCCCGTTTCGCAGGACGACGCCGTGCCGCGTATAGGGTCGGAAGCGATCGGGGTTCGAGGGCCCGAAAAGGGAGACCACCGGCACGCCGTATGCGGCGGCGATATGGCCGGTGCCCGTATCCGCCGAAACATGAACTGCGCTCATTTGGATGGCGGCCATCGTTTGACGGAGCGTGGTCTTCCCCACCAAGTCCTGCGCCGTATCGCCCTTGAGCCCGAGCGATGGATCGCCGGGTCCGCCGACCGCCACCACTTCAAAACCCTCTTGAGCCAGTTTGCGCGCGATCAGCCGCCACTTCTCGACGGGGTAGCGCTTGGCTTCGCTGCTGCTCGCCAAAGAAAGCGTGACCAGCGGGCGACCACCACTCACCGAAACGGAACCCCGCTCGTCGAAAAGCTGCGGCATCAGGGGCCGCTCCGGAGTCGGGAACTCGCCCAACTCGTTGAGCAACGCCATGTGTCGCTCCACCCAATGCTCCGGCGTGCGCGACCGTACCGACACGGGGTTGAGCATCTTGGCGAACGCATCGGTGGGCCGGACGGCCAGCCGCCTCTTCGCTCCGCTGAGCCGCACGCAAAGCGCGGTTTTCGAGTGCCCTTGCAGGTCGAGCGCCCAATCGAAGCGAAACCGCCGCAGGCTCAGATAGCGCCGCATCTGGTCCATCCAAGTCGCCGGGTGGCTGCGTTGCTTCTTCCACTCGTCGCGAGGAAACAGGACGATCTCGTCGAGCAAGCGATCGGTGTCGAGCACCTCGGCACACCGGGGTTCGACGGCCCACACCAGGTGCGCGTTGGGGAAGCGCAACCGAATCGCCGTTGCCGCGTGGGCGGCCATCACGCAATCGCCGATCGCCGAGAACCGCGCGATCAGCACGCGCGGCCGCTCGTTGCGGTCTCCACGAGGCAGTCGCTTGCGGTCGGGGCTGGCGACCATGGCACCGTTTCGCTCGCTCACAGCAACCCCCGTTTGCGCGCGCTCTTCCAGCGGTCGTGCAGCCACAGCCACTGTTCGGGATGCTGGCGGACCATGCGCTCCAACGACTCGTTGAGGGCGACCATGATGCCTTCGGCGGGATTCTCGCGCGTCGGCGACGGCTGGATCGGCCCTTCGACCTCGAGCACGAACTTGCCGTCGTCGCGTCGCCACTGGTACGCCACGTAGATCGGCGCCCCCGTTCGCACGTGCATGACTCCGGGCCCCATCACCGTGCCGACCATCTTGCCGAAGAACGGGACGAACACCTCGTCGTCGTTTTGGTCGGGCAAGATCCCGACCCATTCGCCCGCCTTGAGCGCACGCAGAATCTCGCGCGCCGCGTTCCCTCTTGGCAGGACTTTGACTCCGGTGTTGGCCCTCAGGCGGGCGAGTCCCTCGGCGATTTCGGGCTGGTTGGGATCGCGGGCAACGACAGCCACCGGCTTTTGCAGGATGGTGAGGTACTGGCACAAGCGCTCCCAGTTGCCGAAGTGGGCCGAGATCAGGATCACGCCGCCCTGGTACGCCAACAGGGACTCGTGGTCGCCCTTGATCTCGGCGATATCGCCAACCACCTCCTCGTTGGATCGGATCGGCGTGCGCAGCAGATCGGCCCCCACGCGCCCAAAGTGCTCGAACACGCCTTGCGCGATCCTTGCCCGCTCGGCATCGGAGAGTTCGGGCATGGCCATCGCCAAGTTGGCACGGGTCCGCTCGCGGTACTTCGTCGAGAGCCGGTGGATCAACCGCCCCAACCGCTCGCCCAAGCGATCGGCCTGACGAGCGTTCAAGCGGGCGAACACCGAGCACAACAGCTTGAACGCAAACGTCGCCGCTCGGCCTTCAAGCGCTTTGCGCCAAGACCTTCTCGACTTGTTGGGCGATCCACCGTTCGAACTCATGTGCGGGCTCTACAACGGTCTCTTGCCGAGCCACATGGACGAGACCGCCATGCGCCTCGACCAAAGGCCCGAGTTTCACCCAGTCTTTGGCTGTGACCACCAGTGGCCGGCCCGAGGCGACAGAACCCTCAAGATACCTTGGAGGGATGGATGCGTGGTCGGGCAGGGCCGTCCGCTCGACCACGACCAAGCCGCTGGCTTCCACGTCGCGGAAGAACCTCTCAGGGTCGCCGATGGCGCAAATCGCGTGAACTTCCTCGCCCGACTCCAGCGCCCTGGCCCCTCCCTTGGGCTCGAAGGTCAACGGTCTGCGAACCACCCGGAAACCCTCGGCACTCGCCGCTCCCCAAGGATCGAGAGTCAGCGTGGCGCGGCCCCGGCCCGAACGAGGCTCGCGATAGGGCCCCGCAGGCAGGCACCACGGGTTGGGCGGATTCGCGGGGTCAAGCAACAGCGTCACGTCCTTGTGGAGCGGCAGGTGCTGGAAGCCGTCGTCCATCAACATCACCCGATCGGGCCATCGCTCGTGGACGATCTGAGCGGCCAACACCCGACGTCGCCCCACCACGATGGGCAGATGCGGGCGCTCCGAGCGCACCAGAGCGGGTTCGTCACCCCAAACCTCGGCGCCGAGCGGTCCTTCGGGTGCCGCCGCAGCCGCTTCGCTGGCGGGCGAGCCATAACCGCTCAGCGAAAGAACAACGGGGTGCCCGAGGCGTTCCAGCACGTCGGCCACATGCAACGTCAGCGGAGTCTTGCCGCTCCCCCCGACGCGCAGATTGCCCACGCAAACCACGGGCCGATGCGGCCTTGCGGGGTGCTTGAGCCCCAAGCGATAGACCGACAAGTAGCCCAGCCAACCGCCCGCATAGAGCCACGACGCCGGCAACAGGGCAAGGCGCAAGGCGCGAGAAACCGCCGATTCGCCCGACCAGACCTCGGCCCAGTGCATCAGCCGAAAGGACCTTCGACCATCGAGGCGCCACACCACAGGCACTTGCCCGATGACCGAACCGGCGAAGTCCGCTTGCACGACGGACACACTTTGGGACCAGAGCCCACCTTGCCGTCGCGCTTGCCGTCCGCCTCGTCTATGGCCACGGCGCGCTGCAACAACTGCTCGTCGGTGAAGCCGTGAACGTCCTTCAGGAGGGACCACATCGCGGCGCAGGCCAGTTCGAGACGGTCCAAGCGTTCGTCCAACCGGCGAACGTCGGTCTTGGCCTCCAGGGCGTCCTGCGAGGATCGGGCCGCCGTCTGGGCCGCTGCTGCTGCCGAAGACGTGGCGCGTGCCGCCATCAACAAGTCAAACATCTCAGGGACAGTTTGACCCAAGTCAGTTCAGATCGAGCGTTGCCGTGACGGGATAGTGGTCCGACTCGAACGCACCCTTGGTCGCTGGCCAGACGATCGCGGCGTCGCGGATGGCCCACGCATCCGACACGAACACGTAGTCGATCTTGTCTCCATCGAGCCCCTCGCGCCACCCGTTGAACGTCTGAACGTCCTTGCGTCCGGGGTGGATCGCCCGAAACGTGTCGCGGATGCCCGAAACGCCCGGGATCGGCTCGAGCATCAGCAGAATGGCGGGATTGACCTCTCCCGCGTTGAAGTCGCCAAGCACCACAAACGGTTCCTTGCCCACGAGCGAAGCGATCTTCGTCCGCAACATCGCGACGCTCTTTAGCCTCGAAGGTTGCGACTCGTGATCCAAGTGAACGTTGAACACCCACAACGGGCGAAGCGAAGACAGGTCCACCAACCGAGCGAACGTCACGATCCGCGTGATGTTGTTGCCCCACGACTTGCTCGCCACCACCTCGGGCGTCTCCGAGAACCAGTTTGTGCCCGAATGGGAAACGGCGAACCGGTCGGAGCGATACAGGATGGTGCAGTGCTCGCCCGCCGAGATGCCATCATCGCGGCCCACGCCGACTTCGGCATAGCCCGGAACGGCGTGCCGAATCTCGGAGATTTGGCGGCGCAACGCCTCCTGGAGCCCGATGATGTCCGCCGCCTCGCGCTTCAACAACGCATAGACCCGGTCCTTGCGGTGCGGCCAAGAGTACTCGCCGTCGTTCGCCGTCGAGAACCGCACGTTGTACGACATCGCCTTCAGCGACGCCATGGGTGCGGGCGTCAAGACGGCCACCGCCGCCACGAGGGGCCACATGCCGCTACTTGACCCAATCCATGGTCATCGTGCCCGACCCCTTGGTGCTGATCGTCATGCCCATGTCGGTCAGTTCCATGGTCATGTCGCTGCGCATCTTGGTCTGGTATCCGATGGTGCGGCCCGAAGACTTCTCGACCCAGTAAAGGCCGTCCATCGAGACCTTGCCCTTCGTCTTCATCGCGAAGGGAACGTCGGGATTGGCTTTCGACGGGTCGCCGTCCACGAGCACGTCGCCCATGAGTTGGATCTCGAACACAACCACATCCTTGACGGTCTTTTCGCCCAAGAGCTTTGCGGTCAGTTCAGAGTCGGCCGTCATGGCCAAGTCGTTCTTGGGAATCGGAATCTTCCACGAGTCGCCGACTTTGACGTCCTTGTCGGGGAACACCACGAAGTAGGGCGTCTGCTGCGAAGAGGCGTTCATCATCTGAGCCATCGAGGCCTCGGCGCCTTCGATTTTGGTGTCGGTGATTCGGCCCAATTCGTCGATCTTGCCCTTGATCACGTAATTGCCCGGATTCGGCATATCGGGCGCGCCGGGCATGCCCTCAAGCTTCATCTCGAAGTCGCTGACGGCCATCTCGATGGAGGCCTTGCCGTCCTCGCCCTTCTTGCCCGTTTCGACGGCCATCTTCATGCCTGACGTGATGGTCATCTCCTGCTGACCCATGCCCGCCATGTCCAGCGTCTGCTTCATCTCGGACTTGATGGTGAAGACATCCTTGCGACCCTCGACCAACGAGAGGCGAAGGCGAGTGGCATCCTGCAGGGCCGCACTTGAGGCGACCGAGGCGGCGACGACAAAGGCGGCGATCATGTGTCTGGGCTTCATGGCGTTTGAATCCTGTTGATTGGGTGCTATTTTAGCCGTACGGAATCAGTTCTTGACTCGTTTCAGGGCCTAGGGCGCGTCTCCCGTCCGTCCGAGGTTCGCTCGGAGAATCAGGAAGTCGGTCACGTTCACCGAGCCGTCTCCGTTCAGGTCGGCATTGGCGTTCCATTGCGACTGACCCGCCGAGCTACCGAAGGCTGCCCGCAACGCCAGGAAGTCCGCGATGTTCACGGAATTGTCCCCGTTGACGTCGCCGTTGAACAGTTCGAAGTTCGCCGTCAGAGAACCCGATGGGCTCAGCATCTGGCCATCCAGCCTGCGCCGCAACCAATGGGACGCCTTGACACTGAGGCGGTGCGAACCGATCGCCGGAGTCACGAAGTCGAAGGTACCGTTCGCCCGAAGCGGCACGCGCTCGGAGTCCACCAACGTCCCACCTCCATCGCGGACCTCGACCTGAATCGGGATGTCGGCGTCCGTCGCCGGATGCTCGCGCAGCACCACCGACCCCGCCACGTGCGATCCCTGCGGAGTCACGGAGGCATAGGTGTCGCCGATCCGCAGCTCGTCGCCGTGCCCCTGCGCCAGCGAGTTGCCCCCGTAGAAGCCCATCGTCCGGAACACCAGGTTCGTGCCGAATCGGTCCGAGGTCAGCACGGCATCGGCTTGTGCGGGCGGCTGGCCACCCAGGGACGCCGGGTTCATATACAGCGAAATCTCGTCGGTCGAGCCAAACCGCATCTGCAACACCCAAAGCGCTTGCTGTCCGGGCACCATGGGCACATTCGTCCGCGCGTAGACAAAGTCGGTGTTCTCAGGGTTGCGGATGGCCAACGTCCAATAGCGGGTCCCTTGATGGTTGCTGGGTTCGCCGAAGTAGCCGACCATGACGCGAATGTCGTTCCAGCCTTGAGCGTACGGCCCCGCGTTGAACATGAAGAACACCGGCTCGTTGTTGGCCGAGGTCTTCCTCAACACGCCGCTCGACCATAGGGTCAAGCCCGTCTGACCGATCTGCGGCGGGTTGCTCCCCAGCGCCTGGTGCAAACCGAACGCGGAGACGTCCACGGCTCGGCCCGAGGTCACGAATACATACCCACCTTCGGCGTACGAGCCTCGCGAAAGCAGACCTGGAATCCGCATGGGCTGCTCGCTGCGCAGTCGGTAGCCCTGAGCATCGGCCGGGTTGAAGTTCTGCACCATCCAAGGCTGGCCGAAACCGAAGCCCGAGGCGACCCCATCGAGGAACGTCGGGTTGGGTGCCTCGCGCGGCAAGAGCTCGAAGCCATCGTAGAGGAACAGCCGGTCTTCGGCCACGGGAAGTTGAAAGTTGACCGTATCGTCCCAACTGGTGGCCGCAAGATTGCCCAGCCCTCCCGCCGCCTGAACCCGGCCAGCGGGTAGAGAGACCCGCACCGTGCCAGCCTGCGTCATGCCGGTCACGTGGACGTCGAACACGCTGCCCGTGAACGGAGCCCGCTCGATGATCTCCACGTCGGTCGCCCCAGCCGTGCCGCTCAGCACGATGTCGGATGGCTCGAACCCGGTCACCGGATGGGTGAACACCGTTCGGAACCGGATCAGCGGATAGCTGGTCGGGTCGTCTTGCGTCGGCCCTTGGTTGATCGTGGCACGAACTTCGCCCTCGGGCAACATCGTCACTCCGTCGAACACGTAGCACACGATCCCGGCCGGCGGCAAGTCGAACTGGAATACTGGGTTGAAACCAACGACCGGCGACGATTCGATCGCAATCAGGTTCGAGGCGTTGTTGGTGTCCGTGGGGCCGCCAGTCAAGCGGTGCCGCGTGACCGAGGTCGCCGCACTGAACGGCAGGCGCAGGGTGACGGGAGTCGTCCCCGTCAGCCTCCTCGAAAGGACGAACACAGCGTATTGGTTGCCGCTGCGATAGGCGTAGGCCGTCGCCATCGGAACTTCCGTGCTGGCCGGCAAGACCTCGGTCGCCGCGAAGTCGCGTGTCGGAATCGTGTTGGCCGCGACGAGGACCGGGTCGCCCGCTGCGTGGAGGTTGTGGAGTTGCAGGGCCAGCCACGACGCGTGCGGCCGGTAGCCGTTCGATGGGTACGTGTGGCTTGTCCAGTTGTAACCCGGAGCCATGTGGAAGTACACCTGCGGCCCAAACCCATTGGCCGCGCCATAGAGGAAGCAATCCAGCGTTGCGACGGCGTTCGCAAGCGACTTCCCGTAGGCTTCCTGCACCAGATTGAACGGCTCGCCGGGGTTGGGCAGTCCGTATCCCGGCCCTCCCTCGTAGACGGCCAGATCGTACGGGAACCCTTCGAGCGCGAGTTGTCGGCGCGTCGCCATCTGAGCGTCCACGAACACCTGATGCACCCGGGGCATGAAGGTCAGCGTGTCGAGGAAGCCCTCGTCGGTCACCGTCCCACCGCCGATGGTGCCGCCCAACTCCCATCCGCCCGTGTAAGCCGTGATGTCCACGAAGTCGGCCGACGGGCTGTTTCGCCTCGCGGTCGCACCGTAGCCGTCCGTGCCCGTGCTTGCGACCCAGCCGTTCAACACGAAGTCGAAGCGATCGGCCACCGCCGCGAAGTAGGGGCTGGACTTCATCGTCGAAAAGCACCGTTCGGCGAACGCCCCGTAAGTCGCCGCGTCGAACGACCACGGGTCGAACATGAAGTTCCAAGCCTCGTTGGCGAACTCGATGCGGATCTTGCCGAACGCATCGGTCCAAGGCGCGGCGCGTCCCGTCTGGCCGCGCCTGGCCCCCCACGTGCTTCCCGAGGGTCCGGCGAGAAACTCCATGAGCCCCAGCAACTCCTGCTCGTTGAAGTACGGACCAACGATCAGCCAGGGCGTCATGTCGGTCTGCTCGCAGATCGAAAGGCCGAGGGGCAGGTTCACCGATGGCCCGGTCGTCCGCCCGTTGTTGGCCGCCCACGTGTTCTTGGATTGGCCCTCGCGGCTCGTCCAGCTGTCGAGCGACGTCCCCCACTCGGTATTCGTCTGGCCGCTCCAAAGGCGCAGCGCACCCCCGTCAAAGTCGTGCAACGCCTGCAAGGCGGGCGCGTTCAGCCCGAGAGCGGGTTGCGCGGGATCGTAGATCAAGAACTCGTCCACCCACACCTGTCCGGGACCCGTGAACCCTAGCACGTGCTCGACGATGGCCGTGTTCTCGCGCGGATAGGGGGGCGCCACGAAGTCCCAGGTGTACTGCCTCCACGTTCCATCCACGCCCGAAAACGTGTGCTGGAGCGCCGAATACTCGCTGGTGAACCAAAACCGCACTTGTCCCGAGGTCAGGCCCTGCTGCCTCAGCCAAACGCTCACGCGGTAGGTTCGCCCCGGCACGAGGGGCTCGTAGACAAAGCCCGGCCAACCGTAGCGGTACTGGGAAATCTGGACCTCTTGCGGGCCGGTGGCAGTCAGCCGCAGACTCGTCCGCCCGCCGCCGGGAGGCACGGTCGACGGGTCGCGCACCAATCCCGAAATCGGTTGGGATTGGTAGTCCACCAGGTACCGCCACGTGTCCCAATAGGGGATCCAAGGCAATCGCGAGTGCGCCAGGTGCGAGGGCGGCGCGTTGGTGTCCATCTCGATGAAGTAGATGTCGCCCGCCTGCACGTCCGGTCCGTTCGTGGCCAGTTCGATCCGCAGCCCGTTGGCCGTGCTCGCCCAATACTGCTGGATGGTGTCGGTGCGAACGTGTTGGACCGCTCCGAACACGACCCGATACACACGAACGGTCGCGCCGTTGAAGAAGCCGTCAGCTATGGTGTCCCAGTACGTCGTGGTGGCGTTCGCCTCGTTGAGGATCGTGTTCGGTCCACCGCCCGTCGCGTTCCCACGGAGCCGAAGGTTGAATGGCTCGAAGCTGGGATCGGACGTGAAGTTGTTGGTGTCCGGATAGGTCAGGTTCGCTCCGAACGGCTCAAGCCCCGAGGCGAGGACCGTCGTCCCGATCGTAAAGTCCGCCGGGCGATCCTCATTCGCCCTCGCAACGCCGAAGAGGCCGCCGATGAAGGCGGCAGACGCGAGAAGACGACACAGGTTGGGCATGCTGCAGTTCGTTTGACCCAGCCAGCACCCGGATCGTTCCGCGCCCTTGAACTCACGGGAACCTCCCACCGAACCCGGACGTGAATAATAGTTGCCATGAACACCAAGAATCTCCTCGTCCGGTGGCTCCAAGCCGCAGTCATCGGGTTGTTGTTGATGGGGTTGGTGGCGGGAGGCGTCGTCCTTGGCCTTCGGCTGGACCGGCAATACGGGCTCCGCGCGCTCGACAAGAAGTTCGAGGCCATGGCGGTCCCCGTCGCCGTCGAGCAATCGGCTGCCGCTGCGCCCGACTTCCGCGCCGCAGCCCAAAAAGTGATTCCCTCCGTGGTCAGCATCGACAAGTACGAAGAGGTCTGGAGCTTCTTCCGAACCGAGCCTGGCATTCAGCAGACCGGCTCCGGCAGCGGAGTGATCGTCTCCGACGACGGCTACATCCTGACCAACAACCACGTCATCGAAGGCGCGGCGCAGGTCTTGGTCCACCTCAACGATGGGCGTGTCGCGCAAGCCAAGGTCGTTGGGGCCGACCCGTACGCCGATCTGGCCCTGCTCCAGGTCCGCGAACGCAACCTCAAACCCATCGAACTCGGCACCAGCAAGGGCCTGCAGGTCGGCCAGTGGGTGATGGCGGTCGGAAGTCCGCTCGGCTACGACAGCACCGTGAGCGTCGGCGTGGTGAGCAGCCTCGGACGAACCCTGCCCAGCCAACGCGGCAGCATCCTCGTGGACGCCATCCAAACCGACGCCGCGATCAATCAGGGCAACAGCGGCGGAGCGCTCACCGATGCCCAAGGGCGACTCGTCGGCATCAACACGGCCATCGCCAGCATTGGCGGCGGTTCGATCGGTATCGGGTTCGCCATTCCCGTGGACCGGGCCCAACGCGTGGTGCGGGACATCACGAAGTACGGACGCTCGCGCTACGGCACCATGGGCGTCGTGGTGGATTCGCGGCCCGGCTTGCTAAGGCGCGACACCGTTCGGCGGCAACTGAGCGAGCAACTCGGCGCCGAGCCGCCAGCCGACGGATTGCTGATCCGCGAGGTGATCGCAGGCAGCGTCGCCGACAAGGGCGGCATCCGGCCCTTCGACATCATCCTCGATGTGAACGGACGCAAGATCAAGGACTCGCTCGACTTCGCGACTTTCCAATTGGACAGCGCACCGGGAGACGCGGCCACGGTCAAGTTCTGGTCTCGGGGTCAGACGAAGTCGGTTCAGGTACGCCTGGAAGACCGTTACGCTCGCTGAGAAGCCAAGGCGGCTTCGCTGGCGATCACGCCGAACGGCGCCCACTGATGGGAATCGGCGATGCGCTGCCACGTCCCTTTCGCGCGTTCCCGCTCGCCTTGGAACCAATCGTGGGCTGCGCGGCCGTAACCCAAAGTGGCATCGGCCAAGGCGTCGCCTGGCTTGGTTGGAACGGGGTCTAGCCCGATGAGGGTCTGCACCAGTTCAAGGTACGCGCCGCTCTCGATCAGCGCTTCGGACTCGGGCAACTTGCGACCCAAAGCAACGGCCTCCTCGCGCTTGCCCTGTTGGAGAAGGCTCAGCACCAGCCAATAGATCGTCGCAACCGTCGAATCCGGGTGCTGGCAGACGCTCAGACAGCGACGGTAGACGGCCCCGGCTTCCGCCCACTGGCCTTGGAGGTACAGCGCCAAGCCAAGGTGGTACAGAACGTTGAAGTGGAGGGTGCTGGTCGGCTCGTTCCGCGAGTTGGGCATGCCGTCGGGCTCGATACTGTCTGGCTGGCCCTCGCACAGCGACCATGCCGCTTTCAGATCGGCGATCGCTCGTTCGAGCAAACGCAGCGTAATGAAGCGATGTCCACGATGACGAAGGAACCGGGCATCGTTGGGAAAGCCTTCGATGCCGAGCGTAAACACCCCAACCGCCAAACGGAACTCCCCAAGATAGCCGAGCCTTCGCCCGCACCAGATCAGCGCTTCGGGCGAAGCCGGGTCAGCGGCGAAGGCGCCCAAGGCTTCGTCGAGAAGCTGGCGCTGCCGCTTTTCAAAGGCGGGGTCCAAGCGCGGCGGATGCAAAGATCGGCCAAGCAGCGAGGTTGTTTCCACCCCCTTGGGAACGCATGGCAACGCCAAGGCACCAAGGGCCTCCGAAGCACGTTCGAGAACGTTCATTGGGCGACCATTCGCCACTTCGACGACACCACCTCCCGAACCGGAACGAACCAAGACGCACTCCAACCCAACCTCCGCCCCACACCCGCGTACGGACGGCGACGCGAAATGTTCACCAAAAAGTCTGGAACAGGGACCTTTTGCGTGTCACCCCCGCGTAGGAACTCATAGGTACCTGCGGAACACCCTCGGACATTCCACCATTTCGCGCAATGATTCAGTTGTGATACCGATTCGGAGGCCCGAACGGTGCCCACAGGGACCGGCTACTGCTGTTGGAGGAAAATCTCATATGGTCAAACGTGGGTTCACACTCATCGAACTCCTCGTCGTCATCGCCATCATCGCCATTCTGGCGGCGATGCTCTTCCCGGTCTACGCGCAGGCGAAAGAGTCTGCCAAGAAGACCACGAACCTGAGCAACGTGAAGCAGCTCGGCACGGGCTTCGCCATCTATGCGGCGGACTCGGACGATCTGTATCCGCTCGGGTACTCGACGCGCACGGATGGCACCATCCGCTGGAACACCATCCACCCGATCCCCTACAACTGGAAGACGTCGAACGACGGTTGGGAAACCCCGACCACGCAGGCGCAGAACCAAACGTACTGGGCCAACGCCACTCAGCCTTACGTCAAGAGCTGGGACATTCTGGACGGCACGGGATTCACCCGCACGCGCTCCACTGCGGACGATGCGGACTTCCTGAACGCCACGATCCGACCGGCGACCCAGCACTTCACGTACAACGGCCTCCTGACGGCCATGAGCGCCTCCGAAGTCGCCATGCCGTCGAAGTTGGTCATGTTGTGGAGCGGCAACGGCACCACGGCCCGCGAGGGTCGCGCCATCACCAACCCCGCGCTTCGATGCGACGGCACCGCGTTCAGCGCCTGCCGATTCAACCCGATGGCGGCACCGATGGCAGGCGCCACTGGTGGCTACGCGTGGTTCTGGAACGGCGCGAGCGCCAAGGCATGGGTCTACGGCAACGGCATGAACGGTAGCCGCACGGACACGTCGGCCAAGTTCTTCCGCGTCGGACCCAAGGGCACCCAGGCGCCCAACAACCCGCACACGGACTACTACGGCTCGCCGTTCGCCCGCATCGACGCCAACGGCGTTGCGGTCTCCATGTGGGGCTGCACGCTCACGGGTGCAACGGTGTCGTACTCGTGCTTCTTCCGCCCCGACCAAGACTTGCTCAACTAAGTCTTGAACGCCCCGAGAACGGCCCGCGCAACGCGCGGGTCGTTCTCATGATAGAATGGAGCCAGCCATGAGCAAATTTCATCTTCTCGTCGTCGTCGCGGCGCTGGGTATCGGCGTCGCCCTTGTGGGTTGCGGCGGACCCGCGACCGAAACGGTGGCCACCGACAACGAAGCCGCCAAAGCGAAGCCGAAGGAAGAGCAGGTCAACACCGGCGATGCCGAAGCCAGCTCCTCCATGGAAGCGGCCACTCCTGCCACGGACTAACCGCAGACCCATCATGTCGCCCAAGATTGCAGTGCTCTTCGCGACCGCGCTCGTGGTCGCGGGTTGCGGACCCTCGTCCGACACACCCGAGGTCAAGGCGCCGCCGAGAGGCGGCTATTTGCGCGTGGTCAACCTCACCGAGACGCCGGTGTCCTATACGGTCAACGGCCAGACCGGCCTCAAAGTCAATCCGGAATCGGCGGGCGCGTTCACGCTCGCCCGTCCCAACCGCGAGGCTGAAATCGCGTTGGACAACGGACTCCCGCCGGTCAAAGTCAACGTGGGTAGCGAGGCCACCCACTCGGTCGTTCTTTACAACGGCAGCGGGGGGGCCACCACGATCGTCGTCGACGGAGATCCAAGGAACCCCAAGGACAAGACCGGAATCGAGTTCCGTGTCTCGTCTCCGGTCGACGTGGCCGGGGCGGTCGTGACGATCGCCGGGATGGACATCGCCCTGCAAGGCAAGTCGTCCGAGATCATCTCCTTGAAGGCGGGCAAACACACCGCCGTTCTGAAGATCAACGGCACCGAGGTCGGCAGCGCCGAAGTCGATGCCCAAGCCGGCCGCACGTTCTCGGGCCTGATCATCCCCAAGGGCGACGGCTACGGCTTTGTAGTCGCGTGGAACAACCCGCCGATGCAAGCCAGCATCGAGGGCTCGTCGGCCGCAGGCTAACGTCGCGTCGTTCGTGTCCCCGGCCCCTCGGTCCGGGGACAAACCTCTCACCCGAACCGCTCCAAGGTACACTTCTGGGTCCATGGCGACTCTGAAGGAAGGCGATCGCGTGCGCGTTGTGGAGCGCGAAGCGACGCTCGAAGACCGCACCCAGTTGCGGTACTTTCCCCACTTGGCGGGCTTGACCGGCACCGTCCAGAACATCTACGACGGCGACCAGTGCGCCGTGCGGGTGGACCCCGACATGCTCCTCAAAGCCGCGCGCGAAGTCCACGAACAAGCCGTCGTCCGCATGCGCGACAAGTTCCTCGCCAACGTCTCGGAAGAGCAGAAGAAGCAACTCAGCAAAGAAGAACTCGAGTTCGGCGCGAACTACGTCGTCCTCGTGCAGAAGTCCGACCTGGAGCCGATTCCCTGATGGCCGACACCTTTTCGTTCGACATCGTGTCCCGCGTGGACATGCAGGAAGTCAAGAACGCGATCGACCAAGCGCAGCGCGAGTTGGCCAACCGCTGGGACTTCAAGGGCAGCAAGTCCGAGATCGAGTTCGCCAAAGACAAGATCACCCTGGTCAGCGACGACGACTTCAAGCTCGACCAACTCCGAGACATTGTGGAGAGCAAACTCCTGAAACGCGGCATCGACATCCGCCAGATCGGTTACAGCGAGCCGCAGAAAGCGGGCGGCATGACCTTGCGACAGGAGGTCGAACTCAAAGTCGGCATACCGCAAGACCAGGCCAAGGATCTTGTGCGCAAGATCAAAGACTCCAAGCTCAAGGTTCAGGGCCAGATTCAGGGCGACGAAGTCCGTGTCTCGGCCAAATCGAAGGACGACCTGCAGAAGGCCATCGCTTTCGTCAAGGGCTTGGACCTCCCCTACCCCGTCGAATTCACGAACTATCGCTGACGGCGATCCCATGAGAACGGCCTTCCTGGCGCACCTTCAGGCATCGGGGATTCTCCCTCCGGACGCCCGAGTTCTGGTGGGCTATAGCGGAGGTGCGGACTCAACATGCCTCCTCACGCTGCTGGTCGGCGCAGGCTACGACGTGGTTGCCGCACACCTCCACCACGGCCAACGCTCCGAAGCGGACCTTGAGATGCGCCTGTGCGAGGGCTACGCGGGCCAACTGGACGTGCCGTTCGTCGGGGGCCATGCCGACGTACCTGGAATGGCCGAGCGCTTGGGGCTGAGCCTTGAGGAAGCCGGGCGCGACGCCCGCGACGCGTTCCTACGAGAAGCCGCATCCAAACTCGGTCGCGACCTGATCGCGACGGCACACACGCGCAACGACCTCGTTGAGACGATGCTGTTCCAAATGGCGCGCGGAACGGGGCTGGCGGGCCTCAAGGGGATTGCGGCACGCGACCGTGCCAAGGTCCGTCCCTTGCTTCCCTTCTCACGCCAAGACACGCGAGCGTTTTGCACCGAGGAGGGGCTGTGGTTCCACGACGACCCGCAGAACGAGGACTTGGCGTTCAGCCGCGCGCGCATCCGCCACCGCGTGATCCCGGAGTTGCAGCTCGTCCACCCGGGGTTCGAGGAGGCCATGCTTCGGCTGGCGCAAATCGCCGAAGAAGAGGACGGATTCCTCAACGGCATGGCTGCCGCCGCACTCGAGAAGTCCGAACTCGAAATCAACCACCCGTTCCCGTGGCTGACGCGAGACGTCGAAGCGGTCTTCGAACGCGACCGCATCGCCTCGCTTCCTCCGGTGCTGGCCGCGCGAGCCATTCGACTCGTGGTCGCCACGCTGGGCGCTTCGCTGGATCGGCACCAGACCCTGCTCGCCGTAGAGGGCATCCACACCGGCAGTTCGGGATCCGTGACCAGCAGCGCACCCAAGATGGAATCGGCGGTCATCGTCGAGTGGAGCGCGGAGAGGGTTCACATTCGCGCCGCGGAGGTCGCCGAGCCCTTTCGCCATCCGCTCACGTTGCCCGGCGAGACCACGGCCGACGAATTCGGCTGGACACTCCAGGCGTGGCACGCCGACGAGCCCGCCATCGAGAACGACCCCTACCTGCTGCGCGTCTCGCTCGATGCGTCCTCGGTTCGCGGCGCACCCTACTTCCGATCGGCGCAAGCCAGCGACACGGTCGTCCCGTTCAATTGGGCCCACGGGCCGCGCCCTATAGCCGATATCTTCGCCGATCGCCGCTGGTCGCAAGCGGCGCGCAAGCGCGTCCCGGTCGTTTGTGATTTGGTCGGCCCCATCTGGTGTCCCGGCGCTTTTCTCGCGGACCGTTGTCGCGTGACGCCGGAGACCTCGCGCACCCTGATCATGACCTTCGGGCCGATCGACGCCGGCGCCTGAACCGACCTCCAAACCAGCTTGGGTACATTGAGCCCATGCCGGAAGAACTCACGTATCGCGACTCCGGGGTGGACATCGACGAGGCGCATCGCGCGCTCCGCACCGTTGCCCCCCAAATCCGGGCAACGTACGGAGATCGCGTGCTGGCCGGCATCGGCGGTTTCGGAGGCTTGTTCGACATCAACTTTCCCGAGATGCAGCGGCCCATTCTGGTCAGCAGCATCGACGGCGTCGGCACCAAGACCAAGGTCGCCGCGATGGTCGGGCGATTCGATGGCCTCGGGTTCGATATCGTCAACCACTGCGTCAACGACATCCTGTGCCAAGGAGCGCGCCCCCTGTTCTTCTTGGACTACTTCGCCACCTCCCAGTTGCGGGGCCCGGTGCTGGCGCAGGTCGTGGGCGGGATGGCCGACGCATGCCAAGCCGTCGGCGCAGCGCTCATCGGAGGCGAGACCGCCGAGATGCCAGGCGTCTATCACGACGACGAAATCGACGTGGTGGGTTGCATCGTGGGCGTGGTGGACCACGACAAGCGGCTTCCCCGTCTCAAGATGATGCCCGGCGACCAACTCATCGGCATCGCCAGCAGCGGCTTGCACACGAACGGGTTCTCGCTCGCCCGACGCGCCCTCCTCGAGGTCGGCGGCCTATCGGTGCGGAGCGACATGCCTGGGCTCGGCAACACCGTCGGCGACGAGTTGCTGCGACCGCACCGCTGCTACTTCCAAGCCGTCCATCCGTTGATCCAGGAGGACCTGATCAAGGGAGTCGCGCATATCACGGGCGGCGGACTCGTGGACAACTTGCCCCGCGTGTTGCCCTCGAACCTGCGGGCCGTGGTCGAGCGACGGTCTTGGACGCCGCTACCGATCTTCCACATGATTCAAGAATTGGGCAACGTACCAGACGCCGAGATGTTCCGAACGTTCAATATGGGCGTCGGCATGGTTCTGGTCGCCGATCGAGGCGACACGCCCGCCATCGTCCAACGCCTGACCAGCGCAGGTGAAAGCGCCGCAGTCATCGGCGAGCTTCAGCAGGGCTCCAACGACGTCCTGATCGCCTGAGGAGTGGAGGGTGGCCCCTGAACCCTGAACCCTGAAAACTGAAAACTGAATCTACTCCACCCTCTCGAAGATCACGGTGGACGAGATGACGGGGACGGGCGAGCCAGCCGGCGCGGGAAAGTTCTCGATGAGCACTTCGCCCTTCACACCGCGAAAGTCCGCCTTGTTGAACCACAGAACGCCTTTGGCCGTGATCGGCTTCGCGCCCTCGGTTTCGGCAAACTCGATTTCCACCTTGCACGTCTCCCATGAACCCACCTTCTCTTCCGCGACGAACTTGTAGGTCACCTTGGCGGCGGGCAGTTCGGCTTCGGGGTCGGCCTTCGATTCGAACGTCCACGACTCGCCCACCTTCACCGGGGCGTCGGGAGCGCTCAAAACCTGCACCCGGCCTGCCCGGCGCAGCAGAGGCAGATTCGCAGCGGGGTCGTCTGTGGCGAGCAGTGCGCCCAAACGGTCGAGCGTCCGCACCTCGGTCTTGTCGGTGTCGAAGTACAGAGGCACCGGCGCACCCCCTGCGCTGACCTCGAGTCCCGTGGTCTTGGTCTGCTCCTTGTACTCGCCGCTGGGTTCGACCTTGAGAATGCGCTCCTCGGTGTTGTATTTCATCTCGATGGCCATGCCGCCCAGACTGCCCTTCATCAGCACCTTGACCTTCTGCACGTGCCCCTCGACGATCTTGAGCTTGAACGACTGGGCTTCCTGAGCCGCGACCACTCCGCAAAGGGCCAAGAACACACCAACGATGGCAAGTCGAACCATAGGCCCAATATAGCCCGAGCGGAGCGCTCGGAGTGGGCCACCCGGCGGGACCGGCTCAAACCGCTATAATCGGCTGTGGCCCCAGCCCTCGCGTCCCGAACCGGGCTCCTCAAACCATCACCGACTCTGGCGATCACCGCGAAAGCCAAGGCGCTCAAGGCGTCGGGACGCGACATCATTGCCCTGGCCGCCGGCGAACCCGACTTCAACACCCCGGAGGCCGTGTGCCAAGCGGCTGAAGACGCCATACGCAACGGCTTCACCAAGTACACGCCCACCGTCGGCATCCCCGAACTGCGGCAAGCCGTCTGCGACATGGCGCTGCGCGAGAACGGCCTCCGCGCCGAGCCGTCCCAGGTCGTCATCAGTTGCGGCGCCAAGCAGAGCCTGTTCAACGCCCTGATGGTCGTGATCGAACCGGGCGACGAAGTGCTTGTCCCCGCCCCGTTCTGGGCCACCTACGAAGACCAGGTGGCCGTGGCCGGTGGAACGGTCCGACGGATTGCCACCACGTCGGATTCTGGCTTCCTCCCCTCGATCGAGCAGTTCAAGGAAGCCCTCGGCCCGAAGACCCGGGCCATCGTGCTGAACAGCCCCAACAACCCCACCGGCGCGGTCTATCCGCGCAGCCTGCTCAAGGAGATCGCCGCCCTCGCCATCCGCCACGACCTGTGGATCATCGCGGACGACATCTACGAGCGACTGGTCTACAACGAGCCCCACCAAAGCATCGCCGCTCTGGGCAGCGAAGTCGCCGACCGCGCGATCACCATCATGGGCTGCAGCAAGTCGTACGCGATGACGGGTTGGCGCATCGGCTTCGCCATCGCGCCCAAGCGTGTGGCCGAGGCCATGGGCGCGTTGCAGGACCAAGTCACCAGCAACCCGACCTCGTTCGCCCAAGTCGGTGCGCTCGCCGCCCTTCGGCTCGATGCTTCGGTGGTCGAGGCCATGCGATGCGAGTTCTTGGAGCGGCGCGACTTGGTCTTGGACCTGTTGCGCGGCATCGAAGGCTTCAAGACGCCGGTTCCCGGCGGCGCGTTCTACGTGATGCCCAATGTCGAGGCCTGTCTCGGCGACCGCTTCGCCGACGACATGGCGCTGGCCGAACACCTTCTGGAACACGCGGGCGTCGCGATCATCCCCGGCTCCATCTTCGGCGGGCCCGGCCACATTCGGCTGAGCTACGCCGCCTCGCGCGACGACCTGCGCGAGGGCATCGCCCGCATCGCCCGAGCCCTCAACGCTCCATGATTCCGCGCCAGATCCCCCTCAAAAGCGAGACGCTGTTCACCCTGGCCACGAGGCACAGTTCGGCCTGTGCCAACCCCGTTGCGGAGAGCTACGAGAGGCTGGAGTTCTTCGGCGACTCGGTGCTCGGTCTGGTGGTCTCGCAGTACCTCTACGAACACCACCCCGACTGGGATCAAGGCGTGCTAAGCAAAGCCAAGTCCAGCGTGGTCCAAGAGGGTCCGTTAGCCGAGACCGCTCTCAAACTCGGATTGGACAGGTTCATCGAACTCAGCGCCAGCGAGGTGGCCTCGGGGGGCCAGCAGCGCCCGTCCGTGCTCGCCGACGTATTCGAAGCCATCATCGGCGCGGTCTACCTGGAAAGCGGTCTGGAAATCGCCCGTTGGTTCGTGCTGGAGCAACTGCACCCCTACCTGATGCGGATTTCCAGCGGCGACGTCAACCCGAACGACTTCAAGTCCAAACTCCAGGAAGCGGCCCAGGCGATCTGGCGCAAGACCCCCCTGTACCGAGTCGCCCATGAAGGTGGCGCGGCTCACTCGCGCAAGTTTCATGTCGAGGTCCTATTCGACGACGAGGTGATGGGCGAGGGCTGGGGCCGCTCCAAGAAGGAAGCCGAACAGGCCGCCGCACAGCAGGCGCTCGAACTGATCGAAAGCGCGCGCCGGCACCGAGCCTGGACCGATCAACCGTAAGCCCCGGCTCACCCCTCCAACGCCATCGCGAGCAGTTTCATCGGAATGGAGCCCTGCCTCAGCACCGCGTCGTGGAACGCCTTCGGCGTCATCCGGCCCGAGCCCACGTGCTTCTTGTACAAATCGCGCAACTGCAACCCACCGATGAGGTAAGCGCACTGGTACAGTGGACTGTACATCTCGCCAATGTAACGCCGTACCTCCGAGGTCGCGGTGAACCGCTCGTGCCCAACCTCGTCCACAAGGTACTGGATCATCTCTTCCGGGGTCATCTCGCCCAAGTGGAACTTCAAGGACACCACGATCCGCGCGCAGCGGTGCGAACGCCAAAACAGATAACCGATCCGGTCTTCAGGCGTCTTGGGGAACTCCAAATCGTAAAGAAGCATCTCCCAATGCAAACACCACCCTTCCACAAAGAACGGCGTCTGGAACAGGTCGCGATACGGCTTGTAACGCGCGGCCATGTAGAGCTGCAGGTGATGGCCGGGGATGAGTTCGTGCTGCACGGTACACCGCGTGAAGTGGCGGTTGTTGCCGCGCAAGCTCATCATCTTCGCTTCGTGGTCCATGGTCTCCAACGGATAGCCCACGGCGATGCGTTGCCCGCCATAGAACTGGAAGGGCCACGTCTTCTGGTCGCGCTCCGAGATCATGTCCACACGCCAAGTCTCCTCGCACAGCGGCTCGATCGTCAGCAGGTCGCGTTCCTTCACAAACGCGATCGCCTCCCGCGCTAGGCCCGCGACCAACTCGTCTTGTTCACCAGGGGGTACGTGGTTCTGCTTGACCTTCTCCAATGCGGCGCGCCAATCGTCGCCGAAGCCCATCTCGCGCGCGGCACGCAAATACTCCTTCCGACACCACTCGAATTCCTTCGCAGCCATCGCGATCAGTTCCTCGGGAGACTCGTCGAGCAGTTCGTGCCGGATATCGGCCAACAGCGCGTCGCGGCCGATGGGACTGCCGATCAGGGGCTCGTCCTCGCCTTCGCGAAACCCCAGAACCTTTTCGCGCAAGTGCTTCTGCAGGTCCCCCAACGCCGCATCCGCCTTCTGATAGGGCGTCTTGGTCCACCATCCAAACACCGGCTTGTAGCCATCGTAGTGCTTGAACCACGTCTCCAAGGTCTGTTTCAAGCCGCCGATCTCGTCCGCCGCGCGCTTTGCGACCACCATGTCGTGCCCAGCCCTCTCCTCAGCCTCCAAGCGCTTCTTGGTCTGCTTCGCCTTCGCTTCGATGCCTGCCAAAGCCGCCGCCGACTCGCGAGGGTCCAAGGGCACCAGATTGCGACGCTGATGCTCCAACTCCAGGATCGCCTCGCGGAACGGCAAGAGGTCGGCGGTTTGCGCGAAGCGGCGGGTCTTCAGAGCGCGCTCGGCCTCGATCTTGGAGAGTTGGTTCACCAGCAAGGTGTGGTCGATCCGCCCATCCAGGTCGAGGTCGGCAACGTTCACCTCGCCCAGCTTGCGCCGCCAATCGGCGATGAAGCTCGCAAGCCGCGACTCGGCGGCAGGCGTGGCATCCAGCGAGTGGAACCGGCGTACATCGCGAAGGTCCGTGGCGAATCGGGTGATGAGGTCGATCATGGGATTGGACGGCGCGCCCGCGCCGAGCGTGAGACCGAGCAGGAGGCTCAGCATGCCTCCGGAGATTCGCCGCCCGCCCGCGTTTCCCCTTCCCAAAAGCAAACGAGCCCACCCGCAAAGAGTGGGCTCGCCACACCTGTCGGCCGGCGATCAGCGTCGCCGACGCCGGAGAAGAGCCGCCAGGCCGATACCCATCGCAGCCAACGTCGCGGGCTCCGGAACAGCCTCGACCTCGAAGAACTGGTCGCCGTCGATCGTCGAGAAGTTCACGTTCCGTGGCTCGCCCAAGTTGCCGATCGGGCCCACGCCGCCCATCACCTGGTTGGAAAGGAAGTCGTGACCGCCGCCGTTGATCATTGCGCTCACTCGAAGCGAACTGAACCCATCCGCGCCGAGTGCCGAAAGCGGAATCGCCATCTCGATACCCGTGGTGACGAGGCCCGCACCCGAAGCATCCGAGCCCGTGACGCCCGCAGTGTTCGAGTTGTTGATCGTGATGAGAATGCCGTCCGGATTGTTGCCGCCCGAAAGCGTGCCATCGGTGACCGCGCCGCCGGAACCGAGATACCGCCCCACTCCGCCATTCACCAACTCCGCATAGTTGGCGAAGATCTGGTACGGCGTGTTGCCGCCCGTCATCGTGAGATAGTAGTCCGCTTCGAACCCCGTGTCGAAGGTCAACCCGTCGCCGCCGCCGCTGTCTCCCATGCGATTGAGACCGTTGAAGTCCACGTCGGGGTTGTCGCCGCGCAACCGATTCTGACCGCCCGACTTCGAATCGAAGAAGAGCTCGAACTTGTTGAAGTTCGATTCCAGATTCGCGCCGAAGAAGAGGTAAAGGGTCGTGGCGTCGCGTACGGCGTAGGCGTTGTTGAGTTCGCTGCCGTTGGCGAAGTCCACCACGCCAAGGTTGCTGTCCCCGAACCCGGTCGGAGCGTTTTGAATCGCGCGGGCAGCGCCGTAAGCGCCATCGAGCGTGCCGTTGATGATGGGTTGAGCGACGGAAACGCCGGCTGCACAGCCGACGACCGCCAAAGCGAGCATTCGAGTCTTCACTATTCGGTCCTCCATTGGTCCGGCCACCCGATTGGTCCGGGTCGGCCCTCGATGCCTCATCCGGGCATCTTCACAAACCATACACCAGTCCAAGCCGAGGAGTCGGCAGAATCCGGGACCCAAACCCGAAAACCTCATGAAATTGAATATTCCCGAATCCAGTGTCCCATCACTGGCAGACATCCGGGTCCCTCAAATCAGCTACCTCAACGCAGGTGGCCGAGGAGATAGCCCGCCAGCCACAGGACCAACGAGAATCCGCAAACGTCCGTCGTCATCGTCAGGATCGGGGCCGAGCCGCCCGCCGGATCCAGTTTCAGACGCTGCAAGAACAAGGGCAGCAGCCCGCCAAGCGTCACCGCGAGAATGCTGTTCACCACCAACGCGCCGCCCACCACCAGTGAGAGGGTTGGGTCGCCCTTCCAAGCGTACGTCCCCAGTGCCAACAGGGAACCCAACGCCAGGCCGTTCATCACCCCGACGCCCACCTCCTTCCCAAACACCCACGCCACCTCGTTCGATTTGATGCGCCCCAGGGATAGTTCGCGGATCGAGACGGCGATCGCTTGGCTTCCCGCCGAACCGCCCATGTCGGAGATGATGGGCAGAATCGAAGCGAGGGCGATGATCTCTTCAAGGACACCCGAAAAGTGCGCGATCACCGCGCCGACGGCCACGTTCAACACCATTTTGGGGACCAGCCAGATCAGGCGCTGACGAGCGCGCAGCCACGTGGGCATGTCGCGCACCTCTTCGCCACCCGCGATGCCGCTGAAGCGCAGGAACTCCTCCTCGCCGCTCTCGATCTCGAACTGCATCGCGTCGTCTTTGGTCACCACGCCGCGCAAGACCCCATGCCGGTCCACGACGGGCAAGGCCAGATAGCGGTGCCTCCGGAACAGGTCGTAAAGCTCCTCGCCGGGCATCTCCACCGAAACGGTGACCGGCGTTTTGGTCATGATCGAGACGACGCGCGTCTCGGGAGCGCTGAACAGCAGCGCCCGCAGGTTCAAGATGCCCTTCAGGACGCCGTCGTTGTCCGTGACGTAAAGATAGGCCGCGGGGTAGCTCGCGATCTCTTCGGCCCGGGCCTGCAGCATGGCGACCGCTTCGCCTGCCCGCGCGCGCAGGGGCACCTCGACGAATTCCTTCTGCATCAGGCCGCCGGCGGTGTCCTCCGGGTAAGAGAGCATCTCGCGCGCCAACGCCTGCTGCTCTTCGTCCAGACTCCCGATGATCGCTTCGCGTTGCTCTTCGGGAAGCTCCTGAAGGATGTCCGCCTCCTCGTCGGAGATCAGTTCGCGGACGACCTTGGCCGCCTGTTCGACCGGAAAGTGCACGAGCGTCTTAGCCGCGATGTCGTCGGGGAGTTCTTCCAAGACGTCGGCCGTGTGACCGGTCTCTTGCGCACCGAGGACACGAGCGATGTCGTCCGGGTCCAAGCCCTGCAGAGCGTCGGCGGCGTCGGCCGGGTTGGCTGATTTGATCAGATCGGACGCTTGTTCGAACCGCTGCTCTTCAACCAAGCCCTCCAGTGCTTCGAGTGTTGCGGGCACTGGGGCTTCTTCGGGCATGGCTTCACTTCCGTGGTTCCTAGGGGCTCTTAATGGTACCAGCCGGTGGACCACGTTCGAACAGTAGGGCCCGGTGGGGTCAGCTACAACGCCCAAAAGGAACCCGAATCGGGTCCTAAATCAACCCGAGCCACAAGTTACCTGAGGACCGGGACGTGGTCGAACTTGCTGCCCAACACCACGCCCGAATCGCCCGCGAGCCACTCGTCGAGCGCGGTCGCATACACCTGACGGAAGTCCACGTCGTGCCGCAGGTCGCCTCGGTTGAGGTCGCCCAAGTTCGGCAGGTTGCCGTGGATGCCGCCTTTCACGCCTCGGCCCACCAGAAACATCGGGGCGGCTGCGCCGTGGTCGGTGCCCATGCTGTTGTTCTCGTGAACCCGGCGGCCGAACTCGGAGAACACGAGCACCAGCACCTGGTCGGCCTTGCCGAGCGCCTCCATCTCGCGCTGGAACGCGAGCAATCCATCGCCCAACCCCTTGAGCAGGTTGGCGTGCGCATCGGGCTGGCGCGCGTGGGTGTCGAAGCCGCCCGCGCTGAAGTAGACCAGCTTGGTGGCCGGCGAGGCGCCGATCAGGTGCGAGATCTGCTGGAAGCCACGTCCGAAAGCGTCGGTGCCGTACTTCTCTTTGGGCGCGTAGGTCCCGAGCCGCTTCTCCAGTTCGCTCATGGCGTCGAGCGCCGTCTTGCTGGCGTCCTGCACGGCTCGGATCGCCGAACCCGAGGCCGCGGCGTCGCCTTGAATCTGGCGCAACCGGCGCTCGGCGTCGGGGTCGCCGACCAACTGCTGGATGTCGGCCAGGCTGGCGAAGCATGGAACGCTGGCGTTCTTGGCGTTCAGGGCCAACGGCTTTTCGGTGGAGAGGCCCAGAGCCACCACGGGGTTGAGCGGCTTGGATTGGAGTTGCAGGTCGAAGTGCCGCCCGAGCCATCCCGTCGAGAACGTTCCCTCGGGGCTGGCCGTGTGCCAGATGTCCATGCTCTTGAAGTGCGAGCGATTGGGCTCGGGATAGCCCACGTTCTGGACGATCGCCACCTTGCCCTCGTCGTAAAGCGTCTTCATGCCGCCCAGCGAGGGGTGCAGACCAAGGCGGGCGTCGAGAGGCAGAACCTGGCTCTCGGCGATAGCGAGTTGGGGCCGCGCCGCATAGTAGCGGGTATCCGAGAACGGCACGACCGTGTTCAGGCCATCGTTCCCGCCGCTCAGTTGGCAGATCACCAAGATGCGGTCGGAAAGGGGCTTCTGGCCCCGCGCCTCGAGCACCAAGTCCGCCTGCGCCAGGCGCGCGATCCATGCGGGCGTGGTCAGTCCGACGGCGATCATGCCGCCTCGTTTCATCAAGTCGCGTCTGCTGATGTCGCTCATCGCTGCACCGGGGTAACCATTGTACGGCGAAATCGTCGCCGATGGGTGACGAGACGCTTCGTGTGCACGAGGTGTTCAATGCGGACCCAGACCCAGTTCGGCGAACCGGTACCATCGCAGCGTGGAACACCTCGGCAAAACGCTGGTCGGCGCAGGGCTGGTGTTGGTTCTCGTAGGCGGGACTCTCTGGGCGCTGCGCGACGTCAAGGGACTGCCGCTCGGCCGGTTGCCCGGCGACTTCTCGGTCGAGCGCGAGGGGTTCTCGTTCCATGCGCCGATCGCCACCATGCTCTTGATCAGCATCGCGCTCACCCTCGTGTTGAACCTGGCGTCGAGGTTCTTCCGATGAGCCTCCGCGTCATCACGTTCGATTGCGCCAACACGCTGGTCGAAACGTCGTGGGATTACGCCGATCACGCGATGGCCTGTCTCGACCGCTTGGGCGTCGCCACGGACCCCGAGTGGCCGATCGTGTATCGGCGGCTGCTGATGCGGTCTTGGCCCGAGTATCGGGAGATGAACCAAGCTCGCCCAAACGAAGCCGACGCGTGGTGGCTCGAGTTCACCCAGGTCTTTCTGGAGCATGCGGGTCTCTCGCGCGACCTCGCCCCCTCGCTGATGGAGGCGTCCGAAGACCTCCTGTACCGCAAGGACAAAGTGGACTTCCGCGTCTACGACGACATCGTGGAGACCCTGACGGCCTTGCGCGAACGCGGGTTCCGTCTGGGAGTCATCAGCAACTGGGACTACTCGCTTGGCAAGGTCCTGGAGTCGCGCGGCCTGTCGGAGCACTTCGACGTGGTCACGGCATCGCTGGTTTTGGGCGTCGAAAAGCCCGACCCGCTTATCTTCCAGCACACGTTGGAACGGCTGGGCGCGGCACCGGCAGAGGCGCTCCACATCGGCGACAACCCGCTGGACGACTTCCATGGCGCTCGGTCCGCCGGACTCCGAGCGCTTCTGGTGGACCGCTCGCAGCCGCGTTCGACCGATGTGATGCTGCACGATATGCGCGAGTTGCTCAACCGCGTGTGAGCCTGGCCAGCGTGGCGCGCATGATCGGCGCCGTTTGCGCCGACACCGTATAAACCAAAGCCTCGCGGTAGACGCGCTGGGCGGGATGATCGGTCGCGTTCGCCGAGCCTCCCGTGGCCGTGATCGCGGCGTGCGCGCACCGGACGGCCAGTTCGATCGCCCAAGCGCGAAGCGCCAACCGCTCCTCGCTGGTGTCCTCGCCCAACGATTGCGCCTCGGCAAGCTTCTGCCGGCACGTGGCGACTTCCTTGCTCAGCAACTCGAGCGCGTCGCCGATCGCGGGGTCGCCCTTCTTCTCGAACGCGGCGCGCAGCCCATCCAATCCCGCCCGCGCACAACCCACGGCGAAGAACCCCTGCAAAGCGATGTTGATGAGGTCGTTCTTGTGGATCCAACCCGGCGGGCGCGTGAATGCGGTGTCGCCGGTAGGAAGGAGCCAGTCGGTCAGTTCGACCTGGACGGTCATCGCGGCCTCCATCGCCGCCAGCCGCATCGGCTCCGAGACCCGAATGCTCCCGCCGTCGGCGTTGCGGTTCTCCAAGGGCACCAGCCCGAAGATGGCCGATCCGTCCGGCAGGCTCGCGCCCGCAAGGAACTCTGAATAGAAGGTCCACCCCGTCACCCAAGGCACGTGCCCCGTCAGGCGCCAACCTTCGGCGCAGGGCTCGGCACGCAGCATGGGCGGGCCGGGTCGGCGCAACTGGCTGAACCCGATGCCGACCAGCCGCGTCCCGTCGGCCATGAACGGCAGCGTGCGCTCTTTAAGGTCTTGGTTCTCCGAACGAGCCAGCATGGAGACGGCGCTCTGGTGCTGGGTTTGCAGGAACGCCAACGCTCCCGATGCTCGCGCCACTTCTTCCTGGAAGTCGCGAAACAGGGGCTCGGGCATCTCGGGCCCACCGTACGCGATTGGCCGGCGGAGGGCCATCAGACCTCGCTGGCATAGGCCTTCCAAACCTACGCGCAATGCATCGGGGTCGCGGTCCATCGCCGACGCTCTTGGGACGACCACGTCGCGCAGAAACGCCTCGGCTTCGTGCATCAGGCGGATCGGGTCGTGGTCCATGGGGCAAAGGTACCCGCGCTTGGGTAACTTGCAGGACGTGTTGGACTTCACCGATCAAGTCGTCGTGGTCACGGGTGCGAGCCGAGGCATCGGCAAGGGCATCGCCCAAGCGTTCGCCGAACGTGGCGCGATCGTGGCGTGCGTCGCCACCACCGAAGCCGGTGCCGCTCAAACCGCCCTTCTGCTGGATCAGGCGGGATACCGCGCCGTCCCGTTCGCGTGCGACGTGAGCCACGCTGAGCAAGTCGAAGGGCTCTTCGCCAACATCGGCGACCAGTGCGGACCTCCCTCCGTTCTGGTCAACAACGCAGGCATCGCGCGCGACAACCTGATGATGCGGCTCAAGGACGAGGATTGGGACGCCGTCCTCAACGTGAACCTCAAGGGTTCGTACCTGTGCGCCAAAGCCGTGACGCGGACCATGATGAAAGCCCGCTACGGCCGCATCGTCAACATGAGTTCGGTGGTCGGCCTGCACGGGGCAGCGGGGCAAGCCAACTACGCGGCCAGCAAAGCCGGCGTCGTCGGCCTGACCAAGGCCATCGCCAAAGAACTGGGATCGCGGGGGATCACGTGCAACGCCATCGCGCCGGGTTTCATCGAGACCGACATGACTTCCGACCTTCCAGCCGAGTTCAAGGCGCATGTCGAAAAGACCGCGCCAGCGGGCCGCTTGGGCACGTCGCAGGATATCGCGCCCGCCGTCCTGTTCCTGGCCTCGCGAGAGGCGTCGTACATCACGGGGCAGACGCTCACCGTGGACGGCGGACTCTTCCTCTGAATACGCCCGGGCGTGTTGCTAAAATGGAGGCGTGCGCAACCACTACCTGCTCCGCGCTTTGAGCCACACGCCCGAAATCGCGCGCCGCATCCTGGACCACGTGGACCTTCGCCGCTACGACGAGGCGTTGGATCCCGACCGCTTCACGCTGCGGCAAGCCATGGCGCATCTGGCGGATTGGGAGCCCATCATGCTCGACCGCTTGCATGCGTGCGCCGAGCGGCGTCCGACCATCGAAGCCTTCGACGAGTCGGCTCGATGCGTCGAGCATGGTTACGACGACACCGACCCCAAGGAACAGGTGCAGGTCTGGGCGCAGCGCCGAAAGGCAACCCTCGCCTACCTGGGGAGCCTGACCGAAGACGATTGGGCCGGCGAGACCACCCACCCCGAGCGAGGCGCGATGTCGGCGTACGATTGGGCGGGAACGCTGCTGGCACACGACGTCTATCACGTCGAGCAGTTCGCCCGGTACTTGCCCGACGACCAGCCGGTCGGGACGTGGTAGCCACGACTGGTATGCTCGAATCGTGGATCAGGGTAGCCGCGACGACCGCAAAGTGATGCGCATCATGACGCCCGAAGAGGCCGATCGGGCCGATCGGGAAGATAACGCCGCCCTCACCCCTGCCGAACGTCTGGCGATCCAAGCCGAACTCATCTGGCGAGCCCATGGAACTCCACCCCGATTGGAAAGAATTCTTACGATTGCTCAACTCCCACGGCGTTGAGTACCTGATCGTGGGCGCCCATGCACTCGCGTTCCACGGTCACCCGAGATACACCGCCGACATTGACTTCTTCAATCCAAAACGACGCGAGCCAATGCCGAGCGGCTGTACGACGTCCTCTGCGAATTCGGGTTCGGAGATTCCTTGGATGGCCCCGAAGACCTGTTGAAGGAGCAAGCCGTATTCATGCTCGGGCGGCAGCCGTTCCGCATCGATTTGCTCAATCAGATCGACGGAGTCGAGTTTGCCGGCGCATGGGAGCGAAGGGTCGTCAGCGAGTTCGACGGCATCTCGGTGCCCTTCATCAGCCTTGAAGACTACGTCGCGAACAAGCGCGCGGCAGGCCGTAAGAAAGACGCAATACGACCTTGAGGCCCTGGGTATCGAAACCTGAACCTCACCGAACCCTACGGAGCTCCACCGAACTACGCCAGGCTTGGATACGCCACGACTTCCTCCAGTTCGTCCGGGCTCGATCGCGCGACCACCGCCCACGCGTCCTCGGTCTCGCTGGGGTTGAAAACGTCGTGCGGCACGCCCTCGCGAATGAACACCAGCGCTCCAGGCCCGTACTCGACGAACTCGGCCAGTCCCTCGCCGAACCGCTGCTGGATCGTGCCCGAGACCACATAGATCATCGCCTCGAACCCCACGTGGACGTGCGGCGAGACACGCTTGCCCGGGGGCAGACGCACCAAGTTCATGGACATGCGCTGGGCGCCCACGGTCGCGGCGTTGAGGCTGAGACAATACGTGAGGCCGGTCCAGCCTTCGCGGGACTCGTGGGTGGAAACGACTTCGATGCCGCGTTCGGTCATGCCCCAAGGGTACCGAACGGTACACTCGCTTCACGATGCCCGAATACGTCGCCAGCGTCGGCATGGAGGTCCACGCCGAGCTTTCGACCCAGTCGAAGATGTTCTGCCGGTGCCCCGTCGCTTTTGGCGGCGAGCCCAACACCCGCGTGTGCCCGATCTGCCTCGGCATGCCCGGCACCTTGCCCGTCCCCAACCGCGCCGCGATCGAGATGGTGCTCAAGACGGCGCTCGCCCTGAACTGCCAGATCGCGATGACGTCGGTGTTCCACCGCAAGAACTACTTCTATCCCGACTTGCCCAAGGGCTACCAAGTCTCGCAATACGGCGAAACCAACCCGCTCGGCTACAACGGGTACCTGGAAATCCCCGCCAGCGGAGGGGGCACCAAGCGGATCGGGATCCGGCGCGTCCACCTGGAAGAAGACACCGGAAAGCTCATGCACTTGCCCAGCGGTGGCTCGGGCGTGGACTTCAACCGCGCGGGCGTCCCGCTGATGGAGATCGTCACCGACTTCCCTCCCGACATCGAAACGCCGGACGAGGCCAAGGAGTATTTGGCCCAACTCCGCCACATCTTGGTCTACCTCGGGGTGTGCGACGGCAAGATGGAGGAAGGTTCGATGCGGTGCGAGCCCAACATCTCGGTGCGGCCCGTGGGCAGCGAAACGTACGGCATCAAGTCGGAACTCAAGAACCTCAACAGCTTCCGCAGCGTCCAGCTCGGCGTGGCGTTCGAGGTGAGGCGTCAGATAGCAGCCCTCGCCACGGGAGCAACCCTCCGCCAAGAGACGCGCGGCTGGGACGAGAACCGCGAGGCCAGCTATCCCATGCGGATCAAGGAGTCGGAGAACGACTACCGCTACTTCCCGTGCCCGGACCTCGTGCCCATGAAGTTCGACGAGGCGGCCATCGAAGCCCTCCGCGCCTCCCTCCCGGAACTGCCGCTGGCCAAGCTGCGCCGCTACCGCGAGTCGCTGGGCCTGAGCGACTACGACGCAGGACTTTTGGTGGCCGACAAGGACTGGGCGACCTACTTCGAGCAGGCCGTGGAACTCGGAGGCGACCCGAAGGCGGTATGCAACTGGATGAACGGCGACTTCGCCAAGATGCTGAACGAGACCGGGCAATCCGCCTCGGCCAGCAAGGTGACGCCCGCCCATCTGGTGGAACTCGTGCGGTTGATCGCCTCGGGCACCATCTCGGGCAAGATCGCCAAAGAAGTGTTCGCCGAGACGTTCAGGACGGGGCAGGCGCCCGCCCAGATCGTCGAAGCCAAGGGCGCGACCCAGATTTCCGACCTCGGGGCGATTGAATCGGCGGTTTTGCGCGTTCTGAAAGATAATGCCGATGTGGTCGCAAAGTACAAGTCCGGTCAGACCAGCGTCGGAGGGTTCCTCATCGGACAGGTGATGCGCGAGACCAAAGGCCGAGCGAATCCGCAGTTGGTGCGCGAAGCGCTCGACAAGGCGTTGGAAGAAGCATGATATTCAGCTTGATCAGTCTGTTCCTGCTCACGGGCAACCAGCCGGCCGACATCGCGTTCCAGCGCACGAATCTGATTTGGGACGCGGCGTACAGCCGGATGGCGGCGCAGACCGATTACTGGTTCAAGAACGGCGACTTTCCCAGGAGCATCCAGCAGCTCAAGTTCACCTACGAACTCGACCCGAACGACTACCACATCGCGAGCGATTTGGCGTGGATGCTCGAGAACGTCGAGGAATACGAGGAGGCCGAGGCCGTCTACGCGAGGTACATCAAGGACAACCCCGGCGACCCCGACCGCGCCCTGCCGCCCGCCCAGTCCGCGTTCAACAACAAGGAGTACGCCAAGGTGATCGCCTTACTCGAGCCCGTGCTGAGCGACCAGGCGCATCCCAACGTGTTCCGCCTCCTCGCCCACGCCTACAACCGCACCGAGAAGTTCAAGGACGCCCTGCGCGTCTGGGAATGGTATCTGCGCCTGCATCCGGACGACGAGGCTGGCAAGCGCAACCGCGACAACGTCGCGAAGAAGATCGGCGGCTGAAAGGCCGCTCCTGATTTCGGCGATAATCCCCAAACCATGGCATCTGTGACGACCGTCGATCTGATCGCTCTGCTCGAGTCCTGCGGCGCCGTGCTACGCGGGCACTTTCGGCTCGCGAGCGGGCGGCATAGCGACGTGTACGTCGAGAAGTTCCGCATCCTCGAACGCCCACCCGTTCTCGAAGCCGCCGTCGCAGCCATCATCGCCGGCTTGGGTGGCATGAAGCCGACACTCGTCGTCGGCCCTTCGACCGGAGGCATGATCGTCGCCTACGAAGCCGCCCGTCAGCTTGACTTGACCGCCGCCTACGTCGAACTCGTCGAAGGCAAGCGGGCGCTGAGGCGAAACGGCCACATCGCCCCAGACGCACGCGTGCTTCTCGTCGACGATGTGCTGACGACGGGCACGTCCCTGGTGGAGACCGCCGAGGTCGTCCATGCTGCAGGTGCGACCCTCGTTGGTGTGGGCGTGCTGATCGACCGATCCGAAGCGTGTCCGGACTTTGGCTGCCCCGTGGTGTCGGCGTGCCGGTTCGATGCCCGAAGCTACGCCGAAGACGACCTGCCGGATTGGCTCGCCGCCATCCCGCTCACCACCCCAGGTACGCGCGCCCGCTTGGTCTAGTCCAGACTCATCGCCTTCATCACCAGTTCCTCGTACGGATGCTCCGAGTAGACGAAGTCCGCGGGCTGGATCGACAGCTTGTGGTCGTCGGTGTCGGGGTAGTAGCTCTTCGAGAACGGGTACATCCAGCCCGCGAGCCGCTTGGCCCACGCCATGTTGCCCCCGTGCTCGCTTTGCACCACCTGCGTGTAGCGTGCCAAGGCGTCCTCGGCTCCCGCAAGCGCCTCGGCCACATGTTCGGCCGCCTTGATGCCGGAGTAAATCGCCGGGCGAATGCCCTCTGCGCTGAACGGGTCGGTCATGGCGGCGGCATCGCCCACGATGAGGCAGCGGTCGCCGTGCAAGTCCATGGGGCCGTCCCACATCATCAACGGGTGGCCGAAGTGCTGGTGCGCCTCGGCGTCCACCCCGAACGCCTCGCAATAGCGGGAGAGCACCTGGCGCAGCGGTCCCTTGCTTCGCGCCAAAACGCCGCAACCGATCGAGTAGCAGTTCGCCTTGGGGAAGTTCCAGGCATAGCCGTCCTGCAACACGCTCAAGTCGATGTAGGCGATACCGTCCGTGGCTGCAACGGGCGCCTCCAGTTCGACGGCGGCCGCTCGAAGAGCGACCCGCTCCGGGAAACCCAGCCAACCCGCCATCGGCCCCTTTGAACCGTCTGCGGCCAACACGAAGCGACCTTCGAACGCACCCTCGTCGGTCGAAACCCGCCATCCCTCGGCGGTTCGTTCAACGCCTGTTGCGGCTTGACCCAGGACGACCACGGCTCCGACACGTTCGGCCTGCTGAACCAAGAAGTGGTCGAACGTCTCACGGTGAACCATCCACAAGGCGGGGGACAGTGGGTAGGGCATCTTCCGATCGCCGTGCTCCAGAAAGGTCAGCGTCATGCCGTGCGCCAGCGTCGAGACCACGGGCGAGAAGTCGAAGTCGAACCAATCGGCGATGCCGGGAAACACGCCGCCCCCGCAGGGCTTGTAACGGGGCATGACCTGCTTTTCGAGCAGCAACACGGAGACGCCGCGCTTGGCCAGATGATAGGCGGCTGAACTGCCCGAGGGCCCTGCGCCCACGATGATGCAATCGAAAATCGGCATAGAAGGAGGTGCCGAAGTGTAGCCGTTCCAGACAACGGGATGCTGAGCCGCGGAGGACTATTGAGGCGGCGGTTTGCCGGTTTCGACGGGCGCGCTGATTCTGAGACCGATCCAACGAGGGTCCCCGTAGGGTTTTCGGGGGTCCGCCGACTTCGGAGGGGCCGGACCCCTCGCACCCATGTTCCGCCGGGCGATGGCGAGGTCCTTGGCGTCTACGACGCCATCTAGGTTGAAGTCCAAGGTCAGTCCCCGCGCGCCAAGTTCCTCGGGCCAAAACCACGCCGGATGATTGCGGTCGACCCCAATCAGCCGCTTGATCAGGTCGAGGTCCTTCTGATCGATCTTCCGATCGCCATTGGCATCTCCAAACTTCCAGGGCAACGCACCCCAGGCATAGGGCTTGTCTTTGACATGAATGGTCAAGGGCAACGCCAGCGCTCCCGCCGCTTCGAACACCAACCGATACTCCCCTGGCGACACATTGGGCAGCGCCAAGAAGAGATGATTCTCTTTGGTGATGTTGGTCGACCACCGATAGAGCAAACTCCCGTTCGGGCTGGTCAAGTAAATCTCGACCGGATTGTCCATATGCATTCCAGCGTCGAACCTAACCACCGACCCTTTCGCAGCAGGTCGCCGTTCGGGCTTGACCTGAATGGCCAAACCCGACGCCGCCAACAGCAGAAACACCAGCCCTGCCAAGCTTCCCTCTCGCTTCATGTTGTCGATACCTCCCCGTGGCGCTTCCGAGCAACCCTATTGGTCGCCCGTCTGCCCCAAGTTCGCAACGACAATCGCGTGGTCGGCGATCGTCACGGCACCATCACGGTCCAAATCGGCCAGATAAGCGCTCCTACCCAGCGTGTCTTGCCGATGCCAATCGGCATCCGAGGACGTCTTGCCGATCTTGGATGCCACGTAATCCGCGTCGTTCGAGTCGATGTCGTTGTCGTAATCGATGTCTCCGAACTTGAACGTCACGCCTCCAACAACCGTGTGTTTGGGAGTATACGCCACATTGACGCGCTTTCGCAACGCACTTCTTGGAGTCAGGTAAATGCGGTAGTTGCCCGCCGGATGAGCGGCCATGTCGAACGTGACATTGTGGTCGCTCTTGATCCAACCGTACAGTTGACCCAGAATCCGGCCCTGCTCCGTCGCGATTTCCACCGCGGTTTCCTCGTCCGTGATCACCGAGGTGTCCACGCTGATCGCGTTAGGGTCGTAAACAGCCTGGTTGAGCTGTAATTCCGCTTTCGCGTGCGACGAAGCCGTCGAAACCGTCATGTTCCCGCCCGTAGGTCCCCAGTATTCGGCGACAGCATACGAGTGCATCAGGCCCATCGGCACCACGACGTCGGCGTAAAACGTACCGTCGAGGTTGTCCACCCAAGTCACGTTTTGAGTGTGGCAGTAGCCTCCGGAAGGAAACCACTTGCCGCTCGTGTTGCTGGCATCCATCTGACCGATTTCGCCGGAAACCTGCATCAAATTGGTTCGAGACTTGGTCAGGTGCACCGATGCGCAAGCACGGGCGGCGCAAACCTCAAGAAACGTCGTGGCGTTGGCCAACAAACTGTGCCGACGGCTGAACCAAACGACCAGCAACCCATTGACGGGGGCAGGGTCGTTCGTGTAGATGCGGTACTTCACGTTGTACGACGCATGGATGTCGTGCGAGCCGGTGCTGTACGGTTGGTTCCGCTTGCGGCTGGCGGACGTCGTGAACCCGATGGTCGTCGTCGAGCCGCTGTACGTGAAGCTGATCTCTGCCGGCACCGCGCTGGGCGGAGCGAACGTATTGACGCCGTTCAGCTCGCGCCGAATGGTGTAGCTGTCGTGGCCCATGGCGATGCCCCATAGGTCCGGCAGACTGAAGACAGGACTCGCAAGCAAGACGGCGCCGAGTGCGGCAAGTACGCGATTTCGTTTCATTTCACCACCCCGAGAAAAAGGAGAACTCTCAAAGGCAACTCTACCTTTCCTCTATGGCCCCATGTTACGTCAATTCTACGGGATTGTCAAGGTCACCACTAATGGTGTCAGTGCGCCAGCGTCGCCGGGATCGTGGATTCGTGCGCCCGGGCAAGCTCAGAAAGGGGCGCGCGGATCGCGGCACGCCCGCGCACCGAGACGGTCAAGGCATCACCGCCGATGGAGCCGATCCCATGCATCGCGAGAGACCCAAGCGCTTCACGGGCCATCTCGATTCGCTCGGGATGCAGGCCGACCAGCACCTCGCCGGGTCGCTCCCCAAAAAGCACGGCATCTTGCCGCCCATCGAGGGGCAGATCCGCCGCCAGACCAGTGCGTCCAGCCATCGCGATTTCGGCGAGGGCCACCGCCAAGCCACCGTCCGATGAATCGTGGGCAAAGGCGATCCAACCCTCGGCAACAGCCCGCTCGAGCCAGCGACAGAGCGCCTTCTCGCCTTCCAGATCGGGCGGCACAGGCACGCCGTCCTCGACCCCGTGGACTTCGGCCAGATAGTCGCTCGCGCCCAACCCCTCGTGAGGGACGGAGGCAAGCGGGACTCGGATCAGCGCCAGCGAAACCTCTGCGTCCTGAGGCGCAAGGCCGACGCGCCTCCGTCCATCGGCCAGCACACCCAACATGCCGATCAGAGGCGTCGGCAGCACTTCGCCCAACTCGCTCTGGTTGTAGAACGACACGTTGCCGCTGATGACCGGAGTCTCCATCGCTTCGGCGGCCAAGGCGATCCCTCGGACAGCCTCGTGGAACTGCCAGTAGACGTGCGACAGCTCGGGATTGCCGAAGTTCAATCCATCGGTCACTGCGGTCGGACGCGCGCCTGTGCACGCCACGTTGCGAGCCGCCTCCACAACGGCGAGTTGCCCACCCACGAACGGGTCGAGGTAAGTCTTCCGGCTGTTGCCGTCGATGCAGAGCGCCAGGCCCTTGAGCGTGCCACGCGGCAACAGAACAGCGGCATCGGCCGCGCCGCTGCTCAGGCTGGTCTGGGTTTGAACCTCCTGGTCGTACTGCTCGTACACCCAGCGCTTGCTGGCCAGGTTGGGGCTTGCCAGCAGTTTGAGGAGCGATTCGGTCGGGTCGGCCACGGGCACCTCGTCGAGTTGGAACCGCTTCGCCCGCTCGTGGTACTCGGGAGTCTCGAACTCGGTTCGGTAGACCGGGCAGGTGTCCGTCAGAAGCTTGGGGTCCATGCACGCGGCCAACTCGCCGTGCCGTCTCACCCTCAGGATGCCGTCGCCGTTCACCTCGCCCACGACGCGCGCGGGAAGGCCCCATTTGTGGAACACGTCGAGCACCTCCTGCTCGCGTCCCTTCAGCGCCACGGCCATCATGCGCTCCTGGCTCTCGCTGAGCATGAGTTCGTAGGCCGACATGTCGCTCTCGCGCATCGGCACGCGATCGAGGTCCACGTCCATGCCCACGGAGCCCTTGCTGGCCATTTCGGTGGTGCTGCACGTCAGCCCAGCCGCGCCCATGTCTTGAATGGCGACAATCGCGCCGGTGTCCAGAGCTTCAAGGGTCGCTTCGATGAGCTGCTTCTCGGCGAACGGGTCGCCGATCTGCACGTTGGGGCGCTTGGCGTCGCTGTCCTCGTCCAGGGTTTCGCTGGCGAACGTCGCCCCGTGGATGCCGTCCTTGCCCGTGGCCGAACCCAGGTAGACGACCGGATTGCCTCCCCCCGTGGCCGCTGCCGTGGTCATCTTCTCGATCTCCAGCAGGCCGACGCACATCGCGTTCACCAGAGGGTTGCCGCTGAATCGTGGGTGGAAGAACACCTCGCCGCCCACGGTGGGCACTCCGACACAGTTGCCATAGCCCGCGATACCCTCCACGACACGCTCGAACAGGTAGCGGTTGCGGCGCACCACGGCAGGTTCGGCTTCGCCGTCGCGGATCGGACCGAATCGAAGCGAATTGAGCGAGGCGATGGGGCGCGCGCCCATGGTCAGAATGTCGCGGATGATGCCGCCCACCCCGGTCGCCGCTCCCTGGTACGGCTCGACGGCCGAAGGGTGGTTGTGCGATTCGACCTTCATGGTCACCCCCAGCCCGTCGCCGATGTCGACGACCCCGGCGTTCTCCAGGCCGCTGCCCTCCATCGCCTCCTTGTACTTCTTGAAGAACGCGAGGACGGGGCGCGAGTACTTGTAGCCGCAGTGCTCGCTCCACATGACGGCGAACATGCCGAGTTCCGTGAGCGTGGGTTCTCGACCAATGAGTTCGAGGATCGCGGCGTACTCGGAGTCGCGCAGCCCCATGGACGTGTAGACTTCGGGGGTGATGGCGGCCATCCCGCGAAGTATATCTGTCGGCCTGACTTTGGGCTTGGTGCTGGTTCTTGCTCTCGGCTGCGTCCGCACGTGGAGCGCCGATGGCGAGTGGCTCGGCCAAAGAGAGGTGCCGGTCAGCGGCCTCGATCCAGCCGTGGCAAAGTCGCTTGGGTTGGTCAAGCTCACGATCCGCGATGGGCGTTTCGAGCTGCTCGAAGCGGGCATTCCGAAGGAAGGCTCGGTGCGTTACGATCCCGATCGGGCACTCTTACACGTGGAAAAGTACATGGGTCGCCCGATGGATCAGGCCGCGCAAGGCATTCGGGAGAACAACGTTCCCTTGGAGATCAAGCCCGGACCCGATGGCACCCTGCTCTTTCATGATCCAAAAGGGTTCGATCGGGAACCCTTGGTCCTGAAGAAGGGCTAGTGTTGGCGAAGGTTTGGCTTGGGTCGGCTGAGGTTCGCTTCGACCTCACCCTGTTCCCAAGGCCAACACAACCTGAACTTCAACCCAACATCAGCCAAACACCAGCCGAGCACCACGAAAGGTACGATCTCCCTATGGATGCCGTCGTCGCTCCTTGGGCCGAACTCGAATCCGATCATCCCATCCCGCTGTTGCACCGCAAACGATTGCGTGGCGAACGAATGCTCGTCGCCCACGTGAACCTGGACAAGGGTTGCCATGTCGCCACCCACTCGCACGAGAGCGAGCAGATGGCCTGCATCGTCTCGGGCAAAGTACGCTGGCGGCTGGGGGAACCCGGGTCGTCGGACTACCGTGAAGTGGACGTCGAAGGTGGCTCGGTGGTCTGTCTGCCCTCGTGGTTCCCGCACGGGGTGGATGCCCTCGAAGACACGTTCATCCTCGACATCCTCAGCCCGCCCGGCGAAATGGGCGTCGACCGGCAAACCTGACCCGCGATTCGCCAAACTAGGCGCATGGCACTGTCGCGCCGCGACTTCCTCAAGCTGACCGGTGCTACGGCGCTCACGCTGACGAGGCGCGAGTCCGAAGCGCAAACGCCGCGCATCGCGACGCGCCCCTACGGCAAGACGGGCTGGAGCGCTTCGATTTATGCCGTCGGCACGGCCGAGATCCCGGAGACCGAGGCGTCCGTCAAGGCCCTGAACCAACTCTTGGATGGCGGCGTGAACTTCATCGACACTGCGCCGAGCTACCAAGGCACTCGCAGCGAAACCGCCATCGGCATGGTGATGGCCAAGCGCCGAAAGGACGTGTTCTTGGCCACCAAGACCCTCGCACGCGACGCCGACGGGGCCTACGCCGAGGTCAAAGCGAGCCTCGAACGTCTGCAAACGAAGCAGATCGACCTGCTCCAGGTGCATGCGGTCAACGACGACGGCACCTTGGACCAGGTGCTCGCCACGGGCGGAGCGGTCAAGGGCCTCGAACGCGCCAAACGCGAGGGCCTCATCCGCCACATCGGCATCACGGGGCACACGCGGCCCGAAGTCATCCTCCGAGCGCTCGACGCCTATCCCTTCGACGCTATTCTTGTTCCCGTTAGCGCACTCGACAAGCACATCCACGACTTCGCCACCGACGTGTTGCCCAAGGCGAACAAACTCGGGATCGGCATTTCGGGGATGAAGGCGCTGAAGGGCATGGAGTTCGCGCGCGGACGGGTGGACGAGCCCGAACCGTTGCTCCGCTACGCTCTCACGCTGCCCATCTCCACGCTCGCCATCGGGCTCAGGCAGGTCTCGGAGGTGGAACCCAACCTGCGCGTGGCCCGCAACTTCAAGCCGATGCCCGCCGAAGAGATGCGCGCCCTCGAGACCGCCGTCCACCCACTCGCCACCACGCAAGCGCTCTGGTGGAAGCGGCGCTAAGTCAGCCAGGCGATGGACGGGCGCCAGCCGTGCCGTACCACTTCGCAAAGATCGGGGACGCCATCACCGTCGTCACGATGGCCATCAGTACCATGACCGTGTAGAGGGTCGGAGTGATCACCCCGTGTTGGAGTCCGATGTTCAAGATGATGAGTTCCATCAGGCCCCGAGCATTCATGAGCACGCCGATCGCCGACGCATCCCGCCACGTTTCGCCCGCGAGCCGCGCAGCCAGCATGCACCCCACCCACTTGCCGACAATGGCGAACAACACGACCACCAAGGCGATGGCCATCACGTTGCCGACGCCCAGCAACTGGACCTTGGTATTCAGACCCGAATAGGTGAAGAACAGGGGCAACAAAAGCGTGCTCGTGGCGTACTCGACCCTCAGCCGGATGCCCTTCGAGAACTCGCCTCGAGGCATGCAGACCCCGGTCACAAACGCTCCAAAAACGGCGTAGATGCCGATCGCGTCGGTGAACCATGCGGCCAGCGAGACGATGGCGAACGTCGTGATCGCGATCGGCTGCGTGACGGTCCCCTCGCGTTGGGTCCACGCTTCTAGGCGTTGCAGCAAGGGCCGCGCCAGAAGCATGAAGCACAAGAAGAGGGCTCCGCCGCCGATCGCCCACAGGGCATAGGAGGGCGTCGAAGTGAACGATGACAAGACGACGGCGAGCATGGCCCAGGCCATGGCGTCGTCCGTGGCCCCGGCCGCGAGGGCCAGGGTGCCCATCGTTGTTCCCGCCAAGCCCCTCTCGCTGATGATTCGGGCCAACATCGGAAAGGCCGTGATGCACATGGCGGCCCCCATGAACACGGCTCCCTCCCAGGCCTTTGCGGACTCGTTGAAGTAGACACCCGGTTCGCGCATCCAAGTCGAAGCAAGCACCCCGAGCGCGAAGGGCAGGACGATGCCGGAGAGCGACACGCTCACCGCTCCCTTGGCCTTTTGCCGCAACAAGGAGGTCTCGAACTCCAAGCCGACCAGAAACATGTAGAGCACGAGCCCGAGTTGCGACGCCACGTACAGAACGGACATCGAAGGATGCCGAATCGGGGCCTCGCCCACAATGGCCGTCTGGGGAAACAGCCACGACTGCGCCTGCGGGGCTAGGAGCCCGAACAGAGACGGACCCAACAACACGCCCGCGATCATCTCCATGACCACCTGCGTCTGGCCCAGATAGCGGCGGCCGAACCAGCCGACGGCCCGGCAGACGAGCAGGATCACCGCCAGTTGCAGGAAAAACCGAACAGCCAAGGCGACATCCGTCACAACGTGACCATCGTAGCCGAATCGTCCCCTGCAAAGTGAACGCCAGATGAACAATTCCGCTGACCGAGCCCGCGAGTCGTATACTTGAGTCCATGCGCGATCACCATCGGCGGCGCATCGCCGCGCTCGCCCAAGAACTCGACGCCCAGGGAGTGGATGCCTTTATCGCCACCTCCCCGGTGGCCATGGGCTACCTCAACGGCTTCTTCGAAGACGGGCACGAGCGGTTCCTGATTCTCGCTGTCAGCAAGACCGGCGCGACCCGCATGATCTGCCCTGCGCTCAGCGCCGTCCAAGCCGAACGCGCCGGAGTCGAGGACATCCGCCCGTGGAAGGACGGCGAAGACCCGATGGCGCACTTCCGCGCCCTGAGCCAAGACTGGGGATTCCGCACCTCGATCCTGGCTGTGGACGACGACATGCACGCCCACACGCTGCTCGCCATGCAAGGCGTGCTCACCGCAGCGCTGTTCAAGCTCGGCGGGCCGATTCTGGCCAACTTGATGCGCAACAAAGACGCCGACGAACTCGCCCTGATGCGCCGCGCCGCCAAGATTGCCGACGACAGCTTCGAACCCGCCCTGCAAGCACTCCGGGCCGGGGCGACCGAGATGCAGGTCGAAGCCGCCCTACGCGCCGAAATGCAGGCCCGAGGCGGCCGCCCCACCTTCGCCATCGTCGCCACGGGCGCCTTCGCAGCCGAACCCCATCACAAGTCCGACAACGTCCCGATCCGCGAAGGCGACGTCGTGATCATGGACTTCGGTTGCGACGTCGAGGGCTACCAAAGCGACATCACGCGCACCGTGGCCTGCGGCAAGGCATCGGAAGAAGCCCACAACGTGTACGACATCGTCCTTCGGGCCCACCATGCGGGCCGAAACAAGGCTGCGCCGGGCGTCGCCTGTGGCGAAGTGGATGCGGCCGCGCGCCAGGTGATCGAAGACGCCGGGTACGGGGATTACTTCATCCACCGCACGGGGCACGGCATCGGCATGAAGGGCCACGAGGAGCCGTACATCATCGGCGGCAGCCAGGTCCTGCTCGAGCCGGGCCACTGCTTCAGCGTGGAGCCCGGCATCTATCTCCCAGGCAAGTTCGGCGTCCGGATCGAGAACATCGTGAACATTTCGGAAACGGGCTGCGAGAGCCAGAACGCCGAACCCGCGGATCGCCTCATCGAAGTCGGACCATGAAACGCCTCGCGTGCATCGGACTGTGGTGTCTGGCCGCCTTGGGCTTGGCTCAAGTCGAAATGCGCGTGCTGTCAGAAGGCAAGCCGGTCGGCACGGCCACGATCGGCCATCGCATTACCGAAGACGGCGGCAAGCAAGTGACGCTCCGCATGGAGTTGGACAACGGGAGCCGCAAGGTCGTCGTGCGGCAAGTCTCGACCTACGACAAGACCGGCCGCCCCAAAACCAAGTTCCAGGAAGTCGTCGCAACGCCGAACCGTTCTCGGACCTCGGTGATGGCCACCATCACGGCCACCGGGGCCAGCGCCGTCCTCGATCAGAACGGCTCGAACGAATCAAAGGACGTCGAAGCGCCCAAGGACGCCCCACTGGAGGACCCTTCCGAGTTCTGGTTCCTGCGCGACCAACCCCGACCCGGCACCTCGTTCAAGAAGTACCGGTTCGATCTGAACACTCTGGAGTGGAAGATCGGCGAGACGAAGTACGTCGGGCTGAAGGAGATCAAAGTCGGTGGACAAACGTACCGAGCGCACCAGATCGTCACCGACGACGCGACCACCTACGTCGACGCGAAGGGCCTGCCGCTCCTCGTCGAGACCAAGACCTACCGGCTGGAGCGCAAGCCGGCACCAACCAAGTCATGAGCAAGACCAAGATTCGCGTGGGATTGGCCGGCGCCGCCGGCCGCATGGGACAGACCATCGCCCAGGGCATTCACAAGCAGCCCGATATGGAGTTGGTGCTGGCCATTGACCGCGAACACAGCGGCCAAAGCCTGCTCGACCTGATCGGCAGCCACGTTCCAGACATCCCGATCCGGCCCAAGCTCGGGGAGGCGTTGGACGAGGTGCCCTGCGACGTGCTCGTGGATTTCACGCATCCCTCCGCAGCGCCGCAGCATGCGGTTTCGGCCCTGAGGCGCGGCGTCGCCCCCATCATCGGGACAAGCGGGTTGCTCTCGGACGACCTCAAGGAGATCCGCGCCCTGAGCGAAGAGGTGGGCGTACCCGCCATGGTCGTGCCCAACTTCGCGATCGGCGCCGTGCTCATGATGCGGTTCGCCGAAATGGCGGCGCGCTATCTTCCCGATTGCGAGATCGTCGAGATGCACCACGACGGCAAAGCCGATTCCCCCTCCGGTACCGCCCTCCGCACCGCCGACATGGTGGCGAACGCCCGCCGACGCCGACCCACCGAGAACTACGCGCAGCTGATCAAGGTCGAAGGCGCGCGGGGTGCACTGCACCAAGACGTTCAGATTCACAGCGTCCGCCTCAAGGGCATGCTCGCCCACCAGATCGTGATGTTCGGCGGCGAAGGCGAAACCCTCACCATCCGACACGACTCCCTGAGCCGGAGTTCGTTCGTCGAGGGCGTGAACGCCGCCATTCGCGCCGTGCTGCAGACGAAGGGACTGACGGTCGGCTTGGAACAGGTCTTGGACTAGAGCGAAACCGGGCAAGGGGTCTTCGGCTGCCGCCTTTGGGCAGGCACGGGAATCGCGTCCAGCCCGTTGAGGTACCTCGCGGTGCCCACATTGCTCTTCAGAAACTCGTCGAGCGGCCCTTGGTTGACGATCCGACCGCCATGCTCCCCGGCCCCAGGGCCAAGGTCGATCAACCAGTCGGCGGCCATCATCGTCTCCTCGTCGTGTTCGACGACGATCACCGTGTTGCCAAGGTCGCGGAGCCGGACGAGCGTCTCGATGAGCTTGCGGTTGTCGCGTTGGTGCAGCCCGATCGAAGGCTCGTCGAGGACGTAGAGGCAACCCATCAATCCGCTGCCGATTTGCGTCGCCAGCCGGATGCGTTGCGCCTCGCCGCCCGCCAACGTGCGCGCGGTCCGGTCGAGTGTCAGGTAGGTCAGCCCCACGTCGGCCAAGAACCGAAGCCGCTCCACGATCTCCTTGACCGCTCGTTCGCCAATGGCGAGCTTGCGAGCGTCCAACTGGCGGCCTAGCTCGGTGAAAAACTGAAGCGCCTCGTCCACCGCAAGCACCGTGATGTCGCTGATGGATCTGCCGCCCAGCTTGACGCCAAGAGCCTCTGGCTTGAGTCGCTTGCCGCCGCACGTTGGGCACGGCTTGGTGCTCATGTACTGCTCAAGGTCCTTCTTCACCCACTCGCTCTGGGTGGAGTCGTAACGCTTGCGCAGCGCGGAGAGGACGCCATCCCACTGGGTCTGGAACGTTCGCTCGCTCCGCGCGTACCGGACCTTGACGGTCACAGGGTCTTTGAGCCCGTGCCAAACGGCCTTGAGCCCTTCGGCCGGAATCTCGGCGACCGGCAGACTCGCGTCGAACCCGCAGGCGCGGCCCACGGCATCGAGCACCTCGGGCCACCACTCCTTGACGTCGCCCGACTTGTAGACGAATGGCAGAATGGCACCACCCCGCAGAGGCTTGCGCGGGTCCGGACAGACGAGGTCCGGGTCGAACTCGGTCTTGGTGCCCAGTCCGGTGCAATCCGGGCACGCGCCAAACGGCGAGTTGAAGCTGAACAGGCGCGGCTCCAATTCGGGCATGCTGAAGTCGCAGACCGGGCAAGCCAAGTGCTCGCTGTACAGTTGGTCGACCGCTTCACTGTCCTCAGGACGCTGGACGTTCAGGGTGACAAGTCCTTTGCCCATCTTGAGCGCAGTCTCGACGGAGTCGGCGGCGCGCCGTTCGACGCCTTCGCGCATCACCAAGCGATCCACCACCACCTCGATCGTGTGCGCCTTGTAGCGGTCCATCGGAATGTCGTCGGTGACCTCGTACATCACGCCATCCACGCGGACGCGCACAAAGCCGGCCTTGTTGACCTCCTGCAGCACCTGCTTGTACTCGCCCTTGCGGCCCTGCACCACCGGAGCGAGCACCTGGAGCTTCGTCCCCTCGGGCAACGCCTTGACCACGTCGAGCACTTGGTCGATAGACTGCCGCTCGATGGGCGTGCCGTCGTTGGGGCAGTGTGGCGTGCCCACCCGGGCGAAGATGAGCCGCAGATAGTCGTAGATCTCGGTGACCGTACCCACGGTCGAACGCGGGTTGCGGCTGGCGCTCTTCTGGTCGATGCTCACGGCCGGCGAGAGGCCTTCGATGTGGTCCACGTCGGGCTTGTCCATCTGGCCGAGGAACTGGCGCGCATAGGCGCTGAGGGATTCGACGTACCGCCGCTGCCCCTCGGCGTAGATGGTGTCGAACGCCAGCGACGACTTACCGCTCCCCGAAAGTCCGGTGATGACGACCAGCCGGTCGCGGGGGATCTCGACGGTGATGTTCTTGAGGTTGTGCTCGCGAGCGCCAACGACGACGATTTTGTCCTGAGCCATGAACTCGACCATTCTAGCGCAAAAACCTAGAACTTGGTCTACCGTTTGTGGGTCATCCCGTGCCGCTCCCCTCCCTCGAAATGTTCATGTCTGAGGGAGGGGCCGGGCGAGCCCTGACCTGAGCGTTCGCACTAGAACGAAAGCAGAATGCGCGCCGTCGCGCGGAACATGTCGAACAAGGCTGCGGCAGTCTCAGGCCGCGAAGAGCACATTCGCCGATTTCTCGGCATGCGCTCGGAAGAACGGGTTTTGAGCCGCATTCCAGTCGACAATGTCGACACGACACCCAAGCAGCGCTTCTAGGTCAAGCAGCAAGCCCGTAACACGTTGAAACGCGTTCATGCCGATGGGCGGGCCAAACTCGACCAGAAAATCAAGGTCGCTGATCGCGGGGTCCCACTCGTACCTCAGACCAGACCCAAAGAGCCGCAAACGCCTGACGGCGTACTTGCGGCAAAGCGCCTCAAGGCCTTCGCGCTTCGAGTCAAGGAGCAGTTGTGCCCGAATACGCCCATTGTAACGCTTCGCGAAGGTCTCGCCGCTCCCCTCCCTCGGAATGTTCGTGTCTGAGGGAGGGGCCGGGCGAGCCCGAATGCACACCGATCGGTAACCATTTGCCATAGAACCGACGTCTCAGTCAAAGGACATGGACGAAAAGTTCCCGAACGCGCACGAATCGGCGATCAACAACCTGGCCTCTGCGGCCAGGACCCGAAGAAAAGCCCTCGGACTCTCCCAGACGGAGGTCGGATTGCTGGCAGGATGCGGCAAGCGCTTCGTCGTCGAGTTCGAGCGCAGCAAGCCCACCGTCCGGCTGGAGAAGGTGGTCGCCGTCCTCGAAGTGCTCGGTCTGGCGCTCACCGTGCAGCCTCGCGAGGCCAATCCCTCGTGAGCACGTTGCCGTCTTCGCTTCGCGTGATGCGGGGCCGCACGCAGATCGCCACGCTCGATTGGACTGCCATCGGCACCGCTTACCAATACTCGAAGTCCTTCCTGGCCAAGCAGCCCGGCCCGAGAGACGGTCTCGGATTCGCTCACCCGCCGCACCCGGATCGGATGGAGCACGGTCCCATCCACCCCTACTTCGCCAACCTGCTGCCCGAGGGGCCCCGCCAACAACGTGTCGCCGAAGCGCTTGGGCTCCGCCCCGACGACGCGTTCGGCTGGCTCGCGGCGATGGAAGGTTCGTCAACAGGCGACGTTTGGGCGCTGGCCGAGAACGCCTCGCCCGCCAAGGAAACCAAGCTCGAACTCCCCGATCGCTTCCTCTTCCACAACTTGAGGGAGCAAATCCGGCAAGCCAAAGAGCATGCGACCCAGAGCATCGCCGGAGTCCACGCGAAGCTGACAAACCTGCGGATCGCCACCGATCCCCACACGGCCAGCAAGGTTCCGTATGGCTTCGCAGGCACCGCAGCGATCCTCAAGTTCGGGTCGCCCGAGACCCCCCACCTCGCAGAAAACGAGGCGTTCTTCATGGACCTCGCCAAGCGAGCGGGGTTCAAGACGGCCAAGAACTGCGTCCTGCGCGATGCATCGGGCGAATCGGCCCTCCTGGTCATCCGCTTCGACCGTGGGCCGCGCGGCCTCCGCGTCCATCAAGAGGACGCATGTCAACTGCTCGGCCTTCACCCGTATGACCGGTACAACGTCAGCCTGCGCGAGGTGGTCGCGGCGTTCCAAAGGGTCTGCGCCTCGCCCATGGCCGCTGCCTTGGAGGTCATCGCCCAAGCGGCGTTCGCGTATCTCGTTGGAAACACCGATCTTCACGCCAAGAACTTCAGCGTGCTGCTGTCGCCCAAAACGGGCCTCGTCGAGCCTTCGCCCGTGTACGACGTCGTCTCGACGCTGCTCTACTCACCGCACGAGGCACGCATGGCGCTCGCGATGGACGGGCGCGACACAAACTTGAATCGCGAGGACTTCCTCGCCTTTGCCGAGAGCTTCGGCGTCCGCCGGCCCGCATTGGAAGCACGATTGAACGCGATGACCGCCGTCATGCCCGGCTGCGTGGACCGCATCCTGGACCTGCCCTTCGACCCGCGTACCCTCAAGCGTTGGCGCGACGAAGCACGCCTGCGCACCGAAGCGCTCTCCACCTAAAACCGGGTGCCCAACCCGACCACGTAGCGGTAGGCGAGGCGCGTCGCGTTTGCCGCAGGCGTCGAATCGTAATCCATCACCACACGGAAGTCCACGAACATGCCGTTCGCCATCTTGCTGCGCAAGGCCAGTTGGCTCGAAAGCAGGTAGTCGTCCATGTGGCTCAGGCTGGGATAGTAATCGGCCGAGTGGCGCAGCTCGATGCCCGATCCCAGATTCCTGAGGAAGCGGGTGGACAGTTGCCCAGTGATGCGGCTGTTCCCCCGCGAGCCGCCACCGTACGCTTCCGAGACGTAGTTGAAGCCCGTCTCCGCCGAGAACTCGTTCCCCGGACGCCGCACCCAGTAGTAGCCCATCCCGCCCCCGAGGATGGTGCGTTGCTTGAGCCCGTTCACCTGGTCGCCCTCCAACCGAAAACCGCCGAAACCGTAGTAGCGCCCCGTCAGCGACCGTTCGTACTGCCCGGACAGCCGCCACGTGTCCTGATGGGTCCGGTAGGGGCTCCCATCGGAACCGTTCTGCCGGCCGTAAAGGTACGAGCCCGTGAGCACCTTCCGCTCGATCGCGTTCTTGTAGGCCACCTCGGCGGCCACGTTGTAGACCACGGAGTTGCTCGCCGCATTGACCACGGTCAGACCGGCGCTGGTCGAGCCCTCCCACCGCGTCGTCGGCTTCGGGGGGTTGATCGCGACCACATCGCCCAAGGACAGCGAGACAAACGCGCCACCCTCGACAAACCCGACTCGGTCCCCGTCGGAGATCAGCCGCACGCTCAGAGACCGGTCCTTCAGCACCAAAGCAACCGTCTCGGTGGTCTCGACGCGCACGATCTTGCCCACCGGGATCGCCACGGTGCCGACGCCCTCGATTTGAAAAGAGAGTTTCCCCGCCGCGAGGGTCAGCACCTTGCCCGTCAACCGGTCCCCGTTCTCGAGCCAAACCGTGTCGGCGACCCCAATAGCCGCGAGCAACATGAGCGCGGCGATTCCCGCGCATCTCCAACCTGCCATCGGTTCAAGATACCCGTGGCCCTCGATGGGAACCCCCGACGCCTGTGGGAACGTTCCACCCATTGCGCTCCGGTACAATCCCGGGCGAGCCGCACGCCATGAGTTTTCACCGATTCGTCCCCGTCGTCGCCCTCAGCCTCGGCCTCGTCGGCGTTCTCGCCGCCCAGACCCCGACGCCTGCCGCGACACCGGCATTCCCCGAACTCAAGAAGTTCAGCGACAAGCCCTATCAGACGATGAACATGCAGGCCAATCTGGGCAGCTTCAAGCTGATCAACGGCGAAGGCCAGCTAGTCTTCCGATTCTCGGGCACGGTGATGCTGAACGGCTACGAAGGCAACGCGCCGAAAGTCGAGGGCAACGTCAAGCGCGAGCTCGAGCGATTCGGTCGGCAGGTCTATTTCGGGACGGGCACGATCACCCTGGAAGGCAAGTGGCGGGGCATCCAGTGGTTCGGCCGCGACCTCACCTTCTTCCGATGGCACGGGCACGGAATCGCCCGCCTCGTCGGCGAGTTCGACAAGGATCAGAACATCGGCCAGTACTGGTATTCGGATCGAACCAACGATAAGAAGTACTGGTACGCGCAGTCCATCACGGTCACGCTTCCCGAGCAAACGTTCGGCGCCACGGCCCAGCCCCGCGCTCGAGGCGGAACGGGAACGACCGGCGGAACGACCGGCGGCGGACGATGACGTAGAGCTTGGCCGCCCGGTCTGCCGATAATCCACTCGGTAGTCATGCGCGAAGGCCAAGCCATCATCGTCAAAAAGAAGAAGATCGTCGCCGCGGGGCACCACGGCGGGTCATGGAAAGTCGCTTACGCTGACTTCGTCACGGCCATGATGGCGTTCTTCATGGTCATGTGGATCATGGGCTTGTCCTCGGACCAGCGAGCCGCAATCGCCCACTACTTCAACGATCCGTTCAGCCCCATCAAGTCCACCAGCGAGTCGGGCGCAGCGTTTGGCCTCGGATTCCCCAACAGCCTCGAAGAGAGCGGCAAATCCGGCGGCGGCAGCGATAGTCTGGCCAACCAGGAAGTGGAGGCGAACCGGCTCATCGAAGGACTGGCGTCCGCCATGAAGACCATGGATGGCAGCCCCGAAACCTCGGCGCTGATCGAGTCCATCGAGTTCAAAGCCACCGACGAAGGGCTCCGTATGGAGTTCCTCGAAAAGAACGGGGCCGCATTCTTTGAGATCGGAAGCGCGGAAGTCAGGCCGGCCGCGCGCCAACTCATTGGCCGAATCGCGCCGTTCCTCCACGACTCGGGACGATCCATCGTCATCGAGGGCCACACCGACTCTCGCCCCCTCAATCGGCCAGGCTACGACAACATGGACCTGAGCGCCGACCGCGCCGCAAGCATGAAGCGGGCCTTGGAGGCCCTCGGCGTCGCCAAGGGGCAGATCACCGAGGTTCGCGGCTACGGCGACAACAAGCTGTACATGGCAGACGATCCCTACCACTGGAGCAACCGACGCGTCTCCGTGCTGTTGCCTTGGGGCAAGAAGTCCGAAGTCGTCGGCGAGCCGCCCAAGGAACTGATGGATCAACAGGTGCAGGGTCTCTTCCGGGAAACCTATCAGATCGCCCCGGCGCGACCCGATATCCGCCACAAGCCAGCCGGCAGAGATGCCTTTGGCGCCGTCGCGGACGACTAGCGACGCTCAGACCGCAGCCGGTTCCTGGACCCTTGCGTAGTCGCCGGCGAGGATCCGGTCATATGCCCCGCTCAACACCCAACGCTCCAACTGCTGCGTCCGGTGAACCGGCATCGGGTGCGTGTAGCTCGAACCTCGCATCAGGAAGATCAGCATCTTGCCGATCTGTTCCAGCGGACCCGCGTCCTGATAGGCTCGCGCCTGCTCCATGAACGCCTCGCGGTTCATTTCGTGAAGCAATCGCGAAGGCCCAGCGGTCAGGGCGAGGTTCGCGTCAATGGACGTGTTTAGGTTCTGGCTGACCAGGAGTCCCGCGCGATCGGCGGTGATTTCGGCCTGCCGCGACCACTCCGCCATCGCCATGATGAGTCCGATGCTGGCCACATCGCCTAGGCCGAACGTGCGCCGACCGATCAGTTCCAACAACGGCAAGAGGAGGCTCGCCACAGACTTGTAGAGCATGTGCCCCGCCTTGATGTGCCCGAGTTCGTGCCCGACCAAGTGGAAGAGCTGCTCGTCGGTGAGCGTGTCCACGATGCCCGACCGCAGCGTGACATAGGGCCGCTCGACCCCGCCGGCGAACGCGTTCGGGAAGGGGTTGCTCGTGATGTAGAGCTCGGGTTCGGGCATGTCGAGCACCTGGCACGATTCGCGCATGATGTCGTACAGCGTGTGGAACTGGTTCGGCCCACAGCGGACGGACATGCTCATGTTCCAGCAGTACATCCACCGGTCGATGCCCATGTCGTAGAACTTCTGAACGATCTGGGGCAACAGAGGGACACGCTTGAGGGCGTCCAACGCCACGCGATCGGTATCTGCGATGAAGGCGGTGGGCGAAATGCCTTGGAGCCGCTTGCGGTTCGACATGGTCATGTCATCTTACAACCGATCCGCCCAATCGGTTGCAGCGTGGGGATTCAGGCCCCGCCNNGCTTCCAGGCGCTCGACCATCTGGTGCACCGTGAACTTCTCTTCAACCATCCGACGCCCCATCTCGCCCATGTACTCGCGCTCCTCTTCGTTGCGCAGGAGGTAGCTGGCCGCCTCTGCCAACTCGCCGGCGCTCCGGTCGATGAGCAAACCCGTCTGCTGGTGCCTCACGATCTCCGGAAGTCCGCCGACGCGGGCGGCGACGACGGGCCGCTTGCGCGCCATGGCTTCGATGGCGGCCAGCCCGAACGTCTCGATCGAGGAGGGCATGGCCGTGAATCGGAACGCATCCAACAATCGCGACACGTCGCTGCGGTTGCCGGTCAGGGTCACGCGGTCACGCATGTTCGGCTCAGCGACCAAGGCGTCGATGTCGCTTTGGAACGAGGGCTCGACGCGACCGACGAACACCAAGTGCGCGTTCGGCTCAACCTTGAGCATCTCGGGAAACGCTTGGATCATCAGCCCGTGCCCCTTGTCCTCGCAGACGCGGCCGACCATGCCAATCAGCTGCCGATTCTCCGGAATGCCGAACTCCTCGTGAACGCCGCGAGGGCAGGACCAATCCAACTCGATGAAGTCCGTCCCGTTGTACACGGTGTCGATGAACCGATCGGGAATCCCTCGCCCGTGCAGCATGCCGCGGACGTAGTTGCTGACGGCCACCAATCGGTTGTGGCTGCGCGCGGCGCGCTTGTAGATGGGGTCGTGCGTGGCCACGTGAACCGAGGCCACCAGAGGCTTCCCGGTGAGCAAGCTGGCGACGTAACCGAAGTAGGTCGCACGCGTCAGATGGCTGTGGATCACGTCGGCCTTGCGCTGACGGGCGAGCCGGGCCACCAGAAGGGCGCTGCGGACCCAGCCAAAGCCCTTCATCGAGGTCTGGACCAGAGGGATCCCCTCCATTTCCAGCACGCACGGCTCGGATCTGGGCGGGCCAATCAGGGACACATCGTGGCCCCTGCGATGAAGGTGTTTGGAAAGAGTGCGAACGTGGAGTTCCGCGCCGGAGGTTGCGGCGCTCGACACCACTTGCAGTATTCGAATCCGTTCGCTTGCTGCGCGCGCCATGCTCCGAAAAGTGCTGACCGAGATTTGATTGGGACTGTACCTCACAGACGGGGCACGACGGGTAAACGTGTCAGGTCCGTTTTGGGTACGGTGATGCTCTTCGGCCCCGTCCATGCCTCATCGCAAGCTCGTCCATCAGCACATGCGCTTCAGCGTGATGTCCACCGCGTTGACGTTCGTCGTGGCGTGCGCGTTCATCATCCTAGCGCTCAAGCCCCTGATCCCGCTGCCCGAGCCGAACGAACTGGCGCAATCGTCCAGTCCCTACCTTCGCATGGCGAGCCATCAGAGGATCAAGTGGCGCCAGTTGGACGCCGAGCTGTTCACCGAGGCGCGACGTCTGGACAGGCCGATTCTCGTGGTCGTGGGTGCGGCATGGAGCCGGTCGGCCCGCTTGGCCGATGAGTTCCTGTTCAACGATCTGGAGCTGCGCGTCTTTTTGAATCGGGACTACCTGTGCGCACGGGTGGACATCGACGAACGCCCCGACTGGGCCAACGCACTCCATCCCCTCTCGCGCTCGGTGAGTCGGTGGCAATGGGAATACCATGCATGGGTTCTCGAACCCAACGGCACCCTTTTCACCAGCGTGCGCCGCAAGTTCCCCGAACAGCCCTTCGACCCGAATTCGGTGCGCGGCTATCTCCAATCCGTGCGCAGGGAAATCGAGCGCAAACGGAGCGGCGACCTGAATGTCGCGAGCGAGCTCGAGCAAACGACCAACGACGCCCGCCGGCTCATGCAAGACTCGGAGGTTGTCCCCAGCCCATCCGAGGTACGCGAAGCGCTCTTCAAGGCGGCGGGAGCCTTCGGCGGGTTCCCGATCCGGACCTCCGATCGGCCCGTTCCCGCGTTCCAGCCTCTCAGCGTCCAGGCTTGGCGGTTCCTACTCCTGACGGGCGATGAAGAGGCGCTGCGCGCGTCCCTCGAACCGGCTCTCCGTTCGCCCATGGTGGATTGGATCGACGGCGGATTCCGGCGGCAAGCCACCCGAAACGATTGGAAGCGCGTCGAACTCGACAAACTCGCCGTCGTGAATGCCGAAATGGGGGCTCTGCTGGCCCGCACCGAGAACCTCCTCAACGACCCCTACCACCGGTTGCTGGCCGTCGCAGCATGCGAAACCCTCTTCAAGAGGTTTATGCACGACGGCCTGGTGCCGAGCGCCCGGATCGGCAGCGAGGGCTATCGTGGCCGGGGTCCCAGGTCCAGCTTCGGGCCCGCGCGGCTCAACGAGGTCCTCGGGAATCTACAGGACGTTGGCCTGCACAAACTCAACCTCGACCACACGCTGAACCCGCAGATGCTGCCGTACGTTTCCGACCCACGGGTCCTCACGGAACCCAATGTTCAACGCGTGTTGCACCTGCTGCGCGAATCGGCGGCGCTCATCGCTCCCGAGTACAAAGGCGATGGCTACCTCGACGTCAACGCGCTGGTCGCCGCCCGTCTCATCGAAGCGGGCCGACAACTGGGGTTTGCCGAAGCCATCGAGGCTGGATCACAGATCCTCGACACGCTCAACGAGCGGGTCTCAGACGCCGAAGTCCTGCCCCACAACGTCTTGATCCAGCGAGATCAGGGATTCCTCTCGGACTACCTCGCCTACAGCGACGCGTGCCTCCAACGGTTCCTCGCAACGGGCGACCTCGGCGACCTCGATCGAGGTCATCGGCGACTGGACGAGGCCATCCAGCGATTCCGAGGCTTCCACCCATTCGCTTTGGCGGTCTGCACGCCGGAAATGCAAATCGGCCCTACGGTGACCGCCGTTCCCGAGGTCGTGGACAACTTTCGCGAGTCCACCTCCGCAATGGCGATTCGCCTCACCAACGCCTATGGCGCACTCACCCGAGACCGCGCCGACTTCAGCCGACTCGACGGGGATCAGCTGACGCGCTGGGCGGGATCGAGCGTCGCTCACTTCGGTTCGACCGTACTGGTCGAGAGCCCAATGACCATGGGCATCCACGCGGCGGCCCAGGAGGTCGCCCAGAACATCGTGGTGTTCACCGTCGGTCCCAACGCTGCTGCCGAAGCCAACCGGATCGCGCCCAAGTTCCCCACCGCGATGGTCGCGCCAGTCTCGGGAATTCGCTCCGACCTGGCCCAGCGCGAACCGGGGGTGTACGTCTCCATCCGAAACGAACTGAGGGGCCCGCTCACCGTGGCCGAGGCCCAAGTGTTGACGCGTCCGATTCGGCCATAATGTGGGTCGCTTGACGCGGAGAGGTCGCATAGTGGTCTAGTGCGCCGCACTCGAAATGCGGTGAGGTGAAAGCCTCCGTGGGTTCGAATCCCACCCTCTCCGCCACTTACCGCGCGACCAGGCGCGTCGCATCCACGAAGTTCTGCACGATGCGGAACCCATCCTCGGTCAGCACGGATTCCGGGTGGAACTGCACGCCTTCGATGGGCAAGCTTCGGTGCCGAAGGCCCATGATCTCGCCGTCATCCTCCGAAGTCGCCGTAACGTCGAAGTCGGGCGGAACCCGATCGCGAGCGACCACCAACGAGTGGTAGCGGATCGCCGAGAACGGATTGCGGACGCCCGCAAAAACGCCTTGGCCGTCGTGTCGCACCGGAGAGGCCTTGCCGTGCATCACCTTGCGGGCGCGCCCCACCACGCCGCCGCCTTTCTGCCCCATCGCCTGGCACCCCAGACAGACGCCAAAGATCGGGATGCCCTTCAGCCCCCCGTTCAACGCCACACCGAGTACGTCCAAGCAGACTCCCGATTCGTTGGGAGTGCATGGCCCGGGGCTGAGCAGGATGCCCGCCGGCCGCATCTCCTCGATCTCGTCCATCCCGATGGCATCGTTGCGACGCACCACGACCTCCGCCCCGCACTGGCCCAGATACTGGACGAGGTTGTAGGTGAAGCTGTCGTAATTGTCGACCACCAGAATCATGAGGAGATTGTAGCCCCGCCGACCTCCCTGGCCCTGCCCCGAAACCCGCCGATCCTTCACAATCCGTAACCGTGCTCCTCTCGCTCGGCGCGGTGACCAAGGCGTTCGGAACCGACATTGTGGTGTCGGACGCTTCCTTTCGCCTGGAGAGAACGGCAAAGGTCGGCTTGGTCGGGCGCAACGGCTGCGGCAAAACCACCCTGCTGCGCCTCATCACGGGCGAATACGAGAAGGACGGCGGCAGCATCGCCCTGGCTCCCGGCGCGAGCATCGGCTACCTGCGCCAAGAAGACGTCCTCGACGAGTCGCTTACCGTACTCGAAGCCGCCCAAGAAGCCCGAAGGCACGCCCTGGAACTCCAAGAACGGCTTCACGAACTCGAACGGCGCATGGAGAGCGACCCGGACCCCGACCTCGTCGAGGAGTACACGCTGCTCCACGAACGCTTCCTTGAGGCCGAAGGCTACAACGTCGAAGCCGATCTCCGCACGATCCTCTCCAAGATGGGCTTCACCGAAGCCGACGACGACAAGCGGGTCGGATCGCTGAGCGGCGGCGAGCGCACGCGGCTGGCCATCGNNCCCACCAACCACCTCGACATGGCCGGGATCGAGTGGCTGGAACGCTGGGTGCGCGGCTACCACGGTGCGGTGCTCATCGTCTCGCACGACCGCGAGTTCCTGCAAAACACGGTCAGCCAGATCATCGAAATGCGCGACGGGAAGACGAAAACCTACCCCGGACCGTTCGACAAGTACGTTCAATTGCGCGCCGAGGAAGACCGTCGCCTGGAGGAGGTCGTTCGCCGCCAGGACGAGCAGATCGCCAAGCTTGACGAGTACGTCCGGCGCTTCATGGGCAACCAACGCACGGCTCAAGCTCGCGGGCGGCTCAAGATGATGAACCGGCTGCTGGAGAGCAAGGTCGAGGGTCCCGCGAACGAGAAGACGATGAAGGCCGGCTTCGGCAAGGCGAAGCGCAGCGGCGACATCGTGGTCGAAGCGAAGGGCCTGGGCATGAGCTTCGGCGCAAGGACGCTCTTTCAGGGACTGGATTGGACGGTTCGATGGACGGAACGCTGGGGCATCATCGGCGAGAACGGGGTGGGCAAGTCCACCCTCATCCGGGCCTTGGTGCGCGAGCTGGCGCCCTCGTCGGGCTGGATCCGAATCGGCGCCAATGTGGACTCGGCGTACTTTTCCCAGAATGCCGACGACTTCGAACCTAACGAGACCCCGATCGGGTTCCTCATTGACGAATGTGGGATGCAGGTCCCGGCGGCACGCGACCTGCTGGGCAGGTTCCTCATCTCAGGCGACGACGCGTTCCGGGCGATCGGCACGTTCAGCGGCGGGGAGAAGAACAAACTGGCACTGGCTCGGCTGACCGTGCTCAACCCCAACCTGCTCATCCTCGACGAACNNGAACCCACCAACCACCTCGACATGCAATCGCGCGAGGCGCTGGCCGGAGTCCTTCGCGATTACACGGGAACGCTGATCATCGTCTCCCACGACCGGTGGTTCTTGGACCATACGACGAACCGCACGCTCAACCTCCGCCGCGACGGTCACGAGGCTTACGAAGGTCCCTATCGGGAATATCGCGCACACCTTGAGCGCCGGAAGGCACCCGACGCGAAGGCTCAGATCACGTTGCGCGCGCAACCATCGGCAACGCCACACGAATCGCTCTCGCCTCGCGAGATCAGCAAGCGCATCGGCCAAACGGAACGCGAGTTGGAGGCGATTGAAACGCGCATCGGTGATCTGGAAACCGAGATCGCCGCTCTGGAAGCCGACCTCGCGGAGCCACTCGGCAAAGACGTGGTCGCCCTCTCCACCCGCCACGCCGCAGCCCAATCCGAACTCGCTGAGGCGCTGGAGGATTGGGCCGACAAGGGCGAGGACCTGGAATCGCTGCGCGCGGCCCAAGGCGTCCGAGCCTAGGCGAGCAAGGTGCTGTAGAATGGCACCATGAATTGGCGCGAGGTCATCACCATCGATCCAGATCAGCGCAGCGGCAAGCCGTGCATCCGCGGCATGCGGGTGACCGTCGCCGATGTGCTGGACTATCTGGCCGCCGGCTTGACTCCAGAGGAGGTCGTACAAGAGTTGCCCTACCTGGAACTCAACGACGTTCGCGCCTGCCTGGCCTTTGCTGCCGAGCGCGAACGCCGCCTCACGGCACCGATTGCGGCGGAGTGAGCGGGCGTTAGCCCTTTCTGGCAAAGTATGGACAACATCTCCGCCAACAAAACTCGGGCCGTCTGCCTCCTTTTTGATGCCAATCTGTCACCCGCGCTTCCTGGTAGGCTCGCCGCTGCATTCCCTGGGTGTGTTCATGTCGCTGACTTGGAGCCGGGCGTTACAGCTTCGGACTCTGCGATCTGGGACCTGGCACGCGATCAAGGGATGATAATCGTCAGCAAGGATTCGGACTTTCAGCAGCGAGCTCTCGTGGTCGGACCACCTCCCAAAGTTATCTGGGTGCGGTTGGGCAACTGTCGGACGGCCTTGATAGAGACTCTGATTCGGCAAAGAGCAGCCGAGATTGCGGCCTTTGCAGCAGATTCCGTCGGAGCAGTCCTAGTTATCCCGTGAGAGGGCCTCCCAGCCAACTACATCCTGAACAAGCTGAAACCTGGAGGCGCGACGGGAGCGTTCCGCGCCGCCGCGATGCCGAGCGCCACAACCCTCCGCGTGTCCACGGGGTCGATGATCCCATCGTCCCAGAGCCTAGCGCTCGAAAACGTCGCAGCGGACTCTTCGGCGTACTTGGCCAACGTGGGTGCCTTGAACGCCTCTTGTTCCTCGGGCGATAGAGCCTGCCCCTTGGCCGCAAGCTGATCCATCCGCACGGTCAGCAGCACGTTGGCCGCCTGCTCTCCGCCCATCACGGAGATGCGCGCATTCGGCCACATCCACAGCATCCGAGGCCCGAACGCCCGCCCGCACATGCCGTAGTTGCCCGCGCCATACGAACCGCCCACGATTACGGTGAACTTCGGGACGTTGGCCGTCGAAACCGCCGTCACCAGCTTGGCGCCATGCTTCGCGATGCCCTCGTTCTCGTAGCGCTTGCCGACCATAAAGCCCGTGATGTTCTGCAGGAACACAAGCGGAATGCCACGTTGGCAACACAGCTCGATGAAGTGGGCTCCCTTCTGGGCAGATTCGCTGAACAAGATGCCGTCGTTGGCCAGAATCCCCGCTTGCTGCCCGTAGAATCGCCCGAAGCCGCAGATCAACGTACTGCCGTACCCCGCCTTGAACTCGTGGAACCTCGAGCCATCCAGCACGCGGGCCAGCACCTCGCGCATCGCCATAGGTTGGCGAGGGTTCGAAGGGACCAAACTGTAGAGGTCGCTCGTGTCGTAGATTGGGTCCTCCGGGGGCTCGTCGCCCCATTCGCCCGAGGGCCTTGGCCCAAGGTTCGCCACGATCGAGCGCACGATCTGAAGCGCGTGGGCATCGTTCTCGGCCAGATGGTCGGCCACGCCCGAAAGCCGCGTGTGCACTTCGGCGCCCCCCAACTCTTCGGCGGTCACCTCCTCGCCCGTCGCTGCCTTGACCAGTGGCGGACCGCCAAGAAAGATCGTGCCCTGCTTGCGCACGATGACGGTCTCGTCGCTCATCGCCGGGACATAAGCGCCGCCCGCCGTGCAGGACCCCATCACCGCCGCAATCTGGGGGATGCCCAAGCTGGACATCACGGCCTGGTTGTAGAAAATTCGGCCGAAATGGTCCCGATCGGGAAATACCTCCGCTTGCAACGGCAAAAACGCTCCGCCCGAATCCACCAGGTAGATGCAGGGCNNCAGGAACGCGCCGCCGGAATCGACCAGGTAGACGCAGGGCAGGCGGTTCTCGCGCGCGATCTCCTGCGCGCGCAGGTGCTTCTTCACCGTCATCGGGTAGTAGGTGCCGCCCTTGACCGTGGCGTCGTTCGCCACCAAAACGCACTCGCGTCCATGGATGCGCCCGATCCCCGTGACCAAGCCGGCGCTCGGCGCATCGCCCCCATACATTCCGTGGGCCGCCAGCGTGCTGAACTCCATGAACGGCGCTCCGGGGTCGAGCAGGTCTTCGATGCGCTCGCGGGCGAGCAGTTTGCCCCGCTGCCGATGCTTGGCGATGGCGTCCTCGCCGCCACCGACCATCGCTCGGGCCATGTGCGAGCGGTACTCGTCCAGGATCGCGTCCATCGCGGCTCGGTTCGCGCGGTGCTCGTCGTCGTGCAGGTGGACCGTGGATCGCAAGGGCTCCATCGCGTCGTAGAGTACCGTGACGGCGACCCTGGCTCGGACTGCCATACTTCGCAACAGCGATGGCGCACAACACGCTTCTCGTGGGTCCACCCGACGCGTCTTGGCGCGAGTGGCTCAAGCGCGAGTTGGGGGACCGCGACCTCGTGTGCCTCGATCCCGATCAGAGCGACCTGGATTCCCTGGGCAGGGTGGTCTTGCGTAGGCAAGGCAAGGTCAAGGCTTGGCGGTTCATCGGTTCGCTCGACGCGTTGCGTGCCCCGCATGTCGTGCTGTCGGCCCTCATCGGCTTCCTGGGCAAGGTCCAAGGCGATGCCGTGATGCTCGCCCCCGCTTACAAGGCTACGCCGATCTCGCGCCATTTGGCCACGCTCATCGCGCAGGTCGTCCAGCCAGCCCAAATCCTGATGGCCGAAGGTTGCGCGGCCCCGAAGATCGGCTGGCCGATCGGCCCAGAGACGGTGACCTTGGAGCCCGGCTTCCCGCCCGTGGTCGTCGGCGCCCAACGCCGCGCCCACTGGCTGAAACTCTTCGAGCAAAGCGAGACCCACGTCATCGAACTCGACCGAGTGGCCCTGGAGGGTACGCGTCTGGGCACGGGTGAGTGGGTGGACCCCGAAGTGCTGCGAGGCATCGGACTGCCTGCGGCCGCTCGCGCCGAAACCGCCGGCGGACACCTGGTGCTGGTCACGGACGACGACCTCGACGACGCCCTGGTGGGCCGCGCGATGGACCACTTCCATTGCTCGCGGGTTTTCTTCGTGCGCCCCTCCGACCTGAGCGGGCTGCTCTGCTCGTTCGCCCGCGACAGCGGCGAAGATTTCGGCATGGGCGTCGTGGAGTCGGTGGACTTCGGCGCGCGTCGGGTCAAGGTGCACAGCACGGCCGTCGCGCCCGCGCCCGTGCGGATTCTTCGATTGGGATCGCTGCGGCTGTATGGCAACGGGGCAGAGGCAGGGGAACTCAAACCCTGGCAGGTCTAGAATAGGAGTCCATGCGCATCATTCTGGTCCGGCACGGACAAACGGCGTGGAACGTCGCGAACCGCGCTCAGGGCCACAGCGACGAGCCGCTCGACGCCTTGGGGGAGCGCCAAATCGCCGCCCTCGCCGAAGCGCTCTCTGGCGAACGCATCCGACGCATCGTTTCCAGCGACCTATCCCGTGCGCGAAAGACCGCCGAGACGGTCGCGGCCAAGCACGGGCTGGAAGTGGAACTCGATCCCAGATTGCGCGAGCGGTCGTTCGGAGAGTGGGAGGGCCGGGCCTTCGAAGCCATCCGCAAAGACGTGGACGACCGCGTCGAAGCGGGGCACCATCCCCTCGAAGTCTGCCCGCCCGGCGGCGAGAGCGTCCGCGACGTCTGGCACCGCCTGGCCCCGGTCATCGAGTCGCTCCGCCAAGAAAGGCGGCCGATCCTCGTTTCGACCCACGGGATGGCCAAGTCCATCCTCCTCGCTGGGTTGCTCGGCGCCGACGAGTCCGTGGCGCGAGCGTTCCGCTTCGGCAACACGGCGATCTCCGTCGTCGGCCTTCACGGGAGCAACCGCGTGGTGCTGGAGCGCTACAACGACACCCGCCACCTGGAGGGTTTGGAGTGAAGGACAAGGTGCTGCGCGGCTGGCCCTCGGTGTTGAGCGCCGTGCTGGTCAGCCTGTCGTTGCATCCAGTGGCCTGGTGGCCTCTGGTGTTCGTGGCCGTCGCTCCGTGGCTGTGGAGCCTCATCGCGACCGACCCGCGCGGCGCGTTCCGCTCGGGTTGGACGTTCGGCTTCTGCTTCTGGCTGGCGCAGATGAACTGGGTGCGCGAATTTGTTTTCCGCTGGATCGAGAGCCCCGTGCTGTCCGCCGTCCCGTGGGTCGTCTGCGGGTTTCTGGGCGCGTGGTACTTCGCCGGGTTGGGATGGCTGGTCCAAAGGCTGTGGACCCAGGGCCGTTGGTGGGCCATCCCGCTGGCTTGGGCAGGCTTGGAGGTCGGCCGGTCCTATATCCCCTATCTGGCGTTCCCTTGGAGCCTGCTCGCCTCGCCGCTGGCGGCGGCACCGGAACTCATCCAATCGGCCCGGATCGGCACGATCTATCTGGTCTCGGCCTGGGCGGCGCTCGCGAACGTGTGGCTGGCGATGGCTCTCCAGGCCAGGACGACACCTTCCCGGACGCAAGGTGGGCGACTTTGGGCCGCCGGACTCGTGTTCGCCGCGGTGGGGATCGGCTCATATGTCGCCTATGGCCTTCAGGCGAACCCAAAGGGCGAGCGCGTGCGAATCGCGGTCGGCCAGCCGGGTACCGACCTCGCCTTTGGCGACCCTGCGACCGAAGACGCACGTGTGGCGCAGGCCATCCCACCCCTCTATGCCAAGGCGCGCGCCGAAGAGGCCCGTATGCTGGTCCTGCCAGAAGGGCTGGTCAACGGGGGCGCGGGCCTTCCGCCGATCACGGCCTTCTTGGTTCAAGAGGAGCCGCCCGTCCTGTTCGGCGGAACGCGAGGTGTCTCGCCCGCCTACCAGACGGCCTACAAGTACGATGGCGACTGGGATTTCGCCGACAAGACGCGCCTCGTCATCTTCGGCGAGTTCGTGCCCGGGCGCGACGTGTTGCCCTTTCTCAAGAACTTCAACCTCCCCACGGGCGACCTGCACCCGGGCAAGGAGACCAAAGCCCTTCGCATCGCCGGCCTGACCGTCGGCCCGCTGATCTGCTTCGAAGGGCTGTTCCACAACCTCGGCTACCGCCAACGCGCCAACGGGGCGCAGCTGCTGGCCGTGATGTCCATCGACGACTGGTACATGGGCACCGCCGCGCCGGCGCAACTGCGCGAGGGCACCATCTGGCGAGCCGTCGAAACCGGGCTGCCGACCGTCCGCTCGGCATCGCTGGGCTCCACAATGGCCGTCAACGGGCGGGGCGACGTGCTGGCGGAACTGCCGCTCGGCCAGCGGGACGCCTTGATCGTGGACATGGTGATCGGCCCGCCGCTCCCCCGCGCCTGGGTGGCCGAGGCCGTGCCCTGGCTCCTGTTGGCTTGCCTGTTCGTTTGCTCCCTGGGCCGCGCGAATCCCAGGAGTTCGGGTCGAGCATCGTGAGCAACGAGCGCTTCAGGGAGCGAACCCAAATGGCGCTTTCGACTGCAGAGCGGCTCCGCGAGGCGTTGGCGCTCGGAGACGACCCGATCATCCGAGACGCAGTGATCCAACGGTTCGAGTTCACTTTCGAGACCGTGTGGAAAGCTCTGAAGCTGTTTCTGGAGCATCAGGGGTATTCGGCCCCGAGCCCGCGAGCCGTTCTCAAGACGGCGTTCGTCGAAGGTGCGATCGAGGGCTCCGAGGACGCGGATGTCTGGTTGCGCATGCTCGAGGACCCAAACCTGACAACGCACGCCTACGACGAGGTCCTTGCCGCGCGCATCTTCGCGCACGTACGCGACGAGTACAGCGAGCGGCTGACCGCGATGGCCCAACGGATGGCAGGGTGGACATGGGACTGACTCTGCCCGACCTGCGCGAACGCGACCTCGACGCGCTCCGGCGGGTGTTTGCGCGGTTTCCGTATGTCCAAGCGGTCAAGGTGTTCGGATCGAGAGCAACGGGCACGGCCCAACCAACCTCGGACCTCGACCTCGCGATCTCCGCACCGGGGGCCAATCCAGGACAGATCGCGCGCCTCCGCGACGCTCTCGAAGAAGCCCCCATCATCTACCGACTCGATGTCGTCTGGCTCGAAGAACTGACCAACGAGCGCCTCCGCGAAAAGATTGAGCGAGAGGGCAAGACGCTCGACCTGATCAGCTCAGACGAGCCCGGGACGTCCGTGTGACAAGCCCACCGCCGGCCCGTCACAGTTTCGTCACACCTCATGACGCACAGTGCTCTTGGTTCCCGCAATTGACGGGGACGCCAGAGGAAAGGAATCATGAGAAACAAAGTACTCGCCCTCGTCGGCGCACTCGCCGTGGCATCGGCCTCCGGTGCACAGACCATCTTCTACGACAACATCCAGGGGTTCAACAACTGGGCGACAAAGAGCTACTACGCCATTCGCGGAACCAACGACGCCGTGCCGCTTCGCCACGCCCAGAGCTGGAGCCCCAACCAAACCGGAACCGTCCACGAGATCACGGTCGGCCTTCAGAACAAAGGGCTCGGAGCGGGGTCGGGGACCATGTCGCTCCTCGGCCCTAGCGGAGGGCTCGCCCCGGGCGCGGTTCTCGAGAGCCTGACGTTCCCCGGCACCCCGGTGCTGGATTCGACCAACAGCCTGACGGTTTCCGGCTTCAACACCAACGTGACCGCCGGGCAGCTCTATTGGGTCCTGATCGAAGCCGACCCCGCTTCGGCGCTGGCCTGGAAGGACCGTCCCGACGGACTGAACTCTCACCAGGCAACACAGTCGGGCAACCCCTACGGCTCCTGGCTGACTGGAAGCAGCATGGGACGCTCGCTCACGGTCGAAGGGTCGGTGGTTCCCGAACCCGCCACCATCACGGCCCTCGCAGCCGGCGCGCTCGCGCTGCTCCGCCGCCGACGCTCCAAGCCCGCCTAAGCCCCGGCAAGAGAATCCCAAGAAGGGCGCGTCGCCGCGCCCTTCTTACTGCTAAAGTAAACGCGGCATGAACGCGCTTTGCCTCTTGGCATGGGCCCTCGCGGTGCCCGATTGGGACCTGCGAATCGTCGAGATGTACGTCTGCGACAAAGCAGGCGTCAAGCAAACCTACGCCCTTGGCGAAGGGCCGGTCTACCTGTGCGTCAAAGTGGCTGGCGAGGGCTCGGGGAGCGGCGTTTACGAACTCGACGTGGAGTTCGCGGGCCGCAAACACCGCTACACGGACCGGCGTCCCCCACGAGGCACAGAATCCTACATCCTGACGTTGGGGCTCGCGGCGCACGGTGCCATGCCCTATCGGGCCGAAGTGGACCCCGATCAGAAACTGGACAAGAAGCGGGGCAACAACATCGCGGAAGGCGTCCTCAACCCGACGACTCCGGTTGAATCGGAGTGGTTCGCACCCCGCGAGTACGACATCGTGGACCATTGGGAAGGCGAGTTGGTCAGCGGAACGCCGGAGAAACTCGTCGTCGCCACGCCCATCTTCGGCTCGATGAGCCACCAGACGGTCGAATCTTGGACCAAGGATGCAAGCTCTGCGATCGAATACGTCGCCCCCGACCGCGCCCCCGCGCTGACGCTGCGCCTCGCGGACGTCGCCAAGCCCGTGTCCCTCGAGCAGAAGGCCCATGTGGTCGTGCGGAACTACCGCGTCAACCCAGCGGCGCTCAACGTGCCTTGGGCCGCCTATGATTCGTTGCCCTACGATGTGCGGTCCTGGTTGACCCAGACAGGCTCGGAAGAGGGCATCGAGGCGCTGGCCAAGTTCTACGAAGCCACGTTCCCCGTCTCCCCCCGCGAGGGATCCTCTCCGCTCGCCGCCACGGTGAAGGCCTACATGGCGACCTTGACTGCGCTCGAGTATCAAGCCGATGGCCACGGCGCACTCATGCCCACCTTGCGCGACGGCGTCGCTCGATGCGAGGGGTACGCCGAACTCTATGTCGGATTGGTGAGGAAGATGGGCATCCCGGCGCGCATCGTCAACGGATACGTGGCCGACGAAGGAGAGGGACCGAAGGCACCCAAGGATGCTCACTCATGGGTTGAAGTTTGGTTCCCCGGCGTGGGATGGGTGCCCCAAGACCCAACCTTCGCCGATACGGCCGCCGACGGCGCCACGTATCCCTGCTTCTTCTATGTGATGCCCAGCCTGAACGAGCGCGTGGCCGTCTCGTACGGCGTCAACTATCGGCTGGAGGAGGGTGCCGAGGGCTACGGACTGATCGGTCCCAGCCACTGGATGGCGTACAAGGGCGCGGCACCCAAGCTGAAGACCGCGCGAACCCTCACCATCGAGACAGTTCCGTCACGCAAAACGGGGCCTCAGTAAAGGAGCTCGGCAAGGAAGTAATTCGCCACGTAGATCAGCACCATCGAGATGACCACGCAACGAGTCGTGGCTTGACCAACGCCCACAGCGCCACCCTTCGTCCGCAGCCCTTGCTGGCACGCGACGACGGCGATGATCAAACCGAACACGGGCATCTTGAGCATCCCGCCGATGAAGTCCCACGGCTCCACGTATTGCTGGATGGATTGGATGAACGCCCCGCTGGGCACGCCGTTCGACTGGGAAACCAAGAGCCCCCCGAACACCCCGGTGTACATGCCCACAAGCGCGAGAACGGGCAGCATGAGCACGCCGGCCAATATGCGCGGGATGACCAGATAGTTGGTGGGATGGACGCTGAGCATGCGAAGGGCATCGAGCTGCTCGGTGACGGCCATCGAGCCGATCTGGGCCGCCATCGCCGAGCCGCACCGGCCCGCGACCATGATCCCGGCCAGCACGGGCGCGATTTCGCGGGTCATCGAAAGGCCGACGGTCGCTCCCGCCAACGAACCAGCCCCGAACCGGACCAAGAACTCGGCCCCATAGAGCGCCAAGACCGCGCCGGAGAAGAAACTCGTCAGCGCCACGATGGGCACGGACGAGACCCCGATGAACGCCATCTGGGCCAGAGTCTCGCGCCATTCGAACGGGCGGGCGAACAGGCGGCGGAACGCGTCCCAGACGATCAATGTGCACTCGCCCACGAACTCGACCGCCGCGATGAGCGGGCGCAAAGGTGAGTCGGCTGCGGGCTTCGCCACGCTGGGACGATACCTTCAAAACCGAACGGTCGTGAAGACGAAGTTCACGGTCGTTGAGGGAGAAGTTCGGAAGGCCTGGCTTCTGACCGCGTACGAGAAAACGGCGGTTGAGTCACCGGATGCAGACGATTCACACGTCATCCAACGTCTCGATTGAGGCGCGAAGCGAGTGGACAAAGTTCTTCGCTTCTTGACGCCAACCGCCTCAGGGATTATTGCATGCCATTCAATCAGTTTCAGGTTCGATTGCGACTTCAAACCACCTCCTGATCCAGCCGGTCCACGGGAAACGGCGGGTTCGCCAGCGCACGCGCCCCAAGGGACAGCAGCACGAACTGGTTGTCGTCCGCCGCGATGCGGTTCGACGAGAACGCCCCGCAGCGGCCGCAACGGTGGATGATCGCCCACTCGCCGCCGCGCCGCACCCACACGGCCACGGGCTCCATGTCCCCTCCGCAGCCCGACGCCCGGTCGCCCGGACGCGTGTCCAGATGGCGGCTGTGCAAGCATCGCGGGCAGTGGTTGCGGTGCCCCGAACCCGCACCCTCGGGAACGACGTCCGCACCACAATGGCCGCAAACAAACCCGCCGAACGTGGGATCGGGTTCGCCGGTGGTTTCGGTCAAGAGACCACGATAGGCCTTGTAGCGTCCCGGGTGGATCTCGCCGCGCGCCAGCGCCTCGCCCACGCCGCAGCCCTCTTCGCCCTGATGCCGACAACCGGGTTCGCATCGCCTTGCATGTCGGGCGAACTCGGGGAAAGCCGCTTCCACCTCCTCGGCAGACTCGAAATCAACGGCGAAGGTGCGGACACCCGGCGTGTCGATCACGCGGGCGCCCCCGGGGAGGACGCGCAAGTGCGATGTGGTCGTGGTGTGCCGCCCCTTGCCAGTGTCTTCGTTCACGTGGCCCGTTTCGGCGATCGTGTGGCCGCACAAGGCGTTCATCAAAGACGACTTGCCGACCCCCGAGTGGCCCACCAGCACCGACAGTTTGCCCGCCAACGCTTCGCGCAGCGGCTCGATGCCGTCACCCGTCGAACACGAAACTTCGAACCAAGCAACACCGACGGCGGCGAACGCCTCCAGTTCGCTGCGGGCGTGGGCCAGCTCGTCGGCCGTGCCCAGATCCACTTTGTTGAGCACGATCAGCGGCTTCATGCCACCGCGCCAGAACGCGGCCAGATAGCGGTCGATCAGCCGCGGCTTGAAGGCTGGGTCGGCCACGGTGGTGACCACGACTCCAATGTCGAGGTTGGCCGCGATGGGCTTGACCTTGCGCCCGTCCGGGCCCATTCGCCTCAGCTCGGTGGTCCGGGGCGAAACCGAAACGACCAGGCGGTTCCAAGCATCGCCCTTGAGTTGGACGAGGTCGCCGGGCACGACGCCGGGCACGCGGCATTGCGCGAACACGGTCGTCCCGTCGAGGTCCAGTTCGATCCGCGACCCTTGCTGGCTGAGCACCAGCGCCGAGACGGTCGGGGGTTTCAGGTCGTGGGCGAGGCGGTCCTTGGACTTGTGCTTGCCCGTATGGCGAGGGTGGCGGCGACGTTCGGCCGCGTCATCATCGAAAGCGAAAGACAATGGTGCTGCTGATCCTCAAGGCCGAGAACTCGGCTCAGGGGCGGGATCGAAGCCTCTCGGGGAATGCCGCGACAGGCTCGACCAAAGGGTCGAGGATTGAGCTGCCCGGCTCCCTCGTCTCGCTTAGCGCGCGGCCGAGGAGCCGAGCGTGATGGCGGTTTCTGCTGTAAACATGTGTGCTGCGTGGCCCCTCCTGGGTTGAATTAGTGACCGGCGATTCGCCGGTTCCGTGCATCATAGCACGATTCGGCTGGATGTGCAAGGCGGCCTAAGGCCCAGCGTCCATACGCTTGAACCAGATCACCCGCGTCTCCCCCAACTCCGGCGGGTAGGCGTGGGCGTCGACCGAGGCCACCAAGCAACCCATCCTTTGATAGAACCGACACGCAGGCACATTGATGTCTTGCGTCTCGACCCACAGTTCGCACCGCCCCGTTTCCAGCGCCCAACCCTCGGCTGCCGCCCAGAGCGCCGAACCCACCCCCATACCCCTGAACGAGGGTTCCACACGGATGTCGGCAATCCAAACTCCGTCAGTGCCGACCGGCGGAACATAGGTGGGATCACCGGCAACGGCCAGCAGCAAGCCAACGACACGATCTCCGAAGAGCGCCTGCAGCCCAAGCCACCGTTCCATCCGGTGCCTTGCCGGCAACAAGTGGAGGGCATCCTCCAGAGCGTCGTAGTCCTTGACCCAAGGCGTCGGCTCCGGGGTCGCCGCAAAGGTGCCACCCGTGAACACGGCCCGCTCTCGTACCTCGAATCGAGACGCGATGCGGCATTCGGTCGCGATCTCGTCGGCCGGGCAACGTTCGATTCGAATCACCGGACTGGCCACTGCCACTCAGACGAAGTCCGAACGACTCAGGATGCTTTCAACATCCCGCCCAACCGCTCCCCAAGGCTGAGGGCGATGGTCACCTCGCCGTGCTCGCCAAGGTCGAACGGCAGTTTGAGCGTCGCGACGCCCATCGTGTCCATCTTCACGTTCTTGCCGCGAATCACCGTAGGAGGTGTGGCGTCGCACGTGTAGCCTTGGTCTTCGAGTGCGATGATCGCGTGGTCCGCGATGCGGTTCGAGAGTTCGGCCACCGTCTGGGCCGCCACCTGGTCGAACGTGACGATTTGTTGTTGGGTGATCTGACTGGCCAATCGGTCGGCAGTAAGAACCGACATGCCGACGATCAGCATGCCCTGAACATCGCCCGTGATGCCGATGGCGATGTTGACCTGTTCGTGAGTCGTGAGCTCGGCCAGTGCATCGGGTTCGCCGCGTCGAACGGAGATGCCCAAGACTTCGCGCAGGGTCTGGCCCGTGGCTGCGACGAACGGGTTGACGTACTCGGCCTTCAACGCGTCACCACTCCAAGAATGTCGATGCTGTCGATCAAAACCAAACTGCTCTACCCTAACTCGCCAAACCGTCAGGGCCTCCAACGAGATTGTCGGAGGCTGCGGCCGAGTTGTTTAGGCTAAGCCGCCGCTCGGCGAGTGCCAGGGTCTTCGAACATCTGGGCATAGCCGCGGAACGCGACCAGACAGCGTTCCTTCAAATCGTTCAGATCTTCGTCTTTCAGGCGGAGTCGCAGCATCGCACCCTCGCCGGGCCGAACCGGTTCTCCCTCGATCACCACGGGTGCCGACTCCTCGACGGGGGCGCCTTCCTCCGCGTCGAACTCCGCCAGAATCTGGGTGGTCATGCTCTCGCTGAGCACCATCCCCACATGGACGCAGTCCACGATCTTCGAGGCTGGGTCGCAAAGATCGGGGTCGTGGTGATACTTGATCGCATCCACGATGGACTTGGGCAGGTTCCAGAGCTCGGCCAAGTAGCTGCCGGCGTCGGCATGGGTGAAGCCCAGCACCTGACGCTCGACCAAATCGAACGTGGCGTTCTTCCGAAGCAGTTGCCGCACCAGCACGCGAACGGTGCCGTGGGCGCGCTTCTCAAGCCAAAGACCGATAGCGATCTTCCCCAAATCGTGCAACAAGCCAGCGGTGAAGACGTGGTCCACATCGGGCACACGCACCATGCGGGCGACTTCCTGGGCGATGTTGGCCGTGCCGAACGCGTTCACCCACATCTGCTTGGGCTGGAGGTCGTAGGCCCGGATCGGCTGCGACATCCAAGCGTACGTCGCCGCGACCATAGCCAGGTTGCGGACGCTCCGCAGACCAAGCAGCACCACGGCGTCCTGAACGTCGGCCACCTGTCGCGCCAAACCGTAGTACGGACTGTTCGCCAATCGCAACACGCGGGCACACAGGGCCGGATCGTGGTTGATCAGTTCGGCGATGCGGGCCGCTGTGCAGGTCGGTGACTCGGATTCCCGCATGATCTGCAGGGCCGCTGCCGGAAATGCCGGCAGGTCGCCAGTGTTCGTGGCGATGTCGTTGAGCGTTTCTTGCGACTTCAAATGCGGCTGTACCATTGGCGCTCTTCGAATCCAGCAAATCTGGTGGCGACGTGACGAAATGATCGGCTGAGGCGACCCGATTCCCCAGAGGAGAACGCCGGTCTTCACTCGTTGTCCACAGACTGTTGCAGTTGAATTCTCGGAAGGCAAACGAACATCCCTAAAGGCCCCGCAAGAGAATCTGGAGAACCTGCTAGCTGGTCGGCTTTCGGGGCTTCGCCCTTCCACCCTTTTTGTTGCGCCCCGCAGGCTCGATGAGCCGGAGCCAAGGCTTCGGTCCGCGAGGTATGGGTGGCTCGCCGGCCAGGCGATGTTCGGCTCGGCTGCGCGCCTCGTAGCTCTCCGTGGCGCCGATCAGGATGATCGGGTCGTCGGCCGCCGCAGGCTTGCCGTCGATGATGCGGTACGTGTGACTGGCCGGATCGCCCGACTTCATGCAGATCGCCCTCAACTTCACCACCTCGTCGGCGATCGCCAACAACTGAGGCATCGGGCCGAACGGCTCGCGCCGAAAATCCTGGTCGAGCCCAGCCACGATCACGTCTCGCCCGCACCGAGCCAACGCCTGAACCAAGGGCACGATGTCCTTGCTGAAGAACTGCGCCTCGTCGAGCAGCACCACGTCGGTTTCGTCGGCGATCGCTTCGGCCAGTTCGCGGACGCCGGAGACGGGTACGGCCTCGTGCCTCACTCCCTCGTGCGTGACGACCATGGACTCGTGGTATCGGCTGTCTACCCGGGGCTTGAACACCTGGACGGTTCGCTTGGCGTAGAGCGCGCGACGCGCCCGCCGGATGAGTTCCTCGGTCTTGCCCGCGAACATGCTGCCGCAGATGACGGTGATGTCTCCCGCTTTCTTCATAGGTCCTCGTCCACCGCTTCGCCCGAGATGTCGGCTTCGTAGAGTTCTTCCATTTCGTCAGACATGTCTTCGTCCATCGCCTTGCCCATTTCGCGCACCAGATCGCGCATCGCGCTCGGACTGTCTGGCTCTCCCAACGATTCGACTCGGTCCGCGAGTTCGTCCACACGGTCGTCGTCGCTGCGTCCACGCACGAATCGGCTGACCAGGCGTTCGGCCCCCGGCGCCCCGCACTTGGGGCAAGCCAGATCATCCGGCTCGGCGGTCATGCCGACCAGTTTGGCGAACCGATGGCGGCACTGGACGCAACGGAACTCGTAGACGGGCATCGGAACCGTTGCATCGTGACCCAGACCGCCCCGCGAATGCAACTTTGGGCTACAGCACCTCAACCGGAAGGAGTCTCGACGCGTATCCAGAATGTCAGGGCACAGGAGAAAGCTTTGGACTTCGAAAGACTACTGCAGGCATCGGACTGGATTCCCGCGCTCATCGCAGCCGTTGTCATGATGACGCTGTTCAGCATGCTCGTGCGCTTGCGCAGGATCTGCCCTCCGAACAAGGTGCTCATTCTCTCGGGAGGGAAGAGCCGTGTTGGCGAGAACCGTCGAGGCTACCGCCCGATCTTCGGCGGCGCGGCCTTCGAAATCCCCTGGATCCGCAAAGTGGACGTCATGTCCATGAACGTGATCGAGGTACCCATCAGCGTTCGCGGCGCGTACTCCAAGGGCGGAATCCCTCTGGCCGTGAACGCCATCGCCAACGTCAAGGTGTCAAACGACCCCAAACTGATCGGCAACGCGATCGAGAGGTTTCTCGGGCGAGACCAAAAGGACATTCAGCGCGTGGCGAAGGAAACGCTGGAGGGCCACCTGCGCGGCGTCCTTGCCAAGCTGACCCCGGAAGAGGTCAACCAAGATCGACTACGGTTCGCCGAAGAACTCGGCCATGAGTCCATCTCCGACCTCAACAAACTCGGCATCCAACTCGAGACCCTCAAGATCCAACACGTGAGCGACGAGGTCCAGTACCTCGACTCGATCGGCCGCGAAGCCATCGCCAACGTCATCCGCGACGCCGAGATGGCCGAAAGCGATGCACGACGCGAAGCCGAACTCGCCGAAGCCGAAAACCGCGCGAAAGCCAGCGTCACCGAAGCGCAGGTCGAAGCCCAGGTCCGGCAAATGGAGAACGACCTTCGGCGAGTGCTGGCCGAACTCGAAGCCGAAGTAAAGTCCGAGGAGGAACGGGTGCTAGCAGCAGCCCGCCAAGCACGCGCCGAGGCCGAACAAGAGCTTCAGCGAATCCGCGCCGAACTCGAAGGCATCCGCCTAAGGGCCGACCGAGTCCTGCCCGCCGAAGCCGACCGCGAAGCCGAGATGTTCCGCGCACGCGGCGAAGCGGCTCTGGTCCGCGAGCGCGGCGTCGCAGTCTCCGAGGCCCTTCGCCTGATGAACGAAGCGTGGGACAAGGCGGGCGAAGACGCCATGAGCATCCAAGTGTTGGAGGACATCGAGAAGATACTCCACAACGCGGCCAAAGGCGTCGCAAAGATCCAGATCGACAGCATCAACATGGTGGACGGGGGCGATGGAAAGGTCCTCGCCAACTACATTTCGGCCTATCCCGACATGCTCAACGCCATCCTCCAATCGGTCGCCAAAACGACCGGCATCGACGTGGCCAAGGCCCTCTCAGGCAAATCCAATCAGGAGGTGCAACCATGAGCGACCTCGCTCTGACGCTCATCCAAGGCGGCTTGATCCTGTTCGCAGTCCTGGCACTGCTGATCTTCGTCAACATCCGAAACATCATCATCCTCGTTCCGCCGAACGAGGTGGCCATCATCTCGGGCCGCGGCGTTAGGTTCATTCGGGGTGGATTGGGTCTGCGCGTGCCGTTCTTCGAGCGGGTGGACCGAATGGACCTGACCAACATGGTCATCGACGTGAGCGCTACGGGTGCCTACTCCAAGGGCGGCGTCCCGCTCACGGTCCAAGGCGTCGCAAACGTCAAGATCGCCGGCCACGCCCCCTTGCTCAACAACGCGGCCGAACGCTTCTTGGGCAAAGCCCGCCCCGAGATCATCCAGATCATCAAGGACAACCTCGAAGGCGCGTTGCGCGGCGTCCTCGCCACCATGACGCCCGAAGAGGTCAACGAAGACAAACTGCTCTTCGCCGAACGGCTCGTCCACGAAGTCGAAGAGGACATGACGCGGCTAGGCCTTGTGGTGGACACGCTCAAAATCCAAAACGTCCACGACGACGCGGGCTACTTGGACTCCATCGGCCGAGGCAAGAACGCCCAATTGATCTCGCGCGCCCGCATCGCCGAAGCCCGAGCCAAAGCCGAGGCTGTGGTGCGCTCCGCTGAGAACCGCGAGCGCGAAGTCCGCGCCCAAGTCGAATCGCGCACGGCTATCGCCAAAGCGGAGGCCGCCAAGAAGCTGGTGGACATCCGCAGCCGCGAACACGCGCTCGTCGCAGAAGAACTCGCCCAAGTGGCCGCACAAGTGGCCCAATCCAAAGCCGAGGTCAAGGTACAAGAGGCCCGCATCGAACAAGTGCGCGGACGGCTGCAGGCCGACGTGGTCAAGCCCGCCATCGCTCAGATGGAAGCCGCCGAAGCCGAGGCCAAGGCCCTGGTCGCCCCTATCATCGAAGACGGCAAGGCACGCGCCGACGCCCTCTCCAAGATCGCCGACAACTGGGGCCCCAACGCCCGCGACGTGTTGGTCCTGCAGAAGCTCGAACCGATCATCACGGCCGTCGTGGACACGATCTCGAACACCCATATCGATCGGATCACGATGGTGGACGGGTCGTCGCCCGCTCTGCCCCCGAAAGCGCTCTCGATGGTCGAGCAACTGAACAGCCTCTTCGGGGTGGACGTGGTCGAGATGGTCAAGGCCAAACTGGCCGAGAAGCCCGCATCGCCGGGACCAGTGATCTCGTTCGAGCCGCCGCCACCGCCCCAGTCCAAATAGGACCAAGCGACTCGGGATGCCACAATGGTGCCAACTCATGGCATCGTTGCGCATCGGGCCCGCCGCCGCGATCGAAGGTCGGTACCGCCCGCCCTCGGACAAATCGCTCACCCATCGGGCGTTGATGTTCGGGGCCATCGCCGCAGGGGTCAGCCGGGTGCGGAATCCGCTGGGCTCCGAAGACGCCGGGGCCACCCGCCGGTGCTTGGAAGCCATGGGTCTACGCGTCGAGGCCGTCGAGGACGGCTGGCTGCTCCACCCAAGCGAGTGGCACACCCCCGAGGGTGTCCTGGATTGTGGCAACTCGGGCACGACCATGCGGCTCCTCAGCGGCCTGATCGCCTCACGACCCCTCACGGCCACGCTGGCCGGAGACGCCTCGCTCAGCCGCCGTCCGATGGGCCGCATCGCCGAGCCGTTGCGCCTGATGGGCGCGCGCGTCGAAGGCGACCGACCTCCGATCACGATCCACGGTGGCGGGCTCCGAGGTATTCGGTACGCAACCCCCGTGGCAAGCGCCCAGATCAAGAGTTGCATTCTGCTGGCGGGCCTCAGGGCCGAGGGCACGACCACGGTCGAGGAGGAAACCCTCACCCGCGACCACACCGAGCGGATGCTGGCGGCATGCGGGGTGTCCTTGGATCGCCATCGGGATGGCGAGCGGCATGTTGTCTCCGTGCATGGCGGCCAGACGGTCCAGCCCTTCGACTTCGCCGTCCCAGCCGACATCTCGAGTGCGGCGTTCTTCATGGTCGCGGCGGCTCTGCTGCCAGCGGCAAGGCTGACGTTGGAAGACGTCGGCGTCAACCCAGCCCGCACGGGAATCCTGGACGTGCTCGACCAAGCGGGCGTCAAGTGGTTTGCCGAAGCGCATCGCGACCAGATGGGCGAACCCGTCGCCGACCTGACCATCCATGACGGGGGCGACTTGCGGCCGTTCGAGATCGGTGGCGGTTTGGTCCCGCGGCTCATCGACGAGATTCCCGTGCTTGCCGTTCTGGCCACCCAATGCGACGGCGTCAGCGTGATCCGCGACGCCCAGGAACTGCGGGTGAAGGAGAGCGACCGCATCGAACGCGTGGCCGAAGGGCTTCGGGCCATGGGCGCACGCGTCGAGACCCGGGAGGACGGGATGGAAATCGAAGGCCCGGTCCAACTTCGGGGCGCCACGATCCAAACCGACGGCGACCACCGAATCGGCATGGCCTTCGCGGTCGCGGGCCTGATCGCCCAAGGGGAAACCGTCGTCGAAGGCTCGGAAGCCATCCAAACCAGTTTTCCCACGTTCGCCGAAGACCTCTGGAAACTCACCTATGCGTAAGATCGTCATCGCGATTGACGGACCCGCCGGAGCGGGCAAGAGCACCGTGTCCAAACAGGTCGCCAAGCGCCTCGGATTGACTTATCTGGACACGGGTGCCATGTACCGGGCACTTGCGCTGAAGGCGATGCGTGCCGGTCTGACCGCCGAGGACGGCGAGGCCGCGGCCGTTTTGGGAGATCGAACGACGATCTCGTTCGGACAGGGCGACCCGCAAGCGGTGTACCTCGACGGGGAGGAGGTCACCTCGCAGATTCGGTTGCCGGAGGTCGGCGACTTTGCCAGCGCCCTCAGCGTCCACTCGCCCGTTCGCCGATTGTTGGTCAAGCGGCAGAAGGAGATGGTCGCAGCGGGTGGAGTGGTTCTGGAGGGCCGCGATGTCACGACGGTCGTGGCTCCGGACGCCGACGTGCGTGTGTTCCTGACAGCCACGCTCGATGAACGCGCCCGCCGTCGGTGTGCCGAGTTACAGGCCCGAGGGACACCGGCCTCGTACGAAGAGGTTCGAGCCCAGATCGCCGAACGCGACCACCGAGACATGACTCGCGACGACAGCCCCCTGGTGCTTGCCCCGGGCGTACCCGAACTGGTCACCGACGGCATGTCGGTGGACCAGGTGGTCTCGGCCATCGCGGCGATGGCACCCACCCGCTAAGGTCTCGCGATGGCCCGGCATACCCCGTTTGCGCGGCGCAAAGTTCCGCATCCGGACTTTTTTCTGAACAAAATCTGTCCAAACCCTTGTCAGATTTCGTTCATGTTGTTACAATGAGCGTCAGATTGGCTTTGCGAGACGGCCCGTAGGCTCATTGCAGTACATCTTCTGTTCATGTTCGGGCTGCGGCCGGGCGCAAACGGAGCCGATCGGAGGAAACCATCATGCGACGCAAGGGCTTCACCCTCATCGAACTGCTCGTCGTGATCGCGATCATCGCGATTCTGGCGGCCATGCTCTTCCCCGTGTACGCTCAGGCCAAAGAGTCCGCCAAGAAGACGACCAACCTGAGCAACGTCAAGCAAATGGGCACGTCCATGGCGATCTATGCGGCCGACAACGACGATATGTTCGCCTTGTCGTACTCGCGACGCGACGACGGTCCCGGCGGCGGCATCGGCTCGGCGACCTGGAACGTCATCCACCCGATCCCCTACGACTGGAAGACCTCCGACGTGTGGGACACCCCCTTCCGCAAGAGCCAGAACCAAACGTACTGGGCCAACTCCATGCAGCCCTACATGAAGAACTGGGACATTCTGGACGGCACCGGCTTCACCAAGATCCGGTCGACGGCCGACGACCCCGACTTCGCCGGCGCGATGCGACGCGCACCGGCCACGCAGCACTTCACCTACAACGGTCTGCTGCACACGCTCAGCACGGGCGAGGTGGCCCTGCCGTCGAAGCTCGTCATGTTCTGGAGCGGCAACGGGAACCGAGGTCGCGAGGGCCGGGCGATCAGCAACCCGAACCTCCGGTGCGACTTCGCGGGCACCGTCGGCGACATCCCGTGCCGGTTCAACCCTTCGGCTCCTCCCTACACCGGAGGCTCGGCCTCGGGTTGGGCGTGGTTCTGGGGCACGGGCGGCCAGTGCTGGGTCTACGGCAACGGCACGAACAGCAGCCGAACGGACACGTCGGCCAAGTTCTTCCGAGTCGGACCGAAGGGCGTTCTCGCCCCCGATTACATCCGGGACTACTACGGCACGCCGTTCGCGAACATCGACGCGCAAGGCAACCCGCTGACCATGTGGGGCTGCACCATCGCGGGCGCGACCGCATCCTACTCCTGCTTCTTCCGGCCGGATCAGGACCTGCTGCGCTGACCCGTCGAACAAACCCTCCGGAGCCGCTGGGCCGGCTCCGGAGAGCCCATCCCAGCCGCCATTCGAGGCGGCTGGGAAGAATGGCCCATGAATAGATGACAAATTTGTGAAAAAACCCTTGTCATTCGGCGTTCAGCACGCTAGAATGGAACGTAATCGGTACGAGCAGAGCCAGGCCTAGAGTTCCTGACTTCAGCAATCGTTCATTCTAAGCGCAGGACGCTGGCGTTGCGAGTCCCGATTGGAGGAACACAAACCTATGCGACGCAAGGGCTTCACGCTCATCGAACTGCTCGTCGTCATCGCGATCATCGCGATCCTCGCGGCGATGCTCTTCCCCGTTTACGCCCAGGCCAAGGAGTCTGCCAAGAAGACCACCAACCTGAGCAACGTCAAGCAAACCGGCACGGCCATGGCCATCTACGCCGCCGACAACGACGACTTGTTCGCGCTGTCGTTCAGCACGCGAGCCGATGGCACCGCCCGCTGGAACGTCATCCACCCGATCCCCTACGACTGGAAGACCTCCGACGTGTGGGATCTGCCCGAGAACAAGGCCGGCAACGCCACCTACTGGGCCAACTCCATGCAGCCCTACATGAAGAGCTGGGAACTGCTGGACGGCACCGGATTCACCAAGGTCCGGAACGCCGCCGACGCCGCGGACTTCGCCGGCGCCATGCGACGCGCCCCCGCTACCCAGAACCTCGTGTACAACGGTCTGCTCCACACCATGAGCAGCTCGGAAGTGGCCCTGCCCTCCAAGCTCGTCATGTTCTGGAACGGCAACGGCACCTCGGCTCTCGAAGGCCGAGCCATCACCAGCCCGAACCTGCGGTGCGACTTCCCAGCCAGCGCTGGTGCCCTGTCCTGCCGCTTCAACCCGTCGGCTCCTCCCTACACCGGTGGTTCGGCCTCCGGCTGGGCTTGGTTCTGGACGGGCGGCGCCGCCGCCAAGGCATGGGTCTGGGGCAACGGCATGAACGCCAGCCGCGTGGACACGTCGGCCAAGTTCTTCCGCGTCGGTGCCAAGAACACCGTCGCCCCGAACTACATCACCGACTACTACGGCACGCCGTTCGCGGGCCTCGATGCGACGGGCTCCCCCCTCTACATGTGGGGCTGCACCATCGCGGGCGCAACCGCTTCCTACTCCTGCTTCTTCCGGCCGGACCAGGACCTCTTGCGCTGAGCTGAATACGAGCGGGTCGCAGGGTCGTCAGACTCTGCGACCAACAGGACACGAGCCTTCCCCGTACGATCGGGGAAGGTTCGTGTTCGCCTGTTTAGGTGAAATCCATCTGAACACGCGCTTGTCTGGGCCTTTCGCTGGATAGAATCGGGCTGTCTACGGTGTGGTAGCAGCCAAAGTTCCGCAAAACGCTGGAATCATTTCTTCATCGAGCGGCGATTGGCAACCTCCCGCCCGTGGACGTCCATCGGAGGTTAGCAAGACAATGCGAAAGGGCTTCACCCTCATTGAACTTCTTGTCGTTATCGCCATCATCGCGATTCTCGCGGCGATGCTCTTCCCCGTTTACGCCCAGGCCAAGGAATCTGCAAAGAAGACCACCAACCTGAGCAACGTCAAGCAGACCGGCACGGCCATGGCCATCTACTCCGCCGACAACGACGACCTGATGGCGCTCGCCTTCAGCACTCGCGACGACGGCACGGCACGCTGGAACGTCATCCACCCGATCCCCTACGATTGGAAGACCTCCGACGTGTGGGACACGCCGACGGTCAAGCAAGCCAACACGACCTACTGGGCCAACTCCCTGCAGGCGTACATGAAGAGCTGGGACATCCTGGACGGCACCGGATTCACCAAGGTCCGGAACGCCGCCGACGCCGCGGACTTCGCCGGCGCCGCGCGACGCGCCCCTGCCAGCCAGAACCTCACGTACAATGGTCTGCTCCACACCATGAGCGCTTCGGAAGTGGCCATGCCCTCCAAGCTCGTCATGTTCTGGAACGGCAACGGCACCTCGGCCCTCGAAGGCCGAGCCATCACCAACCCGACGCTGCGCTGCGACTACCTCGCGGGCTCTGGCGCACAGGCTTGCCGCTTCAACGGCGCCGCTCCCCCCTACGCGGGCGGTTCGGCTTCCGGTTGGGCTTGGTTCTGGACGGGCGGCGCGGCCGCCAAGGCATGGGTCTGGGGCAACGGTATGAACAGCAGCCGCGTGGACACGTCGGCCAAGTTCTTCCGCGTCGGCGCCAAGAACACCATCGCCCCCAACTACATCACGGACTACTACGGCAGTCCGTTTGCCAGCCTCGACGCGACGGGTTCGCCCATCTCGATGTGGGGCTGCACCATCCCGAACGCGACCGCGTCCTATTCCTGCTTCTTCCGGCCGGATCAGGACCTGCTGACCAACTAAGTCGGCATTCGCGATCCAAGCGGGGCTCGGCGGCTTTGGCCGCCGGGCCCCGCTTTCGTTTGAACCGAAGTGCCACAATATCGAACCGACGATGAGTCAAACGGTGGTCCTCCCCGATCTCCTGAACGACGGCCCTTCAACGCAAGGCCGCTGGATGCTCGTCATTTTCAACAACGACACCACCGGCTTCGACGAGGTGATCCTAGCCCTCATCGAAGGCACGGGCTGCGACATCCAGGAAGCCGCGATCGAAGCCTGGGAAGCCCACACGTACGGCGAAGCGCCCGTCCACTTCGGCACGGAATCCGTCTGCGTTCAAGCTGCGGAACCCCTGGCCCGCATCGGCGTCAGAACTGACGTGCGCCCCGAGTGGCCCGATTGACCATGGGCGCCGCACTCCCCGTTCTCGAGCCAACCTCCGCCGACACCGGGTTCGGAGGCTGGATCGTCACGGTCTACAACAACGACGTCAACACCTACCAGGAAGTGATCGAAATCCTCATGCGAGCCACGGGCTGTACGTTCGAAGAAGCCTACATCGAGGCTTGGGAGATTGACCACCTCGGCCTGTCCGTCGTGCACCACGGTCGTCAGGAAGAGTGCGAAGGCGTCGCTGCGGTGATCGCCACGATCGGCATCGACGTGCGGGTTTCGGAGATGGACTGATGCTGCCCGTTCTCACCTTTCTCTACACGCTCACGCTGCCCACCTACACCTACCAGGTGGATGTGGAAGCCACGGGCGCGCTGACCCAACTGCTCCGGAACGGAACACTCTCCGCCCAAGCCCGGTTCGAGTATGGGGTCGCGAGCCGAGAACCCAGCCCCCGTGTGGACTTCAAAGCTGCGTCCGCCACAGCCACCTGGAACGGCGCCCAGTTGCCGATCAACGAAACGACCACGGCCCAGTTGTTCCCTTCCAAGAAGATCGTGCTCGGCGACCGGGGCGTTGTCTCGGTCGAAGGCTCGCGGTCCAGCGGGATGTTCGCTCTGCCCTTCGCCGACGAGTTGCCCGTCCGGGTTTTGGCGCCGGCCAGCCTGCCGAAAGACTTGGGCCCCGACTCGGAATGGACTGAATCGAGCGGAGGACTCACGCTCAAGGCGCGCGTGCTCGGAGCGATCCCGCAGGGCCTGAGGCGTCTTCAGGCCGACAAGGTGCTCATCCTCGGATTGACCCTTCAGGGCGAATTGGTGGAGGCGGACCGCAAACGCCCGCTGCAGGGCAACGGCTACGCGCTGCTGGACCCGGTGCTCGGGGTCGGTTCAGGCTTGGTCCTCGAGCTTTCGCTCGGCGAGAGCGCGAAAGGCAACGACACAGCCAAGGCGACGATCGTGGCGACCTTGATCCGGCCCGAGACCTCTCGGCCAAGCCCCGCCCCTGCGCCGCCAGCAAACGCCTGGGATCGGTTCACGGGCTGGGCGACCGAAACGCTGCGCTGGTCGAAGGAGCAGATCGCCTCGTTCCGGGGCTACTGGTCGCTGGTCGAGTCGCTGCTGGCCAACTCGATCGGTGGATGGGTGGACCTGCGCCCGTGGCTCGAAGGCCTGACCCGCACCCACTTCCGGGTCCCGCGTTAGAACTCACCGCACTGCCGGCGACGGGCTGAGGACGGCCTCACCGACAGCGAACGAGCGGCGAAGGTCAAGCAAGCAAACCCGAGTCCGCATCCCGACGAAGTCCTCGCCGCGATCCAGCTCCACGTAGTAACCCGAATCCGTCCAGCCGATGATCTTCGACACGTTGTCGAACGCGGAGCGGCGGACGTTGCACTCCACCACCTGCGACCGGCGATAGCCCAAGTGCTCGCGGTCGAACTGGTCAATCGTGCCCGTCTTGATTTCGTACTCCTCGTACTCCATGTCGAAGTTCGCGCGAAGGTAAATGCCACGGCGCAGGTCGTGTTCCAGTTCCTCCACGTTCTCACCATCCGGACCGATGAGCGCCTCGACGACCGCCGGATGGCATTCGACGAGGTAGGCGTTCCCGGGCTCGCCGAGCTTGCGCCGCATGTCGCGCTCGATCCAAAGCGAAACCGTCTCCTTGGAAGGAATGCGTCCCCGGCCCTCGCACGTCGGGCAGACTTCCATGATCGTCTCGGTGACGGATTCGCCAGTCCGCTTACGTGTGATCTCGATGAGACCCAGCGACGAGATCTTGCCCACGCGCGTCCGCGCGCCATCGCGGGAAAGCCGGTCGGTGAAGTGCTTGAGCAGCTTCTTGCGGTCTTCGGCAGACTCCATGTCGATGAAGTCGGTGACGATGATGCCACCCATATCGCGCAAGCGAAGTTGGCGGCAAACCTCGTCGGCAGCCTCCAAATTGGTGCGCAGAATCGTGTCGTTGAGCGACGTCGAGCCCACCTGCTTGCCCGTGTTGATGTCGATAGCGGTCAAGGCCTCCATCTCGTCGATGACCAGATATACGCCTGACTTCAACCAGACCTTCTTGTCGAGCAGCCGCTCCAACTCCTTCTCAATGCCGAAGTGGTCGAAGATGGGAGTTTCCTTGTCGTACAGTTGGATGCGCTCGCGCATCTGCGGGGCAACCGCCTGAGCGGCGAGCTGAACCTTCTCGTACTCGTCGGGATCGTCGATGATCATCTTGTCGATCCCTTCGCTGAAGATGTCGCGGAGCGTGCGGTACAGCAGGGTCTGGTCGCGGTGGACGCAGGCTGGCGCCTTCTGGCGCTTGGAAGCTCCCAGCACCTGCTGCCACAGTCCTTCAAGAAACTTGACGTCGGCCTTGAGTTCGGCCTCGGTCCGCCCCTCGCATTCGGTGCGCATGATCAAGCCGAAGCCCTTGGGCAAGATGCGGTCGCCGATGCGGCGAAGCCGTTCGCGCTCGGAGCGGTCCTCGAGTTTCCGGCTGACGCCCACGTGGGCGGATTCCGGCATCAAGACGACATACCGGCCCGGCAAGGCGATACGCGTGGTCACGCGGGCGCCCTTGGTTCCGCGCGGCCCCTTGGTCACCTGCACCATGATCTGCTGGCCGGGCTTGAGCAGGTCCTTGATCTTGCGGCGGCGCAGTTCGCTGCGCTTGATCGAGGCTGGACTGTTGTCCCGATCGTTCTCTTCCGGCAGGATGTCCGCGACGTACAGGAACGCGTTGCGCTCCAAGCCGATGTCCACAAACGCGGCGTCCATGCCCTGAAGCACGTTCTGGACGACGCCCTTGAAGATGCTGCCGACCACGCGCTCCTCCCGCTCAACGCGGAATTCCATGAGCTTCTTGTCTTCGAGGAGGGCGATGCGGGTCTCGCGGTTGGTGCAGTTGACGAGGATTTCGGTGTTCATGCGCAGTAAGCCTTGGGTTCGCGCGGCGTTCGCTTGGTCCGGCCGAGGTCGTTCGTTGGGGGGCCGACGGCGCGCCTGCTGCGTCTCGCTATTGTACCGGAATGCCCGGTCCGGGCCTGGTTGCATGCGCCATAATCCATGCCGAAGATGCCTCTCCGCCAGGTTCCCGCACCCCGCCCGATTTTCGAGAAGTCCAGCCCCGGCCGCATCGGGTGCAACCTGCCCGTCGCCGACACGCCCGCCGTGGATATGGGCGCCGTCGTCGGACAGACGCGCGACGATTTGGGACTGCCCGAAGTCGGTGAACTCGAGGCACTGCGCCACTTCACCAACCTTGCACAGATCAACTACGGCATCGACACCGGCTTCTACCCTCTGGGTAGTTGCACGATGAAGTACAACCCGCGCATCAACGAGCGAACGGCCGCCTTGCCCGGGTTCGCCGCGCTCCACCCGATGCAGCCTGTCGAGACCATCCAAGGCGCTCTGGAGATCCTGCATGGCGTCCAGGAGATGCTCAAGGCGATCACGGGATTCCCCCACATCTCGCTGCAACCCGTCGCAGGCGCGCACGGCGAAATGACCTGCCTCATGCTGGTCAAGGCGTACCACGAATCGCGCGGCGAGGGTGGAACCCGGCGCGTCGTGTTGGTCCCCGACTCGGCGCACGGCACCAACCCCGCGTCGGCGGCGCGATGCGGCTACTCGGTCAAATCCATCCCCACCGACGCCGACGGCAACACGGATTTGGCCGCGCTGGAAAAGGCGCTCGACGGCTCGGTGGCCGCCTTCATGGTCACCAACCCCTCGACCCTCGGCTTGTTCGAGCCCAACATCGCCCGAGTCTGCGAACTGGTGCACGCCGCAGGAGGCATGGTGTTCTGCGATGGCGCGAACATGAACGCCATGGTGGGCACCACCCGCCCCGGAGACCACGGGTTCGACTGCATGCATCTGAACCTGCACAAGACGTTCAGCACCCCGCACGGCGGCGGAGGCCCCGGATGCGGCGCGATCGGCGTGGTCGAAGCGCTGGAACCGTTCCTGCCCGTGCCCATCGTCGAAAAGACCTCGGAGGGCTACCGGCTGGTGGACGACCGGCCCGCGACGATCGGACGCGTGTCGCCCTTCTTCGGCCAGTTCCTGATGGAGGTCCGCGCGTACACCTACCTCCGCGCCTACGGCAAAGAGCGGATGGCCGACATCTCGCGGCACGCCGTACTCAACGCGAACTACATCATGGCTCGGGTGCGCCACGTGCTTCCCCCCGCGTACGACCGACCGTGCATGCACGAGTGCGTCCTCACCGCGAAGCAGTACAAGAAGTTCGGCGTGCGCGCGCTTGACATCAGCAAGCGGCTGATTGACTACGGCTTCCACCCGCCGACGAACTACTTCCCGCTCATCGTGCCCGAAGCGATCATGATCGAGCCGACCGAGACCGAGTCGAAGGAGACCCTGGACGCGTTCTGCGATGCCCTCATCGCCATCTGCAAGGAAGCCGAGGAGAACCCCGACGTCCTCCACGCCGCCCCAACCTCGCAAATCGTGGGCCGCTTGGACGAGACAAAGGCCGTCAAGGACCTCGACGTCCGCTGGCGCAAGCCCGAGTGACGCGCGGGCCTACTTCCGCACCGCGAAGTAGGCCGCCAAAACCAAGAACGCGAACGAAATCGCGTGGTTCGTCGTGAGCTTCTCTTTGAACACGATCAGGGCGAACACGGCGAAGCTGCCCACCGAGGTGATCTCCTGGATCACCTTGAGTTGCGTCACGCTCAGCCCCTCGTAGCCGTACCGCGTCGTCGGCACCAACACGCAGTACTCGATGAGCGCGATGCCCCAGCTCGCCAGAACCGCCGTCCAAATCGGGGCCTCCTTGAACTTGAGATGGCCGTACCAAGCCACGTTCATGAAGGTGTTCGAAAGGGTGAGGAGAAGGAGCGTGACGCCAGCGCGTGCGAGCATGATCGCGGCGTGTATACCCCGACGCCCGGAACTCCGTTCCGAGCGTCGGGGTGAGCCGATCAGCGCTCGAGCTTGGCCTGCTTGGCCACTAGAACGCCGTTGTCCAAAGATCCTTCGACCTTGACTCGTGTGGCAGACGCCAGACCCGCGAAGAATGCCTCCCGCGAGATGTTGCCGTCCTTGTCGCGGAACCGCGTGGCCGCCGTCGTGCGGACGGGCATGGGGTTCGTGGGCGGGATGAAGCCCTCGTATTCGGCCACGTTGATCGAGAACGTCCCTTCGCTGACCGCGATGTTGAGGGCCGTTCCCTTGATCTCGACGAACCGACCGCCGGGACCGCCGTGTCCCTCGTCTTCGAACTTGCACTTGGTCGCGGCGAGCGTGTTGGTCGCGGCATCGAAACGCCCTTCGACCTCGACGAGCGGCACCGAACCCAGGCCCGCGAAGAACTCCTCGGCCGTGATCCGCACGCCGCCATCGGTCATGAACACGGTGGATGCACTCGTTTGCACCCGCACGGACGTGATCGGGGGGACAAATCCAGCGCACGTGCGGAGTTCGACCGTGAAGGCGCCGGCACTCGGGTCGATCGCGGAGGGCGCACCTTTCAACCCGTGGGGGTCATCGCCCGAACTCGGTCCGTTGTGAACCTTGACCTCGGTGGCGGCGAGAGCGTTCAAGGCGGTGGAGAACGCGCCGCGAACCTCGACGCGGGCGCCATTGGTCAACGTGGCGTTCGGCTGGCCGTTCGAATTGTAGATGCGGGTCGAGGCATCGCAGACGACGCCGAACGCGCCGCTGGGCCGGCTCAAGGTGAACCTGAAGTTGGGCGACTCGCCCGTCAGACCCGAAATGGTCCCGTGATAGTCCTCGAACTCGTGGCGATTGGGGTCGCCGGAAGGCCTTGGACCCAACTGGCCGCTCGGGTGAAGCCTCGCACCGTCATCCGTCCAACGCGCCAGGGCAAGGTCGAGGCTCATGCCCTGCGGCCCCGGCCGAACGGCGGAGCCGAAGGTGATGGAAAGGGCGGGCTCGGCGAGCGTCCTCGCTTGCGACGCGTTGCCGCCGGTAGGCACGACGGTCGCTGCGGCGTTCATGTGGATGAGCGCGCCCGTGTAGTCCTTAGCCTGAACTCGGGCGTTGGAGAGGTAGCGGAACCTTGCGCCAGAGGCATCGGCCAAAGTCGCGGCGTCCACTTGTTCGCCGCCCGCAGGGGCAAACACCGTGGTCGTCGAGCCGTCGGCGCTCACCAATTCGATGCGCTCGATGCCAAGCCAGAGGTGGTCGTAGGCGCCGGGCGAACCGGCGGTCAGGAAAAGGGGCAGATTGGCTTCGGGGGTCGGGCCCGAACCGGAAGAGGCGCCGCCGCCCCCTCCGCAACCGGCAAGCGTCAGTGCCGCCAAGGCGGCGAGCGGAAGCGTGCAACGTACGTTCATGGTTTCCTCGATCGTAGAGGAGTCCACTGCGGACGAAGGTGATACAGCAACCCGTCAAGCCGCCGAACGCCAAGCGCGCCGCAGGCTCGCTACGACGATGGCCAAACTCAAGATTAGCCACCCGGACGCCCAAACCAACGGGGGGATGCCCGAAAGTCCCGCCAGAATCGCGGCATCGCTGTGCAAACCCGCCCGCGAAGCCGCATAGAGCGAGGCGAACGCCTCGGCCGAGGTGAGGCACAGTTGCACCCCCAAGAACCGGGCGAGAAACATCAGCGCCTGCCCCTTCATCCACTTGGCCGAGGCGAATGCAACCGCCGTCCAGAAAAGTCCCGAAGCCAGCCCGATACCGTCGCCCCGAACCAAGAACAGCATCGAAAGCCCGAGCGAGGCGCCCATCGCAAGCAGCGAATGCCGCGCGCCCTTCTCGTTGCCGGTCAACGCGATGAACAGGCCGCCGAGCAGAGCGGTCCCGACGTAGCCCGAGGACGCCACCAAAAGCGCATTGCCGCCCATGACCGGCGTCTGTCCGCTGCCGTCCCCGTACACGTAAATCGCCTGCGCCAGTCCACCCGAAGCGAAAGCCGCCGCCGCGTGCCCGAGCTCGTGCAGGTGGGTGTTGAGGTAGATGAGCGGGATCAGGACGAAGCGGAGTGGCTCGACGAACCACGACGCCAACGCGACGGCCGAAGCCGCCAGCAACAACGTCTGGTCGGGACGCATCCTAGGCTTGGTTCGGTTCTGGGCCATCGCTCGGTGTTACGCGCCGCGCCTCGACGCGTTGCGCGATCGCTTTGCCCATATGGACGACGAGGAACCCCGAGAACGTCCCGCAAACCCACCCCAATAGGACTTGCGACGGATAGTGCACACCCACGTAGATCCGCGAAAGCCCCGTCAACAAGGCCAAAAGCACCCACGGCAACCCCCACCAACGCATCGTCGCGCACATCACGAACGCAACCGCCGACATGTTGGCCGCGTGCGAGGAGGCCGTGCCAAAGCTGGTCAGGGCATCGGTGCGCAGCAGCACGCTCTCCAACTCGACGCACGGACGCAACATCCGAAACGCCAGCTTGAACGACTCGGAGAACTCGTTCGCGATCGGGAACGCCACGATCGCCATGATCGCAGCGCGGCGCGTGGTCTTCCCAGCGAGCAGCAACAGCACGAACACGACGGCGAACGCGATGCGGATCGGCGGCGTCTTGATGCCGTCGCTGAGCAATTTGAACAGGGGTTCGAACCGGTCGGGCCACTGGTTGACCCAGTAAAATAGCCTCACGTCGAGTTCGCGCACGGCTCATTGTGGCCGACGCCGCGTAGAACCCACCATGGGCTGGTTTGGAAGAACACTCGCACGCGCCGTTTGGGCGTGGATGCTCTGGCTGATGCGGCGGCCGCCGATCAAGCGCACGCGGCGCTGGGTGGTCGTTCACGCTCCCCGCCCGATCGCCGAGAGCATCGTCCGCCAAGACCGCCCTGCCCTGCGCGTGGGCGAGCGCCTGCTGACCGTGGTGTTCAACGTGGTGCTGCTGTCGCTCCTGGTGCAGACCTCGTACGCCGCCATCGTCCACTTGGCCGACAGCGGCGCACTTGGATCGAATCCGAGCGGCGAGCGCGCCGGGGACTCGGCCAGCCGGCGCGCCTAACCTCTTGGCAACGCGTCAGTCGCCGCTTCTTCCGAACGC
>DDSP01000009.1 GCA_002343445.1 Chthonomonas sp. UBA2387
CGACCCCTGGGGCGTGACGCGCGTGGGCGCTTCGATGGGCAAGCCGGACCAGCGGTACTGCGCCAACCTCGGCCACCGCCAGTAATAGGATCCCTCAACAGCTCCCCACGCGCACGAAGTGGAGTTCTGGTCCGCCGTAAGCAGGCAACGGTTGGTGTTCGATGCTTCGATTTACACCAGCACGTTCTGCTAGGCGAGCCTTGGCGAGCCAACCCCTCCCGATGGGGCGTCAGGGTGCGGGCTGAAGGCGGCCCAGGGCACGAGCCGTGCAGTAGGCGCCCGAGAGCGCAAACGCAATCGTGCCGATTTGCCCCCCGCCGCCGGTCACCGAGCCGCCGAGTATGCCGATGGCAAGCCCCACCACGCCTACGACCGCGCCGAACCAGAACCCCCACTTGAGCGCGAACATGACGGCGATCCCCGCGAAGATGGCGAAGAAGCTGAGATAGAAATACGCCGACACCAGCAACCGCACGGATTGTTCGGCGCGTTCCTCCTCGGGGGTCTTGGGCTTCGCTTCGACCCGCTGCACCTGCTCCGTCGGCCTTTGCGTGAGCGCCTTCAGATCGCTCCGGGCGAACCCGATCGCCGTGCTCATCAGGCACATGGCGAACGTGAGCATCAGAATCCCGACGATCTGGTCGTAGGCGTTTCGGCCCGTGCTGGACTTCATTCCAACTGATTCTATCTGGCTGGGGGAGTCAGGTGCCAAACTGGTGCCTTGTCCACACAGTCTGCGGGCGGCCACGAGTCCGAGAATATCCTGCGAACGGTCTGGCGGTTGGCTTGGCCCGCCGTCGCTCTGAACCTGTTGCAGGTGGTCAACATGCTGCTGGACACGGCGTTCGTCGGGCGTTTGGAGCCTGCGGCGCTCACTGCGGTGGGTGGCTCGACCAACGTCGTCTTCCTGATGTTCTCCATCGTGATGGCGTTCAGCACGAGCGCTACCGCGTTGGTCAGCCGTTCGTACGGCGCGCGCAAGCAGGAGCGGCTCCGCGTAGCCAACCGTCAATGCCTGAGCGTCGCGTTGGTCGCCGGTTTGGTCTGTTGCGGCTTGACCATCGCGGGCGCCGGCTGGTCGGCCCATACGCTGCTTCCGGCCGACGCCCTGAGGGCCAAGACCCTGATGGTCCACTATCTGGTGGCCATGGCCGTCGGCCTGCCCGGCATGTTCTTGGTGCAGGCTTTGGCGGGGTCGTTGCGCGGGATAGGCGACACGCGGAGCCCGCTGGTCATCTCGGGCATCCAGATTCTGCTCCACATCGCTCTCAACTACGTGTTGATCTTCCCATCCACGACCTTCCACGGAGTCCAGATTCCGGGCGCGGGTTGGGGACTGGCGGGCGCGGGCTGGGCCGTGACGATCAGCGCTTGGGTCTCGGCGGCCATCTACATGGCTTGGGTGTCGCAGACCCCGCTGGGTTCGTGCTGGCGGTTCGTGGTCCCCACGATGAAGTGGACCCGGCGCATCGTGGGTATCGCCGCCCCCGCGACCGTCATGTCGGTGGTTCGGGTCTCGTCGCTCTGGGCGTTCACCATGATTCTCAGCGGGGTGCCGAGCGGAGCCACGGCCATCGGTGCGATGAGCGCCGGTTTCCGTATCGAGTCCATCATGTTCATGCCCGCGTTCGGCCTCTCCATCGCTGCGGCGGCATTGGTCGGGCAGAGCCTGGGTGCGCAGCAGCCGGAACGCGCCGAGCGGATTGGATGGGTGAGCGCGCACTGCGCGGCCGGCGTGATTCTGGCCGTGGCGGGTCTGGTGTTCGCGTTCGCGCACGACATCGCCTCGCAACTGGTGCCTCGCCAGCCCGAGGCCGCCGTCATGATCGCGACCTTCCTTCGGTACCTCTGCGTGACCGAGGTGATGTTCGGCTACGCGATGGTCTTGATGGGGGCGATGCAGGGGGCGGGCGACACCGTGCGCCCGATGTGGGCGACCGTCATTTCGCTTTGGGGCATGCGCGTGCCTATGGCGTTTGTGTGCGCCTTGGTGTTGAAGATGGGCGCCGACGGCGCTTGGCTGGCGATGAGCGCGACGCAAGCGGTCCAGGGCTTGCTCACGATGCTGCTGTTCAAGCAGGGCAAATGGAAGGACCGGAAGGTGTTGTGAGAAGGGAAGCGGCCTGACCCCGCGTCGGGGTTAGGCCGTCTTGATCTCGATGTCCACGCCGCTGGGGAGATCCAGCCGCATCAGGGCATCGATGGTCTTGTTCGTCGGCTCGATGATGTCGATCAGCCGATTGTGCGTGCGGATCTCGAAGTGCTCCATCGACTCCTTGTCGATGTGGGCGCCACGGATGACACAGAACTTGCGCACGTTGGTGGGAAGGGGAATTGGACCGGCGACGCTGGCACCTGTCCGCTTCGCTGTTTCCGAAATCTTCTCGGCCGACTGGTCGAGGATCCGGTGGTCGTAGGCTCGCAGTCGGATACGGACTTTGGGGGCTTGCATAGGGCTTCCTCAGCAGAAAGGCCCTCGGCGGTTTGCCGAGGGCCTCTTTGGCTTCGTTACTCGATCACCTCGGTGATCGTGCCCGCGCCGACGGTGCGACCGCCTTCGCGGATGGCGAACTTGGAGCCCTGCTCCATCGCGATGGGGGCGATCAGTTCGACCGTCATCGTGATGTTGTCGCCAGGCATGCACATCTCGACGCCATCGGGAAGCGCAAGGTTTCCGGTCACGTCCGTGGTTCGGAAGTAGAACTGGGGTCGGTAGCCCGTGACGAACGGGGTGTGGCGACCGCCTTCTTCCTTCGAGAGCACGTAGACCTCGGCCTTGAACTTCGTGTGCGGCTTGATGGAGCCCGGCTTGCAGACGACCATGCCTCGCTCGATGCCCGTGCGGTCGATGCCGCGGAGCAAGAGTCCGACGTTGTCACCCGCTTCGCAGTAGTCCAGCGTCTTGCGGAACATTTCGATGGCCGTGCAGACCGTCTTCCGCGTCTCGCGGATGCCGACGATCTCGACCTCTTCCATGTGCTTCAGCTGACCGCGCTCGACACGGCCCGTGGAAACGGTGCCGCGGCCCGTGATGGTGAACACGTCTTCGACGGCCATCAGGAACGGCTTGTCCTTGTCGCGCGTGGGTTCCGGGATGAACGAGTCGACGGCGTCCATCAAGTCGAAGATCGGCTTGAACGCGGGATCGTCGACCGGGCTGCCCTTTTCCAGAGCTTCCAGAGCCGCAACGGCCGAGCCCTTGATGATCGGGCAGCCCTTGAAGCCGTAGCGCTCCAGCAGTTCGACGAGTTCCATCTCAACGAGTTCGATGAGTTCTTCGTCGTCGACGAGGTCGACCTTGTTCATGAACACCACGATGTAAGGCACGCCGACCTGGCGGGCGAGCAGGATGTGC